>NZ_CP075339.1:3003485-3604182 GCF_024399335.1 Leucobacter aridicollis
GGTGAGTGATTCGACGCCGAACTTCCTTGAGTCTGCGGCGAAGCGCCAGAGCAACGTCGAGCGACCGAATCCCTCGTCGCTGAGCACCGCGATCGCTGAGCCGGCGCGAAGCGCAGCGAACGCTCCCGTCTCGGCATCGATTCGAGACGGCAGGGGAGGCAGTGTAGCCGGTACCTGTGAACCACCTCCCTGTGGATTCACTTGGTGCATCTTGTCAGATTACAAGCCAAATAGAATGATTGACCCGAATCTGTAGTTCTGTGACGGGTGAAGATTCGGGGGTAGATACCCCTAGTGCATGAGCAGCAGCACCCCGGCGACGACAACAAACAGCGCGCCAAACACGATGTTCAGCACCCGCTGTCCTCTCACAGTCGACGCGAATCGCCCAAACGGCTTCGCTGCCGCTGCGAAGAAGAACCACATGACAAGCACATCTACCGCTACCGCCGTGGCACCCAAAATGACGTACTGCGGCAGCTGAGGCTGGTCGAGCCGCACGAACTGCGGGATGAACGCGAGGAAAAACACGATCGCTTTCGGGTTCAGCAGGTTCACCCACAGTCCCCGCAGCAGCATTGCGCGGTTGGTCACGTGTGGCACGACAGTGACATCGCCAGCGTCCGCCTGCCTCGGCCGAGTGAGCGCCATCCGTACACCGAGATAGACAAGGTATGCGGCTCCCGCATACCTGATGCCAGCGAACAGCGCCGGTGACTTCGCGACAAACACCCCAACGCCTGCGGCCACGATGACGATGTGCACGATGAGCGCGATCACCTGCCCGACGATTCCCCAGATCGACCGCCTCCAGCCGCTCGCAAGCGCGTTCGACATTGTGTTGATCGCACCGGCCCCCGGGGTGAGGCTAATAACGAGGCACGCGGTCAGCAGTGAGAGCCAGAGGGAAAACGACACCCGACAAGTGTATTCTCGTCGGGGGCCGCTCCCCCGCCGCTACCAGCCGCGTTCAGCGAGGCGGTGAGGCGCTGGAAGGTCGCTCACGTTAATGCCGACCATCGCCTCCCCCAGCCCGCGGGAGACCTCGGCGATGATGTCAGGATCGCGGAAGTTCTGTGTTGCCCGCACGATGGCGACTGCACGTTTTTCAGGGGCGTTCGACTTAAAGATCCCAGAGCCCACAAACACCCCGTCCGCCCCGAGCTGCATCATCATTGCCGCATCAGCCGGTGTCGCGATACCACCAGCGGTGAAGAGCGGCACCGGGAGCTTTCCTGTTGCGGCGACGTTGGCGACGAGTTCGTACGGCGCCTGCAGCTCCTTCGCCGCGACAAACAGCTCGTCGGCTCCGAGTGACACAAGCCCGCCTATTTCTGCCCGGATGGTGCGAATATGGCGCGTCGCTTCTGACACGTCACCGGTGCCAGCCTCACCCTTTGAGCGGATCATCGCCGCCCCCTCGGTGATGCGCCGCAGCGCCTCTCCGAGGTTCGTCGCTCCACACACAAACGGAACGTCGAACTCACGCTTGTTGATGTGATGGGTGTAGTCGGCGGGCGACAGCACCTCGCTCTCGTCGACGTAGTCAACTCCAAGGGCGGCGAGCACCTCGGCCTCGACGAAGTGGCCGATACGGGCCTTTGCCATCACCGGAATTGATACGGCTGCGCGAATCCCGTCGATGAGGTCAGGATCACTCATGCGGGCGACCCCGCCCTGCGCACGGATGTCCGCGGGCACCCGCTCGAGAGCCATCACCGCGACCGCTCCGGAGGCCTCCGCGATCTTCGCCTGCTCCGCGGTCACGACGTCCATGATGACGCCGCCGCGGAAACTGTTGGTGAGTGTTGCATGCTCGGCGTTGTGCGGTGTGAAAGTTGGCCTTGGGAGTGTCTGTTCGTTCATGGTGTCCACCCTCTCGAGCTTTTTGGTTTATCTCAAGGCCCACTTTCAGTGTGTTGGAACGAACCACTTGCTCGAGGTGAGCGGCGATCCTGACCAGCTATGCGTTCGCCCCGATGACGCTACGGCGCCCCTAGAATCTGGGTATGCGCCTCTCCCCTCACGACCTCCGCGCCAGGGCTGACGCCCGAGCGCGCGAGGTTGGCGTCCAGCTCCGGCCCAGACCCGTGTCGCCGCCGGTCCCCGCCCGCAGGACCCTCCGCTGGGCAGCCGTCGGCGCCCTCAGCGTCGCGCTATCGGCGGGCCTCATCGGGTGCGCCCCGGAACCCGCGGCGCCAGCGCCCTCGACCCCGACGACGGCCGCTCCCCCGCCTCCGCCCACTCCCGAGGAGCTCCGTGAGGCCGAAGCCGCACAGTGGGTCGCGGCGGCTTCGACGCGCGAGCTCGCGGGCAGCGTGATCATGGCCTCGATCCCGACGACAGACCCGGCCCAGCTCCGGGAGCTCATGACGAGCTCCGGTATCGGCGGCTTCATCATCATGGGAGCGAACGTTCCCGGCTCCCCCGAAGAGCTTGCCGCGCTCACTGCGGGGCTCACCGTTGACGCCACGATCCCTCCGCTCGTCGCAATCGACGAAGAAGGTGGGCTCGTCACCAGGCTTCCGTGGGACACGCTGCCAGGTGCAGACGAGCTGCGATCCGAACAGCAACAGGCGACGACCGACGCGTTCCGCGGCCGCGCGAACCTCCTTCGGTCGGCGGGCGTCAACGTCAACTTTGGCGTCGTCGCCGACGCCACCGCCGACGTTGCAAGCTTCATCTACCCCCGCTCCCTCGGCGACACCGGGAAGGACGCCGCCACACGCGTCACCGCGGCCGTCGCCGGCGAACGAGGGCTTGTCGCTTCAACGCTCAAGCACTTCCCCGGGCACGGGGCCACTCCGGCGGACTCGCACCAGGCGATCCCTGAGACCGCGCTCACGCTCACTGAGTGGCGCGCCGACACTGCAGTTCCGTTCGCCTCCGGCATCAACGCAGGCGCAGAACTTCTCATGTTCGGGCACCTCGCCTACACCGACGTCTCGCCGAAACCGGCGTCGCTCGCACCCGAATGGTATGCGCTCGCGCGCACCGAGCTCGGGTTCACAGGCGTCGCCGTCACCGACGATCTCGGCATGCTGCGCGCCAGTGGGATCCCCGAGTACCAGGATCCCGTAGCCACCACCGTCGCCGCCATTGCCGCCGGCGCCGACCTCGCACTCACCGTTATCGGAATGGATGCCCCGGGCGTTGCTGCTCTCGTCGACGGTGTCACTGCTGCGGCAGACACAGGTACCCTCCCCGAGGAACGGCTCCGCGAGGCGGCAACCAGAGTGACGCAGCTGCGGCTTGAACTCGCGGCGGCTGAATAGTCGGCCGGGCTCGGCCCGGGCGGCACCGGCCCCAGACAGGCAAGGAACACCCGCGAAATATGCACAGTGAATTGTGGATCCTAGGGGAATTGAACCCCTGACCTCGTCATTGCGAACGACGCGCTCTACCAACTGAGCTAAGGACCCGTGCGGGCATCGTGCCCGTACAGCGAACAACTTTATCAGCGCGCGACTGGGTGCGTAAAATTCGACGCGCGGCGGGCCGTGGCTACCCGGCGCGGTTGGGGAGCACGATCCGCTGGCCCGTCACCGGGTGGCGAATCACCTCGACAGGGGTGCGGTAGACGTCGGTCAGCACCTCAGCCTCAAGCACCTCGTCAGGCGCACCGTTCGCGACGATCTTGCCGTTTCGGAGCAGCGCGATCCTGTCGGAGTAGGCGCTCGCAAGGTTGAGGTCGTGCAACACGATGAGCACCGCATCCCCGGCTGCGGCGCGTTCGCGCGCGAGCGTCAGCACTGCCTCCTGGTGGCCGAGGTCGAGCGCCGCAGTCGGCTCGTCGAGCATGAGCACGCCGGTGCGTCCGGCGATGACGCGTGCGAACGCCGTGCGTGCACGCTCGCCTCCCGACAGCGACGGGACCCTACGGTGCCCGAGGTGACCGATGTCAGTCGCCGAGATCGCCTCACCGATCGCCTCATTGTCGTCATCTTCGAGCGGGGTGCGGCGCCACGGCGCTCGCCCCATCTCGACGACCTGGTGCACCGTGAACGGGAACAGCAGCTGGTTCTCCTGCAGCAGCACTGAGCGGCGGCGGGACAGGTCAACGAGAGACCATTCGTCGAGGGACTTGCCGCCGAACTCGACGCGGCCATCGTCTGGCTCAACATCACCAGAGAGCAGGCTCAGCAGGGTCGACTTGCCCGCACCGTTCGGGCCAAGAAGTGAGAGGACCTCGCCAGCGCGGAGGTCGAGCGAGACGCTGTCGAGCAGTTTCTTGCGGCCGCGTTCGATTGTGACAGAGGCGGCGGCGCAGACGACGGTGCCGCTGTCGGCGACCGTCGGAAGTGCGATGTGGCGAGCGTTCATTATCCCCACCCTCCCGAGCGCTTCCGTGTTCGTCTGAGCAGCCAGAAGAAGAACGGGCCACCGACGAGCGCCGTGAGAATGCCAATGGGGAGCTCGGCCATCGGCACGAGCGTACGCGCGGCAAGGTCGGCGAGCGTCATGAGGAGTGCGCCGGCGAGCGCGGTCGCTGTCACGAGCGGCAAATGTGCGGGGCCGAGGATCATGCGCATGAGGTGCGGGATGACGAGACCGACGAACGAGATGATGCCGGCGAACGCGACGGCTGCGCCGACGAGGAGCGAGACGACGAGGATCATGCCGATCCGCAGCAGCTCAACGTTGACGCCGAGGTGGCGAGCGTTTCGCTCGCCGAGCGCGAGAAGGTCAAGCTTTCGCGACGAAACGTAGGCGGCGAACAGGCCGATCGCGATGATCGGTGCGACGACGAGCACCTGCGACCAGCTCATTCCTTTCAGGCTTCCGAGCTGCCAGAAAACGATCGCCTCACGCGACTGGGTATCGCCCATGAACGTGAGCGCTGCAATCGCGGCACCGCCGATTGCGTTGACCGCGATACCTGTGAGCACAAGTGTGACGACCTCGGTGCGCCCTTCGGCCCGGCTCATCGAATAGACAATGAGCGTGGCGATGAGGCCAGTGAGGAAGGCGAGGATTGCCGTGGTCCACTGTCCAAAGACAGTGAGACCGAACACGATCGAGATGCCGGCGCCGACCGCGGCACCAGACGAGATGCCGATGACACCGGGTTCAGCGAGCGGGTTCCCGAAGATCGCCTGCATGATGAGGCCTGAAACCGAGAGGCCGACTCCGATGAGTACTGCCATTGCGACGCGCGGGAATCGGATCGCCCACAGTGCTTCGTCACCCGCGGGAACCGAGGGAAGCGGCAGCCAGTCGATGCCAATCCTGTGCAGGATCGAGCCGAGCACCTCCTGCGGCGGGATCGCGAGCTGACCCGTCCCGGCCGAGACGAGAACGCTCAACACGAGCAGCACTCCGAGGACGGCGAAGAGAATGGGTGCGCGACTACTCCGTCGTGTAGGCGAAGTGCGGCCTGTGTTATTCATGCTCGCGCGTGACGCTTTCTAGGAGATCCGGGCGCGTTGAAGCACCGTGTACATGCGAGTCTTCGAGAGAACTCACACTTCATCATATCTTCGTGAGGTTAAGCTTGCTCACGTCATACATACGAAAAGGGGATCGATGCTCAAGGCTCGCACTTCTCGCACCCGGGCGGCAGTCGCGCTCGCACTGGGTCTCGCCCTTGCCCTGACGGGCTGCCAAACGGCCGGGCCGAACTCGTCAACTGACGAAACTGAGACAGTCGAGCTGCCGCCACTCGCGTCGCTCACCCCGCTTGAGAACCCTCTCGATTACGAGGGCCCGACGACAGCGATTGTGGGGGCACCGTCAGTCACGCCCCTTGCCGACAAGCCGAAGGCGACACTTCCGGTGACCGTGCAGTCGCACGACCGCACCGGCGACGTGCCAGTCGAGGTGACCGACACGTCTCGGGTGCTCGCCATCTCGCTCACAGGGACCCTCGCTGACATCGTCTACAACCTTGGCCTCGGTGATCAGCTCATCGGACGCGACGCGACGACAACGTTCCCCGGCTCTGAAGATCTCCCACTCGTCGTGACTGGCGGCCACGATATCGAGGCAGAGTCCGTGCTTGGCCTCGAGCCCACAGTGATCTTCACGGACCTCAGCGTCGGCGGCATCGACTTCGTGAACGTCATGCGCAACGCAGGCGTGCCCGTCGTTGTCGTCAAGCGCTCGATCGATCCCGCTTCGGCGGCCGAGGCAACTCAGCAGCTCGCTGAAGGCCTCGGCGTCTCAGCGGCAGCGACCGAGCTGAACGCCAAGGTCGCCGACGCGATCGCTGCGAAAGAGGAAGAGGTCGCCCGCCTCATTCCCGCTGACGAGGCCAACCGGCCGCGGGTCGCGTTCCTGTACGTTCGCGGTGGCGCCGGGATCTACTACCTGTTCGGTGAAGGGAGCGGGGTCGATACGCTCCTGCAATCGCTCGGCGTCATCGACGTTGCCGAAGAGGCAGGCTGGAAGGGTGAGCGCCCGATGACAGACGAGGCGCTCGTGAAGATGGACCCTGACATCATCCTCGTGATGTCGAAGGGACTCACGAGCACTGAGGGCGTGGACGGCCTGATCGAGGCTCAGCCAAGCATCGCGCTCACGACAGCAGGCAAGAAGCGCAGGATCATCGACATCAACGACTCGATGCTGTTTGCGAGCGCTGGGCGCACCCCCGACGTTATCGACGCCCTCGCCCGTGCGATATATGCGCCGGACTCGCTCTAACGGGCGCACCGCGCTCGGCGGTCCGGCGCTGCCGACGCCCCCGGCGGCAGCCGACGTGCGAAGCACGGAGGAAGACTCGCTCTAGCGGGCGCACCGCGCTCGGCGGTCCGGCGCTGCCGACGCCCCGGGCGGCAGCCGACGTCGTGCGGGATTGGGCGGGGTGTGGGCCGCTCCGAAGACGTTCAGGATGCACGGTGTCAAGGCACTGTATTCTTGAGCGTTGAAACTCTCGGACGCCTGTTGGCGATCGAGTTTGGGTAGGGGACCTTGGAGACACGGGTGACAAAGGAACACGAGGCGGCGCACGGCGCACGTTCGCGACGCACCGCGGCTTCCGACTACCCGGCCGACAGGTTTGATGAGATCCCGGTCGGCGGCCGCATTGGCGCCCACCGCGTGACGGCTCAACCACGCGTGACCTGGCACTTCGTGCTCGGCGGACTGATTGGCGCTGCCTTGCTGACGACTATCGGCATTGTTGGTGTCACGATCGCGGGTTCGAGTGGCTCGCTGCCGCTGCCCTCTTCGCAGGGTCCGGCCGCCGCGGATACGAAAGTGAAACCTCAGCTCACGCCTGAGGCAACTGTCGCGGTGCTCGACGGAACGACCGCCGAAGGCGACATGGCCCAGGCGCTCGCGACGATCATCACCGACGAGAAGTGGGGAACGATTGTGCTTGCTGGCCCCGCCGCAGACACCGACAAAGAGATTTCAGCGGTCTTCTACTCAGATCCAGCGAACGAGCCCGCGGCGCTCGGGCTCGCCGAGAAGCTCGGCGGCGTTTCCACGTATCTCAACACCGAGTACGCCGAGGGCAACTCTGACCTCGTCGTGCTGATTGGCGCCGACTACGCCGGCCCCGGCAAGTCCGCGAAGTAGTTCGTATCTCCGTTCGCTGCAGGCGAGCGCCCCTCCTTGCACTCTCAGCACCTGAGTGCCAAAATTGGTGTTAGCAGTCGGATCGACTGAGTGCTAAACCTGGCGCAGAACCCCTACGGTTTCTGCAGCTTTCCCTAGACGTCCGGGAGGGGCGAATTACATGGCAAAGATGATTGCGTTTGACGAAGAGGCACGTCGCGGCCTTGAGCGGGGTCTCAACATCCTCGCTGACACTGTCAAGGTGACGCTGGGCCCGCGTGGCCGCAACGTCGTTCTTGAGAAGAAGTGGGGCGCCCCGACGATCACTAACGACGGCGTTTCGATCGCGAAGGAGATCGAGCTCGACGATCCGTACGAGAAGATCGGCGCTGAACTCGTCAAGGAGGTCGCAAAGAAGACCGACGACGTCGCAGGCGACGGCACCACCACCGCTACCGTGCTCGCACAGGCGCTCGTCCGTGAGGGCCTCCGCAACGTTGCTGCAGGCAGCGACCCCATCGCTCTGAAGAAGGGCATCGAGAAGGCTGTCGCGGCTGTCATCACCGAGCTGCACGCGCACTCGAAGGAGATCGAGACCACCGCCGAGATCGCTGCAACCGCTTCGATCTCCGCAGCTGACGAGCAGATCGGCGCGCTGATCGCCGAAGCTATCGACAAGGTCGGCAAGGAAGGCGTCGTCACCGTCGAGGAGTCGAACACGTTCGGCACCGAGCTCGAGCTCACCGAGGGCATGCGCTTCGACAAGGGCTACCTGTCGGCGTACTTCGTCACTGACGCTGACCGCCAGGAGGTCGTCTTCGAGGATCCGTACATCCTCGTCGTCAACAGCAAGGTCTCGAACATCAAGGACCTGCTCCCCGTCGTCGATCCGGTCATCCAGTCGGGCAAGCAGCTCCTCATCATTGCTGAGGACGTCGAGGGCGAAGCACTCGCGACCCTCGTGCTGAACAAGATCCGTGGCATCTTCAAGTCGGCAGCCGTGAAGGCTCCGGGCTTCGGCGATCGCCGCAAGGCAATGCTGCAGGACATCGCGATCCTCACCGGCGGCCAGGTCATCTCGGAAGAGGTCGGCCTGAAGCTCGAGAACGCAACGCTCGACATGCTCGGCACCGCTCGCAAGGTCATCATCACTAAGGATGAGACCACCATCGTTCAGGGTGGCGGCGAGAAGGAAGCAGTCGAGGGCCGCGTGCAGCAGATCCGCCGCGAGATCGACAACACCGATAGCGACTACGACCGTGAGAAGCTCCAGGAGCGCCTTGCGAAGCTCGCTGGTGGCGTTGCAGTCATCAAGGCTGGCGCTGCGACTGAGGTTGAGCTCAAGGAGCGCAAGCACCGTATCGAGGATGCAGTCCGTAACGCAAAGGCAGCTGTCGAGGAGGGCATCGTCCCCGGCGGCGGCGTCGCACTCATTCAGGCCGGCGCAAAGGCGTTCGCAAACCTCGAGCTCACCGGCGAAGAGGCTACCGGCGCGGCTATCGTGCAGGTAGCTATCGAGGCACCGCTCAAGCAGATCGCCCTCAACGCTGGCCTCGAGCCCGGCGTTGTCGCGCACAAGGTCTCTGAGCTGCCCGTTGGCCAGGGCCTGAACGCAGCTACCGGCGAGTACGTCGACATGCTCGCAGCCGGCATCAACGACCCGGTAAAGGTCACTCGTTCGGCTCTGCAGAACGCAGCGTCGATCGCAGGCCTGTTCCTCACCACTGAGGCAGTCGTTGCAGACAAGCCCGAGCCCGCTGCTCCCATGGCAGCTGACCCGGGTGCAGGCATGGACTTCTAAGTCCCGCTAGGCACAGGGCCGGTCACACCTTCTGGTGTGGCCGGCCCTTCGTCGTTCTCCCCCTTTTGGCCCGGCAACGGCAACACGCCTGGCGCCGTGGGTGAGCCGGCGGACTACTTCTCGGGCTTGCGCCCGCGCAGCAACAGCACTGTTGTTACCCCGATGCCGACGAGAGCAACGCCGCCGAGGGCAACGATCACCCATGGGATCTCGGGTCCGGCCTGACCAGCGGGATCGCCCGGCAGCACTTCTTCCTCGGGCGGTGCGGCAGTTCCTGTCGACACGGTGATGGCGCATCCGGGGAGCGTCAGCGAGACCGCGAGCGCGTCGAATGTTTCCCCTGGAGAGTAGTCGCCGTACTTGTTGTTGAAGGCCGCCGCACCAGCCTCGGTGAGATGGACGGGAGCCGCCTCAATCGAATAGCTCGAGCCGTCTCCTGTGTGCGCGCCAGCGATGTCAATATTTGCCGCGGTCACGGGTTCGAATACAAGCTCGCCGCCCTCAACGTCAGAGGCGGCCATCTCGAGCACGAGCTCTGCGGTTTTGGGGCTTGTGAATACGATCTGCGGGTTCCTGAGGTCCAACTGCATGAGTCCGCCGTGGCCCGTGAAGTGAATGCTCCCGGGGAACGTTACTGCTCCGCCCGAAAGGTCCTCGCGCACACCTCCGGTGCCGCTCGGCCAGGTGAACTGTGGGGTTTCGTAGGTCACGCCGCCCTCTGTGACCCACTCACCGCCCGCAATCGAGCCGCTGATGTAGTTACGGAAGCGCTCTTTGACGCCCCAGCGCAGCTCCGCCTCGCCCACAGCACACTCCCCCGCGGTAGCTGCAGTCGTATGCAGCGCGCCGCCCTCAGTGGGCCGCGCGAGGGCTGGCATGGCCGAGGCGGAGGCGAGGGCGCCTCCGAGAAGCGCGGCAGTCAGTCCGGCGGTGAGCGCGCGACATGCAGTGCGTCGGGTCAAGAGGTGCTCCTAGTGTTGCGGGCCGCGAGCGCAGCCTGAAACGAGAGTAGCAGCAGCCTCCTGCATACTTTCAGGGGCGGGGCGTAGCCCCCACGACTACACCCCGCCCCTTGCCTCCGGAGACCGCTACTCGGGGTCGCCGCCTGGCTGCGCCTCGGCCGATCCTTCGCCGCCTTCCTGAGGCTTCTTCTTTCGCCCGCCGATGAGCATTCCCGTCGTGAGCGCAATCACAACAAGCGCTGCGCCGCCGACGATGATCGGAAGCCATGGAATGCGGGCCTCAGCCGTAACTGGAGTCGCTTCCTCGGCAGGCTGCGCGGGCGTAGGCTCCGCAGTCGGCTCTGTGGCGGTTGTGGCGGTCGCCTCGCACCCGGTGGTCTCAAGGCTGAGCGTCACGGGGTCGAGTTCGGCTCCGGCCTCGTAGAAGCCGGCGAAGGCGGCGGCGCCAGAGTTTGTGAGGGATGCCTGCATTGCGCTGATCTCGAGCTTCTCGCCTTGCAGTGCGACTGCTGCCGGTGCGACGAGCTCGCCAACCCACTCTTGAGCCGTGTCGACGGTGACCTTGCCCTCCATATCTGTGCTCTTCGCGTCGAGCATGAGCGCAGCGTTCCCATCACCCTCGAACTCGATCGTCGGGTTCGCGAGGGTGAGGTCGAGAACTCCGTCGTGCCCGGTGAAGTGCACCGATCCTGCGAACGACACCTCACCGACGCCTGTCGCAGGGTCGAGCTCGCCGGCCCCACCCGTCCAGGTGAACTCGGGCGTCTCGTAGGTCACACCGTCGCCTGGCTCCCAGGAGCCGTTCGCGATCGAGCCGCTGATGTATGAGCGAAAGCTCGCTTTGACTCCCCACTTCAGCGTGCCACCGGTGATCTCGCAGCTGCCGGTGCCCGCTGGGGCGGCAGTTGACTGCGCAATGCTCGAGGGTGCCAGCGCCTGTGCGGCCGCAGGTGCGACGAGCATGGCTGCGACGACTGCCGCGCCCGAAACGGCCGCGCTAAGTCGAGAGGCTGCGCGTGATTTCACTGTGATTCTCCTTCGTCGGCGACCGCGATCCCGCAAGCCGCGCCACATCGTTTGAAGCCGTAGGGGCTATCGGTTGGCTGCCCGCTGTCGGACGGCGAGGGTCGTGGTGCAGCCGGCGATTGCGACGAGCGAGAGCGCGACGACCCACCACTCCCAGAGAGCCATTCCGGATCCGCCGGCGCCGAGCACAGGTCCCGCGCCCGTCGCCGCGGCGAGCGGCTGGGTGGTGACCTCCACAAGTTCTTCAGCCGACTTCTTCGCTTTCGCGTCCTTCGGGAGGATCGTGATCTTCGCTCCCACATCAGTGCTTCCCTGCAGCGTGAGCACGTGTGCGCCCGGCTGAATGTCGTCGGGAAGCTTGCCAGTCCAGTGCACGACGCCAAACTTGTCTGCAGTCGCCTCCTCGTCAAGCACGATCGGATCCGAGTAGAGCACCACGAGCACTCCCTCGTCTTCAGGGTCAAACCCTGCGGCCTGGATCTCGATGCGTGCGCCGGGAACGAGCTTGTCCTTGTCGGTGACAATCGTCAGGCCCTCGGTCGTGGGAGGCGTCGCTGCCGCGACACGCTTTTCCTTGGCGTCCTTACCTGCGACTGTCGAGCCGTAACTCACCTTGCTCGCCGCACCGACGGTGAAGGAGAGCGCGTCAAAAGCGATCGACTGGCTCGCGGACAAACCCATCAAACTTCCAACCACGGGAACATTTGACCAGGTGACCTCACCGCCAGACCCGACGGTCTTCGTGGCCCTGGACAGGTCGAGCTGCACAGAGCTGGGCCCGTACGAGCCCGAGTACCCTGTGGTCAGAGTGGCTGTTGCGGGCCCTGTTACAGTGATCGTCGGGTTGATGACGCTGAACATTGTCGTCCCATAGCCCTTGAAGGAGACCGACCCGGTGTAGTTCACCGTCCCTGTGTGGTTTTTCGCGTTCCAGGTACTCCCCGCCTGCGGGAAGAGGTACCCCGAGCCGACACCGCTGGTTGCTATCTCGCCGCCAGCACAGTGTTTGCCCGCTGTTGGGCAGGCGGCAGTATTTGACCTTGCCGTCGTGTAGCCGGCGAACTGCGACGAGATACCCCACTTCAAGGAGCCTGCACCCGGTGCAGCTGGCGGAGCGGTTGGCTTTGGAGTCACCGGCTTTGCTGCTGAGTCAATTGTCAGTTTGACGGAGTTCGAGTTTGAGTGGGAGTAGTTCTCACTGTCGGCAGGTTCAAACAGCGCCTGCGCTGTGTAGACGCCCTCCGGCAATTTGGTAGTAGCAAGCTTTGCGACACCGTTCGAAACGCTGACCGGCGAGCCAAGCTTGGTCGTGCCGTAGCTAAACGTCACCTTCCCGTCGATCCGCGGATTCACGGTTGCGGTGAACGTAACAGTTGCACCAACCTTCGCAGAGGCAGGGGTTGCCGAGAGCGTGACACTCGTTGGCTGCCTGTCAATAACAGTGAAGTCCCCTGGCAGCGAGAAGTTCAGCGGATCGAGCTCTGAGCCCTTCTCGTAAAAGCCCCCGAACGCAATCTCGCCCTCCGCGGTGAGACGAGCGCCCACGTTCGACCAGGAGAGCAGCCCGGAGTCGGTGTCAAGCTTCGGTACGCTCAACGACAGCTGCGCCATCGGGGTGTCGCGCAGAGTGAACTTCTTGCCGACGCTCTCCATCCCCTCAAAGGTGTAGCCATCGACATCCATGTGGAGCCGGCCGCTAGTGGGGGAAAGGATCTCGATACGCGGGTTCGTAAACTTCAGATCGAGAGCGTAGACGGTCTTCCCACCTACAGTCATTGGGTGCGACTGGAAATGTACACCGTTGCCTGAGCCGAATCCGACATTCGCCCGGGTTCCATCGTCTGCCGCAGTTCCGGTACCACCCGACCACAAATATGCACCCTTGGATTGCGGCTGCTTGGTCGTGCCAAGGAGCTGAGCACGTCCCTTGAACGCCGTGAAGTCGTAGATGTACTTGCGGAATGATTCGCGAACGCCCCACTCAAGTGTCGCATTCTCGATCTTGCTCGTTCCCCCAGACGCCGCAGTGACGCGCACCGAGTGCGCGGTCGACTCGGACGGGGCAAAAGCCTTCGGGTCCGCCGGAACGAAACGAGCCGTAATTGTGTGGGTTCCTGACTTGAGTTCAGCAGTCTGCAGCGTCGAACGGCCCTTTTGCGCTTCGACCGGCGCACCAAGTGGCTTGCCGTCCACCAAGAACTGGATTGAGCCCGAGGCGTTCTCGGGGCTGACATCCGCAATAAATGTCGCGGGCTTTCCGGCGGAAACGAGTGTCGTACTCGCCTCGTTCATTTTGACGCCGGTCTGCACGACCTCGGGGTTCTCACCGCCTGGGTTCTCACCGCCTGGGTTCTCACCGCCTGGGTTCTCACCGCCTGGGTTCTCACCACCTGGGTTCTCACCACCTGGATTCTCACCGCCGGTGTTCGGGCCCGCCTCAACGGGAAGTGTGAAGGTTACCGGATCCAGAGCCTCGCCCGGGGCGTAGAACGCCCCGCCACCGAAGGCCACAGATCCTTCCTCGGTCAGCACAGCCGAGGCATCCGTCCACGTCAATGTGGAACCGTCGACCGTTGGCTGTGGAAGCGTGAGTGACGCAATTGGAGCGTCAATCAACGAGAACGGCTCTCCGAGTTCAGTCGTGCTCTTAAACTCGAAGCCTTGTACGTCCATGCGCACCTCGCCCGTTGTGGGCGAGGTGACAACCACGCGCGGATTGGTAAATTCGGCGTCGAGCACGGCGACGCTCTGACCGTCAATCTGCATCGAGTGCCCGCGGAATTGAACACCGTTGCCCACGCCGAAGCTGACGTTGGCTTCAGAGCCATCGACGGCGCTCTCCCCCGACCCTTCACCCCAGTGATAGCTGCCCGAGGCCGTCGGGGCCGTTGACCCGAGCATCACGATGCTGCCCTGGGCGATTGGACCGCCAATGTACTTTCGAAACGACTCTTTAATGCCCCAGTCGAGTGATGCCCCGGCTACCGCACCTCGAGGCGCTGCCGCCTGAGCTGCATCAGCTACGACAGCGCTCAGGGAAGCCCCAAGAGCGAGCGCGATCGCAAGCGCGCCGCCCAGCACACGGCGTACGCGATCCCGGGCGGTGGCACGGCCAGATAGTGTTTCGGTGTGGTGGGTAGACACGCTAAATCCCTCCGGAAGCGCGAGCCATGGACCTCGAAGTGTCCGAGCCGCAATGCGCCCGATGCAGTGGTGGATAGAAGACTGTTTGGGTCGGGCGGCTGTTCCCGAACCGAAGGCGTGTGGCCCCTCCCGTCGATATCCGACGGGGTGGACCACACGCCTGCAGAGCCAACGAGAGACGCTACTCTGCGGTTTCGCCCTGGCGTCGACGGAGAACAATGACTCCAGCGCCGAGCAGCAGGAGCGCGCCAGCTGCGACGAACGCTGCGGTTGCCGGAGCAGAGCCACTGTTTGCAAGAGCCTTGCCCGTGTCTCCACCGGTCGCGCCCTTGCCTGGGTCAGTTCCAGGAGTGGTCGTGCCGGTATTGCCGCCCTCTGTCTCGCCACCCGTGACACTCTTTGCGACAACCTCAAAGGCGTTCTCAAAAGCGAACACTCGACCAGACTCATTGTCGGTTACGACGATGTCATGCGTTCCGACTTCGAAGTCGGCGGGCACGGTCCAGGTCGCCGTCACAAAGCCGTCAGCGTCCGTGGCGATGGGCTCCGGGAGCTCGACGACGTCCGAATGGATCTCGATCTTGAACTCGGTATCGGTCACAAACGGACCGATCTTGAGCTCGAGAGCCTCGCCAGGATTGATCTTCGCCTTGCCACTCGGTGCGCCGTTGATCAGCGCCACCGGCTGCGCGGCGAGCGTGATGCTCACTGGCTCGGAGGTTGAGGCGGCGAACACGTCCGTGTTGCTCGGCACAAACTTCGCCGTCACGGCGTTCGAGCCTGCGCCCAGTGCTGTGGTCTTGAGCGTTGCCTTACCCGCAGCTGCTTCTACCGCATCTCCGAGTACGACGCCGTTGTTCAGGAACTGCACGGCACCGGGGACCTCAGTCGGCACGGTGGCAGTGAATTCAATGGAATCACCTGCGTAAAGGGCACCGGCGGACGCCTCAACCTCAACAGTGGTCTCGTGCGCCGGAGCAAACTCAACCGCAGTCTTCGTCTCGAACGGAGCGTACTTCACGCCACCACCCGCGTACGTGTACACGCCATACGTGCCATCGGCAAGCGCCTTCGCGCTGTCCTTGCTCAGCTTCAGCGTCGTCTCAAACGAACCGTCAGCCTTCAACTCAACGCCACCCATCGCAGCGATAGTCGGCAGCTCAGCAGCCTGCACAGCCCACTTCGTGTCGAACGTCTTACGTGCCGACGACGGAGCGTTTGTTGACGGAGCCCACTGATCAGCGAACGAACCGAACACCACGTAAACGCCGCTGAACTTCCCAGCGAACGGCGGGTACTGCCCGTTCGTCACTGGAGCCTTCGGCAAGAACCCCGTACCGGTCACGGTCACGGTCTCGCCAGCCGGATCAATCCCGGAAGTCTTGGCAACAGTCACCTTCGGAGTCGGACGCTCAGTCACAGCAACAGACACCGCAGCAGACGTCGACGCGTTGTACGCATCAGTGTTCGCGGGAGTGAACTCAGCAGTCACATCGTTCGCGCCGACCTCAACAAGATCGTTCGTCTTCAGCACAGCCGAATCGTTCTGCACCTCGACGGGCTCACCAATCGCCTTGCCGTTGCTCTTGAACTGCACCGAACCAGCAACGCCCTTCGAAACCGCAGCAGTCAGCGTGACCTGGTCACCCGACACCAGCGACGCAGCGGACGCTTCAACCTCAACAGTGGTGTCCTGGGCTGGGACGGCAAATGTGATCTCGGTGTACGACTCGAACGGAGCGTACTTCACGCCACCACCAGCGTAGGTGTAGATGCCGTAGCGGCCGCCCTCTAGCTCCTTCGCCTCATCCTTTGTCAGCTTCAGGGTCGTCGAGAACGTTCCGTCAGCTTTCAGTTCGATACCGCCGCGGGCTGCGCCGCCAATCGTTGCGACGTCGGCTGCGTGCACTCCCCACTTGGTGTCAAGCGCCACGCGTGCGCTCGCAGGGGCATCCTTCGAGGGCTCCCAGTTCTCAGCGAACGAGCCGAATACGATGTAGGCGCCTGCGAACTTGCCAGCGAGCGGCTGACGAGTGCCGTTGGTCGCGGGAGCATCGGGGAGGAACCCTGTACCCGTTACGGTTACTGTCTCGCCATCCGGGTCGATCCCGGTTGCCTTTGAAACAGACACTGTAATCGGGTCGCGCTTTACCTTGACGTCGACGGTGACCTCTGCGGAGGCCGAGCCTGTAAATGCATCAGCGTCGGTCGGCACAAAGTTCGCCGTGATCTTCGCCGACCCGACGGGGAGGGTCTTGACGTCGAGCGAAGCAACGCCGTTGGTTACAGCAACAGGGGCTCCGAGCTGCGAACCGTTCGCCGCAAACGCCACGGTTCCTGCGGCGGCCACAGGAGCGACAGTCGCGGTGAGCTTTACGCTGTCCCCTTCGGTAACCGAGGATGCCGAAGCGGTGAGTGAGGTCGTGGTCTCCTCGGCTGGGACCTTCACGGTCACCGGCAGCGAGAACGTGACGGGGTCGAGCGCATCGCCAGCTTTGTAGAACGCGCCTCCGCCGAATGCGATCGCGCCATCAGCCGTGAGCTTCGCCGGGGCGTTCGTCCAGGTGCGCACGTCGCCTGCGACAGTCGGGGCGGGCAGTTCCAACGTCGCGATCGCCGCATCGCTCAGGCTGTATGGAGCACCGATCTCCGTGGTGCTCTTGAACTCGTAGCCTTCGACGTCCATGCGGAGCTCAGCAGTGGTCGCTGAAGTGACGACAATGTGCGGCGCGGAGAATGCCGCGTCGAGGACGTACCGGTCCTCTCCCTCGACCTTCAGACTGTGCCCCTGGAAGTGAACACCGTCTCCGGCTGCGAAGGCCACGTCTGCCGCGCTTCCGTCGGCGGCAGCCGTTCCTGAACCACCAGCCCAGCTAAACGTGCCGGAGCCGGTCTTCTGGGCGCCGCCGAGCATCGTGACCTGCCCCTTGGCGATCACGCTGGCAATGTAGTTGCGGAACGACTCCTTGACTCCCCATTCGAGGGTGGCGCCGGATACGGTGCCCTCTCCTGCTGCGGGGGCCGCGGTGGCCACCGTCGGGGCAAGAGCGAGGCCACTTGCGACGAGCAGTGCCGAGGTCAACGTCGCGATGAGCGACTTACCCTTTCGGCGCTCAGTGACTTTCATGCGTAAGCACTCCTTGTTCAGAACCTGGGCACGGCAAAACGCCGACGCCTGATACATCGGATCGAACTAAGGATGCCCTAAGCTCAATCTCCGGTGAATAGTCTGACGAATATCGTCTGATGATGCAAGCTGCAGATCAGACCTGAGCGAGTTTTCGTGCAAATTGCGCACAGTTCACGACGCGTATGCTTGAACCACACGAAGATCCTCGGAGGTCACCATGACTGCCATTGGCGAAGGCAACTACCCGTTCCAGCTCAGCGAGAGCGAGTGGCGCGAGCGCCTCACTCCCGACGAGTACGCGATCCTGCGCGAAGCAGCTACCGAGCGGGCCGGCACCGGCGAACTCCTCGGACAGTGGGGCGACGGACTCTACTCGTGCCGCGCGTGCGGCGCCGAACTCTTCCAGAGCGGCACCAAGTTTGAGTCGCACTGTGGGTGGCCGAGCTTTTACGAAAGCATCAACCCCGACGCCGTCGAGCTCCTCGAAGACACCTCGCTCGGGCAGGTTCGCACAGAGGTGCGCTGCGCCAACTGCGGGTCGCACCTCGGCCACGTGTTCCCCGACGGGTTCGGCACCCCGACAGGCAATCGGTTCTGCATGAACTCGCTTGCCCTCGGATTCGACGGCCCAGCAGCCTAGTTTCGGCCGAGCGGCTTGCTCGGCAACGCCGCGACGATCACCGCGACGAATGCGATCGCGGTTCCGAGCACTAGGGCTGGGGTGAGGCCTCCCGCAAGCGGGAAACCGATCTCAAACAGCATCGCAGCGATGAGCTGACCCGCCACGTTTGACATGCTCAAAAGCAGCACTCCTGCCCTGCGAACGAGCATCGCCGCGACTGCGATGAAGATCACGCCGACGACGCCGCCGCAATACATCCAGAACTCCGACGGCCACCTCGTGGGCCAGCCGTTAACGAGCACGGACACGAGCGCCACGGTTCCGAGCACTGCCGTACCGACAACGAAGTTCATGAACGTCGCAGTCACTGCGCTCTCTGCCGCAGCCCTGACGAGCCCGTTCACCATTGACTGGGCAGCCATGCCTGCACCGACAATCACAGGGACGAGCACGAGCAGCACGAGCCCTCCGTCGAGGCTCGCGGCGACCGTCACAATGACGGCGACGATCGCGAGCGTGGTACCGATGAGGCGCGTGGGCGTCGCGTTGATCCGACCGCCAGGCCCGAGCCCCAACCTGTCCATGAGCAGCCCGCCAGAGACCTGCCCGGCCACGATGCCCACGGTGAAGAGCGCAACGCCTGTGAGCGGCGCTATGAGGCCCTGCATCAGCACAAACGCTGCGCCACCAATGCCGCCAAGAAGCGCCCACACCGGAAGCCTGCCTGCAGATACCTCGTCACGCATCTTTCCAAGTCCCTCGCGGCCTCGCCGCGAGAAGATCAGCACGACCCCGATGAGCACGAGGCCGCCTCCGAAGGAGATCGCGGCCGCAAGGTAGCCGCTGCCGATCTCCTGGGCGAATCCGCCGTTGATCCTCGACTGCAGGGCGACGAGCATGCCTGCAAGGCCGGAGCCAAGAAGGGCTGCTGCGAGCTGATACTTGGAACGAGCCATTTTCCCAAGTCTACTCCCGCCGTACGCATGCGACGCCCGGCCCACACATAGGCCGCCAAACGCAGAATGGCCCCGCCGAAGCGGAGCCATTCATCTGAGCCCCCTATCGGACTCGAACCGATCACCTGCAGTTTACAAGGCTGCTGCTCTACCAGATGAGCTAAGGAGGCGTCTGGGGCGGCTACTGCCGCCCCTACCGATCATAGTCGGAATTTTGTTAGTCCGTTGCCACCTCGGCGGCACCGGCCTGCTCAATCTCACCCTTGATCTTCAACATGAAGGTCTCGAGCGAACCGTCGCGGCCCTCGCTCCACTGCTGCCCGTTCACGAGCACGAGCGGGGTCGACACGAGGCGCTGCGGCTTACCCTCAGGCTGGAGCTCGGTTGCACTCTGCGGCTGCAGCAGGCGCTGCCCCTCGGCGAGGCCCCAGATTCCCTCGCTTGCGGCGGTGTAATTCTCACTGAAGAACCCTCCGAATGGGCGCTCCTGGATGCAGCGCTGCAGCTCCTGGGTCGGCTCCGCACCGGCCGCTTCAGCCTGCTTCAGCAGTTCCTTGTCGTCGAGACCAGGGGTGCCCTCGGAGGGCTGAACCTCGGGGCTGAGGAGACGCTTGTGCAGCTCAAATGCAACATCTGGCTGCTGCTCAACAACGCAGCCAAATGCGTTCGCCGCGCGTGTCGAGTACTTCGTTCCAAGCGACTGTCCGTCGAGGAAGTTGATCGGGTACACCGCGAGATTCGCGTCGCCAGAGCCGACGTAGTTCTCGAGCATGACGCCGTTCTGCGCCTCGAAGTTGCCACACGCGGGGCACATGTAGTCGACATAGACGGTCACGTCGAGCGGCAGCTCGTCACGGTTGGTCTCTGGTGCGACGCGTTCTGCCTTCGGGTCCGAGAGCGCCGCAGACGGTACAACCTTCAGATCCTTAGTGAACACGGCCGCACCAGAAGCCATGTTCTTCGGGCCGGGTCCTGCGGGCTTCAGCGACTGCGTGAGCACGAGACCGACAATCGCGAGGATCGCGATAACGCCGAGCACGACGCCTCCCTGAACGTACAGGCGACGGCGCTTCTCGCGCTTCTTCTCGGCCTCGCGAGCGATCCGGGCCTGCTCGCGGGCCTGCGTGCGACGCTCGTTCTTCGATAGTCGCGACGTTGTGTCATTCGACATGGGTGTATTTCCTCCAGAGAAGCATCGAAAATCGATGCGTGGTCACAGTGAGCGCGGGTACGCGGCCGTTACTTCTTCTTGGCGCGACGCTGGGCGCGGTTCGCGGGGCCAGCCTCATCGGCGGGAACTTGCTGGCCAAACGCGCCTCGCGCGGTGGGCTGCGCCGGCTGCTTGGAGCCGCGCTTCTTGGCCTGCGAGTCATTGACTCCAGCGCCACTCACCTCGGGGGTGCCGTCAACATCGGGTGACGTGTAGCTCAGCTGGGTCTCGTCGGGCTTTGTCTGCTCGTCGAGTCCGCCACCCTCGAGGTGCACATGCCCCTCGTGGCCAGGCTCGTTCGGACGCACCTGGACTTCGAGGTTGTAGAGGAGGCCGGTCGACTCTTCCTTGATCTGGCCCATCATGCCCTCGAACATCGTGAAGCCCTCACGCTGGTATTCAACGAGCGGGTCTCGCTGCGCCATCGCGCGGAGGCCGATTCCCTCCTTGAGGTAGTCCATCTCGTAGAGGTGGTCGCGCCAGCGGCGATCAATTGTCGTCAGCACAACCCGTCGCTCAAGCTCGCGCATCGCCTCAGAGCCGAGCGACTCCTCGCGGGCGGCGTAGGCGACCTCTGCGTCGGACAGGATCTCGCGACGGAGGAACGCCTTGTCGACGCGCCCGTTCGGCGCCTCGGCGACGACCTCGTCAACGGTGAGAGCAATCGGGTACAGCTGCTTGAGATCTGACCAAAGCGCGTCAAAGTCCCAGTTCTCGTCGGCACCGTGTGAGTCAAGGATCGCGTCGATCGTCTGCTCGCGGAACGCGACCACCCGCTCCTCGATCGCCTCACCGTCGAGGATCTGGGCACGGTCGCCGTAGATTGCCTGGCGCTGACGGTTCAAGACGTCGTCATATTTCAGAACGTTTTTACGAATCTCAGCGTTGCGCGCCTCGACCTGGCTCTGCGCGCTCTGAATCGAGCGGGTCACCATCTTCGACTCGATTGCGAGATCGTCGGGGAAGCCGTCACGGTTCATGAGGGCGGCTGCCGCGCCCGAGTTGAACAGACGCATGAGGTCGTCGGCGAGCGAGAGGTAGAAGCGGCTTTCACCGGGATCGCCTTGACGGCCAGAGCGGCCGCGAAGCTGGTTGTCGATGCGGCGTGACTCGTGGCGCTCAGTGCCGAGCACATAGAGGCCGCCAGCCTCAAGAACCTTCTCAGCCTCGGTCGAGACGGCTTCCTTCACTGCCTCGAAGACTTCGTCCCAAGCTCCCTCGTAGGCTTCCGGATCCTCCTCAGTCGAGAACCCGCGCGCAGTCATCTCCTGCACAGCGAGGAACTCGGCGTTGCCGCCGAGCATAATGTCGGTACCGCGGCCTGCCATGTTTGTGGCGACAGTGACGGCACCGTATCGACCCGCCTGGGCGATAATCGCGGCCTCGCGTGCGTGGTTCTTCGCGTTCAGTACCTCGTGGCGGACGCCCTGCTTCGCGAGCTGGCGCGAGAGGTATTCGCTCTTCTCGACGCTCGTGGTACCGACGAGCACCGGCTGGCCCTTAGCGTGCCGCTCCGCGATGTCGTCGACGACCGCAGCGAACTTTGCTTCCTCGTTCTTGTAGACGAGGTCGGGTTGGTCGATGCGCTGCATCTTCTTGTTCGTGGGAATCGGAACGACGCCGAGCTTGTAGGTCGACATGAATTCGCCGGCCTCAGTCTCAGCGGTACCCGTCATGCCCGAGAGCTTGTCGTAGAGGCGGAAGAAGTTCTGCAGGGTGACTGTCGCGAGCATCTGGTTCTCTGCCTTGACCTGCACCCCTTCCTTCGCCTCGATAGCCTGGTGCATTCCTTCGTTGTAGCGACGCCCTGCAAGGATGCGACCCGTGTGCTCGTCAACGATCAGCACCTCACCGTTCAGTACGACGTAATCCTTGTCGCGCGTGAACAGGGCCTTCGCCTTGATCGAGTTGTTGAGGAACGAGATGAGTGGGGTGTTCACCGACTCGTAGAGGTTGGTGATACCAAGGTGATCCTCAACTTTTTCAATGCCAGGCTCGAGCACACCGACGGTGCGCTTCTTCTCGTCAACCTCGTAGTCGACGCCGGCCTCAAGGGTCTTCGCGATCCGGGCGAACTCGCCGAACCAGCGGTTGCCTTCTCCGGAAGACGGGCCCGAGATGATGAGCGGGGTACGCGCCTCGTCGATCAGGATCGAGTCGACCTCATCGATGATGGCGAAGAAGTGACCACGCTGGACCCGCTCGGCCGAGGTGCTCGCCATGTTGTCGCGGAGGTAGTCAAAGCCGAACTCGTTGTTCGTGCCATAGGTGATGTCCGCGTCGTACTGCTTGCGGCGCTCGACTGGGTCCTGGCCCGAAATGATGCAACCGGTTGTCATACCGAGCGCGCGGAAGACGCGGCCCATAAGCTCAGACTGGTAGCTCGCGAGGTAGTCGTTGACTGTAACGACGTGCACGCCCTTGCCTGCAAGCGCGTTGAGGTATGACGGCATTGTTGCGACGAGGGTCTTACCCTCACCAGTCTTCATCTCGGAGATGTTGCCGAGGTGCAGGTTCGCGCCACCCATTACCTGGACGTCGAATGGGCGAAGTCCAATTGTGCGCTTCGCGGCCTCGCGGACGGCGGCGAATGCCTCTGGCAGGAGGTCGTCGAGCGTCTCGCCAGCCTCAAGTCGCTTCCTGAACTCAGTTGTCTCCTCGCGCAGCTCCTCGTCGGTGAGGGCCTCAAACGAGGGTTCGAGATCATTGACCGTCTTGGCCAACCGCTCGAGCTTCTTGAGCGTGCGTCCTTCGCCGACGCGAAGGATCTTCTCGAGGACTGTCGCCACGTTGTGTCTCCTGTACGGTAGTGCGCGATGAGCTGCTGGGCAGGGCATCGTCGTTGCCCAATTGTGACAACTCCTCAGCTTAGCAACGGCTGTGTGCATTGCGCTGGGAATTCCTCCCTTCATTTGAATGATTCAAAATAAGGGCTACACTGGAAACATGCCCGCAACCGCCCCCGCCACCGAATCGGCGGCACGACTGAACGCCGTTGGCCTGCGCTCAACCGCGCCGCGTCGAGCCGTTCTTGAGGCGCTGCAGCCGGGCGGTCATCTTGACGCGAGCGAACTCTACGACCGCCTGAAGGACGATCTGCCAGGGACATCCTTGCAAGCCATTTACGGCGTTCTCACGGCCCTCGTTGAGGCAAACCTTGTGCGGCGCGTCACGCCAGCAGGCGGTTCCGCTAGGTACGAAGCACGAGTTGGCGATAACCATCACCACCTTCTTTGCCGGTCGTGCGGACGCCTTGAAGACGTCCCATGCGCAGTTGGCGCGGCTCCGTGCCTGACCCCTTCAGAAGACCATGGCTTCCAGATCGAAGCGGCCGAGGTCACCTTTCACGGCCTGTGTTCCGACTGTGTGCCCGTGGACTAGCACCTAGCTGTTCACCACATCCAGACTTCCATCCGACTCAACCCCCACGAAATGAGGCATCATGGCTGAGAACAAAACCCTGACGACCCAGACGGGTACCCCCGTCGCAGACAACGAGCACTCGCTCACCGTTGGGCCCGACGGCCCCACGGTACTGCACGATCACTACCTCCTCGAGAAGCTCGCATCGTTCAACCGTGAGCGCGTGCCTGAGCGCAACCCGCACGCAAAGGGCGGCGGCGCGTTCGGCGAGTTCGTCGTGACCGAGGACGTCTCGAAGTACACTCGCGCTGCAGTGTTCCAGCCCGGCGCCAAGGCAGAGACGCTCATCCGTTTCTCCTCCGTCGCTGGTGAGCAGGGCTCCCCTGACACCTGGCGCGACGTACGTGGCTTCTCGCTGCGTTTCTACACGCCCGAGGGCAACCTCGACATCGTCGGCAACAACACGCCGACGTTCTTCATCCGCGACGGCATCAAGTTCCCCGACTTCATCCACTCGCAGAAGCGCCTCGGCGCGTCTGGCCTGCGCGACGCAGACATGCAGTGGGACTTCTGGACGCTGTCGCCCGAGTCGGCTCACCAGGTCACCTACCTCATGGGTGACCGCGGCCTCTCGAAGAGCTGGCGCCACCTCAACGGCTACGGCTCACACACCTACCAGTGGATCAACGCCGAGGGCGAGCGCTTCTGGGTGAAGTATCACTTCATCTCCCAGCAGGGCGTCGAGCGCCTCTCGCCCGAAGAGGCAGAGAAGCTCGCAGGGTCGGATGCCGACTACTACCGCCGCGACCTGTTTGAGTCCATCGAACGAGGCGAGTTCCCGTCGTGGGACGTCTACGTGCAGGTCATGCCCTATGAAGAGGCAAAGACCTACCGTTTCAACCCGTTCGACCTCACGAAGGTGTGGCCAAAGGCTGACTACCCGCGCATCAAGGTCGGAACGTTCACACTGAACCGCAACCCTGAGAACTTCTTCGCTCAGATCGAGCAGGCCGCGTTCACGCCCGGTAACCAGGTTCCCGGCACAGGCATCTCGCCCGACAAGATGCTGATGGCTCGTGTCTTCTCGTACGCAGACGCCCACCGCCACCGCATCGGTGCAAACTTCAACCAGCTGCCTGTCAACCAGCCGCATGCCGGAGAGGTGAACAACTACCAGCACGAGGGCAGCATGCGCTACCACTTCAACAGCGCAGAGCACCGCACCTACTCGCCGAACTCGTACGGCCAGGCTGGCGGCCCGGTTGCCGATCCGGTTGCAGGTGTCGAGGCGAGCTGGGAGGCCGACGGCAGCCTCGTTCGCTCGGCTCACACGCTGCGCGCTGACGACGACGATTTCGGCCAGGCAGGCACGCTCTACCGCGACGTCTACTCGGCAGAAGAGAAGGCACGCTTCCACGAGGTGCTCGGCGGCCAGGCACAGGCAATTACCGTTGATCGCATCCGCGAGGCGTTCTTCCAGTACTGGACAAACGTCGACGCAGAGCTCGGCGCGATCCTGCGCGCGAACTACGCAGCCTAACCACGTCTGAGGGGCCGGGGCCAGCCGCAGTGGCTGGCCCCGGCCCCTCGCGTTTTCTAAACTCGGTCTGAAATGATTGGCACGTGCAGCATCCAATCGTCCCAGAGAGCGTGACTCACACGAGCGTCCTCGTCGTGCTGCCAACGTTCAATGAGCGGGACTCGCTTCGCGGAGTCGTTGCGACAGTGCTCGACGCCGTGCCCGGCGCCAACGTGCTCATTATTGACGACAACAGCCCTGACGGTACCGGCGAGATCGCAGACGACATCGCACACGTAGAGCCTCGTGTGACCGTGATGCACCGCGATGGCAAGCGTGGCCTTGGTACCGCGTATATTGCCGGGTTTCGCCTCGCAATCGACCTCGGCTACGACTATGTCGTCGAGATGGATTCCGACGGCTCACACCAACCTGGCGAGCTCCCGGCGCTTCTCGACGCCGCAGCCGCGGGGGCCGGCCTCGCAATCGGCACCAGGTGGATGCCCGGCGGCAAGATCGTGAACTGGCCGCGCCACCGCCGACTGCTGTCGCGCGGAGGGACCGCGTTCGCCCGCCTTGCGCTGCGGTCGCGGCTGCGGGACCTCACGAGCGGTTACCGCGTGCTCTCACACGAGTGCATTGAGCGGCTCGGACTGGAGACCATCGACTCCGAGGGCTACGCCTTCCAGGTCGAGACCGCGTGGCGCATCGAGCAGCTCGGCATTCCCGTCGCTGAGGTTCCCATCACCTTCGTGGAACGCACCACAGGCCGGTCGAAGATGTCGACGCGAATCATGTGGGAGGCGTTCTCAAACGTCACTCGCTGGGGTATCGAGACCCGCCGAGCGCGCTCGGGCAAGCCTGCCTTCCAGCACTAGGTCAAGCGCCCGCAGAGGCACGCCCTTCGCATGCAATCGACACTAGAACTGCAGAAATCCTCGGAAATCGACATTGAGACTGTAGATCCCAGGCTGTGTGGATGTGGCGACCGGCGCAAACGCGGCGGCCGCCCCCGAATGGGGACGGCCGCCTAGTAGCTCCTGCTGAATAGCTGTCTGCGTGACTAGCTGTCGGGGTGCCTAGCTGTCTGCGAGCGACAGCACGCCGTAGTTCCAACCCTTGCGGCGGTAGACAACGCTCGGCTTGTCAGTCTCGGCATCGATGAAGAGGAAGAAGTCGTGGCCGACAAGCTCCATCTGATCGACTGCATCTTCAACCGGAAGTCGCTCCGCCGGGAATTCCTTCGAGCGGATAACGACAGGCGAGTACGCCTCTTCGGCCTCAGCCACGACGGGTACCGAACCTGTCGCGACAGCGTCAATGATCTCGGCTGAAGCGGGCTGCAGGTCGACCACAGCAAAGTCATTCGCTGCCGCGTCGCCGAGCGAAGTCCGACCCCGGCCGCGGCGGTCCTGCGCACGATCCTTCGAGCGGCGGATGCGCTCGAGCACGCGACCGTAGGCGATGTCATAAGCGGCGTACTTGTCTGGCCCCACTGACTCGGCTCGAATCACCGGGCCCGGGCCGATCAGCGTAATCTCAACCCGGTCACCATGCTTTGGGCTCTTGTCACTGAGGCGCGATACACGTACCTCGAAGGCCTGTGCCTTCGGGAGCAACCCTGCTACCTTCTCGGTTTTTGACTCAACGTACTGTTCAAAGCGATCAGTAATCTCGACATTTCGTCCGTGGATGCTGACGTCCATGACGACCTCCCAGGTGACTCAGGCGGGTGGGCCGGTGTGGCGCACCACTACGCCTTTCTCGAACATTACCCCCTTTCGCCTGTGAGGTTCCACTCTGTTTTTTGTGGCGCGTCGCGACGCTCCGCCGAGCAGAGTGTCACAGCGCCGACGACAGGGACGCCTTCGGCTTCGAACACGGCGATCGCCGCCCGAAGCGTCGCGCCGGTCGTGGCAATGTCGTCAACAAGAATCACGCCCCGCCCGTTGAGTCTTCGCTCCGCATCGCGGCGAACCCTGATGAGCCTTGCATTTCGCTCTCGCGCAGCAGAGTCGAGCCCAACCTGCCCGACGCGGCCACGTCTCGGCACTAACAAGCGAAGGCGTTCACCTGGCAGCCGCCCCGACAGCAGCCCGGCACGCAGCATCACGTCGACGTGCCTGTACCCTCGTTCACGCTCGCGTCGCTTTCGAGACGGGAGGGGAACCCAGACTGGTGCCCGCGGGAGTGCGTCGCCAGCGCCGCGATCCAGCGCACGCTGCCTGTGGTGTTCTGCGGCGAGCGCGGCGCGAAGCGGCACAGCCAATCGGGGTCCCAGCATTGGCCCGAAACTGTATGCGCCGCGATGCTTATAGGCGAGCAGAACCGCCCGGAGAATCCCTTCATACGCTCCAGCGGCGAAGCCTGGCACCCCGAGTGCTGGGATCGCATGAACTTCGTCAGGTGGGGCGTCTGCTACCTCCACGGCACATGTAGAACAGAGCTCTCGATCCTGCCTGCCGCATCCGACGCACAAACTCGGCCAGACAAGCGCGAGGAGGTCGAGCCCAAGCTCTCGCAGCCACTCCAGGGCTCCCGTCAAGCGCGAGCCCCTGGCAGGAGCAATGTTCTGGGCCTCAGTTTCGGCCGGAGCCCCACGGGCGGCAACTTCTCGTTTCGGCATGAGCCAAGTTTCGTCTGGCAAGTGGTTGCGAGGCGGGCTCCCCGTCAGATTGTGGACAACCTCGGCCGCCGCCTGCCCCAACTCCTCCTGTGGAGCGAACTAGCCGCGCTTTGCGATCACTTCAACGTCGGCTGCGACGCGTTGCCAGCCGCTCGCTCCCTGGGGCGCAAACAGTTCCCCATTCTGGGTGAGCACTCTAATCTGGGCCCTGTTGCCGCCACCGAAGATTTCCTCCGCCTCGGGCACTGATCCCTGTTCGCTTGGAAAAGTTCCCGGCCCACCGACTGTGACCTTCCCTGCGCTCCCCTGCAAGGTGACTGCCACGAACCGGTTCTGATCGATCCAGTCGAAGTCGAGCGCCTCGCCACTCGCCCACAGCTCGATGTCTGCCTTCGGAGTGACCGCCGTCGGCATTCCGCCATCGGTTTCCCTGAGGATCCCGCCGACAAGCACGTAGCTCTTGCCACCGTCGTCAACGAGCGCGCCGATCATGCTGCCACCCGGCGCGATACCCACAGCCCGCACGTCGAGCCCTTCGAGCCAGGGAATGACGATGTCGTGTTGCTCCCCCGAGGCGTTCGCGACGTGCATCTTTGTTGGCGCTGATGCTGAGAGCGACCAGGTCCACAGGTCGTCGTCGACGTTTGGCGCCAGCGCGTCCTTCCGGCTGTCGACGACAGCTGTGAACCCTTGCGAGACGATGTGTACTCCCGCCTTGGTGCGCACGGCAGCGACGGTCTTGGAACGCGAGAGCGCAATCGCGTCGCCAGCGAGCTCTTCAACGACCGGGCTAATCCCGATCACTGGCTCGATCCCTGACGCCGTAAAGACGCCAAATTTTCCGTTCTGCACGCCCGCGAGCTTGGCTCCCACCTGCGACGGAGTCATGGGCGCGACTGCCTGCGGCTTTCCCTTGACCGGTGTCCCGTCGATGAGCAGCTCGACCCGGTTCACGCCCGAGACGCTCTGCAAGCTGGTCTGGAGTTGGAGCAGCATCTCTTCTTGCGCCTTGGGGTTATTCAATCCCTCGCCCTTGATATCGACCCGCGCAAGCCCGTCTTCGACGGTGACCGCATTCTTGGTGAGTGAGGTCCCTTCGGGGAAGCCTGAGCGAGCGACAAGCTCAAACCGTTCACTCGGGCCAGCGAGCAACGCGTTCACGATCTCCGTCGAGAGCGCAGCCCGCGACAGGAACCATCTGGTGTCGGGCACCAGCCGGTCGCCGGCACCAAGGAAGTTCACTTGGTGTTGCGACCAGATCGCGTCGAAGGTCGCGCGGTCAAGGATGACGCCAGCGGGGGCAGACGAAATCCTCCATTCATCGCCGACACGTGTGAACTCGAATCGGAGCTCGGTGCTCTCGCCGGCTTCAGTCAGCAGCAGCCGGCCCTCAGGGTCGACTTCGGCGACGACAGAGAGCATCAGCATGCCTGCCGCGTCGCCGTCTTGTCTGAACGGACGCGACCCCTCCCAGACGAGCACACCGAAGTATGGATCCCACTGATCGGCGTACTCGGGTGTGAGGTACTCGCGTGCGACAGAGTAGTCGTCAATCGGTGAGCGTGCCGCTGTGATGAACCCGCGAACCAGCTCCTCGGGTGTCGCGCCGGCCGACGGCCCAAACGCGCTGAACTGGAGGGCCTGCTCAGCTTGATTGATGTCAGTGAGTCCCGGCTGCACCGCACCGGAGCCTGGGATCGCAGCGCACGCGCTGAGCGTCAGGGTTGCGACGAGGGCGAATCCGAGGCCGGCACGCGACATGCGTCTGATCCTGCGCTTGGTCATGAGCGGCCCTCCTTTGGCGTCTTGATGCTCCGACGGAATGGGCGTTTCAACCAACCACCTGTTGTCTCACGCACGTCTGCTCCGCCCGCGACGTCCTCGGGGATGAGCGGTATCGGCGACACAAAGTCTGTCACGTCGTCACCGCGCGGCAGGGTGAGCCGGAAGCTCGTTCCAACGCCCTTCGCCGACCACACTTCTAGGAATCCGCCGTGGACCGCGGCGTCCTCTCGAGCAATCGCGAGGCCGAGTCCGGTCCCGCCGAGCGTGCGCTTGCGTGAGGGATCAGCGCGCCAAAACCTGTCAAAGACGTGGTCGACGTCGTCAGCGTCCATGCCCACTCCCCAGTCGCGCACCGCAACGGCAATTGCGTGGGCGTTCGAGTCGACTGTAACGACGATTGGCCGATCCTCACCGTGCTCGATCGCGTTGCCGACGAGGTTCGACACGATACGTCTGATGCGCCTCGCGTCGACGTCAACGGGCGTGTAGCCGCCGAGCGGCCGTACCTCGATCAGGCTCGATGAGAGCGGCCTGAGCGACGTCACGACCTCGTCGACAAGGTGGACGAGGTTCGTGGGCTCAGTCTCAAGCGTCACCCGCCCGGCGTCGTAGCGCGAGATCTCGAGCAGGTCGGTGAGGAGCGACTCGAACCGTCCAACCTGCGTGCTCAGCACTTCGACGGCACGCTGTTGGCCCGGCGCTAGGGAGTTCTGCTGCCCGCTGAGTACCTCGCTCGCGAGCCGGATAGTAGTGAGCGGCGTGCGCAACTCGTGCGACACGTCAGACACGAAACGCTGCTGCATCTCTGAGAGGTCGTCGAGCTCTTGAATGCGGGCTTGGAGCGTGTCGGCCATGTCGTTGAATCCCTCAGACAACACATCAAAATGCTCGTCGTGCTGCAGTGGCATGCGCGCATCCGCTTCACCTGCTGCGAGCCGCCGGCTCGTGTCTGCTGCCACGCGAATCGGGCGGAAGACAATCCGAGAAATCACCCAAACGAGCAGTCCGATGAACAGCATCATCCCTACCGCCGTGACAAACAGCGTGCGCTGAACGAACGAGAGCGTTTCCGCTGTCGCCGAGAGCTCGTATCCGATAAACAGGTCGAACACCCCGGCGCCCGCCGGGAACTTCAGGGACGAGCCAACGACTATGCCAGGTGCGTCTTTCGCCTCGCCGTCGCGAAACGTCACTGCCTGCCAATACTGGGGTTCCTCAGCAACAAGCACAGCCTCCGCGAGTTCCTCGCTCACTGCCTGACCGAGCGCCGATGGGGTACTCGCCACCGGGGATAGCTCGGGAAATGGCGCCTGGTTTTCTTGGCGCCTGATGTAGATCATCTGGCTCGACGACGTGTCCTGCACCGTTCGAAGCACAGAGGTTTGCAGTGACTGCAGGCCGCCCCTGTCGGCGGGATCGAACGAGTCGATCATGCGCTGCGCCTGCACCGTTGCGCGCGCTGAGTCCTGCAACGATTGTTCGAGGCGCGACGAGAACAGGTCGTTGCTCACGCTCGTGAGCAGGAACACACCGGCGATCGCGATCATCGCGCCAGTCACGAGACCCGTGATCGTCATCGTGCGGAGCATGAGCGACCGGCCCCACCGTGCGCGGAAGGGCCCGAGCACGGGTTGAGTCGCCTTGATCCACCGCAGCCTCAGGCGACGCCAAGTCCGCTGCATTCGACCGCGCGACCTTGGCTCAGTCATGCGAGCGACTATTCTGCGCGGGCACCAGCACGGTACCCAACCCCGCGCACGGTCGTCACGATCGCCGGGCGATCAGGATCGATCTCGATTTTCGCGCGCAGCCGCTGGACGTGAACATTCACGAGACGAGTATCGGCCTTGTACTGGTAGCCCCACACCTTCTCGAGCAGTACCTCACGAGTGAACACCTGCTGAGGCTTCCGCGCGAGAATCGCGAGGAGATCGAACTCGAGCGGTGTGAGGGCGATAACCTCGTCGCCGCGCTTCACCTCGTGGCCGGCGACGTCGATGTGCAGGTCGCCGATCATGAGGGTTTCGTTCGTATCTTCCTGCGGTTCGCGGAGGCGAGCGCGGATCCGAGCGATGAGCTCTGCAGGGTTGAACGGCTTGACGACATAGTCGTCTGCACCGACCTCGAGCCCGCGCACGACGTCGCGGGTGTCGGTGCGGGCCGTAAGCATGATGATGGGCACCCCGGATTCTGCACGAATCTGTTCGCAGACACCGATCCCATCGAGTCCTGGCAGCATCACATCGAGGAGTACAAGATCAGGGCGCGTCGCACGGAACTGCTCAACGGCTTCGAACCCGTCGTAGGCATGCTCGACAAGGAATCCTTCTCCTTGCAGCACCATGCTCAGCATCTCAGCGAGTGCTCTGTCATCATCCACTACGAGGATTCGTGCGCTCATGAGCCTATTATGACCGGTCGGCCTGGTAATCGTGCAACCAGCCCCCTCGGAAGGGGTGGAAAGCCTAGAAGTGGTCAAACCTGCCGGGTAGCAGTTCCCAAGGTTCACGTCCCAGGTACTCACACACAGCACGGTACACACAGTGCTCAATGAAGTAGCGACGGTGCTCGTCGTCATCAACGTGCAGCCCCTTGCTGCGTTGAATCGGCATTCGATAGAGCATGATGCTTGCTGCGTCTCGGTCGATCGAGTAAAGCATCGGCATTGAGCTCTCGCCTGCGGCAGCAGGCACGGTTTGGAAGCCGATCTGCACGCCGTGGAGTTCCTCGGGGAACGCTCGCTGCAAGAACTCGACCGCGCCGCGAGCGTCAGACTCGAACTTCTTCACCCTGCTCTGCGGATTCGCGAGCGCTGGTCCAGTGATTGACGAGCGGATCGGGCGACGCCCATGCCGTGTCTGGCGCCCGTGCGTACGCGGGGTCCTGGAAGTCATACCGTCCAGTCTACGGCCACCGCTAGCGCGTGTAGACCGTCAGCTGGCCCGTGTGCTCGGCGCGCGGCATGATTGGGTATCCGGCGATCGAGCCGCTCCCGACCATGCGAACTCCCGCGTGTACGGGCTCGGTGCTCGTGAGTGTGCGGCTGCCTGCCCCTGGCACGACAACGGCGGCTCCCGGCGCGACAGTGACCTGCTGCTCTTTGCCGCCTGCGACGGTGACCTCGGCGGGTACATCACCGGGGTTTGCGACGATGAGTTCGCCTCCTGGCGTCACCGGGGCTGCAGTTGGCGTATTCGCCGGAATCGTCGGGGCCGGCGCGAACCACTGGAAGTCGTGAGTCTCACCCGAGTTCGCGGCACCCTCGGCTCCCGCGAAGACAGGCACATCGGCGTCTACAACAATTGCGGTTGCGTCGTGCGGCCACGACTCAATCGCAAGCGCCCCCACGACGCGGGGTTCAAGCTCGATGACGCCGAGCTGCGTGCGAACACCCTTGGCGTCGATTGCTGAGACCGTACCGCTGCCTGCGACATCTCCTGGGGTGATCGCGTGCACGAGTACCGGGAAGCGGTCAGCTGGCCCAGTGTCAGTTGGTACCTCTTCGTGGTCGTGCGAGTCTTCGTTCGCGACTCCTGGAATGACGAGTAGCTGCTCGGGGCGAAGCTGCCGAGTGACTACGGAGGTTCCGACAGGGACGATGCCGTCCACTCGTGCGACCCCGAGGCTTGCCGAGACAGGTGCCCCCGTGCTTGTCACTCGCACTGCGAGGCGCTCTCGGTTGGGCGCATACCCGTTGAGCGAAACGATCTGTTCGGAGTTCGGGGCGACGATCACTCCCGAGGTTTGCACTGCGTCGATCTCGCCGTTCTCGTCAAACACGGTGATCTGCACGGTTGCGGGAACCTCGCTCGCGTTGCCTAGGCTGAGCGTCGTCGAGAGTCCGAGCGTGCTTGCTCCGCCGACGAGCCACTGCTCGTTGACGGGTTCGACGCACGCACTCGCGGTTGCGCCGCGGAGTGATGCTGAGGCGAGTTTCTGGCTTTGGGCGGCAGCAAGCGAGGCCTGCGCGGCGCCGGTGAGCACTCGAGCTCCACTCGCGGCTGCGCCCTCCCCTCCCCCGAGCGTGCCGAGTTCACCGTCTCCGCTCACGACCACAGTTGCCTCGCCTACCGGCACGGCGACGTCGGGGCGAGAAGGATCAGCGCCGAGCTCTGCGAATGCGCCAGCACACACAATACTGCGCTCGCCTGTCTGTGTCGTGCTCACCGTGACTGCGTGCGGGGCGCGCTCGACGCTCGGAAGCTGAACCGTTCCGAGGAGTAACACCCCGGCTGCGGCAGCTCCGGTGATGATGAGCCCTGTGAGCGCACGGGCGCCGCCGCGAACAAACCTCTCGCTTGTGCTCATCTACTTGCCCTCCCCGAGCTGCTCGTCTGCGTCTCGCGATTCTGCGTCTGTCGCTTCCTCGACGCCCGCATTCGGCGCGTCGACCGCTGCGGCCTGCGACGTCACGGCGAGGTGGGAATCCCCGTCAGGATCGGTCGAGCGCGCATCTTCCGCTGATCCAGCCGGTTCGGTGTCCCCCGCAGGATCAGCCGGGTCGATGTCCGTCGCTGGATCAGCCGGGTCGATGTCTTCGTCAGCTTCAGCTAGGACCTCGGCCGGTGACTCGTCGTCGGATTCTGCACCATCGCCAGCGTCGGAGAAGCCCTCAGCAGCCTCGGGCACCTCAGGTTCGGCAGGCCCCTGAGGTGCGTCAGGCCTCTCAACCGCCTCAGCCGCCTCGGACACGTCAGGTACCTCGGACACCTCAGACGCGGCAGGCGCGGCAGGCGCGGCAGATGCCTGCGGCTCGTCGCCCATATCCACGGCGGGGGCAGCCGTCTCAGTGACCTCGGCCCCGGCAACCGCGGGAACAGCCCCTTCCGCGACAGCGGAAGGTAGGGCTGCGCCTGCACCGGCGGTCACAGCGGCAGCGGCGCGGCGCTCTGCTCGCTTACTCGCGCGCTTGCGCACCCGCTTCGGACGCTTGCGTCGCTCAGGGCGCTCAACAACCTCGCCCGTGGGCAGCGCGAGCAGCAGCATTGCGAACAGCAGGACAAGCTGCGCGGTCCAGACAGTCTGCCCGCCGAACGAAGTCCCGACGAGCGCGGCAGACTCGTCCCCCTCAGCTTCATGGCCTGTTGCGGCATCTGAGACGCGCCAGAGGAGTCCCTGCTCGGTCGTACCGACGCTCGCGAGTTCGGGGTGCTGGTCGAGCGTGCGCTGGAGCTCGGTCTCCGCGCTCGGCTCATTCCCTGACCGCAGCAGCACGTAGGTGATGCGCTCGGCGTTCAGCGCGTCGGCGACGCTGCCGCCACCGATGCTCGCGAGCGAGCCGACGAGTTCGGCGAGTTGCTTGTCGTCGTCGGTCGGGTCAGAGAGGCGCGCGGAGGTGCGGAAATCGTCAAGCTCGATACCCTCGCCTGTCACAATTTCGGCGCGCATGGCTCCCTCACCTGACGCACTGAGTACGAGTGTGCGGGTGTTTGGGTTTTGTTCTCCAGCGACCTGGACGAGCGCGGGCATCCGAGACTCCCCTGGGCCCATCGGCACGTTGCCTGTGACAAGGCGCACCGCGATCGGCCCTGCAGCAACGACCGCTGCGACGAGCGCGACTGCGACGACCGCAGGCGCAGCACGTCGCGCCGTTTCGGCGCCGAGAGCTGCGAGCCCGAGTACGGCGAGCCAGTAGAGCACGAGGCCAGAACCCGTCCAGACCGCAATCGGGGTGTCACCCGACGTGGTGGGCATGAGCTGGGTTGATCCGACCGCCGCGACTATTCCGAGCCCACCGAACAGGGCATGCAGCAGCGTTGCAGCTACCTTGCCGGTGTAGAGGCCGAGCAGGGCCAGGAGTGCGATCGGAAGCATCAGCACGCCGACGAGGAGTGTCGCGGGTAGGTTACCGAGCCCGGCTGTCTCGAAGATGCGTCCCCAGCCGTCGAGGGCGAACTCTGGGAACCCGAGCAGCAGGTGCCAGGTCGTACCCGGTGTGTACGGCAGTGGGATCCCTGGGTCAGCGAGAAGGTCGAACGGTCGCCCGCCGAACACTGTCGCGATGATCTTCGGGCCGAAGAGCACGAGTGGAGCGATGGCGATCGACAGCACGCGCAGCGCGCCGCGCAGACTGGAGAATACGCCGACGACGAGGAAAACGAGCGCGACCGGGATGAGCACGGGGGCGCTCGCGAGGGCAACCGCAGCGAGCAGCGACGCAGTGCCAGCCCAGCTCCAGGACTCGCGACAGCGGGTGGCGGCGAGAAGCAACCACGGCATTACGACGGCCAGGATCAGCGTGGTGATTCGGCCCGAGGCGATCGAACCGAGCAGCACGGGGCTCAGAGCGAACCCGATGGCGACAACTGCCCGCGCCGCCCCCGACTCTGCAATCTGCGCCGCCCAGATCCAGGCGCCGAGCGCCGAGAGCGGAATTGCGATGATGAGCAGGATGACGAGCGCGTGCGAGGGGTTCCAGAACGTGACAGACCCGAGCACTGCGAGCACCCAGGCGAACGGGTCGGCGGGAACGCCGTCGAGTGTGCGGGTGTGATGCCAGAGCTCGCCGATAGGGCTGAGCGGCGCAAGGCCACCCCCGAACAGGCTCGTTTGGGCGATTGCCCACCAGGTAAGCGCGATCGCAGCCACCGCAGTAACCACGAGCACGGCGAGGCCGCCCGTCGAGACAAACCCGAGCTCTCGTGGAACACGCCCCTGGGCGGCAAGTATCGCCTCGCGGTCGATCATTCGCGCGGTGCGCACCGTCTTTCTGTCGGTGCGCAGTGGGCGCACCGCTGCCCAGCCGACGCGTGACGCCCGCTTCACTCGTTTGCGTGACGCGAGAAGCGCTTTCGGGCGGAAGAAGACTGTCAGCGCGGCGACGAACTCGCCGATCATGTTTCCTGGTTGCTCGCGAATCAGCGCCCAGAAGACGCGAACGATTGCGAGAAGTGGCAATCCGAGCCACATGAGAAACGCAGGGAGTGCTGACGCGTAGGCAATGCGCCGGTGCAGGTGTGCGGTTCGAGCTTGCCTGTGGGCGGTGCGGAGCACTCCGCGGGACCTGTCGATGTGCGGCCCGGCGACGCCGCTTCTGGCGAAGCGCACCCGCGACTCTGGCGACACTTCGACCCTGTAGCCGGCGAGACGGGTGCGCACACAGAAGTCGAGCGCGTCGTCATAACTCGTGAAGGCTGGGTCGAAGCCGCCGAGCTCGTCCCACACGTCGCGGCGAACGAGCATGCCGACAGGGCCGACGCCGAGCACGTCCTCAAGGTGGTCGTACTGTTGTTGGTCGAGCTCTTGCCTCCTCAGCAGCCAGCGAGAGCCAGTCGTCGTGAGACTCTGTCCGAGCTCAATGATGCGCTCGGGGTGATCCCAGTCCACGAGTTTCGGGCCGGCGACGGCAACTGACTGCGCGCGCTGCACGCTCGATAGGATCCGCTCGAGCGCCTCGGGCTCTGGGCAGGAGTCTTCACTCAGCAGCCAGATCCACTCTTCAGCCGGGTTTGATCCGGGAAGCACGGCGGAAAGCGCCGCGGCAACGGCGCGCCCGAATGACACGCGCGACGGGATGCCGATGACCCGCGACGCCTCGGCACCACCGAGGTTCGCGTGTACGAGCTGGGTGCCGACCCGCTCGGCGCCGCCGTTGTTGATGGCGACGATGGCGTTTGGGCGCCGCGTTTGAGAGGCGATCCCTGCGATCGTCTCATCGAGCCACTCCCCACCTTGAGAAGCGACAATGACTGCGGTAACTGTGCTGCGCATAACGCCGTCAGTCTAGAAGGGGTGGCATGGTTTCAAACTGGGGGCATGCCGAGGAGCGCAAAGCTCAGCCGGCCTCGCGGCGCAGCTTGCGGCGTTCGCGCTCTGAAAGCCCGCCCCAAATGCCGAACCGCTCGTCGTTCTCGAGCGCGTAGTCGAGGCACTCCGAGCGCACCTCGCATGTCTCACAGATTCGCTTCGCTTCGCGGGTCGACCCTCCCTTTTCTGGGAAGAACGATTCTGGGTCGGTCTGCGCGCAGAGCGCGTCAGACTGCCATGCAAGAGCCTCATCTTCTGCCTGACGGCGAATTCCTGGGGTGCCGAGAAATACCGGATCGACAAACCAGTCGCCGGGAACGCCTGGCCCTGAAGCTTGTTCCATGGGTGCGCTCCTTTCTCGAAATCTCTGCGTTTGCGACGCTGACACGCCGCATTACCTAAATAATTACACCCTTGTCATTCGTTGAATGTCAAGCCGGAGAGTCTAAACCCTCAAGTACTCGTTGAGGGTCAGTGGAGTGTCGCGTGTCGCACCTCTACACTTGATGCCATGTCTGAATCTCTTCGCGTCGCGTCGGTTAACGTCAACGGCATCCGGGCCGCCTACCGCAAAGGCATGGGCGACTGGCTCGCTGAACGGGACGTCGACGTGTTGGCGCTGCAGGAGGTGCGCGCGCAGGATGAGCACCTCGAGGAGTTCCTCGGTGCTGCGGGCTGGCACTGGCTGCACGACCCGTGCGAGATCAAGGGCCGCGCGGGCGTTGCGATCGCGAGCCGAGTTCCCGCGTTTGCGCACCGCGTCGGCCTGGGTGGAGCAGACGATCAGGATCGCGTGCAGTCATCAGGCCGCTGGCTCGAGGCCGACTTCGCGTTCGGCGACTCCCAGCTCACCATCGTCAGCAACTACACGCACTCGGGCGAAGTAGACACGCCGCGCCAGGAGGCAAAGTGGGCGTTTCTTGACGCCATGGGGGCGCGAATGATCGAGCTTGCAAGCGAGCGCGACTTCGCTGCGATCGTTGGGGATTTCAATGTCGGGCACCGCGAGCTCGACATCAAGAATTGGAAGGGCAACGTGAAGAAGAGCGGCTTCCTGCCCAGGGAGCGAGCATATTTCGACCGTTTCTTCGGCCCGCGCGGCGAGCTCGTCACCGGCGTCGACGGCTCTGAAGGTGAGGGATACGGCTGGGTCGACGTTGGGCGCACGTTTGCTGGCGAGGTCGATGGACCGTACTCGTGGTGGTCAAACCGCGGCCAGGCATTCGACAACGACACCGGCTGGCGCATCGACTACCACGTCGTGACCCCGCAGCTCGGCGAGCGGGTAGTCGATTACAAGATCGACCGCGCCGCGGCCTACGACGAGCGATGGTCGGATCACGCTCCAGTCGTCGTTGATTACCGCATCTGACCGCGTCGCCGCGGCCACGCGATCCATACTTCACACAGAAACACGTTAGATCTCACATGAGCGATTCAAAGCCAGTCATCTTTTCGGGCATGCAGCCCTCGAGCGATTCCCTCCAGCTCGGCAACTACATTGGCGCCCTGAGCCAGTGGACGAAAATGCAAGAGGACTACGACGCGATCTTCTGCGTCGTGAACCTGCACGCGATCACCGTGCCGCAGGACCCAGCAGAGCTTGCCATGCGCACCCGCCGCACCGCGGCACAGTACATCGCGGCAGGCATCGACCCCGCGAAGTCGACGCTGTTCATCCAGTCGCACGTTCCAGCGCACGCCGAGCTCGCGTGGGTGCTGAACACACTGACAGGGTTCGGTGAGGCCGGGCGTATGACGCAGTTCAAGGACAAGTCGCAGCGCCACGGCGCTGATGCAGCCTCTGTCGGACTGTTCACCTACCCGATTCTGATGGCGGCAGACATCCTGCTTTATCAGGCGGAGTCGGTGCCAGTCGGCGAAGACCAGCGCCAGCACGTCGAACTCACCCGCGATCTCGCAAACCGCTTCAACTCGCGCTTCGGCGACACCTTTGTGCTGCCAGAGGCACAGATTCCGAAGACGGTCGCAAAAATCTACGACCTGCAAAACCCAGCAGCAAAGATGTCGAAGTCGGCCGAGACCGAGGCAGGCCTCATCAAGGTGCTTGACCCTGCGAACGTCACCAAGAAGAAGATCATGCGCGCGGTCACCGACGACGGCGACGAGATTCGGTTCGACCGCGCGACTAAGCCGGGCGTCTCAAACCTGCTCACAATCTTCTCGGTGCTCGCCGAGCGCTCAATCGAGTCGATCGAGGAGGAGTTTGCGGGGCTCGGGTACGGTCACCTGAAGAAGGCCGTGGCCGAGGTCGTGGAAGACTCCCTCGCGCCAGTACGCGAGCGCACAACCGAGCTCATGGCCGATCCGGCTGAGCTCGATAGGCTGCTCGCACGCGGCGCTGAACGCGCGAACGAGATCGCAAACTCAACCCTCAATCTGGTCTATGACCGGGTCGGTCTGATGCGCTAAAGTCGAGCTAATTCGCTAGAGGGGGACGCGAGATGGCCGGGCTACACATACTCGTTGTCGACGACGATCCAGACGTCGCGCTCCTCGTAAAAACTGTGCTCGAGCGCCGGGCAGGAGCAACTGTCGCTGTCGCACACGACGCGGCTCGGGCGCTCGAGCAAGCGCGTGCGTCGCGCCCCGACATCGTCGTGACTGACATTGAGATGCCCGGCGCGAGCGGCATTGACCTCCTCACTGACATTCGCCGTGAGTTTCCCGGAGTTCCGGTACTCGTTATGACCGCGCACGTCTCCGTTGACTACGCCGTCTCGGCGCTCCGGGCACAGGCGGACGAGTTTCTGACGAAGCCGCTCGACAACACCCAACTCGTTGACGCAGTCACCCGCCTCGTCGAGGAGGCGCGCAGGCGCGGGCCTGGGCGTCGCCCCAATACCGTGCTCGCAGTTGGCGCGCACCCTGACGACGTCGAGATCGGAGTTGGCGGAATCCTCGCAGCTCACGCCGCCGCCGGCGACAGCATCACGATCCTGACCCTGTCGCGTGGCGCCCGCGGCGGAGACGCCGACAGCCGGCAGTTCGAGTCGCTCGCGGCTGCCGAATTGCTCGGCGCGCGCCTGTTTCTGAAAGACCTCGTCGACACCGAGATTCCGAACAGCGGGCAGACAGTGCGCCTGATCGAGGATGTCGTGCGAGAGGTCCAACCGACTGTCGTGTACACGCACTCGGGGAACGACAGGCATCAAGACCATCGCGCCGTGAGCGAGGCAACGATCGTCGCGACACGGAGCGTCGCTACCGTTGCCTGCTACCAGAGCCCGTCGGCGACGATCGATTTCAGACCGACACGGTTCGTGCGCATTGACGACTTCCTTGAGCGCAAGTTTGACTTACTCGCCTGTTTTGACTCGCAGGTGGCGAGCCGCGACTACCTCACACGCGACTTCGTCACAGCTACAGCGCGATACTGGACCAGGTTCGGCGGCGGCAGGGCGGTAGAACCCCTCGAAATTGTGCGTGAAAGCACTGAACTTGCGCACAGCTACGAACGCCTCAGGTTGGAGAACTAATGCCCACTCGCGTACTCGTCACCGGCGCGGGCGGGCCCGCCGGAGTCGCGGTGATTCGCTCGCTGCTTCGTAGGCCTGACCTCGAAGTCTTCGCAGCCGATATGGATGGCTGGGCGAGCGGGCTCTATCTCGTGCCAGCTGAACGGCGACGGCTAGTGCCGCCTGGGCGTGACGACTCGTTCGTCCCAGCGCTCGCGCAGCTCGTGTCCAGCGATGCGCTCGACCTCGTGATCTCGACAGTCGATGTTGAGCTCGTTGCTGTCGCTGACCGCAGGGATGAACTCGCGCCCGCAGTCCTCGCGGCGCCGAGCTCAGACACGCTGCGCGTGTGCCTCGACAAGCTGGCCCTCGCAGAGCGGTGCGCGTCGACGGGCAGATCGCCGCGAACCGTCGCTGCCGGCCCGGAAGCGCTCGCGATCGACTGGGAGTTCCCCGCCTTTGCAAAACCGCGCCAGGGTGCTGGCAGCCGCGGAATTCGCGTGGTGGCCGGCAGAGAGGCGCTTGAGGCGCTCCCGCTCGACGAGGGCCTCATTGTGCAGGATCTCCTCCCCGGAGACGAGTACTCGGTGGACGTCATTGCAGACGCAGCGGGGAACGTGGTCGCCGCCGTGCCGCGCACCCGCGCCCGCGTAGACTCGGGCGTCGCTATCGCCGGGCAAACCGTGCACGACTCTGAGCTTGAGGAAACCGCCGCAGCGATCGCTCGCGCGATCGGTCTGACCGGTGTGGCGAACGTCCAGCTGCGCCGAGACCGCGCCGGGCGCGCGATGCTGCTTGAAGTGAACCCCCGCTTCCCGGGTGCGCTCCCACTCACAATCTCAGCGGGTGTCGACATTCCATCGCTCGTTGTTGACTTGTTCCTCGGTAGGGATGTTCCGGCGAGCGTCGAATTCCGCGAGGTCGCGGCAGTGAGATTCCTCGAGGACATCGTCGTCGAGGTGTCAGACGTACTCGAGTCGGCGCACGCCGGCCACCAGGACGACGCATGAGCGAACCCACCGCAGACTCAGGGATTCTCGGCGGCGATTTCCACGTGCACTCAACGTTCTCGGATGACGCTCGCTCGTCTCTCGCCGAGAACGTCGCGGCAGCCGCAGCCGCGGGCCTCCACACGGTGCGCCTCGTCGACCACGTGCGGCAATCTACCTCCTGGGTCCCCGAATACCTCGCTGCCGTCGCGGCTCTCGAAGTTCCCGACGGCCTCACTGTTCTCACCGGTGTCGAAGCGAAGATGCTGACCACCGAAGGCGAGCTCGACATTCCTGCGTTGCCCGCCGGGATCGACAGGATCCTCATCGCCGACCACCAGTTCCCGACAGCTGCGGGCCCTGTCGGCCCCTCCGAGATCATCGAGCGCATCTCTGCGGGGTTGTCCCCCACTGACGCCCTCGACGACTGCATCGCCGCACTCATCGCCGCGATGGAGCGCTACCCAGGCAACCAGCTCGCCCACTGCTTCTCGATCCTGCCGAAAGTTGGACTCAGCGAGGATGACCTCTCGCGAGAGCACCTCGAAGCGTGGGCGCTGACCGCCGCGCGCACCGACACGTACGTTGAAGTCAACGAGAAGTGGGGCTGCCCTGGCCCGCGCGCGATCGCGGCTCTCCGGGCGGCCGGCGCGACGCTCATCGCCTCGACAGACAGCCACGACGCAGCGACTGTTGGCAGCTATTCCCGCGTGCGTGAGCTCCTGCTGAACGCCGAGGCCACGCCGTGAACGGGTTTCAGATCGCCCTCGCGGTCCTTCTGCTCGTGTGCGTGCTCGTTGGTACGCTGCCAGTGTTCAACACCGCGTTCCAGTTTCTCGTGCTCCCGTTCCACGCCGTTAAGAATCACTACCGGCGCGCGGCTCCGTTCACGCCAAACGTTGCGGTCATCGTTCCCGCTTGGAACGAGGGGCTCGTCATCGGAGCGTCGATCGACAGGCTCCTCACCCTCGACTACCCAGAAGACAAGCTGCGCATCTTCGTTGTCGACGACGCCTCAACCGACGACACTCCCGACGTTGTGCTCGCCCGCGCAGCACAGCATCCCGGTCGCGTCGTGCACCTCCGGCGCGAGGTTGGCGGAGAGGGCAAGGCGCACACCCTGAACCACGGGATCTCGAAGGTACTTGCGGAGCCGTGGGCCGAGGCTGTACTGATCATGGATGCCGACGTCATCTTCGCCCACGACTCGCTTGGCAAGCTCACGCGGCACCTCGCCGACGAACGCGTCGGAGCTGTCACCGCGTACATCGCCGAGGGATCTGCTGACCGCAACTACCTCACGCGGTTCATCGGCATCGAGTACGTCATCGCCCAGCTCGCTGCGCGCCGCGCACAGAACGTGCTCGGCGCCGTCGCCTGCCTCGCGGGAGGCGCCCAGTTGCACTCACGCGCGAATCTCGAAGCGATCGGCGGCCGGATTCCAACTGGCACGCTCGCTGAGGACACAATGACAACGTTCGAAAGCCAACTCACTGGCCGGAAGATGGTGTTCGAGCCGCACGCAGTCGTGCTCGCGGAAGAGCCCCGCACCGTCGACGCGTTGTGGAAGCAGCGTCTTCGCTGGGCCCGCGGAAACGTGCAGCTCACGTCGATCTACAAGCGGCTCTGGTTCCGCCCGAGCCGAACCCACAAGCTCGGGAGCATTCCGTTCGGCGTCGCCTGGTTCAGCATTCTGCTGCTGCCGGCGTTTCTCGTGCTCTCGGCCGCCGCACTGTTCGCGCTGCTGCTCCTGCACAGCGACATCGCCGAATCAGTCTTCAGGTTCATGTGGATCGTGGCCGCCTGCACCTACATGTACTCGATCCTCTTCGCTGTGCAACTCGACCCGCGCACCGCTCGCCACTCCTGGCGCGAGGCGCTCCTGTTTCCAGGCCTCGGGGCCATGGTCATCATGGCAGTCGCGTTGTTCCCCGGGGTGACAGACGCGGCACTCACCGAGTGGTTCGGCAGGCTCACCCCTGGCGACCGGTTCGTGACTTCGAGCATCCTGTACCTGTGGGGGCCGCTGTCGCTTCTCGGGGCGTGGCTCGCGCGCTGGGTCGAGCGGTTCACGGGCGGAAAGTTTGTCGCTGGTCTACTGATTTACGTGTGCGGCTATGGTTCACTCCTGTGTGCCATTACTGTTGATTCCTACATCAAGGAATGGCGCCGAGCAGACGCTTCTTGGGTGAAGACCGAGAAGGTTGGAAGGGTCGTTTCATGAGTACACGCGAATCAGATGAAGAGATTCGGCGCGACGCCAGGCGCGAGCTGCGGCTCGTACCGCAGGCGCTGATTGCACTCATCATCGTTGCCGCGGTAGCCATCGCGCGAGAGCTGTTGCTCCGATGAGCCCGAGCTTGCTTGCCCTCACCGTCGAGGACAACGCCGAGCAGACAGAGCTGCTGCGGCGCATGCTTGAGCGCGAGGGATACGAGGTCTTTTCAGCACCCGACGCTGAGACCGCGATCGCCGCCTTCCCTGATATCCAGCCGTCGCTCGCGATCGTTGACCTCAGGCTCCCCGGCGTCACCGGGAGCGAATGCATCGACATCTTGCGCTCCCGGTTTCCGAGCTGCCGCATCATCGTAAGCTCAGTGCTCGACGAAGACGAGTACCCGCGCGCAGACGCGTCGCTTCCCAAACCGTTTACAGGCGCAATGTTGCACGACCTACTTGCGGAGCTCACCCAGTGATCGACAGTCGAGAAGTCAGGTGGTACCGCAACTTCGATCAGCCGAGTCCGCTGCTCAAGCAGGCTCCGTCGGCTGTCGCGTTCTTGCTCGCCCTCACCACCGTGTTCCTCGTGCCAGGGCTTGCGCCCGTCGATGCCACGCTCATGCTGCTCTCCGGCGCGCTCATCGCCGGGGCCACAGTTTTCGCAGTGCTCCTGAGAGCGCGCGGGCATTTTCAGGGCCCAATCGTGCTCCTCATACCACTCGTCGACTTCCTCGGATTCGCCTTTTTCCGCGCGGCGACCGGCGCGGGTCAGTCGCTGTTCGCGACGCTCGTGCTCATCCCGATCGCATGGCTCGCGACCGCACCCGGTATTCGCCAGGTTGCAGTCGTTTTTGTGCTGAGTGCCGCGATGGTTTTCATCCCCTACATCACGCACCCGCCCGAGAACAGCACCGACCTGCTCCGCGGCATCATCGTCCCGCTCATCTACGCCACAGTGGCGGCGGTGATCAACGAGCTCGCCCGCCAGCAACGCGCGCGCGTGGAGCAGGCCGAGCGACTCGCCTCCGAGCGCACCCGCGCCCTCCGCGCGAACGAGCAGGCGCTCGCACAGCTCCGCGAGAGCGAAACCCGCTACCGAACCCTGCTCGAATCTCACGAGAGCCTCTGGGCAGCAATCACCGCCCAGGCCGTCATCGCGACGGACTGCAACGGCCTCGTCAGCGCCTGGAATCCAGGGGCTGAACGCATGTTGGGCCTCAGCGAAGCCGAGGCCCTCGATGACGTCAGTATCGACAGGTTCTTCTCCCCCGCAGTGCTCGCGGCGCTCGCGGGCACGCGCCCAGGCGATCCGCCAAGCACCCCAGCCGAGCCGAGTGTTCGCGCGCTTTTCGAGCTCGCAAACGCCGGCTCAACGCTCGACGAAGAACTCGAAATTCAGACGGCCGCCGGGAGCAGGATCCCGGCCAGGGTCACGGTCACGCGCAGAAACGACGGCGCAGGCAACCAACAGGGGTATCTACTCGTCGTCACTGACGAAACTCGCCAGGCTGAGGTCGCCCGGATGAAGGATGAGTTCGTCGGGATGATCTCGCACGAGCTTCGCACCCCGCTCAGCGCCATCATTGGGTTCCTCGACCTGCTGCGCAACGACCCCGAGCAGCCACTCGCAGACCAGCAGATCGAGTTCGTCGACATCATCGAGCGAAACGCAAAGCGCCTGCTCGCGCTCGTTGGCGACCTGCTCTTCACCGCGCAGGTTGAGTCGGGGAGATTCCCAATCACACCGCACCACGTCGATATCTACGACGCCCTCCGGCTTGCAACCGAATCGGCCCGGCCGCACGCTGAGGGCGAAGGCGTTGAGCTAAAGATCGACACTCCGGCGGAGCCGCTCTTCGTCATGGCGGACGGCGGCCGGCTCGGGCAGGCGATCGACAACCTCATCTCGAACGCGATCAAATTCACGCCACGCGGCGGTCGGGTGACGGTGGCGGGGATGCAACGCGATGGCGCAGTTGCGATCTCCGTGAGCGACACGGGCATCGGTATTCCGAAGGCCGAACAGGCAGACCTCTTCAACAGGTTCTTTCGGGCGTCCACCGCGACGCAGAACGCGATTCCCGGAGTTGGCCTCGGCCTCAACATCACGCACGCGATCGCGGTCGCTCACGGTGGCGACATCACAGTGGTGAGCGACGAGGGTGCCGGAACGACATTCGAGATGCGGCTGCCGCTCGCTCCACCCACACAAGCGATCCCGGTGGTACAGCGCGGCTGAGCCAGCTCAGCCGCGCCGCGAGCCTCTGTGGTCGAGCGAGCCGTCGCCAGAGTCATGTGCCTGCAGGGCGTCCCGCAGTGTTCGCCCGTAGCAATCCTGCACACATGGTGAGCGGGAGAGCGCTATGCTGAGGGGGTGTTCCGGGGTCGGTGGGATTCCGAACCGGCGGTGAAAGTCCGCGACCTCCGCATCCGCGGGGCTGAATCGGTGAAATTCCGATACCGACGGTGATGTGTGGGGCTTTGGCTCACGCACAAGTCCGGATAGGAGGAACGCGGGTGACTGAGGCGACGCCTTGAGCACCCCATACCCGGGCACCCGAAAGGGATGACATGCCTGCAGCGCACGCACTCTCACCACAGGTGATCGAGGCAGCAATGCGTCGTGGGCTTGCGCTTGCCGAGCGCGGCCCCGAGCGGGACGAGAACCCACAGGTTGGCTGCGTCATCCTCGACGACGCTGGCGCAACCGTTGCTGAGGGCTGGCATGAGGGAGCTGGCACCCCACACGCGGAGGTTATGGCGCTCGCATCGCTCCCCCATGACATCGACGCTGCTCGGCTGACAGCGGTCGTCACGCTCGAACCGTGCAATCACACGGGTCGTACGGGCCCGTGCGCTGAGGCGCTGCTTGCGCGCGGCATTGGAGCCGTCGCATTCGGGCTGTCTGACCCCGGGGCGGCGTCGAGCGGGGGCGGCGAGACGCTCCGCGCTGCCGGTGTCGCCGTCACCGGTGGTGTGCTCGCGGCAGAGGTCGGCGCATTCCTCGCTCCCTGGCTCGCACGGCAGGCGGGAGTGAACGATGACCGCTAGACCCACAGTGACCGTGAAGTGGGCGCAAACGATCGACGGCCGCGCAGCCGCCGCCGACGGCACAAGCCAGTGGATCAGTGGCCCAGCCGCCCGCGCCGACGTCCACGCGCGCCGTGCCGCGGCGGACGCGATCCTCATCGGCACAGGCACACTCCTCGCCGATGACCCGTCGCTCACGGCCCGAACACCAACCGGTGACTTGCTCGTCGAAGCCGCTGACCAACCGATTCCGGTCGTTGTCGGCGCGCGCGAGATTCCCTCTGGCGCGAAGGTGCTGCGCCACCCGGCGCTCGCTTCGAGCGGGTCGCTCCCCATTCGGCTCGCGGGTGCAGACCTTGCCGCCGACCTCGCGACGCTTCACGAGCGCGGGATCCGCTCCCTCTTCGTTGAGGGCGGACCGCATATCGTGAGCTCCCTACTCAGGCTCGGCCTCGTCGACGAACTGCTCATCTACGTCGCCCCCGCGCTGCTTGGCGGGCCACGGCTCGCGGTGAGCGACCTCGGCATCGACACGATGGCAGGCATCGCCAGGCTCTCGTTTTCGAGCGTCGAGCGCCTGGGTCCAGACCTCTTGATTGTTGCAACGCCCGAACCGAAGGAGACCCGCTAGTGTTCACCGGACTTATCGAAGAGATCGGCGAGATCGTCGCCATCGAGCCACTCGGCGACTCCCTCAGGCTCACAGTCGCTGGCCCGCTCGTCACGAGCGACGCAACCCACGGGGCCTCTATCGCCGTCTCTGGTGTCTGCCTGACGGTCATCGAACAGGGCGCGGACGAGACGGGCCGCGGCACTTTCAGCGCCGACGTCATGGCGCAGTCGATCAAGATGTCGACGCTCGGAGACCTCAGCGTCGGCAGCAAGGTCAACCTTGAGCGCGCGGCACGCCTCGATACCCGGCTCGGCGGCCACATCGTTCAGGGGCATGTTGACGGCACCGCGACGCTGCTCACCGTCGCAGACGGCGACGCCTGGCGTACGCTCCGTTTCGCGCTCTCCCGCGACCTCGCCCCGCTGCTCGTCGACAAGGGATCAGTGACGCTTTCAGGTACCTCACTCACGGTGTCGGCGATCTCGCCGGCAGCAGAGACTGAGCAGTGGTTCGAGGTCTCACTCATTCCCGAGACGCTCGAAGCGACAACACTCGGCGCGCTCAGCCCAGGCGATCGCGTCAACGTCGAAACCGATCTCATTGCCCGCCACGTCGAGCGCATGCTCAGCTTCACGCCGCAGGCGTAGCAAGCTGCTCCCACGATTCACACACACGCTAAAGGACATCGAATGACTACTGAACGTACCGAGGGTATCGCCTCGATCGACGAGGCCATCGCCGCGATCAAGGCCGGCCGCCCGGTCATCGTCGCAGACAACGAGAACCGTGAGAACGAGGGCGACGTGATCATCTCGGCCGAGCTCGCCTCAGCCGAGTGGATCGCGTGGACCGTGCACCGCTCGTCGGGGCTGCTCTGCGCCCCAATGACGAACGAGATCGCCGACAAGCTCGACCTCCCCATGATGGTTGAGCGCAACGAAGACGTGCGCGGCACTGCGTACACAGTCACCGTTGATGCAGCGCATGGCGTCACCACCGGCATCAGCGCGAGCGACCGCGCGACGACAGCGCGCGTACTTGCAAACCCCGACGCTGTTCCGACAGACGTGAATCGGCCCGGCCACATCCTGCCGCTCCGCGCCGTCGACGGCGGCGTGCGCGCCCGCGATGGCCACACTGAGGCCGCCGTGGAGCTCATGCGGCTCGCTGGGCTGCGCGAGGTAGCGATCATCGCCGAGATCGTCGCCGACGACGGTGAGATGATGCGTCTGCCGGGCCTCATCGAGCTTGGCGGCGCTGAAGGCGTTCCAGTCATCACGATCGAGCAGCTCATCGCGTACCTCAACGAGCACGACCCTGCAGGCACGCCCGCGGTGCAGGGACACTCGCGCCGCGTGAGCCTCCGGGCAGACACCCTGCTTCCCACCGAGCACGGAGACTTCCGCGCCCTCGCGTACCGTGACCGCCGTGCCGGGGTCGACCACGTCGCGCTCGTCGCTGCTGGACCAGACGGTGCGATGCCAGGCAAGGGCGCACTTGTCCGCGTTCACTCCGAGTGCATCACTGGTGAGGCATTCGGATCGCTCAAGTGCGAGTGCGGGCCGCAGCTCGACGCTGCGCTCGATCTCATTCACGAGCGCGGGGGCGTCGTCGTGTACCTCCGTGGCCAGGAGGGACGCGGGATCGGGCTCGCAAACAAGCTTCGCGCCTACCAGCTGCAGGAGAGCGGCGTCGACACTCTCGACGCGAACCTGCAGCTCGGACTCCCAGCTGACGCGCGCGACTACACGGCAGCTGCCGAGATCCTTTCCGACCTCGGCATCAGCGACGTGCGGCTGCTCACGAACAATCCCGATAAGGTTGCCCAGCTTGAGGCACACGGGCTTGCAGTGGCCGACAGGGTGCCGCTGTTCGTCGGAGTGACCGACGAGAACCGAGGCTACCTGCAGGCCAAGCGTGACCGAATGGGACACGCGCTGCCTGCGGGCGAACTCTAAACCGGCGCATTCGATACGCACGATCCACACGAGTTAAGAACAGAGGACACCAGAAATGAGTGGAGCAGGAGCCCCAACGCTCGCCGTCGACGCGACAGGGATGCGCGTCGCAATCATCGCAGGAAGCTGGCACACGGAGATCATGACAGGTCTCATCGCTGGCGCAGAGGCGTCAGTTGCCGCTTCGGGCGCCACGCACTCGCTCTTCAGGGTCGCGGGCGCGTTTGAATTGCCCGCAGCCGCTCAGGCAGCGCTCACTCCGGTGGCGCAGGGGGGCGGCGGGTTCGACGCGGCAGTCTGCCTCGGCGTCATCATTCGCGGCGGCACACCGCACTTCGAGTACGTCTCGAGCGCCGTGACCGACGGACTCACTCGCGTGCAGCTCGACACGAGCCGCCCCGTTGGCTTCGGCGTTCTCACGACAGACAATGAGCAGCAGGCGCTCGATCGTTCGGGCCTGCCAGGCTCCATCGAGTCGAAGGGTGTTGAGGCAGCCGAGGCTGCCCTGCACCTCGCTGACGCGATGCGGACGATCCGTGAGGCCGGCGCGGCCGCCTAGTCGCTTGCACCGAGCCAGGTGCGCGCTGCTCCGGGAGACCCCGGCTTCCCTGCAGCAGGGAAGCCGGGGTTTTGCGTCGTGGGCGCGTTCTGGCGGGGACAACTCCGCGACTTTCTCACAGCGCCCATGCACCACCGCTGGATAGAGTGAACGGGTGCCAGAATCTAACGCGCGACAGTCTGCTCAGCCAACCGACACCGTCTCGTCGGAGGCTCCCGGAGAGGCTCGCACGAGCGGGAAACGTCGCGGGCGCAGCGCACAGGCAAAGGGGCCTCGCGCATCGTTCAAGCAGCTCCTGCCGTACCTCTTCGAGCAGCGAGGCCTCCTCGCCTTCATCATCGCACTGAGCCTCGTGAGCGCGCTCGTATCGCTCTCTCAGCCACTCCTCGTCGGCCAGGTTATCGAGCGTGTCCAAGACTCTCGGCCGCTTGGCGTGCTCGTCGGCGTGCTTGTCGCCGTCGTCATCGTTGGCGCGCTACTCGACGGCTACCAGCACTACTTACTGCAGCGTATGGGCGAGGGAGTCGTGCTCCGCTCGCGGCGCAGGCTCATCGCGAAGATCCTGCACCTGCCGATCTCGGAGTTTGATCGCCGACGCACGGGCGACCTCGTGTCACGTGTCGGGTCAGACACGACACTTCTTCGAGCCGTGCTCACGCAGGGCCTTGTCGAAGCCGTCGGCGGCTCATTGCTCTTCGTGGGCGCGCTCATCGGCATGCTCGTCATCGATCCAGTGCTGTTCCTCATCACCTTCGGCATCATCGGGGTATCGCTCGTTGTCGTCGTCGCGCTTTCGAGCCGCATCCGGCCCGCGGTCGCGCAGGCGCAGGAGAAGGTGGGCGACCTCGCCGCGTCGGTCGACCGCGCGATCGGGTCGATGCGCACAATTCGTGCGGCGGGCGCCGCAGACCGCGAGCAGGTCGCAATCGTGCAGCAGGCGGAGGAGGCGTACGGCTTCGGCCTCAAGATCGCCCGGATCTCAGCTCTCATTGTTCCGATCTCGTTCATCGCGCTGCAGGTGTCGCTCCTCTCAGTGCTCGGCTTCGGCGGGTACCGCGTCGCATCTGGCGCAATCGAGATCAGCCAGCTCGTGACGTTCATCATCTTCCTCTTCATGATGGTGACCCCGCTGGGGCAGGCGTTCGGCGCCTTCTCCGCTGTGAACCAGGCGCTCGGCGCGCTCGGCCGCATCCAAGAGATCGACTCGCTCACTACAGAGACCGCAGGCGACGCCGACCTCTCCCCCTCAGGTGACCTCCTGCCCCTCGCAGAATCGCGGAGTGACGCGGCGCCGGCTATCCGGTTTGAGAACGTACGGTTCACGTATCGATCGGCTGCGCCCGACAGGGTCGACGCACGCGAGCTCGTGCGGAGACGCTCTGGCCGCGACGCCGCCGCGGTTCCCGCCGAGATTGTTGAGACGCCGGTGCTCCACGGGGTGTCATTCGATGTTCCACGTGGCACACGTGTCGCACTCGTCGGGCCATCGGGCGCAGGTAAGTCGACAGTGCTCGGGCTGATCGAGCGCTTCTACGATCCTGACTCGGGCGCCATCGAGCTGTTTGGCGTCGACCTGCGTTCGCTCGACCGCGGAGAGCTTCGTTCACAGCTCGGCTACGTCGAACAAGATGCGCCCGTGCTCGCCGGCACCCTCAGAGACAACCTCCTCCTCGCCTCCCCCACAGCGAGCGACGCCGCCTGTGAACGCGTGCTCAGGGCTGTCAATCTTGGTGGTCTTCTCGACCGGTCGGCAGCGACCGGTGGCCTCGAGAGCGGCCTCGACGCGCAGGTCGGCGAAAACGGCCTCATGCTCTCGGGCGGCGAGAAGCAGCGACTCGCGATTGCACGCGCACTGCTCACTGCCCCGCCGATCCTGCTGCTCGATGAATCAACTGCGTCGCTTGACGGAGTCAACGAGCGTCTGATGCGCGAGGCGCTCGACTCCGTTGCGACCGGCAGAACACTCGTCGTCATCGCGCATAGACTCTCGACAGTTGTCGACTCAGACAAGATCATCGTCGTGAACGATGGCGTCGTCATTGGTGAAGGCACACACGCCGAACTTGTCGCATCAGTGCCGCTGTACCGCGAGCTCGCCCAGCATCAGCTGCTGGTACCGAGGGGCCCAGAAGGTCCAACGAAGTAGCTGGCAGGTCCTTTCCCCGGCAGCCGTGTGTCATGTCACGTACCACGCGCCAAAACTGGGGATAATCGTCTGAGATTGCCCAGACGAGGACGTACAGATGGACGCTGCAGAGCTCACCGCACGGATCAAAGATCTCATCACGCTCGCCCGCGGCGACGGCGGCACACACGAGGGCGGGGATATCGGGCGCCCGGTGAGCTCACGCGACGAGGGAACCGCGCTCTTCTCTTCGCTGCAGCTCAACGCGCGCGAATCAGTGAGCGCCCTCGACAACGGAGACTACTGCGGCGACACAAACGGGCAGAGCCCCTCACAAGCAATCGCGCTCTCTGCCGGCATTCGGTACCGCGTGGTGTATTCGACAAGCATCTTCGAGCACGACGCACACCTCGAGGCGACGCTCGACGCCATCGCGCAGGGGGAGGAAGCCCGCGTCTCCGACCTCGTACCCTCCCGGCTAGTCATCCGCGACCGCTGTGAGGCCCTCGTCATCGCGAAAGGCTACCCCAACGTCAGTCCCCTCGGTTTTCACACGACGCACCCGGCGACAGTCGAATACCTGTGCGACCTGTTCGACGCGGTGTGGACCCGCGCTCTTCCGGTCTCGCCACCGCAGCTTGACGCTCAGGCAGCCCTGTCACCCGAGCAAGTCCAGTTGCTCCAGTATCTCGTGCTCGGACGCACGGATGCGAGCATCGCGCGCTCCCTCGGCGTCAGCGAGCGCACTGTGCAACGACAAGTCCAGGCGATCCAACATGCGCTCGGTGCGAAGGGTCGTTTTCACCTTGGTGTCTGTATCGGAGAGTATCTCGCCGGCCACGAGAACGTCCCGGTGCAGCTGGGCGCGGTGCCCGTGATCCCGTAGGCTCACGAGCACCGCGCCCAGTCAGCGGTTCTTAGAAGTGCGCGACAACGCTAACGTTGTCAAACGATTCAGCGCCGTAGAGAGTGACGTAGTTCCACCCCGAGGCTGGCCAATCGAGCACAACCTGCTCGTTGTTGCCCGCATTGGTCGAGCGTCCCTGGTGATTGTTCTGGCTCGCCCAGCCTCCACTGCCGACGTAGAGATCGGCGTTGCCTGTGCCGCCACCAGCAGTGATCGTGAGACGCGGCGTACCCTCGGGAACCCAAACCATGAGGTAGTCAGAGTCGCCCGCGCCGCCCGAGCGCTTCATCCGGCCGCACACCTGGCCGAGCGACCGGGTATCGGGGTCGTCGCAGACGGGGATCTCCCAGGTGTTCTCGCCGCCGGTTCCCGGGCCGGTCTCCTCATCGCCGACGACGGTCACCTTGCGGGTCGCCGATGCCGTCGCACCCTTGTTGTCGGTCACGGTGAGCTTCACCGTGAACTCACCAGCCGCGGCGTAGGTCACGACCGGGCTCTGCTCGGTCGAGGTCTCGCCGTTGCCGAACTCCCACGCCCAGCTTGCGATCGAGCCGTCGGCGTCCGTCGACCCGTCAGTCAGCGTCACCTGCAGGCCTTCAATAGCCGCGGTGAACGCCGCGGTCGGGGGCGTGTTGGTCGTCGGTTGCTCGCCGCCGAGCTCGACCCCGCAGTTGCCAGCGGCACACTCGGCGAGGTACCCGGCGAACTCGGCGTCGTACGACGTGCCGATGCTGTTCTTCAGGTACGCGCGGGCCGCGTTCCAGTCGCCCGAGCGGTAGTGTCCGAGCACGGTCTGCATCTCTGCCGGGTGCTTGTTCAGCATGAAACTCACCGCGAGGTAGCCCCACCGGTAGATGCGGTCGGTGCCGTGGTCGTACGTCGTGTCGAACAGCTCGCTGAGCTTGTACGTGCCTGCGGCCGCAAGATTCTGCGCCTCAGTGTAAGCAAGGCCACGGTAGTGGTACGAGATGTACTCGGCGAAGCCCTCAACCCACCAGATCGTCGGGGTAAGCATGTTCTCGCCGAAGTCACCGTGCATGTTGAAGCGGCCGTCGAGGTAGTGGGTGTACTCGTGGTTGAGGTTCCAGATCGCGAACGCAGGGCGCAGCCACTCGGCTTCGTACGCGATGAATCGCGCCTGGTTGTTCGCCTGTGACGGGTCGCCCTCGAGGTACATGCCACCATTGTTGGTGTCGATGTCGAACAGGGTGCCTGCGTACGACTGGTAGTCGTCGCTCGAGTCGAAGACAACGACTTCGATGTTCGTGTTGATGTCGCCGGGTACCGGGCCCGGGTCCTTCGCGACGGCGTGGAAGTACGCGTCCTGCGCGAGCAGACTGTTGCAGCTCTCGGTGAGCTGGCCCTGCGTCATCTCCTGCGCACGGATGGTGATGCTTGAGCTGCAGACGTGCGTAGCGGGAAGCACGAAGGCCTCGATCTGCTCTTGCAGGTCGCAGATGCCGTAGTAGCTGCAGTTGTCGCGATCGTACCAGTCGGCCATCGTGGCGACGGCAACCCACAGCGCCGAACCGGACCCTTCGAGGGTGTTCTCATCGAGAATCGCCTTGACGTGCGGCTTCGCGGCGGCTTTCACCTGCGGATCGCCGAGGAACCGGCCGAGTTCGCGGCCCGCGTTCGTCACGAGGTACGCGCGCGGCGTCTGCAGGAGGCCTGCGTTCGTGACGGTGAAGTTACGAAGCGTCTGCAGGATCGACGGGTCAGCCGCGACCGCGCTCACGAACGCAGGAACCTGGTGCCCGCGGAACAGCACGGTGTAGCTCGCATTCACGGCGTTCAGCATCCACCACGACGAGTCGTAGCTCGCGTTGTAATCGGTGAGCAGGTGCTTGACCACAAACAGGTACCGGTCGTTGAGCTCTGCGCTGTCGATCAGCGTCACGGCCTCGGAGAGCGTCTCGCCGTTCGCGTCAGAGACATCCTTCGAGTGCGGATTCGCAAAGAACGTGTCGAGCGCACCCGTCATTGCGGTGCGAAGCGCGTTCCCGTACGCTGGCACGCTTGCCGAGTTGTAGTACTGCACGTAGTAGCCCGCGCGTAGGAACAGCACGAACTGCGCCGCTGAGGTCGAGTTGTTGCCCGGGTAGGTCTCCGAGATCGTGCGCAGCGCGTTCGCGGCGCTCACCATCTTGGCCTCGGAGAAAACCTGAGCTGCCTGGCTGCCCGTTACCGAGAACAGCGTGTTGATACAGTCGGTGCTGCTTGCCGCGATGAGGTCCGTGAGCGCCCTGCCCGACGCAGCGGCGAAGTCAGCCTTCGTGCACTCTGCCTTCGCCGCACGCGCGCCCTGCGCCCGCTGCTTCTCGGAGCCCGCCTGCATGGAGGGGCGCTTGGGCGCCTCGAGTTCGTCGGTCGCTTCAACTCGCAGCGCTTCTGTATTCGCTGAAAGGGGCGGGAGTGCCGAGTCTTCTCCATCACTGTTTGGATTCAGCAGGCCTGAAATATACGCCGGCGCAGTTTCGTCCGCCGGCACTTCCGCCTCCCCCGTGGTGCCGAGCGCGGCTGCCGGTGCCGTAAAGGCGAGCCCCGCGCAGACCGCGATGCCGAGGAGCATCGTCGCTCCCCGCCGCATCGTTCGTGCTGTCATTATGTCCTTCTTCCTATCGTTCTGCGCACGATTGCGCGCGACCAGGCCGCCGCACTCCTGCCTCGATTCGGGCGCACCAAAACACCGCCCCCGCAGTACGCAGAAGCAGAGATGACTTGCCCTGCGGTCAGTGTGACACACGGCCGGAAGACCCGCCAAGGTCGGGAACACGTCACCTGGTGTCGGAGGTGCGCCACGAGCAGGTTGGGTCAGCGCTACCTAGAATGAACTATGAAGGCCACCCCGAAGTTGCGGGACGCAGCGCTCATCGCCCTCGGCTGGAAGGACAGCACACTGTGAATGTTGCACAACTCACAAGTCGCCTTGAGGCGTTGCTTCGAGAGGCAAGTGAAGCGCCGGAGCAGAGGGACGAGGATCCTCTGCTGCTCGGCAGCGAGGTTCGCACAGCGGGCGAGCTCCGCACCCGGTTTCTCGCGCTCGGAGCACAGGCGACGCAGACGCTCGATGTGTTGAGGGCAGCGCCAATGGCCGCGTTCGCGCACTGGGAGGCGTTGCCACCGCAGCGTCCCGCGAGCACTGTGCGTGTCCGGAGAGTACTTTCACCGACCGAAACCGGCTCCGCCGGAGAAGACTCGGTGCGCTTCTCGGAACTCGCTTCGATGCACCTGGTCATGCGCGACGGTGCCGAAGCGCTGCTAGCCGTGCCCGTGGAGGGGACCGCACACGGCGACGTTGTCCTCGCAATCCATGCAACGCACCCGGCCCTCGTCGACTATCTCATGGTGGTGTTCGAGAGCGCTTGGGCGCACGCCCTCCCGCAGGCGCACTCCCTCCCCGGACGGCTCGGCGACGGCTTCTCACAGGACGAGCTTGAGCTACTAGACCAGCTGCTCCTGGGACTCACGGATTCAAGCATCGCCCGCGAGCTTGGCCTCAGCGTTCGAACCGTGCAACGACGCGCGGGAGCCCTGCAGCGGCGCTTGGGTGTGAGCCGGAGGTTTCAGCTGGGTATGCGTGTCGGACTCGACGGCTTCCCGGCCCGCTAGCGAGTTTGGGCTTCGCCGCGGCCGAACATCCAGGCGAGGTTCGGCTCAACGATTGGTCTGAAGAGCGCCGAGACGGGCTTCGTCGACAGCAGGGCCGCGATCGCTATGGCTATGCCCGAGAGCGCCACGATGCCCAGCCAGCCGAGTTCGCCGACCGCACCTACGAAGCCAGACTCGCGCAGTGCCCACACGACGACTCCGTGCAGTAAGTAGACGTAGAGCGTGCGCGCGCCCCACACGGTGGCGATTGAGTGTGAACGCGACACAACAATGAGCAGTGCGAGCGTCATCGCGGCCGCAAGGAGCATGAGCAGGCCGACGACGAGCATTCCACCCGCTGCGAGCCCGAACCAGCCCGCCAGGCCGGAGCCGTTGGCGTTCCAACCACCGACCGGTGCGTGCTCGAACATCCACGAGTAACTGTCTCGGTGGGTCAACCACCTGTCGATACGCCAGAAACCCCTGACCCCACCGGGAAGCAGTGCAAACACGGCAAGCACCGCTGCCACTGCGCCCAGAAGCGCCCATGCGCCAGCGCGAAGAGACCTGCTTGGTGTCATGAACCAACTGCCCGAGAGCCAGCCGCGCTCACGAGCAAGCCAAGCGCCGACGAAGAATGGCAAGAACGCGAGCGTGCGCGCTGCAGAAAAGTTCACCCCAATTGCGGGCAGCAGCGGGGCAACGAGTGCGAGCGCGGTCGCGAGCAGAAGCGGATGCTTGAATCTTGCGATGTACGGCAGCAGGATGCGCATCGTGGCGAGGGTCACAAGGAACCACAGTGTCCACGCCGGACTCACCAAGAAGCTCTGACTGAGCTGTTTGCCTTCGACGAGCCCGCGCAGTACCGCCCAGATTCCCTCCCAGGCAAGCCAAACAACGACGAGCTGCACTGTCGACACGATCGCCTTCGGTGTGACCTCAGGCTTCGAAAACAGCCCCGACAGCACGATCATCGCAGGCATGTGGAACAGGTAGATGTACGCGTACAGCGCGAATCCGAGCTCGGTGTCAGTGCGAACTGTCGAGATCAAGTGCCCGATCACGACGAGCACAATAAGCGCAAAACGCGCGTTGTCCCAAAGGGCGACGCGCGTTTTAGCGGGTGAAGCTTGAGTAGCCAGGGCTAGACCATCTTCGTGACCTGGTCGAAGCCGAGCTCGACAGGGGTTTCGCGCTCGAAGAGCGACACCAGAACCGTGAGCTTCCCAGCAGCCGGGTTGATCTCGCTGATCGTGCCTGGGAGCCCCTCGAAGGAGCCCGACTTGATGGTGATTGTCTCGCCGATCTCGAAATCGATCTCGACCTGGCCCTGAGCCACCGCGTTTGCGGGAGCCTTGCCCTTTGCAGTCGCTGCAGGCTCGAGCTCGACGGTGCTCTTGAGCATCTCGAACGCCTCGTTGATGCGAAGCGGCACAGGATTGTGCGCGTTTCCGACGAAGCCTGTCACGCCGGGAGTGTGGCGCACGACGGACCAGGTGCTCTCAGTGAGGTTCATGCGAACGAGCACGTAGCCGGGGATGCGCACGCGGGTGACCATCTTGCGCTGGCCGTTCTTGACCTCCATGACCTCTTCCATCGGGACCTGGATTTCGTAGATGTCATCTACTGCACCCATGACCTCGCGACGGTTCCAGAGGTTGGACTTCACCTTGCGCTCGTAGCCGGCGTAGGTGTGAATCACGAACCACTTGCCCGGCCTGCGACGCAGGTCCTTCTTAAAAGCCTTGTACGGGTCTTCAGCGGACGCTTCCGCTTCGCCCGCTTCTGTCGACTCCTCGTCGACGATTGCGGTTGCGGCGGCCTCTGCCTCGTCGACCGAGTCGATATCGAGTGCGTCTTCGACTGCCGCGTCGACCTCTGGGTCGGCCACGTTCGCCAGCGCGTCAAGCGCCGCGTCGAGCTCTGACTCAGGTGTGGAGCTGTTCTCGGGCGTCATCTCAGTGGTGCCTTCTCGTTCGTTACGTGTGTGGTGGTCGTCTGGGCTCTAGCGAAGCGGAGTGCCGAAGACGAAGAGGGTGACCCAGCCGAAGGCCTGGTCGAGCACCCACACGAGCGCCATCATCACGACCACAAAGGCGAGCACGACGAGGGTGTACCTAACGAGCTCCTTGCGGGTCGGGGTAACGACCTTCTTCAGCTCCGAAAACACTTGCTGGATAAACAGGATGATTCGCCCGAAGAAGCCGCGTTTACGGTCATCCTTCTTCGCCGGCTCGACGTTGCCGCCGTTCTCAGCGAGTTCAATGCTGCTCATCGGGTTTGTCCTTTCAGTGCCCTGATCTAACGATCAGGCGTGGCAGGGCGGACAGGACTCGAACCTGCAACCTACGGTTTTGGAGACCGTTGCGCTACCAATTGCGCCACCACCCTAAAAGGGAGACTCCCGCTTTACGACTGCGTTTTGGGCACAACCGATAATGGCAGAAGTCAATGCCTAGGTACAAGACTACGCGATCCTGTGCTGCTTGTCGAACTGGGATTGTTTTCGGCCGCACGCCGGGTGCGCCGCGCCCTACACGCCACCACGCAGGATCCCACGGGCATGCGCTGAGGAGTAGTCTTAATCTCGTGACCGAAACCAACCGTTTGTCAAAGAAGATCGCCGCCATCGCAGAGTCAGCCACGCTCAAGGTTGATTCAAAGGCAAAAGCCCTCCAGGCCGAAGGCCGCCCAGTCATTAGCTTTGCCGCAGGCGAGCCTGACTTTGCGACCCCGGAACACATTGTTGACGCGGCACGCAAGGCCCTCGACGACCCCAAGAACTTCCGTTACACCCCCGCAGTCGGCCTTCCCGTGCTGCGCGAAGCAATCGTGCGGAAGACCAAGCGTGACTCGGGCCTCGACATCACGCCGGCTCAGGTCATCGTGACAAACGGCGGCAAGCACGCCGTCTACTCGGCCTTCCAGACAATCCTCGACCCGGGCGACGAAGTTATCCTTCCCGCCCCGTACTGGACGAGCTACTCCGAGGAGATCAAGCTCGCCGACGGTACAGCGGTTGAGGTCTTCGCTGGCGCCGACCAGGGCTACAAGGTCACTGTCGACCAGCTTGAGGCCGCTCGCACCGATCGCACCAAGGCACTGCTGTTCTGCTCGCCGTCGAACCCGACGGGCGCCGTGTACACGGCTGAGGAAACAACCGCTATCGGCGAGTGGGCGCTCGCAAACAACCTGCTCGTCGTCACCGACGAGATCTATCAGAACCTCACCTACGACGGCGTCCGCGCGATCTCGATCGTCGAGGCAGTCCCTGCGCTCGCAGACAACACCATCCTCGTGAACGGCGTTGCAAAGACCTACGCGATGACTGGCTGGCGCATCGGCTGGTTCATCGGCCCGGCAGATCTTGTCAAGGGTGCGGCGAACCTGCAGTCGCACATGACATCGAACATCAACAACATCGCGCAGATCGCCGCGGCAGCTGCTCTCGATGGCCCGCAGGAGCCGATTGAGGAGATGCGGCAGGCGTTCGATCGGCGTCGCGGTCTGATTGTTGAAGAGCTCAACAAGGTCCCAGGCTTCCACTGCCCCACCCCGGAGGGCGCGTTCTACGCCTATGTCGATGTGACCGCGGCGCTTGGCCGCGAGATCCGCGGGGTCACCCCAACGACATCGCTCGAACTTGCCGACCTGATTCTCTCTGAGGCAGAGGTCGCGGCAGTACCCGGTGAGGCCTTCGGCCCGTCGGGCTACCTGCGCTTCAGCTACGCACTCGGCGACGATGCAATTCTCGAGGGCGTTCGCCGCATCCAGGCGCTGCTCTCCGAGTAGCAGGCCGCGCTCTAGCGCACCTGACGCGCGAACGAGGGGTCCGGGACAATCGTCCCGGACCCTTCGTCGTCTGTGGAGCGATCTCGGAGACCGCGAGCGCGGATTCGTACCGGCACCCGGCGAGCGGTGCCGGATGGCACTGCGGCCTCAGCCAATCGTCCACGATGCCTGTGCACTCCTGACAGCAACAGGTGTCGCCGTGTTACCGTGTGCCGCATGGCGGGCATAACCGACGCAGTTCAATTCTTCGACGGACTCCTCACCGAGGCGCGCTCGCGCGAGGCAATCCTGTCTCAGGCGGCAGTTGCAATCCGTGGAACTGTCGCAGTGCGGTTCCCGGGCGGCAACCGTATCGTGAGAGTCAGCCCGGCAGCCGAGCCGCAGTTCACGAGGCAGCCAAACAGGGTGAACTACCACGGCCCAGACGGGATCCACGTCTGGCATCAGGACGCTGCAGACGGTGTGCCAGACGACTTTCTGCCGAGGCTCGCGGTCGCGCTGCGGATCGCAGCCCACTGGGACCGGGCACCCGGCGACGCCAACCACGCAATCCAGACGCTGTTTCGCCCAGAGACCGCCGCGGGCGCGAAGACCGCTGCCTTGGCGGAGCTCTCCCTGCTTGCGGAGCAGCCGATTCGGGTCCTCGCGATCGGGGGAAACGAGAAGCTCGCCGAGCACTTCGCCGAGCAGGGGGCTCGATCGAGCGAACTCTATGCCCGAATGCGGTACCCAAAGTACGAAGCTCTGCTCGTCTCAGCCTCGTTCACGCCCGAACGAGTTGGCCCGCCCCCGCAAGGAGTTCTCGCAGCCTTCAGCGGCGTATTTCCCGCTGACCGGGCGGATTGGGCGCTCCGCAACGCGCAGGACGCGTTGCGCTTCACATCGCTGTCGCGGCAACGAAGCCCGCTCCACCTTTCACGAGACGAGGGCTGGCGCAACGGCGGGGAGCTTCACAGCATCGCGGCGCTCACGAGCCTCCCGCGAGCGAAGCTTAGAACTCTTGAGGACGTGCAAATCCTCGAGCGTCTCAGGAAGGCCCACGGCGATCGCGTGCTGCACGTGCTCGAGGCGTTCGCCACCACTACCTCGGTACGAGGCGCGGGTTCAGAGCTCTACATGCACAGAAACACGGTGGCGCACTGGGTTCGCAAAGCCGAGCAGGCGTTCGGTTACTCGCTGTCGCAGCCGTACGCTCGGGCCGTACTGTTCGTGAGCCTGTGTATGCACCACCTCGTCTACCGCAGCCCCGAGATTACGGCGTAACTGCTGATCCGACAGTTGCGAGAAACACCTCGCCGCTTCCTGTCAGGTGGATGGGCTCGCCAGCAGAGACATACAGGGACTGCCCGCGAGCGGCGTTTGCCATCTCGGCCAGCTCCGCCTCCGGCCTCGAAACGAGTACCCGGCCTGCAGTCACGATGAGCACGAGCGGGGCGTGGGCCTCAACGACAACCTCTGTCGCAGCCCCCTCAAGGCGGGCGCCGCCGAGCGACGCAGCATCGCCAAACGCACCGACAGAACTGCCGTCGCTGTCGTGGGTAACGCGGGCCCTGAACAGGCGGAAGTCTGGCACCCCCGGGTCCCACTCGCAGAGACCGGCCGCGGCACGCCTGCCGAGCATTCGTGGCTCGCTCAACTCACCAAAGTCGAGGACGCGAAGCATCTCAGGAATGTCGACGTGTTTCTCGGTCAGGCCTGCGCGCAACACGTTGTCAGAAGCCGCCATCACCTCGACCGCGATCCCACCGAGGTATGCATGGAGCTGCCTGGCACCAAGGTAGACGGCTTCCCCGGGGGCGAGCCTCACGTGATGCAGCAGCAGCGATACGAGCGCCCCAGGGTCGTCAGGGTAGTGATCTGCGAGGCTCCGCAGGCACTCGAGCCGATCCGGATGGATTGCAGGTCGCGACCCAGCGCCGATTGCGTCCACAACTGCCCGCATCGCGTCACGCACCTCATCGGTGTCGGAGAACGCCCACCAAAGAAACTCCTCCCGCCCACGATCCGGGTCAGCGCCCACAAGTCTGTCGGCCACTGCCCAGAGCGCAGCCGCGCCGTGGGGCGCAGCTGCGGCGAGCGCACGGAGATCCATGATCGTGTCGCCGAGAGGCCTAAAACCGCTGAGAGCGGTGACCTCGCTGAGCGCGACAAGTAACTCGGGTTTGTGGTTCGGATCGCGGTAATTGCGAACCGGCGAATCAATTGGCACTCCCGCCGCGTTTTCCGCGGCGAAGCCAGCGCGCGCCTGGCGCTCGTCAGGGTGCGCCTGCAGCGACAGCGGCGCCCCGATAGCGAGCACCTTCAGGAGGAAGGGCAGCGGTCCGCCATTCACCCCATAGCGTTCCGGATCCTGCGAAATCAGCTCGATCAGCGTGTGCGGCACGGGGGTCGCCTTCGCGACGCTCGCCGGGCTCCCCGGATGATCCCCAAGCCACAGCTCGGCCTGCGGTTCACCTGTCGGCGCGTGGCCCAGCATCGCCGGAAGTGCATCGGTTGAGCCCCACGCATATGCGCGCGGAGTGTTCTCGATGAAGATCAGCACAATGCTCCCAGCGGTATCCCGATGCTCTACCATACCGGGTATGGCCAACAGCAAGACAAGACTCGGGGTGAGCGCGTACGCGATCGTCGTGTTTGTCTTCACACTCGCCAGCAACGGCGCACGAAACCTTCTCGGTTGGCCCGGCTTCATCGCTGCGGCAATCGTGCTCGCAGCCATCGGCGGCATCATGTTCCTGAAGATGCGACCAGAACGCTTTCGCTGGTACAGGCTACCCTCGCCGATCTACCTATTTCTCGCGCTCGCCGTGCTTTCGATCCTGTGGTCGCAGTACCGTCTTGAAAGCCTGCTTGGTGTCGTCGCGCAGCTCCTCACGACGCTCGTCGCCGTGGCCCTCGCGTTCATCCTCACCTGGCACGAGACCCTGCGCACCCTCGGCACCGCGCTTCGCTACGTGATCGGCCTCTCGTTCCTGTTCGAACTGTTCGTCGCCGTATTCGTGAAGCACCCGGTGCTGCCCTGGTGGCTCGAACTGACCGCGGAGCAGGAGGAGAAGACACCGAAGCTGCTCTACTGGAGCCGCGACCTGCTCTTCGAGGGCGGCCCCATCCAGGGGCTCGTCGGCAGCTCGACACTGTTCGGCTTCATCGGCCTCATCGGCCTCATCATCTTCGCAATCCAGCTGCGCGCGCGACTCATCACCCGGTTCGCCGGATGGTTCTGGGTCGCCATGTCGCTCGCCACGCTCGCGCTCACGCGCTCTGCGACCGTGACAGTCGCGCTCGTCGCCGTCGTCATCGCGCTCGCGTTCGCGCTGTGGGCGCGCCGCTCCGGGCCCGTCGGCAGGCTCCCGGTCTACATCACCGGGGCCGTCGTGCTCGCCGCGATCGCCGGCGTCGCATTGTTCGCGCGGACGTGGGTATTCTCGCTGCTCGGCAAGAGCAGCGACCTCACCGGCCGCGTCGACACCTGGGAAGGCGTCATCTCGCTCGCGCAGCAGCGTCCGTGGTTCGGGTGGGGCTGGATCAGCTACTGGGCCCCCTGGGTAGAGCCTTTCAAGTCACTCGACGTCCAGGGCGGCATCCAGGTCATGAGCGCCCACAATGCGTGGCTTGACGTCTGGCTACAACTCGGCATCGCCGGCCTCCTGCTGTTCGTTCCGCTCGTCGCCCTCACGCTCTGGCGCGTGTGGTTCCGTGCGGTCGACCAGCCGCGTCGAGGCTACGGCCCCCCGCTTCCATACGCGACGAGCGCCCTTTGGCCGTTCCTGCTCATGGTCGCGCTCGTCGTCCAGTCGTTTGCGGAGAGCCGGATCCTGATCGAAAGCGGCTGGCTCCTGCTCATCATGCTTGCGGCGAAGAGCCGCTTCGATTTCGAGCTGCCCTCGCTCGACGCCGAACCGCAGCGGGTGCCCTGGCGCCAAGTACCCATCCCGCGCGAGATCGCGCCCGCGACAACGGCTCGCTAGCGTTACCGCTCCGCGGCCGCCCGCGAGCCACGCTTGGTAGAATCGGGCACGTGAACCTCCCCTCCGAGCGCCTGCAGAAACTGCGGGACGACGCGCGCATCGAACGCGAGACTATCCTCGAGTATCGCGTGCGCGGAGGGCAGGACCCGGCTGTCGCATACGAAGAGACACCTGAGCTCGACGACTTTGTGGTCGCCGCCCTGCGCGACGAGCTCCTCGAAGACCGCGGGCAGCTTGCCGAGTACGGACTCGCCCGCCTCGCCGCGCAGTCATCGAGCCCAGACGCCGACACACACCGAGTAAACGCGGATCGGGTTGAGTTCGAGCTGCTTCGCGAGATCGCCGACTCAGTGCCAGAGCTCGCCATCGCCGTCTGGCGCGCCGCCGGCAAACTGAACGTGGAGTAGCCTGCGCGGGGCAGGGTGTGGCGCCGGCGTGAACATTTCACACCTCGCGCCCCGAGTTCCGCAGGCTCTCAGCCGGTCGAATTCCGCGAGGATAGAATAAGCCGGTCAGTACCCTGATCCGGAAGAGAGACGCCCCTAGATGCCGACTACGCTGCAGTCAATCGTGTTCCCGGTGTCACAGGACCCCGACGTCCTGCCGCTCTACGCCGATTCCGAGACCTGGACGAAGGTCGGCACCCGGCCCATCAGGCTGAGCAACAACGCGAGCATTGACAACGTCCTCTCGCGCTCGAGCGCCAGAGTGCGCGCGGGCCAGCGCGTTTCGTTCGCGAGCTACTTCAACGCGTTCCCCGCCGCATACTGGCAGCGGTGGACCGTCGTCACGAGCGTCACACTGTCGCTTCGCACAGTTGGCCGCGGCACCATCATCGTCTACCGGTCGAACGCGAACGGCGTGCCGCAGCGCGTCGCTTCCCACCAGGTCTCAGACTCGGCGTCGACGACCTTCGAGCTCCCCCTCACCTCGTTCAGCGACGGCGGTTGGTACTGGTTCGACCTCATCGCCAGCACCGAGGACCTCGTGCTCGACGGCGGCGACTGGTCAACCTCGGCTGAGCCCGTGCAGACGGGCAAGCTGAGCCTCGGCATGACAACGTACAACAAGCCCGACTACTGTGTCGCGACGCTCGCGAATATCGCCGAAAACCCTGCGCTTCTTGAGGGGATCGATCGCATCTTCCTCGTCGACCAGGGCACGCAGAAAGTACGCGACGAGGCAGGCTTCGATGAGGTCCAGGCGTCGCTCGGCGAACACCTGCAGGTCATCGAGCAGGGCAACCTTGGCGGCTCGGGCGGGTTCTCCCGCTCGATGTCCGAGACGCTCGAGCGCGAAGACACAGACTTCCTGCTGCTGCTCGATGACGATATCGAGTTCGAGACCGAAAGCGCCCTGCGCGCGCTGCAGTTCGGCAGGTTCAGCCGAGAGCCGGTCATCGTCGGCGGCCACATGTTTGATCTGCTCGACAAGCCTGTCATGCACGCATGGGCCGAGGTCGTACGTCCCGACCCGTTCATGTGGGGGCCATCGTTTGAAGAGCAGCACCGCCACGACTTCCGCAACCGCAACCTGCGCCAGACGAAGTGGATGCACGCGCGGCTCGACTCCGACTACAACGGCTGGTGGATGTGCATGATCCCGAAGCAGGTCATCGCCGAGATCGGACTCTCCCTGCCGGTCTTCATCAAGTGGGACGACGCCGAATATGGCCTGCGCGCAAAGGCAGCCGGATACCGGACAGTCTCGCTCCCCGGCGTCGCCCTGTGGCACGTGTCGTGGCTCGACAAAGACGACTCGCAAGACTGGCAGGCGTTCTTCCACACCCGCAACAGGCTCATCGCGGGCCTCTTGCACTCCGACCGCCCGAAGAGCGGGAAGCTGCTCCAAAACAGCGGCCGCCAAGACATTAAGAAGCTGCTGAACATGCAGTACTACGCGACCCAGCTCGCGGTCGACGGCATGCGTGCCGTGCTGCAGGGCCCGGCGTCGCTGCACGACGACATCTCGCGCGACATGCCTGCGGCCCGAGGACGGGCGAAGGACTTCCCCGAGACCCGCGTGTACCGCCCGGGCGACCCAGAGACCCCGGTGTCTCGCGGCGGCCGCGCGCTCCCCGAGCTGGCCGAGAAGCCGAAGGGGCCCGGCGGTCTCGGACTCGCACTGTTCACTCTTCGTATGGTGCCCCAGCACTGGCGGCGCGCGACGGTTCCCGAGGGCGAGCAGCCTGACCTCGAGTACGCGAAGCAGGGCGCACACTGGTGGCAGATCCCGCACCACGCGAACGTGATCGTCGGCGCCGCCGACGGTAGCGGCAAGATGTGGTACCGCCACGACCGGGCGAAGTTCCGCAGGCTGCTGCGCGAATCCCGCAGCCTGAGCAAGCAAATCGCGAAGAACTGGGACAGACTGGCGGCCGAGTACCGCGCTGCCCTCCCCCAGATGACCTCGGTCGAGGAGTGGCGGAAGACGTTCGACGGCCGCTAGCCTCTTCGCGCGGCTGCTTGCGCGCGACTGACGCTGCGTTGCTATGTTGGTTGTGACGCCCTTGGCGTCCGGCTCAACCACGCAACGACGCGAAAGACGGTGATGCACCTTGACCGAAAAGCTGCAGGAGATACTTGACACCATCGGCGGGGTGATTTGGGGGCCGTTCGTCCTTATCCCACTCCTGTTCCTCACCGGCCTGTATTTGACAGTCAGGCTCGGAGGTATCCAGTTTCTGCGGCTCGGGGCAGCGCTGAACCTCGGCCTGCTTCGGCGTAAGGACCCTGGAGCACAGGGCGACATCTCACAGTTCCAGGCGCTCACGACGGCCCTCGCGGCCACCGTCGGCACCGGCAACATCGTCGGCGTTGCGACAGCCATTGGGATCGGTGGCCCTGGCGCGTTGTTCTGGATGTGGATCACCGGCCTGCTCGGCATGGCCTCGAAGTACACCGAGGCATTCCTGGGCGTGCGCTACCGGCAGGCAGACGCGAAGGGCGAGCGCAACGGCGGACCACAGTACTACCTCGAGAAGGGCATCCGCGGGCCACTCGGCAAGATCCTCGGCTGGTCATTCACCATCTTCGCGGTGTTCGCCTGCTTCGGCATCGGTAACCTCACCCAGTCGAACTCGATCGCGGCCAACGTCGAGCACAGCTTCAACGTCCCCGTCTGGGTGACGGGCCTGATCCTGACCGCCTTCGCTTTCGTCGTGCTCGTCGGCGGCATCAAGTCGATCGGCAAGGTTACCGCCGGGTTCGTGCCGATCATGATCGTGTTCTACGTCGTCGCCGCGCTCTACATTCTCGGCGCGAACGTCGGCGAGGTGCCCGCCGCCCTCGCGACGATCTTCCACGACGCATTCACTGGCACAGCTGCTGCGGGCGGGTTCGCCGGTTCAGTGTTCATCATCGCCGTCCAGTACGGTTTCGCGCGCGGCATCTTCTCGAACGAGTCCGGCATGGGTTCGGCAGCGATCGCGGCCGCGGCCGCGCAGACGAGCCACCCAGTGCGCCAGGGCCTCGTGTCGATGACGCAGACCTTCATCGACACGATCATCGTCGTCACGATGACGGGCCTCGTGATCGTCACGACAGGCACGTACTCGCAAATCGATCCCGACACCAACGAGCAACTCTCCCCCGCCCTCATGACCGGCCAGGCGTTCTCGCATGGCCTTCCAGGCGAGTGGGGCCACTGGGTCGTGACCATCGGGCTCGTGATGTTCGCATTCTCGACAATCCTCGGGTGGGCCTACTACGGCGAGCGCAACATCGTACGAATCTTTGGTCGCAAGATCGCGATCCCGTTCCGGGTGGTGTTCTCGCTGATCGTATTCGTCGGCGCGACGACCCAGCTCGACATCGCGTGGTCGTTCTCGGACATGATGAACGGGCTCATGGCGATCCCGAACCTCATCGGCCTACTCATCCTCTCGGGCCTCGTCGCCCGCGAGACGCGTGCATACCTGAAGTTCGACCCGAAGCTCACGGCGACGCCCGAAGAGATCCAACAGGCCTTGGCAGACGAACCCGGCTACCAGGCGTGGCGCACTAGGGAGGCCGAGCTTGATCTCGAGGGCGGCAGAGAGCCGCAGACGCCCGCGACACGGAGCGTGCCGGTGCGGCAGGAGGAGTAACCGGAACACGAAACGGCCGGCCCCAGCGAGTAGTGGGGCCGGCCGTTCTCCGGTCGCTCGATGCGAGGCGACACACGATTAGGGTCAGATGACGCCGTCGAGCTTGTTGTTCCACATCGAAAGTGCCGAACCGATCGCCATGTGCATGTCGAGGTACTGGTAGGTGCCGAGACGCCCACCGAAGAACACCTGCGGCTCCTTGTCGGTGAGCTCACGGTACTTCAGCAGCCGCTCGCGATCCTCAGGCGTGTTCACCGGGTAATACGGCTCGTCCTCGCGCTCAGCGAAGCGCGAGTATTCGTGCATGATGACGGTCTTGTCGGTCGGGTAGTCGCGCTCCGGGTGGAAGTGACGGAACTCGTGAATGCGCGTGTACGGAACATCGGAGCCCGCGTAATTCATCACGCTCGTGCCCTGGAAATCACCGACAGGGAGCACCTGCTGCTCGAAATCGAGCGTGCGCCACCCGAGCTCACCCTCCGCATAGTCGAAGTAACGGTCAACGGGACCGGTGTACACGACGGGTACCTTACCGAGAACGGCAGCCTTGTTCAGCGGCTGTGACTCGTCGAAGAAATCAGTGTTCAGACGCACCTCAATGTTCGGGTGGTCAGCCATCTTCTCGAGCCATGCCGTGTAACCGTTGACAGGCAGGCCCTCATGGGTGTCATTGAAGTAGCGGTTGTCGTAGTTGTAGCGAACCGGGAGACGGCTGATGATCTCCGCGGGAAGCTCGGTAGTGGGTGTCTGCCACTGCTTCGACGTGTAATCGCGGATGAACGCTTCGTAGAGCGGGCGCCCGATGAGCGAGATGCCCTTCTCCTCGAGGTTCTGAGCGCTCTTCGTGTCGAACTCGCCCGCCTGTTCAGCGATCAGCGCGCGAGCCTCGTCCGGGCTGTAGGCGGCGCGGAAGAACTGGTTAATGGTGCCGAGGTTGATCGGCAGCGGGTAGACCTCGCCCTTGAAGTTCGAATACACCTTGTGCACGTAGCTCGTGAACTCAGTGAAGCGGTTCACGTACTCCCAGACAGTCTCGTTCGAGGTGTGGAAGAGGTGGGCGCCGTAGCGGTGCACCTCGATACCGGTCTCGGGCTCGGCCTCGGAGTAGGCGTTCCCTCCGATGTGATTGCGGCGGTCGATCACGACCACCTTCTTGCCGGCGCTTGCGGCGCGCTCGGCGATGGTGAGGCCAAAGAAACCAGAGCCAACTACGAGAAGATCCATGGGGTCTATTCTAAGGGGACTTTCACTTTGACCCCCTGGACGTGGCTGAAGCCAGCACCTGGCGGTGCTGGCTTCAGCAGAGACTTACGCGGATGCGCCAATCACGATCCTCGGCACGCCCTTCCATGCTGCCGGATCGGTGAAGTTGCGGCCATCTGCAAAGAGCTTGATTCCTGGGAAGCTCGCGGGCCCAAGTTCGCGATACTCGGCATGATCCGCCTGCAAGATGGCAACGTCAACTGCGTCGCCGATCTTGTGGGGCGTAAAGCCGAAAGCGGCAAGCTCATCATCCGAGAAGACAGGGTCGTGCACAGTCACGACTGCTCCTCGCCGTGTCAGTTCATCGACGGTTGGGAAGACCCCGGACACCGCCGTCTCCTTCACCCCACCGCGGTAGGACGCACCGAGCACGACCACACGCTGGCCGGCCAGCTCTCCAATGGTCTGCTCGACACGGTCCACAACGTAGGTTGGCATCGTCGCGTTGTAGTTGCGCGCGGTGCGCACGATATCAGCATCGGGATCTGTTGAGAGGTAGAGGCGGGGGTACACCGGGATACAGTGGCCTCCGACAGCGATTCCGGGCCGGTGAATGTGGCTAAATGGCTGCGAGTTGCAGGCCTCGATAACCTTGTAGACGTCGATACCGATTGTGTCCGCGTATCGTGCGAACTGGTTAGCAAGCCCGATGTTTACGTCGCGGTACGTTGTCTCAGCGAGCTTCGCCATCTCGGCTGCTTCAGCCGTGCCCATGTCCCAGACGCCGTTGGGCTGGCGCAGTTCCGGCCGCTCGTCAAACGTGAGGACCGACTCGTAAAACTCGATTGCTTTCTTCGTCCCGGCGTCGTTGAGCCCACCGACGAGCTTCGGGTATTTCTTCAGATCCTCGTAGACTCGGCCGGTGAGCACGCGCTCAGGAGAAAACACGAGGTGGAAGTCTTCACCCTCGGTCAGTCCAGAAACCTCTTCAATAAGTGGCTTCCAGCGGTTGCGAGTGGTGCCAACGGGGAGCGTCGTTTCGTACGAAATTAGCGTTCCCGGTGTGAGGTGCTCTGCGAGCGACGTGGTCGCAGCATCCATCCACTTGAAGTCAGGCTCCCAGGTCTCCTCATCGACGAGCAACGGTACGACGAGGACGACCGCATCGGCTCCAGGGATCGCGTCAGCATAGTCCGTGGTCGCGCGGAGCTTCCCAGAGGGCACCTGCTCGGCGAGCTTCTCTGCCAGGCCGGCTTCGCCCGGGAAGGGTTCAATACCCGAGTTGATGACGTCAACGAGCGCCTGGTTGACGTCAACGCCGACAACCTCGTGCCCCATCGATGCGAACTGGGTCGCGAGAGGAAGGCCAATTTTTCCGGTGGCTACGACTGCAATCTTCACACTCACAGTGTAGTCGCCACGCGACCTGCTACCCGTGAAGCAGCTCCGACACTCTCGCGCGGACCGGCGCAGATTGCGCCTCGAAACTCAACGGGCGGGCCGCGCGTTCCGCTGCACGCTTAAACTCAGCCAGCTGCGCGCTGTCAATCGACTCAATCGACCGCACGAGGTCTGCGACCTCGAACGTGTCACTGACGACGCCCAACCGGTATGCCTGCAGCTCTCGGACCATCTCCTCGCTCGGTCCGATGGCGAGCCCGAGGCGCGCTTGAACGTAGTCGAAGAATTTGTTCGGAAGGGTGAGCCGTGCATTCGTATGGGTCGGCGGAATCCAAAACACCCCGAGATCATAGGAGGCGAGGGTGTTGGGCAGTTCATGCGGCCGAACCGGATCGTTGAACGTGATGCGGGGGTCGCCGGCGGCGAGGGCTTGCAACTGGCGCAGGTGCTCCCCACCGTCACCCGCGGACACCAAATAGAGGTCGAGCGTGAATCTCTCCGGCAGTTCCAGGAACGCCCGAATCATCGACTCGAGCCCGCGCCCACTGATGGCAGCACCGCTGTGAACGCACCTGACAATTTCCGAGCCTTCGTGGTCACGCGCCTCGATGTCACGGAACGGGCCCGCATTCGTCATGAGCTGAGCGTCAACACCGAACCTGTCTCGGTACAACTCAACGATTCCCTCGGAGACCGTCGTTACGAGCGCAGCCCGGGGAAGATAAGTGTCGCAGAGGTGCACCATGAACGGAGCAACGAGCAGCCGCCACGAGGCGATATGGGTCCGTTCCTCCGGCGCCCACTCGTGCATGTCAGCCCACACGGGCGCCCCATCGGCGAGAGCAAACGCGAGATCGAGCACACGCGCGTCGTTGGCGACAACCAGGTCCCAGCCCGTTGCAGGGGCTGCAAGCGAGTCCCGCCCCACTTCGAGCACCCACCGCGCTGCGGGCGCCCCACATTCGGCCGCACGGTGCGCTCGCAGGGCAAGCTTTGCTACACCGGCGGGTGTTTGCGGGAGCGTCGCAAGCCCGTCCGGCACCCGCAGGTGATATGCCGCGCCGGCGGGCGTCGCCCCGAAACCGATCGAAGTCACCTCGCCAAGTTCGGCGAGCAACGAAATCTGGCGCAGCACACGGGCATCACGCTCAATCGGAGTCAGCGAGATGCACAAGATCCTCGCTGGCAAAGCTGGGGCGTTCATTTGCCGAAGTGGTCGAAGAGAGTCGCCACCGCGCGTTGCGAAGCATCGCCCGCCCCATACGGAGTAGCCTCAGAGGGCGCGGGGCGCTGCCTACTCACACCGGCACGAATTTCCTCCGCGGAGTTCGCTAGCACGTTCCAACCGAGGTCAACGGTCTCCACCCATTCGGTCTCTGTGCGCACAGTCGTACAGGGCACCCGCAGTAGGAAAGCTTCCTTTTGAAGGCCGCCCGAGTCGGTGATGATTCCCGCGCTCCCGAGCGCCGCGGCGATGAGCTCTGGGTATCCTAGAGAACCGTAGGCGGTGAGTGTTCCGGTGGTGAGCTCGATTCCGTGCTTCGCCGCCCGCGCCTGCACCCGAGGGTGTGCCAGCAGCAACACGGGCTTGTCGACGTGGGCTAGCGCCGCAACAATCTCGCTCAGTCGGCTGGGGTCGTCGGTGTTTTCAGCACGGTGGATCGTCGCGACGTAGTAGGAACCAGGCTCGCGGCCAACGAGAATATCGACCTCGGGCGGCGTTTTAGTCACCGTGTCGCGGACACGGAGCAGCACATCGGTCATCACGTCTCCCACGAGCGTTGAGCGCGACGCGAGACCTTCGGCTGCTAGGTGAGCCATCGCTCCCTCGGTGGGGGCGAGGCAGAGATCCGCAACGTGGTCAGTCAAGACCCGGTTGTGCTCTTCAGGCATCGCCCTGTTGAAGGACCGCAGCCCCGCTTCGAGATGCGCAACCGGGAGATGCAGCTTCGCCGCGCTGAGCGCAGCGGCCAAAGTCGAGTTCGTGTCGCCATAAACGAGCACGCAGTCTGGGGCGGCTTCGGTGAGGACGTCATCCATCTTCGCGAGCATCGCCCCGGTCTGCACGCCGTGGCTGCCCGAGCCGACCCCCAGATGGACGTCGGGGTCGGGAATACCAAGGTCCCGGAAAAAGACGTCGGACAGCATCGGATCGTAGTGCTGCCCGGTGTGGACGATGATGTGCTCGTGCCCTGCGGCCCGAATCGCTTCGTTGACCGGGGCGAGCTTGACGAACTGCGGTCGCGCACCCACTACGCTGAGAATCTTCACAGTGCGAGTGTACCGCTCCACAGGCTGAGCTTCCCGAGCCCGCTTGGCCTACCACGACTGGCTCACACAGAAGAGGTACTCGGATGCACCGGCTCTCGGTATCGTTGAACCACGATGGTTGACACGACTTCCGCGCCCGCTGGGCCAACGCTGCTACTCATCACCAGTTTCTTCCCGTTCGAATCTGGCGAAGAGTTCATTGAGGGTGAGATCGGCCGCCTGGCTGCGGAGTTCTCGGAGGTCCTCATCGCCCCCCTCTCTTACCGTTCAGGGATGACCCAGACACGCGATCTGCCCGCGAACGTCGGGGTTCTCCGGATCCCTCCGGGGCACCGGAGCGGCTCTGATGCTGCAGACGCCATCCGGTTCGCAGTTCGGCACCCGTGGCGCGCTCTGCGCTCGCTGTCCCGCGCTGTCGCGGATGGCGGGCTGCGCCCCTCACGAACCTGGGCAAATCTGCAGTTCGACCTTCTCAGCTCGCTCTTGGCCAGTGAACTCGCGCAACTACTTCCGGAGGGCTTTCTTCGTTCGCAGGACGCCGTCATCTACAGCTATTGGATGCACACGCAGGCGCGGACCGCGGTCGAACTGCGCGGCCTCATCAGACGTCCAAAGATCCCTCTCGTCACCCGCGGCCACGGCGGCGACATCTACACCGAGGCTCATCGGAGCGGGTTCCTCCCCCAGCGCGCCAGGATCGCCGCAGCGATGGCACGAATCTACCCGGTGTCGCGTAACGGCGCCGACTACCTGCGACGGCGCTTCCCATCAGCAAGGAACCGTATCTCCCCGCGCCGTCTCGGAGTCGCTGCCGCCCACAACCCGGGCAACCCCCAGCAAGCTGCCCAGCTGGTCATCACCTGCTCCTGGGTTCGCCCACTCAAACGTCTCGATCTGTTCGTCGACGCGCTGGCGCTCGCGCAGCAGTCCTTTCCACAGGCCCGCTGGGTGCATTTCGGGGGCGGCCCAGCCGAGGCGATGGCAGCGCTGCATGACCTCGCGACTGAACAACTCGCCCCTGGAAGCTTCGAGTTCGCAGGCGCCCTGACAAACTCCGAACTGCGCGCTCGCTATGGCGCGCAGCCGGCGACCGTGTTCGTCAATGTATCGGAGACCGAGGGCGTGCCCGTGTCTATCATGGAGGCGCTCGCCCAGGGGCTCCCGGTCATCGCCACAGACGTCGGAGGGAGCGCGGAGCTCATCGACGCTGACGCGGGCATGTTCGACGGGCTCCTCCCTGCACGGCCCAGTGCGCGCATTGTCGCCGACCGCCTCGAGACTTTGCTGAGCAGCCCGCCAGAGAGATTCGCTGACTACGTCAGCGCGAGCCTCACACACTGGCAATCCGAGTGGTCGAGCGAAACCAATTACACGGCTTTTGCGCGCGAGCTCGCCTCGCTGCCCAGGGGGTCGGCCGACACAGGTATCACCACCAACGCTCCCGCCGCTGCGCCGAGGCCTGACGTTGCGGCCCCAGCCCTACCCCACTGCAGCGTCGTTATCCCGTGCTACAACGGTGAGCAGACGCTGCCACGGCAGCTCGACGCGCTGCTGCGCCAGGACCCCAAGGTTGTTCGCGAGATCATCGTGGCTGACAACATGTCCACCGACGGCACCAAAGACGTCGTAGCCAGCTACGCCGCGCGAGATCCACGCGTAAAATACCACCACTCAGATCGTGGCCAGGGCCCCGTCTTCGCCCAGAACGATGGCGTTCGGGCGAGCACGCAACCGTTCGTCATGCTGTGCGGGGCCGACGATGAGGTTCAGCCCGGGTGGGCTGAGGGCTTCGCTGCGGAGTTTCGCGCGGGCGCCAAGATCGTCGGCTGCACCATTGTGCGAACTGCTGAGAACGGCGAAACGCTCGAGGAAATCTCGCAGCTCAGTGACGCATCGTGGCCCGGGTATCTCACGCTCGGCGGCGGTCAAGCAGGGTTCGCCAGACACGTGTTCGACGAGCTTGACGGGCTCGACGAGTCCTTCGCCGGTGCTGCCGAGGATGTCGATTTCTTCTGGCGTGCCCAGCTTGCGGGCTACGGGATCTCCTTCGCTCCGGACGCGAGATTCAACTATTACTCTCGCCCGACCGGTTCGGAGGTGTTGGCGCAGCGCCGTGGCTGGGGCCGCAGCCGCGCCCAGCTCTACGCGAAATACCGCAGTCTTGGGATGCCCCGGCGGAGCAGGTTCCTCGCGATCCCGATGATTCCCTGGTGTTTGCTCAGGTTGGCCCTCGCCGGAACCAACGAACACCGCCGCACCCAAGCACTCGCGGGTCTCGGCACCAACATTGGGGTGCTCGAGGGGTCGTTGAAATACCGCTGCTGGTACCTGTAGCGAAGTCTCTACTGCAGGCTAACTGCCAGCGCCACAAACGAATTCAGGTTTCACGATCACGAAGTCAGGCAGGCAGTAGCCGGGAGGTGTGTGCACGGGAACGACGCGGGTCCCCTGGTCGACCCCGTGCCATGCCCGGAAGCTGTTGAGTAGCCAATCGGTCTGCTTCCTCGGCGGGTTCTCCACTTCGACTGCCTGACTCACTACCAGCACCGGGGCCGCCAGCACCGAGATACTTGCCGTGGCGACGCTTACAGAGTCGAGCTGCGCCGCCCGCTCCGCGAGCATTGATTCGCGCAATGCGAGGCCCTGAAGCTGCACGTTTGCGGTTGCGAACGCAAACGGAGCGGCGACGCACACCGCAACCACACTGCCGGCAACCGCGACGACGCTGAGCCTCGCGCCGCGGGTTGCACTCCGCAGCACAGTAGCTGCCACCACCGCGACGATGTAGGCGCTGATGACCACCCCGAATCCCGGGACGGTGAAGTTGCGCAACGGCACAATGGGCGAGGCCACAGCGCTCACAGCGAACACTCCATACGTGCTCCCACAGAATATGGCGGCGGCAAGCGCGAGCCCGCGCAGCGCGAACCGCCGTACGGAGCTCGGCTCCGACAAGTTCATTGCGGTGATGACCCCGGCCACGAGCACGAGCAGCAGGATCCACCAGGTCAGCTGCGCTGTGAGCGTTTCATAGTGTTCGAAGGGGCCGAACAGTACCGCGCGCAGGCCGACCTCGTTGTCCACCGCGGCGCGACGCGCCATCGTCCCGGGCGACAGGAACACGACAAGAAATCCGCCGATTAGAGCGATGCAGGCGAGCAAGCTCAGCCGCAGGCGCGACCAATCGCGTCGGATGAACTCCCACACGAGCCAGAGCCCTGCAGCCGCTATCGCCAGCAGCGCAACCGGTTCGCTGAAAGCCTGCCCGGCCGCCAACACGAGCGCATAGCCACCAAGCACAAGCGGCCCTCTGCGTTCCCGCCGCGCCAGCGTGATCGTGAGGCCAAGGCTCACCAGGAATGCGACGAGCCCCCCAAGGTAGACGGTGCTCGAAGTGAGCCACAGGTAGCTGTCAAAGAGACTGGGCAGCGCGAGGAACGCCACCGCGGTGAGCACGCTGCCGAGCGCGACACTCAGCGTCACGATTCTGCGGGCGAGGGGCAGCAGCAATGCGAGAACCCATGCGAGTGCGACCGACAGAGACACGAAGAACAGGAAGGGAAATACCTGCAGCACGCGCTCGCCGAACAGCAGGAAGCCGACCGTGACGAGCGTGTTCTGCGATATCCTCCCGTTGTGTCCGCTGTAGTGTTCGCCGATGTACTGCAGTGCATTACCGGTATTGCGGATGCTGGCGAGGTAGGAGTAGTCATCGGCTACGAATGTCGCAGACAAGGAAAGCAGCATAAACACCGTCGCAAACCCCACAGAGAGGACGCCGAGTACCGCAGCGCCACGGTCTGCTCGGAGCACAGCGGCGGCCGTTCCAAACCTACGCGCGACAGCAGCCCCTACCCGGTCAGACGCAGTTCCGAAGATGACCGTACGGTAGAGGAAGAAGTTCCAGATGGTGGTGATTGCAAGCGCGATCGTCCGGGACCAGAACACCCCAATGGCGGGCGCAGCCCAGGCAGCGACAACGAGAGTGAACCCGTAGTTCAGGAACACCAGCAGAAGGTAGAACCCTGCCTGCGCGCCGAGAACGCCGCTGCTGCGCTCACGGTTTCCAAACGCCAGCAGTTTTTGCAGCACGAAGCTAAACGCGAGCCCGAGCCAGTAGCTCACCGTCACCGACGTCGCTGCGCCCTGTGACAGCAGCACCGCAGCCACGAACAGTACGGTCATTTCAAAGAGATAGCCGATACCCCCAACTAACACGTACCTCAGTGCCGTCGACCGTTCTAGCAGCGACCGGAGCCTGCCGATCACAGAGTGTCCTCCATCGGCCCCAAGCCCCGCGACCCAACACGGTCAACGACGTACAGGGGCCGGTTCTGCGCTTGGGCGTGGATATGCGCGAGGTACACCGCCATCATGCCCTGGGCAGTAAGCACAATCCCGACCATGAATGTCACGAAGATACCGAGTAGCGCCGCACCGCTGAAGCGCAGATGCAGCGGGTCGCCAAGCAAGAACTGCTCGACCCCGATAAAGACTCCGGCGAGCAGCGCGAGCAGCGTGCACGCAACACCGACATAACCAAAGAAGAATAGTGGCCGCAGGCTCATCGTAGTGAAGCTGTTGACCGCGAGGCCGAAAAGCTTGCCGACCGTGTAACTCGCATCGCCTGCGATCCGCGCTGGGGCGTCGAACTCGACGTACGCCCGCCGAAAGCCGAGCCAGTCGATGAGCCCCCGGGTGATTCGGTTCCGTTCCGTAAACCGAAGGAACTCGCGGCGCACGTCGCTGTCGATGAGCCGATAGTCCGTGGACCTCGGCACGGTCTGCATCTCGGAAATCGCGTTAAGGAGGCGGTAAAAAGACCGGGATCCGATGCGCTTCATCATGCCCTCGCGCTGGTTGCTTTGGCGCACCCCGACTACGACCTGCGCTCCGGCGCGCCACCGCGCAACAAACTCGCCAATGAGCGCCGGCGGGTGCTGCCCGTCCGCGTCCATGATCACTGTCGCTCCCCCGCGGGATTGTGCAATACCCGCGGTAACGGCGACCTCCTTGCCGAAATTGCGTGACAGATTGATTACTCGAACCCGACTGTCAGCGTCCGCGATCTCAGTCAGGAGTTCGAGCGTGGCGTCGGTGCTGCCGTCATTTACGTACACCACTTCGAAGGGAGCGTCGAGCTGTGTCTCCAATGCTGGCACGAGTACCTCTGCATGGAAGTACGCTATTCCGTCTTGCTCGTTATGCGCGGGCAGCACGACCGAAATCTCGGGGGGGCGCGGTCCGCGCGACATCGTTACTCGGCATGTTCGTCTCCCTAATTACCTCACTCGCTCGATCGCTGCCACGGCCCGCGAAGCAACACCACGCAGCGATACCTCACGGGCCGCCCACTTAGTGACAGCACGCCTGCGTTCGGGCAACACCGGTGCGTCGGCCGCGGCGATCATCGCTTCCGCGACCGCGACAGGATCGTAGGCTGCTGTCGTACCGATCGCGGCGCCGCAGACCTCCGAAGCGACAAACTCGACGCCGGGGCCGACACCCGCATACACCATCGGAGCGCCACACACCGCCGCGGTATAGAGCTTCGTCGGGAAGGCAAAATCGTACCCTTCACCCGGTCGTACACTCGCGAGTGCTGCCGTCGCCGTCTGTATGCGCGGCGCGAGTTCGGGGGCGGTCACCGTCGCTTCGAACGATACCGACCCTGCAACGCCAAGCCGTTCTGCGAGGCGCTGCAGGTTTTCCTGCTCGATCCCGCCACCCACAAATTCGAGCTTCGTGGAGGGGTGCGCTCGCAACACTGCCGGCAGTGCCTCGATAAACACGGCGGCCCCGTGAAGCTCGGATGCTGTCCCCGCATAGATAAACGTTGGCCGCGACGCGCCCGTGAAGTCGGGGGCGGCTGTGAGCGAAGCGCTGAGCAACTCCGCGTCCACGCCGTTGCCGACCGTCGTGACCGATGAACGAACGCCAAGCTCCGCGATGCGTTCTGTCACCCCGGCCGACACCGAGAGCACCAGCGCCGCCCCGTTGAGCGCGAACTTCTCCATTAGCCGCACAGCGGTGATGACAAGCTTCGACGCCCCCGTCTGTTGGGCAGCGTCAGACCACACATCAGCCGCATAGTACGCGTACGGCGTCCGGCGCAACGCGGCGGCGAGCCGAACAAAGACCCCCGTAGTAGGGGGCGGTTCCGTTATGATCATGTCCGCACGTCGCCCGAACAGAATTCGGAAGAACAGAGGCACATCAAAGCTTAGGTATTGCAGGTAGCCACGAACATATCCGCTACTATCTCGGAGCACGGGGAACCTAGACACGCTGTACGGACGGGCCACATCGTTTGCGTCCGCCGCGGCGCCGGGGCTCACCGTGAGCACGGTAACGTCGTGGCCGCCTTCGACGAACCCAGAGGCCAAAGCGCGCAACCGGTACGTGGCTGCGCTCGGCTCGGGATCGAAAATCCTGCTCGTAATTGTGATGCGCATGTGGGCTACCACTGCTCCCCTTCGCGTCGGAAGGACGCGCGGGCCAGCCGATCAGCGTGACATGCCTTCCTGGTCGAAGAAGGACCCACCACCATACGCGCTGTGTTCACCCTCAGAGTGTATCTCGCGACCCGTGGATACAGCCGTGGCAGTGACTCCGAGTTAGACAAGGATTCCCTCGACTGCACGCAGCCACACCCCGTGTTGCTGATCTGCGCTCAACTCTGCAGCGGCTTCTGCCGCGTTCGCCTTCCAACGCTTTATATCAGCCTCGTCGAGCCCGTCGAACACCGCGGTAACAGCGGCCTCGTCGAAGCCATCTGCCACCGCGCCGAGGTCGTAGCTGCGCAGCAGCTTCGCCATGTCAGCGGTGGGCCCGATGATCATGCCGAGGCGTGCCTGCACAAAATCAAAGAACTTATTCGGAAGCGCAAGCTCATTGTTCGTATTTGTCGGGGCCAAAATATGCACACCGACGTCATACGCATTCAGCGTTTCGACGAGTTCTGCGTTGGGCACGGGTGGGTGGATAGTGACCCGCGGGCCGAGCTCGGTTGCAAGCGCGAGGAGCTTCTGACCGAACTCACTGTGCTGCTGCGTGAGATACATATCGAGGGTGACGTTCGCGCGCGTGCGTGCAGCTGCGCGCATCATTACTTCGGGGCGCCGATTCTCGGCGGCGACCCCCGAGTGCACGAGCCGGATTGGGGTGTGTGCCGGCTGTGTCGTGAGTTCTGGCCGCAGCGGGGCCGCGTTCCACACCACACCGCAGGACAGCCCAAATTCCGCCTCGTATCGTTCTGCAATCGTGCCTGACACGGTGGTCACCGCACCGGCACGCGAGGCGCGGTTGCGCAGCAGCCACTGCTGGTAGGGCTTCCGCACCCGCACCCATACAGGTAAGTCGTCGCGGAGGCCAGGGTAGTACTCGTGGAGGTCGAGCAGCACCCGCCCCGGGTCGCTGACCGCGTAGGCGACGGAAAGCGTTTCGAGTTCATTTGCAACCACCGCGTCGAACTGCCTCCCGGCGAGGGCTGCGATGGCGTGCTGGGCTCGGAGGTCTGAGTGAAAGGCGAGCCGATACGCGTGGCTGCGAACCCAAAATGGCTCAAGGTAGCGCCGCGCCCCAGCTGCCGCAGCAACGCCGGTGCTCAACTGGATGTGCTCGATATCGTCGCGAACAGCCTCGCCGTAACCGCACGTGACGACACGGTATTCGTCGGCAAACAACAATGCCTGCTTCTTCACTCGTGCGTCTGCTGCTATGTCCGTGAAGCTGAGAATAAGTAGTGTCCGCTGAGTCATTCTGCAATCAATCCTGCGAGTTGTGCTTGAACTTTGAACTCTGGCACGCGCGCAACGACCTCATCGAACGTGCCGACAGCGAGCATCTCGCCGTCATGAATGTAGCAAACCTGGTCGTAGTCTCTGATCGTCGCGAGGCGGTGCGCGACAGTGATGAATGTGACGGCACCGTGGAGCTCGCGCATCGACTCGGTAATGCGGTTCTCGGTCGCAGTGTCGAGCGAGCTCGTGGCTTCGTCCATGACCATTACAAATGGGTCAGCGTACAGCGCGCGGGCAATCCCTAGGCGCTGTTGTTGGCCGCCAGAGATCGCGGCGCCGCGCTCGCCGATTCGCTCACGGATCCCGTCACCCCGAGTCACGAGCCCCTCGAGGTTGGCCCGGTGAAGCGCGGCAACGACTCGGTCCTCGTCATAGTCCATCTCCCAGGTCAGCGCCACATTCTGCGCGATCGAGGCATCGAATAGCGCGACGCGCTGCGGGACATAGCCCACGCGACGGCGCCACTGCAACATGACCGTGTCGAGGTCAACGGTGTCGATGGCAATCTCGCCGGATGTCGGGCTACTGAGGCCGAGCATCAAGTCAATGAGCGTAGATTTCCCTGACCCTGACGGGCCGACAATTGCGAGCGACGATCCGAACGGGATCCGCAGACTAATCCCGCGCAGCGCGTCCTGTTCCCCTCCCGGGTAGCGAAACGACACGTTCGAGAAGCAAAGCTCCCCGGGAGCTGCGGGCAGCAACTCGCGGTCCTCGCGCTCCTCGGTACGGATGCGCGGGTCTTCAATCGCCGTGAGTTCGCGGATGACGTCTCGGGCATAGGGCAAGTTTGCTGACGCCGTCGTGAAGCTCGACTGCACCGCGTTCATCGCCGGAATCATACGGAAGCCGGTGGCCGCGAACAGCGAGATCGCGACAACCGCGCCAGACACACCGCCCGTGAGGTACGCGCTCACCCCCACCACGACAAATCCTCCGATGAGGGCAGCTTCGAACCCGTATTTTGGCACGACGCTCAGGAATGACACGTTTGCACGCGCCCGGGTAGCGATGCGTCGATTCTTCGAGATCACGCGGCCAACCTCATCAAGCTTGTCGCGCAGAACCACTTCCTTGAGCGCGTCGACCATCTCCGTCATGATCGTTGCCACGCGGTACGCCGAATCACGGTTCACTCTGCCTGCCTGCTGCGATTTTCGAGTCACGACTACGAGCATGAGGAAGGAGATCGTACCGAGGTACACGAACGCCACGAGTGCGGTAACGGGCTGGGCAAGCACGAGAACCACGAGCACCGAGATAAACGTCAGCGCATTTCCGGGGACAAGTGACAGCGGCAGGATGAAACCCATCGTGGTATTCGCCATCGAGCTATCGACGATTCGGGTGACCTCGGCGGTACTGAGTTCCGAGCGCTTCTCCCAACTCGACCGGGTGTACCCGCGAAACAACGCGTCACCAACCTCGAGTTCATAGCGGGCGAATCGCCTCGTCGCGAACCAGTGCAGCGTCACGGCGAACACGCCCTTCAGGATGAATAGCACGCACACAAGCGCGACGATCCACACAGTGGCGCTTTCGGGCACCTCACCGTAGAAGGGAAGCTTGATCGGTTGCGCACTCGCAAGCGGCGTAATGATCAACACGATGAGCCCAAGCGCCGCCGTATCCAGGACGGCAAGTAACCCCGTCGCGATCGAATACCAGACGTAGTAGCGCCCGGCGCCCTTCGGCAGGAACCGGAACAGCTGCACCAGTGTCCCTACTAGGTTCTTCATGCCGTTTTCCCTTCATCAAGCCAGTCGGCGAGCACTCGCCCACTCCAGCTGCCGTCGTGAATCCGCCGGACGTAGTCCGGCCCTAAGGCGGCGACGCGCTGGGCCTCCACCGGGTCACTCAACGTCTGCCCCAACACTGTCACCAGCGTCTCATGGGTAGCCTCAATGATCGGCAGCTCCGCCCCGGTGAGTTCCAGCAGCCGGTGACGGTCCGGCACGTGCGAGATGAGGATTCGTCCCGCCGCCATTGCCTCGCACGCAGCGACCCCGTATGGCCCGCCACGGAATTGGTCGAGCACGACATCGGCGCCGCGGTAGAGGTCGACCATGGCCTCGTGGGAGACCCCACGCACACTGACGAAGTCGATGATGCCTTGCTCATGCAGCGCCCGCAGCTTCGGCTCGATGAGGTCGGTCCCCTTAATGACTGAACTCGACGGGACATGCACGACGCGAGGGACCCCACCGTGAGCGAGCGGAGGCGTCGTCGTGGCCCAAACCTCGGGCGAGATCACCACTGGCAGCCAGGTCGCGTTGGGGATATCGCTGAGCAGGTCGACCGTCGAGACAAAAACCCGACAGTTCGTACGTGCGAGGGTACGCCGGCTCCGAGCCGTGGTTTCAACGAGTGCAGCGGTGAGGTCGGAGTCGACAGCGAAAAACGAATCCGGTTCCGTGCGCATGTGCGCTGCCGGGTCTCGGATGTCGCTGCCGTGGAACACCAGGCCGACCTGCACTCCCTGCGCTGTCAGGCGTTCGACTTCCGCAGGTACGGTGTTGCTGCCGCTGCCAGCTAACACGCTCCGGTTCGACTCGATAAGCACTGCGCGATATCCACCAAGCGCCGCGAGCTGGCGTTGCTGCCAGGTAAGCGAGGCCGCCGCGTAGCCAAGGTGGGTGTGCATGTCCACAGGAAACGCGAACGGGTTCGTTGTCCCGAACTGCGCGCTCGTGACCGTGAATTCGGGGTGGGCTTCCTCAAGCGCCCTGGCCCACCGGTACGCCTGACCGGCGCTGTTCGCCGGGCCGATGAACACTCGTGACCGCGCGGAATCGGGCGGCGCGACGTCAGGAAAACCGACTCCACGCTGCCGCAGCCGAGCGAGAACGAGCCAGTTCCGCAAGCGTCCCCACACCGAGGCTCTGGCAGTGCCCATACCCAGTAGTCAGCCGCCGATCAGAGTGGATACGGCGTCGACAATTCGTGCAATGTCGGCTTCGGCCAACGAAGGGTGCACCGGCAGCGACAACACCTCGCGTGCCGCACGCTCGGTTTCGGGGAGGTCGAGTCCCGGGGCAAACTGCGCGAGCGATGGCAGTCGGTGATTCGGGATCGGGTAGTAAACGCCGCTCCCAATCGAGTACTCGTCTTTCAGCGCGGTGTGCAACCGATCACGTTCTCCAGCGTCAACGCGGATCGTGTACTGGTGGTACACGTGAACAGCTCCCGGAGCGACCGTCGGCGTCGTCACCCCAGAGATTTCAGCGAGCCCAGCGTCGAGCAAGGCAGCGTTACGCTGGCGCTGCGCCGTCCACGCATCAACTTTGGTGAGCTGGACCCGGCCGATCGCCGCATGAATGTCAGTCATTCGAGCGTTGAAGCCGATGGCCTCGTTCTCATATTGCTTCTCCATGCCCTGGTTCCGGAGCACTCGGACGTTGCGCGCAATCTCGCCAGTTGCGCAGCTCACCATGCCACCCTCACCCGATGTCATGTTCTTGGTCGGGTAGAGGCTGAACATTGCAAAGTCGCCGATGGTACCCACCGGACGGCCCTTCCAGCTGGCTCCGTGGGCCTGCGCGGCATCCTCGAAGATCGCGATGCCGTGCTCGTTCGCGATGGCTTCGATTTCGTCAACAAGGAAGGGGTGCCCATAGAGGTGCACGGGCATGATGCCTTTAGTCCGCGGCGTGATCGCGGCGCGCACAGCGGCGGGATCCAGCGTGAAGTACGTGGGCTCAATGTCGACGAACACCGGGGTAGCCCCCGACAACGCGACAGAGTTACCCGTCGCAGCGAACGTGAACGAGGGCACGATGACTTCGTCACCGGGTCCTACTCCGGCGGCGAGCAGGCCCAGGTGTTGGCCACTGGTACCAGAATTCACGGCAACCGTTTCTCGCCCTGAGACGAAGTGGTCAGCAAACTCGCGTTCGAAAGCGACAACTTCGGGGCCCTGGGCGATCATCCCGGACCGCAGCACGCGGTCGACGGCTTCGCGCTCTTCATCACCAATCAGTGGTTTGGCCGCGGGAATGAACTCCAAAGTCATGAGTCACCTTTCAAAGCATGAACGGCGTCCACCGTCCCTCCAACCAGGATAGCGCGGCGGCCCCTCGACAGTCGCCGAATACCGCAGTATGAAGCTCACTCACGGCCATGCGGGGCCTCGGCAGCTACTTGTTCAGCCCAGCACCAAGAAACACGACCGCTGCGGTTTTGCCGCCGGTAGTCTTCATCCCGATACTCACGTAGCCTCGAGCGCCGCCGTTCGGCAGGGTGAGCCAGCGGGTGCCCGCCCCAGTCGTCTGCATGAGTGCGAGCGCCCGGTCGGCCCGGTTACCGGAGCCGCTCACTACCGCTGTAGTCTGGTAGCGCACCCATGGCTGCTTGGCCCAGAGACCGGGCTGCTGCTTGGCCGGACCTGTACCGAGCTGACCAGCCCAGGACTGAGCTGGAGCGCCACGGTAACTGTCCGCGACACGGAGCGCCCCCAACTTTTCGGAGTACCTCGACGCGTTGATCTTCGCGTACATACGTTCGACAAGCTCCCAGTCGGCGGCCGAGACACCGCTCGGCTTCGTCATACACTCATTGCCGTTGCGCACCGTGTCTGCCAGCACCCCTGGCCCTCCGAGCAGGTAGGTGTCCGCCGGGGCAACGGCATCGTTCGCGGCGTAGCTTATGGTCGGCACACAGTCCGCGCGGGTGAGCAAGAGTACGCTCCCCCTCGCGCCGGCAGCAGCAGCCCCCGCGAGCGCGTCAGCAAAGCCCAATCCGTTCGCCCAATACGTCGATGACACCCCGGGCGCGTAAACACCTCGAGCAATCTTCGCCGCGGTGTCGTACCGGTCGATTCCGGCATAGCGGGTGACCGACCCAGAGCCGGCAAGTGACCGTTGCATCGCGGTGCTTACCGCCCCCGTGCCGCCGGCGATTCGCATCGAAGTGGCACCCAACCGTTTCAGTTCAGCGATCACGCTCGCGGGTGCCGACGCCGCGTTTCCGGGGACGAGCAGCACCGGCACCCTCAGCTTGCCAGCCGCAGCGGCTGCGGCGAGCGCGTCAGCGAAATCCGTTCCGGTGGCAACGAAGACATCCTTCGACGTCCGCCAGCCGTGCTTAGACACGGCGACTGCCGTCGTGTAGCGGTCTGTGCCCCCAAGCCTCACTGCGCTTCCAGCAAGATTGCGGGCCTGGTTGAAGACCGCGGCGGACACGACACCGTCACCGCCGACGACGATGACTTCCTTGGGCCGCAAGCGCTTCAGCTCGGCAAGGGTCTCCTGTGGCAAATGTGCATGGTCCGTGAGCAGCATCGGCGCCCCCAGTCTGGCCGAGAGCGCGCCAGCCGCCAACGAGTCAGGAAAATCCATGCCGTTGACGAGAATCACCGTGTCGGCGGTCTTCGGATAGGCGTGGCGCGATACCGCTGCTGCTGTGGCGTACCGGTTCGCGCCCGAGAGGCGAGTGTTGCGCGTCTCTGTGAACGGGGTCGCCGCGAGCGGCGCGGCACGCAACAGCTGGGGTGCGTCAGCAGTTGGCACGTCAGCCGTGCCAACCTCGTCGTCAGGGAGCGGCTCGCTGAGTTCCGGGTCCGCGGCTTCACCGTCAACCTCTACATCGGTTTCGGGGCCTGTCAGATCTTCGTCGCCCGGGGCGGGCAGGTTGGGGTCGAGACCATCGTTTGGTTCCCCTGACTCTGCCGGGAGCTTCGGATCCGACGGCACTTCAGGGGCCGCGTTGGTCATCGCTTGCGCGGGGGCATCGCCGGCCGGACCGCCGATCGCCGTTCCGAGGAGCCCTGCGAGCACGACCACGCCAAGGGCGGCACGGCTGAACTTCTTCGATGTCATACCGTGCCCCCTACTACCGATTCGCCAGCGCCGGGTTTCGTTCCCGGTGACGCGGGTGCACTTCCCTCGGTGAATACGACGCCGCGCGCGTTCGTCCAGACCCCGACACCCGAGCTAAAACTCATGCTGCATTCGGTTCCGGCGGCGTTGCAGATGTACCTCCCGTTCGGCCAGCCCCACGCGCTTGCCGGACCCCCGAGGCGAAGATACTCATCACCTAACGCCCCCGCCCTAAGCGACGCAACGCCGTGGGACGAGGAGAACATCGATCCGCGCTGGAAGTCAAGGCGCTTACCGCCCCCGTTTGCCGAGATACTCGTGACCTTGCCCGTCGGTGCACCGAGCGCATGCCCAACGCCCCCCTCTTCGATCCAGCGCGGCCCGAATGGGTGCGCAACGAGGAAAGTCTTGCCGTCACCACCGAGCCCAACGGTCCCCTTCTGGAACGCCTGGTAGTTTGCCCCACCTACGGGCTTTGCGGCGGCCGTGGGATAGCCCCAGCTTCCAGAGAAGCCGCCCGAGCTGTTCCAGGCGGCAACAAGTACCGTTGGGATAAGGAACACTCCCGAAGCTTTGGACTCTACGACCGAACCAGACTGGAACCGCATCACGTTATTGCCGGACGTCCCCTGGTTCGCCGCAGCCTCGAGCGGCCAGCCCCAAGACCCGGAAACGCCGCCGGCCTTGTTGAAGGCAGCGAGGATTGGGCTCGCCTTGGTCATCCCTGAGACCTTTGCGCCAGATGCGCGCGGTTCAAAGACGATCCCTCCCGCAAACTGTTGGCTCCTGCCACCGCCGTTTGCATTCGAGGTCACCGCGTTTGCGGTCGGCTTCCCGAGCCACTGCTGGTGCACAGTCCAATAGTCGAGAATCTTTCCGGTCGCCTCGAACTGGCCGTTGGGAGTACCGAACCATGCCTTGAACAGATTGAAAAAGTTGCGATTGCCATAGCTCGAACACTCGTCGCCCTCGCCCCAACCGGCGTCGAGCGAAGCCTTGTTCGGCTGATAGGGCGTGTAGATGTACAGCGCTGCGGTCGCACGGTTCTCGAGGTATACGTCTTTGCCTCCGCACGACACTTCGGTGTCCCATCGAATGAAACTAGTCGCATATGGCTTGTAGTTGTAGTTGTTCGGGAAAGCCTCGTAGACCTTCAGCTGCCACGCGGCACCGTACACCTGCTCGAAGAAGCCACCCTTCTTTGGGTCGCAGTTTGCGGTGCCCCCCGGCCCACTATCGGGGCAGGCATATCCCATAGCACTGGAGTATTGCGCGTTGTTCGGCCAAGGATCAGTGATGAGGCCCTGCTCTTTCTCAAGCATTACCAGCAGCGCTTGCTGACTGACCCCACAGGCTTTGCCGACCTTCGCAATGATCTGCGCCACGGTCTCGTTGCCTCCGCCAGCGTACGCGGCGCAGTACGCGTTCGAGGCGCGGGTCTGTGTCTTCGCGACGTAGTCCTTCGTACACTTGGACGCGAGCGTCGTTGGGCCGCCCCACATGACCTGTTTGCCGACCTCGTACCCAGGTCGGCCAAGCCAACACTCCGGTACCCGTTTATTCAGAAACGTTTGCACCTGCGCAGCTGTCATCGCGTTACCGTCATAAAACAGCGTGTCTGAGATAATGTTGCCAGCTTCGAAACCTGTCACTGGCGCGGCCTCAGCCGGCGCGGCGGAGGCGTTGGGCAGGAGCAGCGCGACCATCGCCACGAGTGCGAGTATGGCGTTTCGGGCTGACGAATTCACGGTTTCTCCCCTGCGCATCACCCCACCCTAATCTTCAACCGTAGGTTGAAACAAGCCATGTGTTGCTCACGATACGAAGAACCTCCCTATCTGCAAGAATAGAGGCATGAACCCAGGTGCCTCGGGCAGCCCAGCGCGCGCTCATGACGACACAGATGTCTGGGTCGTTATCCCGCTTTACAACGAAGCTGCGGTCATCGCGGAGGTGGTTGAGGGCTTGCTGCCCACATTCCCGAATGTCGTGTGTGTCGACGACGGCTCCACCGATGGTTCCGGAGTCATTGCAGCGGGTGCCGGGGCGCGCCTTGTTTCGCACCCCATCAACCTTGGTCAGGGTGCCGCGCTCCAAACCGGGTTCGACTTCGCTCTTGAACGGGACGCGCGATTCGTTGTCACGTTCGACGCTGACGGCCAGCATCGCGCCGAAGACGCCGTCGCCATGGTTGAGCGCGCGAGAACAGAGGACGTTGCGATTGTCTTCGGCTCCCGGTTTTTGGATGACAGAACTAATCCAGGTGTCCTCAAGAAGATTGTCCTTAAGACCGCGGTGTGGGTCACAAACGTCACGACCCGAACAAAACTCACTGACGCCCACAACGGCTTGCGGGTCATTCGAGAAGATGCACTACGGCAAATCAAGCTACGGCAAGACCGCATGGCACACGGTACCGAGATTGTCGTTCAGCTCGGGCGGACTGGGCTCCCGTTCGTCGAGCAGCCCGTTGAAGTCCTGTACACGGACTACTCCAAGGCCAAGGGCCAATCCTTACTTAACTCCGTCAACATTCTCGTTGACCTTCTGATTCGGTAGGCGACATGCTTTTCCAAGCGCTCCTCATTGCCCTTGTCATAATCATTACCGTGTTTGCAGTCCGGAGTTTGCCGGGCGAAAAGTCACTGGCGGTCAAGCGTCTCATCGCGCTTCTGTTCGTCGCCGCCGCGATTCTAGCGATCCTATTCCCCCAGTTGCTCTCCGCTGTTGCGAATTTCTTTGGAATCGGACGCGGCACCGATCTCCTGTTATACCTCTTTGTGGTTGCGGGTCTCGTCTTCGCAGTTCTCACGATTCGGGCGAAAGCAAGGAGCGACGCTCGCGTCACTGAGCTCGCTCGAGCCGTCGCACTCATGGAGGCTCGTCTCACTGAGCCGGAAGGCACACCCCGCCCGTGACCGAGTGGCTCGCCCTGCTGTTTCCGCTGACCTGCTCGCTCGCGCTGGTCGCGACCCTTGGGCTCCCCGCGGCCCTTGCTCTCGGGGCCCGGGGGTTCACACTCGCATTACTCACAATCCCGGCTGCGTTCGCGGTGATCTCCGTTGCGAGCATCGCGCTCCCGCTCGCGGGCCTCACGTGGACCCCCGTGACAGTCTGTGCTTCCGGTGTCGGGCTCGCACTGTTGCTGCTCATTGCGCGTCGCTGGCTCGGTTCTCAGAACGAGCCGCCAAGCCGGGCGGCCCGGTTCTGGCCTGTGTCAGCGGCGGCAGCCATCGGCGGGGCAGCAATCGCTGTGTCACTCGTGCTCGGAATCAAGGGGCCAAGCCACGTTTCACAGTCCTACGACGCGATCTTCCATCTCAACGCTGTCCGCTTCATCCTCGACACAGGCTCCGCTTCGCCGTTTGATATGACGTTGGCCACTTCGCCGGATGCTGCGGTGTACTACCCAACTCCTTGGCATGGCTTCGTCGCGCTCATCGTGCAACTATCTGGTGCCTCGATCCCGCTCGCCACAAACGCAGCGGTGTTCACAGTTGCCTGCGTCGTGTGGCCTATCGGCGCCGTCGCCCTCGGGCGTGCCGTCGCGGGGCCATCCATGCGTGTAACACTCGTGTCGGGAATACTCGCAGCGGCATTTCCGTCGTTTCCGCTTCTCCTCGTGCGATACGGGGTGCTCTATCCCAACCTCCTCGCGACCGCGCTCATCCCGTTCGCCTTCGTCGCTCTCCTCGCTCTGCTGAATCTCGGACCGGCGAGGACTTCATTTGCCGCGAGCAATGGCACGCGGATTGTTCTCTTTCTCGGAGCGCTCGGAGCAGCCTCAACAGCCCACCCCAACGCGTTCTTCGCGCTCGTAGTCGTCAGTCTCCCAGCTGTGTTCGTTTCCGCGTATCGTGGTTGGCGACGTCCTGGCCAAGAGCAGCTTGGGACAAGAGTGGCCATCGCGCTGGGCCTATTGGCATTATGTGGCGCGATCGGCTTCCTCTGGCTGCGCGCCACAACTTCCGATAACGGGTGGGAGGGCACCAAGAGTTTCCCAGCGGCCGTTTGGGACGCATTCGGCTCGAGCCCGCGTCTCGAAGGGCACGCCTGGGTGCTTACGGCGCTCGTTGTAATTGGCGCCATTATCGCCATCGGCCAACGGCGTCACCGGTGGCTTATTATCAGTTACGCCGCGCTGTTGCTGTTGTTTGGCGTAGCCAACGGCCTTCCCGCGAGTGCTTTGCGAACCGCACTCATTGGCCTGTGGTACAACGATGCCTGGCGGCTTGCAGCGATCCTGCCGCTCGCCGCAATTCCCCTTGCCGTCCTCGGGCTCTCCACGCTCGCCGCCCTCATCCATGTCGGATGGCTGCGTTGGCGCGCCCTGCTCGGCAGGGATCCTGCCACCGGCCGGGCCGCCGCCGCCGGCGCAGCAGTACTGCTAGCCCTCGCGGCTACTCAGGGCTCCGGGATCTACGCCGCAGTCCAGGCTGTGAGTTCACGTTACGATCCCGTCGGCAACCCCATCCTCCTCTCTGAAGACGAGGAGACATTGCTCAAGCGTTTGGATGAGCATGTGCCGGCCGACACCGTACTCGCGGCGAACCCGTGGAACGGCGGCTCGCTTGCTTACGCGATTAGTGACCGAGAGGTTCTAGTCGCGCATACGGGAGGCTTGTTGACCCCCGAGGTTGCGGAGCTGACTTCCAATCTCGCAGACGGTGGGGCCCGAGTCTGCGAACTCGCCGCAGATCTTAATGTGGAGTTCGTCCTTGACTTTGGTGAACGCTACGTGTTCCCGGGCACTCCTCGTGCTGAGCCCTTTGCGGGCATCAGCGGCGTCGAAGACAGCAGCATCCTCACGGAGGTCGACCGTGAGGGCGACGCCGTGCTCTTCGAAATCACCGGCTGCTCGCAGTAGCCGCCAGCCGTAGCGCTCAGCCTGGGGGCTCGCACTGGCAGCGAACGCTCGGGGTGCCCTGTCTTACTGGTAGATCGGGTTGTCAGGGAATCGAGGCTGAGGGTTAAACGAGCGCGCGTTGTTGAGCGCAGCCTTTATCCGTTTCTTGACGCCAGTAGCTACCTCTCCCTCACGCATTTCGGTAATGACGCGACGGTAGTACAGCAGATACGAAAGCCGACCCTCATTCCGAAGCCTGTATGAAGCCTGGTTGCGGGTGCCCTTCTCGAACTTCCACACATTTGACTCGTCAACCTGGCGGTAGTTCACGCCTGCATTGACCCCCATGTCGTGCACGACGACGCTGTCGAGGGCGATGATTCCGGCACCGTAGTGCCGCTCCAAGCGCTTCGTGTATTCCTTGTCATCGAACCAGATGAAGTACTCCCCCAGCGGGAGACCCTGTTCTTCGATCGCCCACCGGGGTACGAGCACCGAGACGAATGTGCACTCGGTCACCAACAACGAGTTCACACCCATGAGATACGCTCGGGGCCAATCCCAGGTCGTAATTGGGTTGTTCATCTCGCAGAGTGAGCCGTCAATGAACTTCACGAGTGAACACGCAAACGGGACCTCGTATCTGAGCGCCTGCGACGACTTGTGTCGCTGACGCAGCAGTACCTCAAGCGCTTCGGCCTCCGGATAGCAGTCATCGTCCATGATCCAGACGTAGTCAGCGCCAAGGTTGTACCCGTGCGCCATGCCGTATTCGAAACCGCCGGCACCGCCGAGGTTCTCGTCAAGGTGAAGGACTTTGAGTTTTGGCTCGTCGAGGCTATCGAGGTACTCTCTGGTTCCGTCCGTTGAGTTATTGTTCACGACAACAACCCACTCGCAAGCATGGCTTTGCGCGAGCACCGCAGCAAGCGTCTTGGGTAGCTTCTCGATCCGGTTGTACGTCACCACCACCGCGGCGACCTGACCAAGCTCGCCTGGAGCACTCCGGTTAGTGACGACGGGCACGGGTCGCGTGTTCGTTGGCTGCTCTGAAAATGATTCCGCCACGACTGGCCTTCCTATTTTGTTTGACCGTAGCTCAGTCTGCGGACTGAGCGGTTCCCGCGCCCGGCGTGAGGTGTTCCTCGATGAGATCGAGAATCTCGGCGACTCTGAGGCTGTCGCGACGGTACTCATCGAGTTCACGTTCGAGTTCATCGATGCGGGCAGCAAGACGCCGGTGTGCGGAGAATACGTTCAGCACCCGCTTGATTTGTTGCTTCACGAGGACTCCTTTTTCAGTGATTTGTCATACGAGAACCGAACGCCATAGGGTGCACGTGCCAGTTCCGTGCCCTGAGCTTGCAGTGCCACAATCTCAGCTCGAAGCCCGAACTCCGCAGCTCGATCGCGCAGCCAGCCTGGTTCAATTGCCCAGCTGGTTGGCTCATGCTGTGGACCGCTGAGGTCGCGTGCGCCGTAGAGCGTAGCGAGGGCTACGCCACCTGAGCGGAGGGCCATCCTCACGAAACGAAAGGCTTGCGGCATCCCGTGAGGCCCGAGGCCCTCAATGAGGTGGTTCGCGACGAGGTCAAACGCCCCGGTGATCCCTACGGTACGCGGCAGTGTCAGCGACCTGTTGCGGTACAGGTTGACGTGAGTTGGCTCCACTCCAGCCGCACCGCGGCCGGCGACAAGTTCCAAGGCCGCGGGCGAGTAGTCAGCAGCGATCACCGTACGATTGGTGTCTTCGCCGTACAGATCTGCGCTCAGCGCCCCAGCTCCTGCCCCGAGATCGATCACCCAGCGTGAACGAAGCTTGTCGTGTTGTTCGAGCAACCAGGCTCTGCCCGCTTGCCACCGCTCATCGGCTTCTAGCCCGCCCGTCTGATAGTGCTCGTTCCAAAAGTCTCGGGTGTAGTGGAAAGATCCGAACCAGTTTTGAAAGCGGCGGATCGTCGGTCGGGGCGTATGCAGCCGGTACCCAGGGATCGGGGTACGCCAGTTCTCGTCGTAATTGAGGACAAGCCACGCTTCCGGGTCTGCGGGTGCAGGGTATTCGCGACCTTGAATTGTCGTTGTTCCAAACGGCAGCATCTGGTCTTCACGCATCTTGCCGCGTACATGGAACGGCTGGTTAATACACCCGTCGTCAGTAAAGAAGGCTGCGAAGACGTCAACGTAGTGATCAAGCTGACCTTCAGGTCCGCGGAAGTACAGTTGCATATGCGTCGCGCTGTGGCGGACCAGTTCGTACCCCAGCGCTTCAAGCCGATGCCCGATGGCGAACCCTTCGGCGGCAACGTCGACGGGATTCGTGTGCGTTGAAAGATATGCGACGTCAGCGTCATCGTCGTGGGGCAGCAGTGCCCCGTCGCGCACGCCTCCCAGCAGCGTGCCGCCGACAACGAAAGGGCGTAGGCCCATGTGGGCGAGGTTGGCGATGACCTCTGCCGTACGGTCAAGGATCCGTTCCTGCACGCCAACGTTGCCGGCTTCTAAGGTCTTACCGAGCCTGCCCCACTTATTGAGCGCCAACGGGATCCCGTCTGCATCGGTAACTCGAGTATGCACTTGATCGTCGGTGAAGCTGACATCTACGGCGCCAAGCTCTAACTCACTGCCGGACTTCGCAAGACGAACGCGCGTGCTCCCAACGAGGTATGGAAGCAGCGGCTGCGGCCACTCGTGCTCGTCCCCGCGCGGGCGCCGACCCTCGCTGAGATCGATGGACCAGACGCGTTCCTCACCAAAGAAGATGTCAACCGAACGAACATCAGAGCCGAGCGCGGGTAGCGTGACTCCCGTGAGGTTTGCCGAAAACGTCATAACACCTCAATCCTGCTCATGAAATCGAAAACTGGCCGCGTACCATGGTAGCTGTCCTACGTCTGAACACAGGTATCAGCCAGTAGACTCTAGCCTGTGAGCGGAAACGAGATCTTGGACGACCCCGATTTTCAGAAGCCTGGGTCAAACCGTGGTCTTCTTGCGGTGTTCCGTCATCGGTACCTACTTTCGCTGCTCCTCAAAAAGGGAGTTGCAACGCGCTACCACGGCTCAGTGCTTGGTTGGGTGTGGTCGTATATTCGGCCGGCCGCGCAGTTCCTCATGTACTTTCTCGTTATCGGCGTGCTGCTCAACCAGAACCGCGGGGTCGAGCTGTTTCCGATCTACCTTTTTTCGGGCATCGTGGCGGTGAACCTATTCAGCGAGGCGCTGCGCAACACTACGAGTGCCATCATCGACAATAAGTCGCTGGTGAAGAAGATCTACCTTCCCAGAGCGCTGTTTCCCGTCGCCGCGCTCGGCGTTGGATTGATTCATTTCCTACCCCAGGTCGCGTTGCTACTTGTCGTCGCGATTATCTTCGGCTGGACGCTCGGCTGGATCCCGATCGTGGCCTTCCTCATCGGTGTTCTACTGATTCTCACGTTCTCGCTCGGGCTCGGTCTGTTTTTCGGCGCGATCAACGTCTCCTACAGGGACGCGAAAAACGTCGTCGACCTGATTCTGATGTTTGCGACTTGGGCCTCGCCCGTACTCTACAGCTGGGAGATGGTCCACGAGCGCGCCCCCGAATGGCTATACCACATCTACATGTCGAACCCGATGACGGCCGCTGTCGAGATGTTCCATACTGCGTTCTGGCTGCCGATGGCAGCCAGTGCTAATAGGCCGCCAGAGATGATCCTGCACACGCTCATCGCAGCTGGCGTTGCACTCGCCACTCTTCTCATCGGCCAATTTACGTTCAAGAAGCTGGAGGGTTCCTTTGCCCAAAACCTCTGATTCCCAGCAGAAGCCGGTCATTGTCTTTAAGGATGTCACAAAGACGTTCAAGATCAAGCACTCGCACTCGTTCAAACAGGCGTTCATCTTCGCGATCCAGGGCAAAGAGCTCTCGACTGATTTTCACGCTGTTGACGGCGTGAGCTTCGAGGTTACCGAAGGCGAGTCGGTAGCGCTTATGGGGCGAAACGGCTCTGGGAAGTCAACGACACTCAAGCTACTCTCGGGGGTTATGAATCCCGATGCCGGGCAGATCCGGACCCGTGGTCGGATCGCAGGGCTCCTTGAGGTCGGGGCTGGCTTCCACCCCGATCTCACTGGGCGCGAAAACGTGTACCTCAACGCCGCAATTCTCGGAATGAGTAAGGAGGAAACTGACGCACGCTTCCAAGACATTCTGGAGTTCTCCGAAATCGGAGATTTCATCGATACCGAGGTGAAACGATACTCGTCCGGCATGTACTCGCGGCTCGGTTTCTCGGTTGCTGTCCATACAGAGCTCGACACATTGCTCGTCGACGAGGTCCTGTCTGTTGGTGACGCCGAGTTTCGCAAGAAGTGCGAGCGCAAGATGCTCGAGCTCACAGCTCAGGGCAAGACGATGTTCATCGTCAGCCACAATGCGGGCCAAGTTCGCAAACTGTGCAAGCGAGGCATCGTCCTGGAACACGGGAAGATTGTCTTTGATGGACCCATTGAAGAAGCCATCGTGCGGCTCCAGTCCAATCCCGATGCACTGCTCACGGACTACCCCGTCGTCGGCGAGATCTATGAACTTTACTCTCATGATCCGAAGAAGTACGGCATGCCCCTCGGACCGCAGCAGGAGATTGAAGGCGATGCGCCTGGGTCCTATCAGCTCTTTGACACCGGTGTGATCACGAGCTACGTGGACCCCGCCACCGGTGAAGCCGTCACTCACGGACTATCCCGCGGCCATTTCCTCCCCGTGTATCTCAAGAACGGGGGCCCAGCCGGCCCGTGGGGTCTCATCGTGGCACCCCCTGCAGGCAGGCTCGAGGACTACGAAGAGCGCGTGATGCGTTTCACTCGCGGCGATGCAGTGTTCACACTGGACACCGGTATACATTTCAGGCCGACCCAGGTCTAGCGCGGCCCGTCTATAACAGCCTCGAGCGCAGCTCGTGCCGTATCGAGGTAGGCCTCTGCGTCGAAGTCTTCGGCTCCAACAATCGTTCCGCTCACAATTCGAGTGAGCCCCGTTACCATCCCCTCCACTGTCGGTGGAACGAGAAGCCCGAGCTTGCCCCCCTGCAGGACAGACGCGGGGCCTGGGATATCAGTCGAAACTACGGGAGTTCCCAGAGTCATGGCCTCGAGTGCCACGAGTGACTGACCCTCGTGCGTGGATGAGACGAACAGTACGTCTGCTTTGCTGATCACCGGGTACGGGTTTGCCCGGTATCCAGCAAACATTACACGGTCTCTGAGGCCGAGCTTCGATGCGAGAGCCTTCAACTCACTGCTCTTAGGTCCGTCTCCAAGGAACGTGGCAAACACCGCCGAGGTGTTCGAACTTGAGAACTCAGCGAGCGCGCGCAGGAATCCCTGATGGTTCTTTTCAGTCGAGAGTCGCCCCGCAACAACGACGTGTATTCCGGATCGCTGCATCCAATCAGCGACGTCAGTGTCTAGCTGCTCGGTGCCAAGCTCACGAATCAATGCAGGATTGATGGTGTTCGGTAGCTCGACATGACGTTCACGCGGGACACCGTACTGCAGCGCCAATGCTTCACGGTTGGCCTGCATCACTGACTCGCTGACTGACGGCAAGCTATCGAAGTGATCGAGGAGTTGACCAGTTGCGGCGAGCACAGGGAAGCGCACACTGCGTTCCATCTCGAATTCGTTGTGGAGTACCGAAACGGTTCTCGTCTCCTCGGGGAATCCTAGCCCGACAAGTGCAGTCTGGTAGAGGCCGTACCCGTCAAAATCTACGGCAGTCGCAAACCGGACGCCAGCAAAATGACGCCTTCGCTCACGCTGCATGAGTGAAGTTACCTGCCGTAGCGCGTGCTCGGTGAGCGGTTCCCGAAAGACCCTCAGCCTGTACCAGGCGTAGTTCTCGCGCCGGGTTGCAATCGTGGCGGACATCAACATCGTGAAATCGACGCGCTCGTGCACTTCTTCCGCGATCGGCGCGTTCGACGTGTTTCGGAGGGCGGCGTGCGGCAGGACTAGACGCGCCCTAGCGCTGATGTTTGGCGCGGTCGCTAGGAGGTTCCTGAGCGATCGTGTGATTCCGTTGGGGTTCAGGCTAACAACGTTGAGCGCGATACGATCAGACGGCGCAAATTCAGGTTCCCCAGCGCTGGAAAGCATAGCTTCAAGCACCCGAGCTGTCGCATGTCCATCCTCTTGTGCCCACAGCTCAACCGTCGGGGACCCGGCCCAATCCACCATCCTTGGGGCATCATTCAGCGCCGCAAGCAAGTCGTCCTCTGTACGCACGCTGATGCCCGGAACGTCATCAAGGTTGAAATACAAGCCACGCGTCCTGGCATACTCTTCAAAGTCGTAGACATACTTGATAATCGGACGATTCAGCGGTGCATAGTCGAAAATCAAACTTGAGTAGTCGGAGACCAAGACATCAGCCATCCCGAGAAGTTCATTCGTGTCGACCTCCTCAGGAGCAATGCTGACATTCTCTGGCAATTCGTCACCCGCAAGCTCCGCAGACAGGAAGTGGTGCACGCGCACGACCACGTGCACCCCCGGTGCTGACGCGAGACGCCTAACAGCGCCCGTAAAGGCTGCAGTGTCTTCGCGCACGGTGTCACTGGCGCCGCGCCAGGTCGGCGCATAGAACACGACCCGCGAGCCATCACCTACGCCTAGCCTGCTTCGGAGTTCGTCACGCTCGGCATCCGTCATGTTCATCGAGACATCGATGCGGGGCTGCCCAGTAATGTGGACTCGCGCTGCAACTACGTCCGCAACATCTTGTGTTTCGAGGAGGACGCGGGCCGTGTGCTGATTTGGAACAACCAGGTCAGTCGCCTGCAAGAGGTTGCGAGCGACGTTGCCGAACGCGAACGCGTCGCCGGGCACTTCGCGACCTAAGCGCTTCCACGGCACGCCGTGCCATGTGTTTATGTAGCGCTGCCCCTCGCGCCTCACATACCCAGGGGGGAAAGTGGTGTTGTTCACCAGAGTCGCGGCGGTCGCCAGGTGGCGGTAGTAGCCGTCGGAGTGGATGCGCACGAAACTCACGCGGGGATCACGGAGAAGGTCAGGATGGATCGTCGCCCCATCCCGGATTGCCCAGACATGGTGCAGGTCAGGTCGAGTCCGGCGAAGGGACTGGCACAACGCGAGTGGATTGCATGCAGTCTTCGCTCCATGGAACGATTCGTAGAGCACGACACTGGTGTCGAGGCTCAGTGTTTCTCGACGTTCAGCATAGAGTTCTGCGCGGGATGCTCGCGGCGGAGTGTCACGCGCCTCGAGTGGGTGCGGCAGGGGCATCTCCGTGCCACGCGCGAATGCCTCAAGGGCGTCGTCCTCACGCCCCACCCGTGCAAGAGCCACGCCGAGATTCCACTGAACTCGTGAATTGTTTACCCTTGTTGAGCTCGAGACTGCGAGTCGCTCGAGAACAGGAACGGCCGCTCCGAAGTCGCCTGCGCTCAACAAAGCTGCCGCATCCTTCGCAAGCTCAGTGTAGTGCGGGCTTGCTTCGGCTTCGAGTCCCGTGAGCTTGAAGTGTCTTGAATCTGCTTCACTCCAAATGCGAAGCGCAGTCGCGTTGTCACCGAGCGCCCGCGCAGTGCGCGCGTATTGTCGCCGCAGTGCAAGTTCCCGGAGCTGGGCAGTGCGTCTCGGCTTCACTTGACTGAGCGCCTCGGCATAAGAACTCGCGGCTGCAACCAGGTCACCGCTCAGTTCATGCGCAAGTCCGGTTAGTCCGGCATGTGACGCGGCTCCCCCGAGCGCCGCACCCACGGCGTCATCGGGTCTCTCGAGTCGTAGCAGGCTCTCAACGAGCAACCTGCGCCGCTCTCCCTCAACCTTGACTGAAGAGGCCATCGTGGCTGTCAGTGAGGCAACAGCCCTCGTCACGTCGCCCGCCGCAGCGTGAAGCTCCGACACCGCAAGCTCTGCCGAAAGCTCCAAGGGTCCGCGCCGAGCGGCCTGTTGATATGATCGTTCAGCACCCTCCCGGTCTCCGACTTCTTCGAGCGTCACCGCCAGGTGGTAATGATCTAGCCAGCTATTGCTTCCAACGACGAGCCTGGAGAGGTACGGAAGGGCTTCGCTAAACTGCCGAGCCTCGTAAAACTGGATGCCTACAACCTCGTCCCACTCCCGGTCTTTGCGGGCTGCCGGATCCAGCTCAAGGATACGGGATGCAGCCTCAATCGAGGGTGCCATGTTCCCACGTTCTCGCCTATTGCGAGCGACTTCTTTGAAAAGATCTACGGACTCAGGATCGAGCGCAAATCCCTGTGCGAGCGCCTGGTCCCCTCGCCAGTTTTGCCCGAAATCATACCAGACCTGCGCGCATGCAAGGCACCATGCTGCAGAGTTCGGCGCGTGCTTTGCCCAGAGCTCGTCGACGGCTGCAAGCACCTCAGCTCCGCGGCCCACTCTTCGAAGTTGACGCGCTGCAGGTCGCGCTGCAGGTGGAGTCTCGCGCAGCGCGGTAAGGAGGTTGTCGCCTAGGCGCACTGTCGCGCTAGAGAATCCAGCCCGCTTATCCAGCCCTTGATCTACAAGTTTCCGGAATGTAAAGAGGTGACGGCGCCATCGCTGGTCAGGCCTCGCAATTTGCAATGCGCGCTGGACACGGTTAACCAACATCTACCTCCGTTACAGGCGCGCATTATCATTACCGGGCCCCGTCGATTCTTGGACGCGGCCGCTATCGAACTCTAAATCACCCATGGCAGGGCTTCATGTGGAACGACATTCAACATACGCGCACTAAACTGTAAATAATACCTAAAATCTAACTGCACAATACGGGGAGAACGCCATGACGCTCCGCTTCGGCCTCATCGGCCTCGGAATGATGGGACGACACCATGCTCGTGTCGCCCGCGAAGTTGAGGGCGTCGAGCTCGTCGCCGTTGCAGACGCGATGGGCGACCCGCACGGTGTCGCTGGGAGTCTCCCGCTGTACGACTCGGTAGACGCGCTCATCGAGCACGGCGTCGATGCGGTCGTCGTCGCAGTTCCGACGCAGTTCCACGAGGAAGTCGGGTTGAAGCTCGCTGACGCTGGCGTGCACGCGCTCATCGAGAAGCCTGTGGCTCACTCGCTTGAGGCTGGAACTCGCCTCGTCGACGCTTTCGAGGCGAAGGGACTTGTTGGCGCTGTCGGGCACATCGAGCGGTTCAATCCTGCGCTCGTTAGCCTGCGCAAGCGGCTCGAGAACGGCGATCTCGGCGAGGTGTACCAGATCCACACGCGCCGCCAGGGACCATTCCCCGCGCGTATCGCCGACGTCGGCGTGATGAAAGATCTTGGTAGCCACGACGTCGATCTGACGGCCTGGCTCGCACGCTCCGATTACACCCAGGTAGCAGCGCAGACTGCGTTCCGTTCCGGCCGCGCCCACGAAGACATGGTGAGCATCTCCGCGAAGCTCGCGAACGGCATCATCACCGATCATGTTGTGAACTGGCTCACGCCGTTCAAGGAGCGCCTCACGCTCGTCACGGGCGAGCGCGGATCCTTCATCGCAGATACACTCACCGCCGACCTCACCTTCTATGAGAATGGCACGCACACCACGGAGTGGGAGGCTGTCACGTCGTTCCGCGGCGTGAGTGAAGGCACAGTTACTCGATTCCAGCTTGAGAAGCGCGAGCCGTTGAAGGCCGAGCATGAGGCATTCCGTGACAGGATTCTCGGCACCGCGACCGAGATCGTCACGCTTCGCGAGGGCCTGCAGGTGCTGCGCGTCTGTGAAGCCGCGCTCGAGTCCTCGAAGACTGGCGCGACAGTCACCCTCGAGGCGTAGCCCGTGGCTGACTCGCAGATTAGCCCCCTTGCAATTGTTGGGCCGGGCGTCGTACTCGGCGCCAATGTGACGATCGGTCCGGGTGCTGTGATCCTCGGTCCCTGCACCATTGAGGACAACGTGTGGATCGGTCCCGGTGCTCAGATCGGCGCACCCCCGGAAATGACTGATCAGCCGCAGAACGCCGCCTGGACTGGTGACCTCGCGCACGCGGGCGTTCGCATCAGCGCTGGCGCCGTCATCCGTGAGGGCGCCGTCATCCATCAGGGGAGCTACCGCGAGACGACGGTTGGCGCGGGCTCCTGGGTTCTCAACCGCGCATACCTCGCGCACGACGTGCTGCTTGGTGCTGGCACCACGGTTTCGGCGGGTGTCTCGATTGGCGGGCACTGCGTTATCGGCGACAGGGTCAACATCGGTATGAACGCGAGCGTTCACCAGCGTCGCTTCATTGGCGCTGGCAGCATGATTGGTATGGGAACCCCCGTTGCTCGCGACGTGCCACCCCATGCGAAGGCGTTTGGCGTGCCGGCTCGGGTGCGGGGAGTCAACACCGTCGGAATGTCCAGGCAGGGCATCCCCACTGCAGAAATTGACGCTCTCGTCGCCGCGTACACCGCGGGGGATCTTCTGCTCGCGCAGCTCGATTTCGGGCCATTCAGCCCTGCCCTCACGGCTGATCTCACCCAGTGGATCAATCAGCCGGACCGAAAGATGATGAACGCGGAGCTCAACTAGCCGATGTGGGTGGCGCCACCCACGGCTGCTGCCGAGTTGGCCGGGCGCCATCACTCCGTCGGGAATAGCACCGCGTACACCTCATTTACTATTTGTCGCCGGGTAGCCCCGAACCGACAAACTTGCGGAATAAGACCCGCTTGAGCGACGCTGGCATCAGGCGGTAGACGCCCTTGACGACAACGTTGCGGACGTACTGGGAGCGTGTAACGAAGCCGATCCGCAACATCTCTCGCTGCAGCGCCCATTCGGTCTTCGCCTCTTGCCAACCTCCGCGACGCGCGAACGCGCCAGCGCCGACGCGGTACTTCACGAGCGGCTCTGCGATGTTCTCCACCCTGGCCCCTGAGGCGATAAGTCGCACTCCAAGCCAGTAATCCTCCATCTTTCCGAGCGGTTGATAGCGGCCGATGGCGTCGAGCGCAGACACTCGATACATCATTGTCGGGTGGTTGAAGGGATTGTGTGTGCGAGCATGCTCTCGAATGCGGTCTGACCCGGTGGGCGGCACCCGGACGGCCGCGACCACGTTCGGGTCGGACTCAAATTCCACCATGCCGGTTCCAACAAGATCGAAGCCCTGTTCAATGAGTAGCCACTGCTTTTGAAAGCGCTGAGGGTCTGAGACGTCGTCGGCATCCATGCGGGCGACCACAGGATAGCCGCAGGCGTCGAGACCGGTGTTCAGAGCCTCGGTAAGTCCACGGTTCTCCGGGAGTCTCACGACCCTGACCGGGATCGGGCTGTCACGTTCGATGCGTTCAAGCTCCATCTGCAGCGGCGCAGGCACTGGCCCGTCTTGCACGATCACTGCCTCTGTGGGCCGCGCTGACTGTTCGTCGACACTGCTCGTAAAGGCGAGGCGCAGGAACGATGGATTGTCGCCGGCGTACACGGGCAGCAGGAGTGAGAATTCGGGGGCAGTCACCATAGCCTCACCAGCTTAGCTCGGCGAGCAATACAAGTCGCCAGAGCCGCCACCACCAAACCGTCGCGTGCTACTCGAGCGAGATCACGACGAAGCCGCCCTCGCCAGTCTCGACGCGCATGACCTCCCCAACGAGCCCACGCGTGATGTGATCCATGAGCGCCTCCGTGTCGATTGCCGGCGCATTGGCAAGGGCGGGGATACTCTCCCACAAGCTCAAGCCAAACTTCAGCAGTCCGACCGGCACGGTGACGACGATCGGCTTGGGCTCACTTGGATCCTCAATGCGCACGACGACTTTGGTCGCCGCGTGCGCTGCAGAGGTGACCCGTGCCCCGGGCAGCTCGTTCGACGTTCGCGAAAGCACCGCGGGGTCGCCCCCAAGCAGGTCGTCGACGGTACAATCAAGGGCCTCGGCGAGCGGCCGGAGCAGTCCAACGTCTGGCATCGACTGATCGGTCTCCCATTTCGATACCGCCTGCGCGGAGACCCCAAGCCTTCCCGCGAGCTCTTCCTGGGTCCACCCGCGTTGGCGTCGCGCTTCGGCGACGATCGCTCCGATTCCGGCCATGATCCGCTCCTTCGTCAATATTCACCATGTGTAGTGAGCGTATCGACTAGGAGTGACGGGTCGCCTAGAGAGCTACTTGTGCCGACGCACTCGCCGGTTGGACGAGTGAAGTCGAACAACCAGGGGTTGCGCCGCCTCAGCGAGACGCAACCTCGGGTTGGGCCGGGCCCGCCACAATGGGAACGGGGCCGGGCACCACGTCCCGGCCCGCAGCCCCGCCGCAGGCTCCCTACTGCACCGACCAGCCGCCGTCAGAGGTCAGGATCGCGCCGTTGATGTTCACGCCGTCGTCGCTGAGAAGGAACGTGATTGACGCAGCGAGCTGTTCTGCCGTTGCGACCGACGGGATCGCGTCTTGGAACGGCTTCAGTCTGGCGCTGCCGAACTCTGAGACGTTTGCAGGGAAGGGGATGCCGGTTGCAACGCCGCCGGGTGCGACGGCGTTGACGCGCAGTCCCTCGGTTGCGTACATGAACGCCGCGCTCTTGGTCAGGCCGATGACGCCGTGTTTGGAGGCTGTGTAGGCGTTACCTGATGCGTTGCCGCGGATGCCTGCCTCCGAGGAGATGTTGACGATTGAGCCAGCCCCGGCCACGCGCATCGCGGGCACGACGGCGCGGGTGAGCTTGAAGACTCCGGTGAGGTTGATACCGATGACGCGGTCCCAGATCTCGTCGCTCGTCTCATGGATCGGAGAGAAGTCGTCGTTCACTCCGGCGATGTTCGCGAGCCCGTCGATGCGCTCGCCGGCCGCCGCAAGGATCTTGTCGATGTCGGCTTGCTTGGTGACGTCGCCTGCGACGGGGACAACGCTCCCCTCCGGCGCATCGTTCGCGAGGTCGGCGAGCTTCTCGGCCGAGATATCGACGGCGACGACGCGGCCGCCCTCTCGCGCGATACGTGAGGCGGTCGCGCGGCCGATCCCGCTCGCGGCTCCAGTGACGATGACTGTCTTGCCGTCGAAGCGGCCACCGGTGACGCGCTCACGCCACGCCCCGCCCTCGGTGTCGTCAGGCAGTTCGCCGTCGTTGACTGAACGTACAAGATCGTCGACGACTGACTGGGGCATCTGCCCCTGGCTGAGGGCGACGAGCTGCTGCAAGGGGAGTGCGCGGACTGGGGTGAGTGACTCGGCGTCGCCTCCGGACTGCGAGAGCATCGCGCGAATTGCCGCGCCGCCCTCCGGGTGATCGAGCCACTCCCCGATTGTGCTGTTGGCGGTGAGCGTGGACATAGGGCCTCCCTCGTTGGGTGTCCCTGCCCTGCGCAGGGACGAACACACTCAGACTACTCCAACACGTGTCGGAGATGCCATGCGTTCGTTCGCGGCGTACAGGCGCCAGATTTCCTGCGAGAATCGAAGTCATGGATCCACGCGCGGCACACACCCAATCGCTTCTGCGCTCGGCAATCGTGACGCTCGCGTCAGATCGCCCGATCACCGAGATCACCGTCAAAGACATCATCGAGCTCGCGGGCGTGAACCGCTCGAGCTTCTATCAGCACTTTGAGAGCCGTGAGGAGCTCCTCGCCGTCGCGCTGGAGCATCTCGAGACCGAGATGGCGCGCGCCGACGAGCCTGTGATCATCACCGACGTTTCGAGACCGCCCGCAGAGCTTGTACGCTTCATGCACCACTTCGCAGACAACGCAGGCCTCTACCGGGGCGTCTTCGGCCCGAACGGCTCCGCGCTTGTCGTTGCTCGGGTACGCGCACGGATCCTTGAGCTCGTGCGCGCCGGGATCCTCATCTCACCGGAGTATCGCCGCCTCACCGACCTTCCGGTCGACATCGAGGCCGCAGGCACCTCGGGGGCGCTGCTCGGCGTGATCGAGGCCTGGCTCGCGCAGGATCCGCTGCCGGCGCCCGAGACGGCCGCAGACTGGATGTGGAGCGTCCTCACCCGGACGCGGCCGCTTTAGGCCTCTGCACGGCGACTAGGAGCGACGCTCGACCTTCTCGAGCCGCTCAATCTCGATCATCACGTCGACTGGCACGCCTGTGTCTCGGAGCACGTCACGCGTCGACCGTGGGTTCGTGCGCATGCCCTCGCGCCACCCCCGCTTCAAGCAGTCACGCAACTGGGGGCGGTCACTCGATGCCTTGAACGTGCGAACCCAGCGTCGCACGCTCGCACCGAAGTACAGGAACTTTTCCCAGCCGTACAGCGCATCTGAGCGGCGGAACACCCACAGCTTGTTGCGCACCTCGAAGAAGAAGCGGGGGCCAGGGTCGGCGTCGCTCGACCCTCGCTTCGCTGTCTTGTGCGTGACGACGGAGGCTGGCGTGTACACACCTCGGGCGCCACGAAGCAACCGTGCCGAGTATTCGAAGTCGTCGTTCCACAGGAAGTAGTCGGCGATCGGCAGCCCCAGCTCACGTACCCTGGCGGCGCGCAGAAACGCTGACACGAACGAGATGGATCGAATCTCCATGCCCCCCGCGGCCGCGGCACGCTCGCGCTCAGCCTGGCCTGCGCGGATCTTTGCCTTCGGCGTGTTCATCGGGTGGTCCTCGCCGTCGGTCCACACCACGCGCGAGCCCATCACGGCGAGGTCATCGCGGCCAGAGGCTCGGTAGCGCTCGTGCGTCTCAAGGGCGCCAGCGAGCGCGTCTGGCCCGGGCACGGTGTCGTCGTCCATGACCCAGACCCAGTCGGTCTCCTCGTCGACAACGGCGGCGGCGATACCGACGGCGAAGCCGCCCGCCCCGCCCGTGTTCTTGTCGAGCTTGATGAGCCGAGCGCACTCGCCCCATTCGGCGAGCCGCTCCTCAGCGAACTCGGTCGAGCCGTCTGTCGAGGCGTTGTCGACAACGACAAGCCTGTCGACGGGTCGCGACTGCGCCGCGAGCGCGTCGAGCGCCTCGCCGAGCAAATCGCGTCGGTTAAAGGCGACCAGTACTGCAGTGACCCGCATGACCACCCTTTCGTTGCACGTGAAACCCGACCTAGTCTAGGGGATCGATCACTGAGCATCACCCTCAGGCTGCGGGCTTGCTGCCGCGACGCCTTGCGCAACGAGGTCACGAATCACCGCATAGTCGGGCGCCTCGGGGTCAACCGTCGGCGGCACGAGCTCGACGTTCACGATCTCGTGACCGCGCGCCTTTCCAGCGAGGTCGACAAATCTGCCAAGCATCGAATCGGGAATATCAGTCTTCACGAGCTGGGTTCCTGCCGCGGCGATCTCTTGGAAGCGCAGCAGCACGTTCGCCGGGTTCATCTGGGCGAGGATCGCAGCCTGCAGGTCCCGCTGCCGCTGCATCCGGTCGTAGTCGCCGTTCGTCGATCCGTAGCGAGACCGGGCGAACCACTGGGCGTAGTAGCCGTTGAGGTGCTGCTCGCCAGGCTCGATCCACTCGTCGACGTTCACGAGCTCGCCAGTGTACTCGTCGATCCCGCCGCCGATGGGCAGCGGCTCGGGAACGTTCACGGTGACACCACCGAGTGCGTCGATGATGCTCGAGAATGCGTCCATGTTCAGCAGCACGAAGAACTGCGGGTCGAGTCCTGTGGCGCCCTGCACAGCGTCTTTCGTCGCCTCGATACCAGGTTCGGACCCCTGCTTCACAGCTTCGGGGTAGAGGCCCCCATACATGTCTGGGAAATCTTCAACCTCGGTATAGACGGCGTTGAGGTAGCACGTCGTGTAACAGCCTCCCCAGTCGCCGAACGAGTTGGGCGCGACGCCGAAACCGTAGGGGTGGATCGCCGCCATCGGAGACTCCTCAGGGAATGGCATCTCGATAAGCTCACGCGGCAGCCCAATGATCACCGACTGGCCGGTCTTCGCGTCGACACTCACGAGCGAGATCGAGTCAGGGCGCATACCCTCCCGGTCAGAGCCAGCGTCGGTTCCGAGCAGCAGGATGTTGTAGCGCCCGTCGATTGGGGCCACGGCGGGTGCGCCGATGAAGATACTCCCGATCGCGCCGCGACCAGAGTTAATGAGCGTCGCGGCCCACGCCGCGCCGGCGACGGGCACCAGGGTGAGGATCACCGAGAGCATGGCGACAGGCACCCGCCATTTCGGCTTCACTTTGACGAGCCGCGTGAGGCGGAGGGTGTCAATGCCGAGAACGAGCCACATGATGCCGACACCGACGACAAGCCACTGGAGCACGAGCAAGAACAGGCCGTTCGTGAGCACGGAGAGCGTCGCGGCGCGCGCGAACAGCAGCCCGAGGAGCGTGATCGCCGCGAACAGCAGCGCCCCGACAGTCACTCCGATGCCAAACCTGCCGAGCTTGCGATTGCCGGCGAGCAGCTGCGCGCTGCCAGGCAGCAAGAACCCGAGCACCACGAGCCACCGCGCGCGCTTGGTCATGAGCGGCGGCGACGACAGATCCGGGGTGCGGATCGGCCGTTCTAGGTCATAGTCAAGACTTACGCTCATACACCGTACCCGTCGGGGTTCGCAGACTGCCAGGCCCACGAATCCCTGCAGGCATCGGCGAGCGAGCGGCTCGTCTGCCACTCCAACTCGCGGTTCGCCTTCGCCGGGTTCGCAACCGTTTCGGCGACGTCGCCGTCGCGCCCTGGAACAACGACATATGGGATCTCCCGCCCCGCCGCCTCCCCGAAAGCACGAACGACGTCGAGCACGCTCGAGCCGGTGCCAGATCCGAGGTTGTAAGCAGTGACGCCTGCGGTCATCCGCTCAAGCGCCGCAACGTGCCCCTCGGCGAGGTCCATGACGTGAATGTAATCGCGGACGCCTGTTCCGTCGGGGGTCGGGTAGGTGTCTCCGAACACGCTGAGCTTCTCGCGTTTACCAACCGCGACCTGCGCAATGAATGGCATGAGATTGTTCGGAATCCCTGACGGGTCCTCTCCGATACGCCCAGAAGGGTGGGCCCCCACTGGGTTGAAGTAACGCAGCAGGACCGCCTCAAGTTCTGGCCACGACACCTGCGCGTCGCGAATGATCTGCTCGATCATCGCCTTCGACCAGCCATACGGGTTCGTGAGGCCAACCCCGGCAGGGTGTTCCTCATCCTGAGGAACGTACTGCGGGTCTCCGTACACAGTGGCGCTCGAGCTAAACACGAGCCTCGTGATTCCGCACTCGCGCATGAGGTCAAGCAAGTTGAGCGTCGAGTCGATGTTGACACGGTAGTAGCGTGTCGGCTGAGCAACTGACTCGCCAACGGCTTTGAGCCCAGCAAAATGCACGACGGCGTCGACTTCGAGCCCTGCGAACGCCGCCTCGGCGGCGGCGCGATCGGCGAGGTCGGCCTCGATCACCGGAATCTCGCGACCAGTGAGTTCCTCGACCCTGCGAACCGCCTCGCGGCTACTGTTCGAGAAATCGTCGAGCACGACGACCTCGTGGCCGCGCTCAAGGAGCACAAGGGCAGTGTGGGAGCCGATGTAGCCGGCCCCTCCGGTGAGCAGAACACGCATAGCAAGAGGCTACTTCACGTGATTGTGGAGAACCATGAGGCACTCCGTGAACTCTCAGGGCGCGCCGCACAGAAACTGCAATGGCAGCCCCGTAGAATAGCTCAAGGCAAGCAGTAAGTTAAGGTGCGTTTCGGAGGTGGGCATGGCGACTCTCAGCCTCATCGCCGAGCCCTTTCCCGATTGGGAAGCCCGCGTGCACTTCGCCGCAGCCGAAGATCTCGCGAACGCACTCGCTGCGACCGCGCCACGCAGCTGCAGCGCGCGCTTCCTCTCAGCCCGCGGCACGGTTCCGCCCGAGTTCAACTCACCACGGATCTCCGCGGAGCACCTGCCAATGGGCGCGAACGCACTGCCCATCCTGTGGCAGTCAAGCACGACCGCCCGCCCGCTCGACGGCGAGATGACCCACTCGGTGACACCGATGATCCCGCTGCGCTCCCGCGCAGAAGACGACGGCACGCAGACCACGGTGACTGTTCCGAACGGGCTCGCATGGGAAGCCCCAGATCTCCTGACCCCTGCGCAGGCACGGCTGACTCGGTCGTTCGTGAAGCGCGCTGCGCGCTACGCAGACGTGCTCATTACGACTTCGCACTCGACCGCGTCACTGCTCCAGGAACACTACGGGCACGACCTGCCAGTGCAGGTCATTCCGCCAGTTGCCCCCTCAGCATTTCTCGCGGCAGCCGACTCGGAATCGCGCCGCGAGCGTCTCGGTCTGCCCGAACGCTACCTCGTGACGACTGCGAATCTCGACGACCACGGCCGCCTGCAGTGGGTCCTTGACGCATACGAGTCAGACCCCTCGCTCCCCCACCTTGTTGTGGTCTCTGGTCTCGACCCTGTACAGCACGTGAAGGGCGCACCGCAGCCCGGCGACGTCGTCAGCAAGCTCCCAGCGAGCATTCGTGACAGAGTCACAGTTGTGCCTGGCGAGGACCTCTCCGACGTCGGGGCGATCCTCTCGGGCGCCGCGATGCTCCTCCAGCCCCAGTCGTTCGCAGGCACGGGATACACGATCGCCGCAGCCCTCATGGCTGGCGTTCCTGTGCTTCACGCGGGCTCAACAGCGTTCGACGAGCAGGTACTCGACGCCGGAATCGCCGAGCCAGAAGCTCCCGGTTTCATCACCGCACTCTCGCGCCTGTTTATCGCGAGTGCGGGTGACGGCACAAGCGAGCTGGAGCGGTTGACAGTCCATGCCGCAGACCGCGGTCGGAGCTACTCCTGGAACTCGGTCGCGTGGCAGCTCTGGGAGACGCACGCCCTCATCTAGGTCGCGTGTCGCTTTGGCCCTTGTCGCGCGGGTTACGCCGTGCCAGCGACCCGTGCCTGCAGGGCAGCGTTCTTCTCAGCGACCATGTCGGTGAGGCCCTGGGCGTACTCATCGAGCTTGGCGCGGAGCGCGTCGTCGCTCGTCGCAAGAATTCGGGCTGCAAGGATTCCAGCGTTCTTCGCGCCACCAATCGAGACCGTCGCGACGGGAATGCCACCTGGCATTTGCACGATTGAGAGCAGCGAATCCATACCGTCGAGCCGCGCGAGCGGCACAGGAACCCCGACGACTGGCAGCGAGGTCATCGAAGCGACCATGCCCGGAAGGTGGGCGGCGCCGCCTGCACCGGCGATGATGACACGCACGCCACGACCGGCTGCCTCGCGAGCGTAGCTCACCATCTTGTCGGGCGTCCGGTGCGCGCTCACGACCTCGACCTCGTGCGAGATTCCGAACTCGCGGAGCATGAGCACCGCGTCTTCCATCACGTTGAAGTCTGAGTCGGAGCCCATAATGACGCCGACGAGTGGTGCAGATTCGCTCATGCCCCTATCGTACCGGGCGGCCCGGGCTCCCTGATGCTACGCGAACCCGTCTGCCGCCGCGCGCGCCTCGGCGAGCGCGGTTTCGAGCGAGTCACCGACGACAGTCACGTGCCCCACCTTGCGTCCGGGGCGAGGCAGTTTCCCGTAGCTGTGAATCTTCGCGGCCGGGTGCGCTGCAAGCACCGCCGGGTACCGAACTGGCATTGGACCCTCGGCTGGCCCACCGAGCACATTCACCATCACCGCGAACGGCGCGGCCATTGCAGGGTCGCCGAGCGGCAGATCGGTGACGGCGCGAAGGTGCTGCTCGAACTGGCTCGTGACAGATCCCTCGATCGAGAAGTGACCGGAGTTGTGGGGGCGCATCGCGAGCTCGTTGACGAGCACGCGTCCGTCGCGAGTTTCGAACATCTCGACGGCGAGCACTCCGGTTGCGTCGACGCCCTCAGCGACGATCGCCCCGATTCGCGCGGCCTCCGCAGCGGTCGCCGGGTCAGACACCGGGGCGGGTGCGAGCACAACATCGCACACGCCATCGCGCTGGATCGTCTCGACGAGCGGCCACGCGCGGGTCTCCCCGGTGGGCCTACGGGCGATGAGCTGCGCGAGCTCTCGGGTGAAGTCAACGAGCTCCTCAGCGAGCAGGAATCCGCCGCGCGCGTCTTCGGCGAGCGCCGCGAACCAGTCGCGCACTTCGTCGGCCTGCGACACGACGCGTACGCCCTTCCCGTCGTAGCCGCCGCGGGCGGTCTTCACAACGGCGCGGCCCCCGTTCGCATCGATGAACGCCTGCAGCGACGATTCGTCGGCGACAGCGGCCCACGCGGGGATCGGAACGCCAAGTTCGGCAAGCTTCTCACGCATCAGGATCTTGTCTTGCGCATATTGCAGCGCGTGCGGGCGCGGGTGCACCTGCTTGCCGCGGCGCTCAAGCTCGGTGAGGATCTCGTGAGGCACGTGCTCGTGATCGAAGGTGATGACGTCGACGGTTTCGGCGAACGCGTACACAGTCTCTGGGTCGCGATAGTCGCCAACCATGTCGGCCGCCCGCTGGGCGCTCATGCCTTCGGTTTCGGCGAGCACTGAGATCTCGAGCCCCAGGTGGATTGCCGGCGGCACCATCATTCGGGCGAGCTGGCCACCGCCGATGACGCCGACGCGGATTGAGGTCTTCGCAGCAGGTTCCTGGTTCTCGCTCACCACACCATTCTGCCGCATTCGCGTCGGGCGCGGAGCCATAAGCTACTCGAAGAGCCTGAAGGCGTCGCTCGGCTCGCCTGACTCCGGAGTCCCGAGCCTTGGATCGAGACCTGTCGCGATCCAAGCGGAGGTGAGCAGTAGCGCCCGACAGATGAAGTTGAACCACAAGAGCAGACCAACGAAGATCGCGAACGGCGCAAGGAGCGGATTACTCGTCGCGCCTCCGAGCAGCGCGGTGCCGAGAAGCTTCAGGCCGAAAAGGGCTGCAGCGCCGACCATGCACCCGGTGATGAGGTTCCACCAGCCGATACGCACCTCGGCGAGGTAGCGGTGAATCGCGACGAGCACGAGCACGTCGAAGACGTACATCGCCCCGTAGCGAACGAATGTGCCGATACCGCCGAAGAACCAGTTGTCGGCGCTGACGCCGAGCCACGACAGCAGGAGGTCCGTGAGGTTCGAGCTCACGAGCACAAGCGCCGCCGACACGATGATCGCGATGAAGAATGCAACGGCAAGCGCAAAGTCGCGCACCTTGAGCAGCACCGCGTTGCGGTACTCCTTCACTTCAAGGCCGAAGATGATGCGGATCGACCGGCGGGTTCCAGTGAACCAGTTGATCGCGACCCAAACGAGCGACAGGCCGGCGATCACCGAAGTCCAGTCGAGCGCGCGAGTCTCGAGGAGCGATTGCACAGGCACCGCCGCGTCTGCACTGCCCTCTCCAAGCAGCCCTGGCACGAAGACGTTGATTTGTTCAATGATCGTGGCAAGCAGTTCTGGTTGGCCGCGCAGCATGATGCTGAAGACGCTGAACCCGACGACGAGGCCGGCAAACACGGCGAACAGCGCTTGATAGCTCATGCCCCCGGAGAGCACGCTTCCCCCGACGTCGGTAAAGTGCGAGAACGTTCGGTACGGCCGGGTGCGCTGAATGCGCTGCCAGATACTCATCCCGCGGGCGATCACACCTGGCCGCGGGCTTGCATTCATGTGAGCGAGTGTAGCGCGGGCGGGAGCACGTTTCATGTCCCCGCCCGCGCGTCACTTCAGCTACTGGCTGTGTCGCGCAGATCGTCGGGCCCGCGCCAAGCCTGCGAACGCCGTGCCCGCTCCAGCAAGCAACACGAGCATCGCAGCAGTTGCGAATGCCCAGACTCCGGCGCTGCCAGTCTCGGAGAGCGGCTCAGGTGTCACAGGCGGCTCCGGAGTGACAGGCGGCTCGGGATCAACAGGCGGCTCTGGATCTACAGGCGGCTCGGGGTCGACGGGCGGCTCGGGGTCGATGGGCGTGTACCCATTCACGAACTGCACTCGCGTCGGCGCAGCGTTGGCGCCCTCACGGATGTGAACCTCAGCCGTCGAGCCGTCAGCAGAAGGGAATACCCCTTCGCCAACGTCAATCGCCCGCACGTTCTCGCCGAATGCGCCGAGCGACCCGGCCTCCACGACCGAACAGTTGGCGCCAATCGGGATGCCGTCGACGGCCACAGCGCCATCGCGTGGCACCCAGACACGCGACTTCTCCCCCAGATCGAGTGCGACTCGCTCGGGCCCGGCGGCCAGACCGCTCGGTACTGTGCAGGCGAGGTCAATCGCGAACCGTTCTGGTGCACGGTCAGCGCCGAGCCCTGTGACTACCTTCGAGATCTCGAGCGTTCCGGTCTTCAGGGTGACTCCCGCGCGCTGCGGCGCGGCGGGGAGGTTCACGCGCACCCCGTTCGTTCCCCACCCGACGACACCGTGCTGGTTCCAGGCGAACTGGCGCTCAGTGAACTGCTCGAGTGTGGGGCGCAGCGCGTCGTCGGTGCCGCCGACGACGTTGACTGTCTCAAACTCGACAAGCACACTCTTGCCAGGCATGAGCGGTGATGCTTCCATGTCAACGCTGATCCGCAGGCCGGCAACCTCGGCAGCGTCGCCAGTGAAGTTCTCAAGTGGCGTCCACTCGTTCGCTGGGTTCGCGATTGTGTCGGCACACTCTGGGTCGTTGCCCCACTGGGACGTCCCCGGAGTGCCTCCCACACATGCTGCTGCATTCGTGGTGACTTCCGTGGTGTAGCTCGCCCCAGCTGGCAGGCCCGTCACCCGAATACCCGAGAGGTCTGCGAGGACGGGAGCGAATGTGCTGCCGCGCGACCCGCCGCCCGCGAGCATCGCGTCACCCGGCGCGCTGAGCATATCGACGATTGTCATGCGCGACAGCGCGTTCGTGCCTGAGTTGATGCTCTCGAGTTTCCAGGAGTCAGTCGCGCCGACCGCGGTATACGACGCGCATGGGCTGCGCGTGTAGTCGGAACCGACTGGCACGTAGTTGCCCGAAGCACACTCAGCTCCAGTGGCTGTGTCAAGCGCTCCGGATACGAGCTGTTCGCCAAGCGTCGGCACTGACTCGCCGCTGACTGTCTTTCGCGCTCCAACGACGGTACCGACTCGCGGCTGCACGTAGTTCGTGTTCGAACACCGGTTCGGTGCGTCGCTCGCGGCCGGAGCCTGCCCGTGTGCTGTGGGTTGTTCACAGACCGCGAGGGGCACGCCTGTCTCGACGACAACCTGATTGATCGCGCGGTCGCCCGCGGCGAGCGGCTCCATGATGAGACCGAGGGAGATCTCGACCTTCTCGCCGGGTTGCATGCGGGCATGCTTGCCCCAGTCGAAGACAAGGCTGCGTCCATCGTCCGAGAGGGTCACGGCTGGCGCGCCGCTCACACCGCTGACCCCGTTTGGCCCCGGCGTACTCGTCGCGGTCGGCGCAACGCCATCCCACGAGAGCGATTCGGGCAGCTCATCGGTCACCTTCGTGATCGGCAAGATACTGGTTCCGACGTTCGTGAACACGAGTTTCCACGGCGCGCTCGCGAGCGCTTCGACGCGGTGGGTCGACGTATCGTTCGGAGCCCGCTTTTCAACTCGAATGCCGTTCTCCCCCGGCGAGAACCTGACGTCGTCCACGTCGTTCGCGTCCGCCTCACCAAACGTCGTATTCGTCGCGGTCACCGTCGCGCGATTCACCACGCTGTCGGAGCGCCAGTTCACCTCGGCCCCGGGGCGCAGCTTCACACCAAACATCAACTTCGTGCTGCCCCACGAGGCATTCCAGGATTGCGCGCCTGCTGGGAAGACCGTCCCGTCCGCGCGATCAAACACGGCCGCGACGCCGCGCACCTCGCTGAGATCACCCGTGAAGTTCTCAAGGTTCAGCCACTCGTCAGCAACCCTCACCTGCAGGCGTACCCTGTCGGCGCCAGTCGGAAGCGCAGGGGTGTCAAGCGACACGAGCTGGAAACGTTCCCAGAAGGCTGGCGTCGCATCCTGAATCTTCAGCGTGTTGATGGGGGCCGTCGACCCGCGCGGATCTGCGGTGAGCTCCACCCGCACGGTGGCGCCGGGGTCGCTCTCGTAGACGGTGTCGTTCGTCCGGTCTGCGTGGACGACGGACACTGTCTTTTTCAGTCCAACGTTGACGGCTGCCTGGACGAGGGCGACGTTCGCGTCGTCACGCTTCGTTGGCTGCGCAGCTGGCGCCACGACCGCGTCCCAGCCGCGCGCGACGGCTTCGTTCGGCACGTTGACGACGCTGCCGAGCTCGCCGCCACGCACGGGTTCTCCGGAGAGCCGCTCGGTCGCCCTGAGCTGCACGTCAAGACGCATCACCAGATCGTCTCCGACCTCGATGCGGTTGCCGTTCGCTGCTGGATCGGTGCCCGAATACGTTGCCGCGATCCCGATAGCGTCCGGGAGCTTGGCGAGGAACTCGGCGTCTCCATCGAGCACCTGCTGCAGGGTCCACACGGAGGTTGTGCCCGCTGGGGTGCCGTCGTAGAGCCAGAGCTCGACTGTGCTCTCGTCGGAGTTGATCGCCGCGGGCAATTTCCCGAAGCTCACCCCTGTCAACGTGAACTCGTTGAAGTGGTTGCCGGATTGCGAGCCAACCTCTGCCTCGAAGTCTCGTCCCGTGAAGGGGCTCGCGTCGATTGTGAGCTCGTCTCCTGAGGCTGGATTCGCCGTGTCGGTCACTCGAATCTTGCCGAGGCGCATACCGCCGTTGGATTCGGCGGGGGCCGTCGACGAGTTCCGGGCAGTGAGCGTGAAACGGGCGCGAGGGTAATCGGCCTGGTCGATCTCGCCCGGGTTCGGGGTCACGAGGCGCACACTCTTGCTGGCATCTCCCCCGGGCAACGGTTCCACCCGCTTGGTGAGTGTCACGTTCGTCGCGCCGTCAAGGATCTGAATCGTGTCGTTTGCCCGCTCCGACACCGGCTGGCCGGTCTCGGGAACCGCGGTCACGCTGAAGACGTTGTCTACGCACCCGTCGCCGCCGCCCTCACAGTTGAACGAGGTGCCCGCCTCCTTCACCCACTTCACGGACCCATTGGCCGTGCGGGCGCGGTCGCGCAGTTGCCACTCAAGGGCGTACTCGCGAATTTCACCTGACGTACTCACGCCTGTCCCCGGCGCGGGCGCGGTGAGATCAGGATCAGCGCCCGCGTGCGCGGCCTCGCGTGCTTCGCGGTTCTCGCCGAGCACGAGTCGGACGCCGAGCGTTGTCGCCCGCTCGTCGGCGGTGAGCGTGTAGCCAACGAAGCCCTTCTCGTTCATCCAGCCGCTGCCAGGGGCGGGCACTGCGAGCCACTCGCTCCCGTTCCACAGCTCGACCGCGGTGACGGCGTCCCAGCGCAGCATCGCGTCATGGGCGACGCCGGCGGCATTTCCGGCGAAGTGGATTGGGCGAACGCGCGTCAGGTCGAAGGCCTCGAACACCGTGCCAGCGCCGGAAGCTGTTGGACTCGCTGGATCCTGTAGCAGAACTGTCGGGTAGGTTCCCGCAGTCAGCGCCCACGACTGGGTCGTAAAGGTTATCGCGCCTGACTGCGAGGTGAGGGCGCCGTGACCCCACGTCTTCTGCGCCCACAGCGCACCGTCATTGCCTGGCCCCGTGCCGGGGCGTGGGCGGACGCCAACCTGTACCTTGCTCGTCTCCGTGCCAGTGACGACGCGGTCGTCGAGCTTACCCTCAGCCGTCACGGTCGCGACGTTCTCGTATTTGACTGCCCGCTCGAAGTCTGTCGCCGTCGGAGTCGTCGCTTCGCTCCGCAGCGTCTGCCGCGCGGTGAAGGAGATGTTCGGTTTCACGAGCGTCGTCTGTGAGAAGCCCTCGGCGTTCGTGTACACGAATCTGATGCCCGTCGCACCCGACGGCACATCGATCGGTGTCGCCTCGTCGGGGTTGTGCGCGAGCGTCTTCCATGCGCCGTCCGCGTCCATGTAGCGGATCTCGAGGTCTGCCTGGGTGATCGGGTCGCCGCTGTTCGCTGGGCGTGTGATCGGGGGGAGAATCTGCTTCGCGTCGAAGGCGTCCCAGAAGGTGCCGTCGACAGTGAGCGCGTCCTCGACAACGATCTCGGTCGGCTTCGTCCGCCCTCCCTCAGTTTTCACTTCGGTGTCGAGTTGGACGACGACGTCCTGGCCCGCAGAGACGACCCCGGGGCCGACACGCTTCGTGATGCTCGTGTCGATGCGGGGCGCGACATACCCGACAGTTGCGCTTGCGATCGAGGTGTCCGGTTCGAGCCCCTCGCGCCCTCCGGTCACGGCGATAACGTTCTTGAGCTTCGCAGTCTGCCCCCCTGGGGCGACAAACGACTCGGCCGAGCTCGAGCCGAGTTCGTACCGCAGCTCGCTCGAGGCGCCTGGCTTGATCGCTCCTGTGAAGGTGAGTTCGAAGCCAGCGACGGTCTTGCCGGCAGCGGGGCCTGGCAATGCGGCTCCGGCGACGAGGTTGACAGGATCTTTCGTCCCGTCTGAATAGGACCAGGTGAGCGTCGCACCGGTCGCTCCGGCCGGCCACGCGGCCGCGGCGTCAGTCTGACCGAATCCTTCGAAACGGAGCTGGTCCCCGAAGAAGTCCTCGTGTGACCCTTCCGCAGGTTCTGCGATCGTGAGCGAGTCGAGCACAGTGCTCGCGGGCATGTCGCTGTTGATTGCACGCAGCACCACGCCAACGCTATCGCCGGCGGTCACGCCAGTCAGTTCATCGGTTTCGGCGCCACCAGGAGCTGCGAAGAATCGCTTTTGCGCGTCAACTCCGATGACCTGGGGAGACACGGCGAACGGCGCCTCGGCGTCTTTCGAGACAGGATCCTGACCATCGGCAGCCACTGTCGCCCGCACGTCGTTCGCGATCGCATAGCCATCGGAGAGTTCAGCGCCACTTGTGCGATGGGCGGCACGCTGCGTCGCAGCGAACTGCTGCGAGGCGACAGCCCCTGGCGCGATCGTTCCTTCGTAGTTCAGGCGCACGCCCCCGATGTCTGCGTTCGGGATCGATGCGTCCCATGCAACCCAGTTCCACGTGCCGTTGGCGAATCTGTACACGTCGACGGTGGCCGAAGTGGCACCCGTCGGAAGCTGCGTGGTGGGGTCAGCTGGGCTGACGAACCCAGCGAAGTCAATGTAGTTGAACGGATTGCCTTCCGGGAGCTCGGTGGCTCCCTCGGGGGCAAGCTCGGGCCTCGCCGGGTCCTGCAGACTCAACCGTGTCGCGGCGACGTTGGAGGCCTGTGTCGCCCGGATATCGAGTGTCGATTGGGCGCCTGGCTGGTAGCCCTGCGCGGCCGGCGCCCAGGTCTTCGCCGGGGCAACGTCGATGGCGATCGGATTGTCGACGGCGATCACTGCGCTGTCGGCCGCCTGGAGCTCCTGTGCCCCAGCCTTGGCCGTGAACGTAGCCGTGTTTGTCAGATCGCGCCTGAGCAGCGGGTCATCGGCTGCGAGTCCCTCTGGCACTGTCAGCGTGTATTCGAGGACGCCGGTGTCGCGGGTCGACATGCCGAGCCCCTCCGGGTTCGTTGCCCCGGCCTGCACTGGCCGCTCAACGCCGACGCTGATCACCCGCTCCGCCTGGGTCTGTCCAACGATTCCACCGACTGCCCCCTCCGGTGCAGCGCCGTCGGTGACCCCTGGAAGTGAGAGCGTGACGCCTGTGGTGCTTCCGCCGACGAGCGCCGTCAGGCCGCTGAGCTGCCAGCCTGCGAACTCCTCAGGAAGGACGTCGGTGACACGCACCGGGCCATCAGCGTCAGCGTCGTTCACTCGGAACTCGACCCAGTACGTTACCGAGTCGCCCGGCCGGAGATCGCGCACAGCGTCGACGTAGTCGCCATCGCCCTGTTTAATCTTCTTCGCAAGCATGATCGACGCGCCCTCGCTGGCCGCTGCCGGAGCTGCGCCGCTGCTTGCGACAACCGCAGTGCCAACGAGCATGGCGGTCAGCCCACCCGCGAGCAGTTTCGCCAGGGTGCGCCGCGCTTGTTGCCTCACGCGACGCCCCCTGAGATTCCCCAAATTCATGCGTTTCTCCCCTGTGTTCACCGTGTGTCCCCACACACGGAAGTACCCGGCTCCTGGCACTCGGATGCTCCTTGGGGGGATTCCTGACAGGAGCCGGGCAATAAGTAACACGGCGAAACCGCTGAATCGTGACGCTCGGTTGCAAATTAATAAATTTGCGGCGTCTCAACTCGCACATTCCCAGCCGCGTCAGGGATACTGTCAGCGGGGATTCACTCGCGCCTTCGGTTTTGGGAGATCGGATGCGCGGCACTCACGCGCGTGAGCGTGTTACGGGTGCGTAAAAGGGGGACTACTTGCGCAAGGAAGCACTCCGGCAGCGCGACGCGATGTCGGATGAGGAATTACTCGGTGTGTGCCGAGCAGGGGATGCCGAGGCGTTTGCCGCGCTCTGGGAACGGCACAGGAAAGCCGGCCTCACGGCGGCGCGCAACATCGCTCCCACGCTTGATCCCGAGGACCTCGTGTCGGATTCATACCTGCGCATCTTCGAGCTCGTGCGCGCAGGCCGCGGGCCAACCGGGGCCTTCAGGCCGTACCTGTATCAAGTCATCAGGTCAGCAGCAGCTGATCGCTTCAGGTCCGGCGAGCAGACGGGCGTCGAACTACCCGACATTCCCGATCTGCACGAGGCTGCCCCGTGGGAAGACAATGCCTTTGACCTGAACGCTGTCTCTGAGGCGTTCGCCACGCTCGGGCCGCGGTGGCAGGCAGTGCTCTGGTACACGGAGGTCGAGGGGATGCCTCCCCGTGAGGCGGCAAAACTGCTCGGCCTCTCAGCGAACAGCACCTCGGTGCTCGCGGGCCGCGCACGCGACGCACTGAAGTCGGCCTGGGTCGAAGCGCACGTGAACCGGGAGATCGCCGAGGGCGCGTGCAGGTTCACGCTCGAGCACTTGCAGCGGTTCCAGCGGGACAAGCTCACCGCGGGGCTCACGAGGCAAGTCGCGGCGCACCTCGACGACTGCGAGTCTTGCTCGCGGGCCGCGGGTGAGTATTCGACGCTGAACCGCCAGCTCGGCCTCGTGCTCGCATGGGTGAGTCTCGGCGGTGCCGGTACAGCGGCGCTCGCGAGCCAGCTTGACCTTGCAGGCAAGCTGGGTGCCGGTGGCGCGGGCATGTCAGGAGCTGCCTTTGGCCAGGGTGGCGGAGCAGGCGGCGCAGCAGGCGGAACCGGGCCTGCGGCATTCGCCTCGAGCCTCGGCAGCGTCGTCGGGTCGATCGGAGTTCCCGCGGCCGTGGGCGGCGCGACTCTGCTCACCGTGGCCGCAGTCGGCGTTGGCGTCGCCGCGTTTGCGCTTCCGAACGTGCTGAGTGCTGCGCCTGAGGCGACGCCACAGTCCGAGGTCAACCCTGTCGGCACGGCCTCAGAGCCAGGAGGCTCAAGCCATACGGGCGGCGCTGCGAGCTCCGGTTCAAAGCCCAAAACTACCCCCCCCCCCAAGCGGCGTCCGAGCCCGGAGCCGCGCGAATCGACGAGCTTTCGAACGGGCAAGCAGTGGAGCCACTCGCCGACGCGTCACCTGCTGAGACTAGCCTTGCTGAGAATCCTGCGCCGGCCCTCCCGCCAGCGCCTCAGCCCGACCCTGCGGCTCCCTCGACCCCAAGCAAGCCGCCAGTCACGCTGCCACCGACTCCAAAGCCACCAGTGACGGTTCCGCCAGAGGTCGACCCACCCGAAGTCGACCCACCCGAAGTCGACCCACCAGAAGTCGACCCACCCGAGGTCGACCCACCAGAAGTCGACCCGCCCGAGGTGGACCCTCCAGAGGTGGACCCACCCGAAGTCGACCCACCCGAGACTGGCCCGCCCGTCACTGAGTGCCCTGCGGGCTGGTGGCACCCCTGCAACTGGCCGCCGATCTCATGGCCGCCGCATTCGAAGCCGGCAATCGAGGTGTCGACGCTGCCAGCTGCGCCACACGACTCGACGTCGGCCAGCTGAGCCGCCCGCGTTTCGCCGGCGCTCCACGGTGCCGCCACTGGCACCAACGCAAAACGTCCCTCCTGCCAGAAGGCAGGGAGGGACGTTTTGCGTTGGCCGGAGCCGGGAGCTAGACAGTCACGCCGGTGCGGATCGCGGCCTTGACCTCGGCGATTGCCTTGGTGACCTGAATGCCGCGGGGGCATGCCTCGGAACAGTTGAAGGTGGTGCGGCAGCGCCACACGCCTTCCTTGTCGTTGAGGATGTCGAGACGGACCTGCGCGTTGTCGTCGCGCGAGTCGAAGATGAAGCGGTGCGCATTCACGATCGCCGCGGGGCCGAAGTACTGGCCGTCGGTCCAGAAGACAGGGCACGACGTGGTGCACGCTGCGCACAGAATGCACTTCGTGGTGTCGTCGAAGCGCTCGCGCGAAGCGATGTCCTGGATACGCTCCTTGCCGGGCTCGGCGGCAGTGTTCGCAACGAGGAACGGCTGCACCTCACGGAACGACGCGAAGAAGGGCTCCATGTCAACGATGAGGTCCTTCTCGAGGGGCAGGCCCTTGATCGCCTCGACGTAGATGGGCTTCGTGACGTCGAGATCCTTCACGAGCGTCTTGCAGGCGAGGCGGTTGCGGCCGTTGATGCGCATCGCATCCGAGCCGCAGATGCCGTGCGCGCAGGATCGACGGAACGACAGGGTTCCGTCCATGTCCCACTTGATCTTATGGAGCGCATCGAGGATACGGTCCGTCGGATACATCTCGACGTCGAAGTCTTCCCAGTAGGCGTCGCGGCCCGATTCAGGGTCAAAGCGGCGGATCAGGAGCGTAACGTTGAACGGCTTGATTTCTTCCACGGCGTTCTGGCCGGGTGCCTCAGTCGTGACAGCACTCATGGTTTAGTACTTCCTCTCCAGCGGCGGGTAACGCAACTCGCCCTGCTCGTCCTTCACCACGGTGACCGGCTTCCAATCCAGGCGGATGTGGTCCTCGGGGTTCGCCGAATGCGGGTCGCCCGTGAGGTAGGCCATCGTGTGCTTCATGTAGTTCTCGTCATCGCGGTCCGGATAGTCGTCGCGCATGTGTCCGCCACGGCTCTCCTTACGGTTACGTGCCGTGTAAGTGAGCACCTCTGCGAGGTCGAGAAGGAACCCGAGCTCGATCGCCTCAAGGAGGTCGGTGTTGTACCGCATGCCGCGATCCTGCACGCCGACGTTCTTGTAGCGCTCGCGCAGATCGTGAATCACGCCGAGCACCTCGGTGAGCGAATCCTCGGTGCGGAACACCTGGGCGCCACGGTCCATGGCTTCCTGCAGTTCACGCCGGATGTCTGAGACCCGCTCGGTACCGGTTCCGGTGCGGAAGCCCTCGACGAGCTCGCGGATCTCCTTCGCGGGATCAGCAGGCAGGTCGACAAACGGCGCGGTCTGAGCGTAGTCGGCGGCCGCGTTACCCGAACGCTTGCCGAACACGTTGATGTCGAGCAGCGAGTTCGTGCCGAGACGGTTCGAGCCGTGCACCGAAACGCAGGCGCACTCGCCGGCCGCGTAGAGGCCCGGAACAACCGTGTCGTTGTCCATCAGTACCTCTGCATCGACGTTCGTCGGAATGCCGCCCATTGCGTAGTGCGCCGTCGGGAAGACCGGAACCGGCTCGACGACGGGGTCCACGCCGAGGTAGGTGCGTGCGAACTCCGTGATGTCCGGGAGCTTCGTCTCGAGCACCTCTGCGCCCAGGTGGGTGCAGTCGAGGTAAACGTAGTCCTTGTTCGGGCCGGCGCCGCGGCCGTCAAGCACCTCCTGCACCATCGAGCGGGCGACGATGTCACGCGGAGCGAGATCCTTAATCGTCGGCGCGTAACGCTCCATGAAGCGCTCGCCGCTCGCGTTACGCAGGATCGCGCCCTCACCGCGCGCACCCTCTGTGAGGAGAATGCCGAGGCCAGCGAGGCCGGTCGGGTGGAACTGGTAGAACTCCATGTCCTCGAGCGGCAGACCCTTGCGCCAGATGATGCCAACGCCGTCACCCGTCAGAGTGTGCGCGTTCGACGTGGTCTTGAAGATCTTGCCGAAGCCGCCTGTCGCAAACACGATCGACTTCGCCTGGAACACGTGCAGCTGGCCGGTCGCGAGCTCGTAGGCCACGACACCTGCGGGCTTGCGATCCTTGCCCTCGCCCGTCATGACCAGGTCGAGCACGTAGAACTCGTTGTAGAAGTTGATGCCGAGCTTCACGCAGTTCTGGAACAGCGTCTGGAGAATCATGTGGCCGGTGCGGTCTGCCGCGTAGCACGCACGGCGCACAGCAGCCTTGCCGTGATCGCGGGTGTGCCCGCCGAAGCGGCGCTGGTCGATCTTGCCGTCAGCCGTACGGTTGAAGGGCAGACCCATGTTCTCGAGGTCGATGACCGCGTCGATCGCTTCCTTCGCGAGGATCTCAGCCGCGTCCTGGTCAACGAGGTAGTCGCCGCCCTTGACGGTGTCAAAGGTGTGCCACTCCCAGTTGTCTTCCTCAACGTTTGCGAGCGCTGCAGCCATGCCGCCCTGGGCTGCGCCGGTGTGCGAACGCGTCGGGTAGAGCTTCGAGATGACCGCGGTCTTCGCCTTCGGCCCCGCCTCGATCGCCGCTCGCATGCCCGCGCCGCCAGCCCCGACGATTACTACGTCGAACTGGTGGTAGGTCACGCCGTCCTTCACGGTGACGTCTTCGCCCTCATGAGTGTTCGTGGTCACTGGATTCCTAACTTTTCCGAATTCTGTACGTCTCGCTGCGGGCCGATTACTGGGCCGAGCAGAAGGAGGCTACGAGCGCGGGATCAGCCCCGGCCGGGCACGGATCGAAGGTGAAGATCACAAGCGTGCCGAGGAGGATGAGGAGTGCAGCCGACAGCCACACGAGCGTACGGAGCACCTTATTCAGGCGCGGGCGGACAACGTAGTCGTTGACGATCGTCCGCATGCCGTTCGCGCCGTGAATGAGTGCCAGCCACAGAAGCAGCAGGTCCCAGACCTTCCAGAACGGGTTCGCGAGCTTGCCGCCGACGAAGCCGAAATCGATTGCGCTGATGCCGTCGCCGATCATCAGGTTCGAGAACAGGTGTCCGAATACGAGCACGACGAGCAGAACGCCCGACACGCGCATGTAGATCCAGCCCCACTTTTCCCAGTTGGTGTTCTTCTTCGCCGGGGTCTTCGCGCGGGGCGCGTCAATTGTCATAGCCATGATTATTCTCCGCCCTCGCTTAGTGGCTGAACACGTTCATCAGGTGGCGCGGCAGGAAGCCGGCCATCGTTACGGCCCACATTGCAATGACTACCCAGAACATCACCTTGTGGTACTTGGCGCCCTTGCTCCAGTAGTCAACGAGGATGATGCGCAGGCCGTTGAACGCGTGGAACACGATCGCTGCGACGAGCACCGACTCTCCAAGCCCCATGATGGGTGTCTTGTACGCGCTCATGACGGCGTTGTATGCCTCCGGGCTGACACGAATGAGCGCCGTGTCGAGCACATGCACAAGCAGGAAGAAGAAGATCGCAACACCGGTGATGCGGTGCAAGACCCAGGACCACATGCCCTCGTTGCCGCGGTAGAGCGTACCGCCGCGTTGGGTTTTCTTCTTGGCCGCTGGAGCGGCTTCAGCGGGTAGGGCTGACACGAGCTTCCTCCTTGGTCGTCACGCTGCAAAGTCCAGATTCTTTGAGGAAGCGCCCGATATGCGGGCACGCCACATTGCTGAGAATTCTCTGCGACTTCCATTATGGCACTCTCTCGGGGTGTCTCGAACACCTCGGCGCGCGTCGGCGATACACGATCCCCTATGTGCGGTGATTAGGCTGGCTTCATGACCTCTCCAAACCCCGCGCTCGACAGGCTCACCTGCGTCATCCCCGCAGGCGGAGTTGGTTCGCGCCTGTGGCCCCTCTCCCGCGCGAACGCGCCAAAGTTTCTGCTCGACCTCACCGGTGCGGGCGACTCGCTGCTGTCCGCGACGTGGTCTCGCCTGACGCCCCTCGCGCCCTCCGAGCGCATCATGGTTGTCACCGGAAACGCGCATCGCGAATCTGTACTCGCGCAATTGCCAGACATCCTCCCCGAGAACCTCGTCACCGAAAGCGAGCCGAAGGACTCGTCGGCCGCAATCGGTCTCGCGGCCGCGATCCTTGAGCTGCGCGATCCCGACGCGATCCTGGGTTCGTTCGCAGCTGACCACGTGATTCGCGGTGACGTGCTGTTCCGTCGGGCGGTCGCGACCGCGGTTCGCGCGGCCGACCAGGGTTACATCGCCACGATCGGCATCCACCCGACGCACGCGGCGACTGGCTTCGGCTACATCTCGTGCGGCGAGGCCCGTACTGACCTTTCGCCGTTTGACCTGTACGACGTCACCGAGTTCGTCGAGAAGCCCGACGCAGCAACGGCCGAGGGCTACCTCAAAGCCGGCGGCTACCTGTGGAACGCGGGCATGTTCATCGCGAAAGCGTCTGTGCTGCTCGAACAGATGGCCCTCTCCGAGCCCGAGCTCGTCGACGCGCTGCGCGAGATCGCAGCGTCGTGGGGCAAAAAGCGCGGCGCGGAGGTGCGCGAACGCCTGTGGCCGACACTGCCGAAGATCGCCATTGACTACTCGGTCGCCGAACCGGCCGCCGCTGCCGGCAAGATGGTCTGCGTCGCCGCCCACTTTGAGTGGGACGACGTCGGCGACTTCGCCTCGGTCGCGAACCTGCTCACGCGCGGCAGGCCCTCCGACCTCGCCGTGCTCGGCGACGGCGCGCAGGTACTCTCTGACGCTTCGAGCGGAATCGTCGTCTCGGAGAGCGACCGTCTGGTCGCTCTCGTCGGAATGGAGGACGTCGTCGTCGTCGATACCGCGGACGTGCTCCTCGTCACGACGAAGGATCGCGCGCAAGACGTGAAACGCCTTGTCGAGCGGATGAAGGTCTCGGGGGGCGGCCACCTGCTCTAGGGCAGGCCCCCTGCCCTCCTTTTCTCGCTCCTGCCCGTACCTTTACGCCCTACCCCTACCTCTGCCCCTCCCCCCCCCTCCCCTTCTCCCAACCTCCACCTTCACCCCGACCCAACCCCCGCGCCACAGAGACTTTTCCTCGCAGAATGACCCGATTCCATCGGTAAGAAAGGGATGCTTTTGCAGGGTTGGGGCTGTTCCGCGGCCGACGGACGGGTGGAGCCGGGCCGGCCGGATGACGCCGGGCCGGGCCGACGCCATTGGCACGCGGAACCCCTGCAGAACGGTGCACACTGCACGCCTCCGCCGACCGAGTAGACTGTCGGGGTGACTGAGCGTGTATTGATTAAGGACCTGGCCGCACGCGTTGACGGCCCCGTACGCGTATCCGGCTGGGTTGAGAAGGTACGCGACCAGCGGTACGTGCAGTTTGTCGTGCTCCGCGACGAGTCGGGCGCAGTGCAGCTCGTCAACGGCGGCGTGCTTCGTGAGCCCGACCCCGAGAACCCGCGCTCCGACATCCTGGTGCCCCGCACGGCGACGATCTCCGAGCTCACACACGGCACCTTCGTGACCGTCGAGGGCGAGCTGCAGCACAACGAGCGTGTGAAGCTTGGCGGCGTCGAGATTCAGATCGAGACCATTGAGGTCGTCACCAAGGCACTCCCCGACAACCCTGTCGCAGACGACTCGAACATCGACGTGCGCCTCGACTGGCGCTTCCTCGACCTCCGCCGCCCCGAGCAGAACCTCGTGTTCCGCGTGCAGACAACCTTCTTGCACGCGCTGCGAAACGTCTGGGTTGAGCGCGGTTTCATCGAGATTCAGACCCCGAAGCTCATGGCATCGGCGTCGGAGTCACGCGCAGAACTCTTCGAGGTCGAGTACTTCGAGGGCAAGGCGTTCCTCGCGCAGAGCCCCCAGTTCTTCAAGCAGATGGCGCAGGCCGCTGGCTTCGGGGGCATCTTCGAGGTCGGCCCGGCGTTCCGCGCCGACCACTCGTTCACCTCGCGCCACGCGACCGAGTTCACTTCAATCGACACCGAGCTCAGCTGGATCGACTCCCACGAGGATGTCATGGAGATCCACGAGGAGCTCATTGTCGCGGGTCTTACCGCGGTGAAGGAGAAGCACGGCGAGGAGATCCAGAAGCTCTTCAATGTTGACCTGCAGGTTCCGGCTCGCCCCTTCCCCCGCATTCCCCTCGCTGAGGCGAAGGAGATCGTGAAGGCCCGCGGCTACGAGATCCCCCGCGCCGACGCCGATATGGACCCCGAAGGCGAGCGACAGATCGCCGCACACGTGAAGGAAGCCTTCGGGTCAGACTTCGTGTTCGTCACCGACTACGACGTCTCGATCCGCCCGTTCTACCACATGCGCAACGAAGAGAACCCCGAGCTCACCAAGAGCTACGACCTCATCTACCGCGGCACCGAGATCTCGACAGGCGCGCAGCGCGAGCACCGCATCGAGGTGCTCGAAGCGCAGGCGCGCGACAAGGGGATGGACCCAGCCGAGCTCAGCTTCTACCTCGACTTCTTCCGCTACGGCATGCCGTCGCACGGCGGGTTCGGCATGGGCCTGAACCGTGTGCTGATGCTCATGCTCGAGCAGCCCTCGATCCGCGAGACGACGTACCTGTTCCGCGGACCGAACCGCCTGCTTCCGTAGTAGATACAGCAGCAGTAACACCACTGAGTGAGGCCCCCAGGCGCTATGCGCTGGGGGCCTCACTCAGTGTGCAGGTCGGGTTCGCGCCAGCGAGTCCCATCGTCGCGGTGGCAACGAGCCACGAGGATCGCCACCCACCCGGACCAATGAACCGTACGGCAACGGTGGAGCTGCCACCAAGCAGGCCGCCAAGGAGCCCGCCGCTCGCGACTGTGGAGTATGCACTTGGCGTCCCCGTGGTCGACACGTTGCCGAGAAGAGCTGCGGTGAGTGGAAGCAAGAGCCCACCCGTCGAGTAGCCAAACTCAGCCTGCGCGAGGGTGTATCCGGTTGCTGTGGCGGGAGCCCTCCAGTTGACGGTGACCGTCGGTGACAGCCCGAGCAGGCCCGGCGTAGTGACGCAGGCGGCCGTACTGACTGGCGCGGGAACCGTGAGTGCGGTGAACACCCCTCGCGCAGCCTCTGCATCCGCCCAGGCGGCATCGGTGTCGCGCGCACCCGGGGCAAGTCCGACGAGCAGCACGAGCGGCAGCGCCGCTGCAAGCGCCCGCCGGCGCCCCCTCCGAGCTAGCGGGCTCACGACTCTCCCCTTCGTTCTCTGAATGCCGTCACGCCCGACGCTGTCGCGGCGGCGGCGAGACCAATCGCGACCGCCCCGCCTGCGAGGAGCCACGCCGGCTGGACCCCGCCGGTTGCCGGCAGCGCCGCGATAGGCCCCGGCTCCGCTGTCACGACCTCGCTGCCGCCGGCAGCGCGCAGGGTGAGTGTGACTGTCCCCGCGGCGACCTGCGGCACTGTTGCTGAGATCAGGTACCACCGCTCGCTGTCATTCGGGAGCACCGTCACGAGGCGCGGTGCCGCAACGATGTCGATCGTGCCGTCGCCGGAGACTTGCGTCTCAGCGCCCGGGCACTCGCCTGCCAGCCACTCAGTGTCGCACTCGCGGACGTCAAGCCGAAGCCCCAACGAGGCCGCCCCGGCGGCTTCGAGGGTGACCGATACTTCACCGGGCTCGGGCGAGTGTACCCGCACCCCCACTTGCCACAGCACCGGCACTGTCGGCCGCATCGTTCGCATCGCGACAGGATCGCCGATCGAGGTCAGCGTGATGTTTTTCCCCGCCGAAACGGCCCGCACCATGGTCTCGCCACGTTCATGGTCCGGCCCTGCTCCGAGCGCGGGGGCAGCACCGAGCGGCCCGGCCGCGCCTCCGAGAGCGAGCGCTGCGGTGAGGATGGCGAGGCTCGCCACCGGAGCGGCGTGCCGCGGGCCCGAACGCTCGTCGTCACGCTCGGTGGCCGAGGCGCCACTCCCCCGCTGATCCCGCCCTTTCGGCCAGAAGGCCCACGTGACGAGTGTCGCGGTTGCGACAGTCAGGATCCCGAGGACCATGGGGTTCGAGAACCAGACGATCAGCCGCGCGAGGTGCGGGACCGAGAACACGACGAGGCGTGCGGAGTCAATTGTGTACGGCGCAGGATCATCCGCCTCGTTCGCGTCGCCTCGCATGGTGATCGTCCGCGTTGGGCCGTCCCCCACGATACTCGTCACCCTGTGTGTCACGGGTAGCTGGCCCGGGCGATCAACAGTGATCACATCTCCCACCCTGATATCGGTCGCCGGGATCTCGCGGACGAGCGCGGCGGAGCCTGCCGGGATCGTGGGCGACATCGACCCTGTCTTGAACATGATGATCGAGACGTTCATGAGCGCCCCGAGCAAGACGAGCAGCACACAGAGCGCCCCGCCAAGCGCCGCGACGTTCAGCAGCGCGTTAGCTGCGATGGCGCGGACGCGCCGCCCGTCTCTCGTCATCCTGTGCCTGCCCCTTTCCGCCTGCCGGCGCTCCCCGCCTCGTCGGCTAACTCGACGAGGTTCCCGTGAATGTCCAGGTCGCGGTCGCGGTCAGTCCTTGGGCCGCGTTGGGGGTGCCGTCCGGCAGAGTCACCGCGAAGCAGTAGGTCACCGGTGAGCCCCCGGCGGCTGCAAGCGGCTGCGTGGTGCCCGATGCTGTCGACAGTGCGCTGTCGGAGGCCACGACGACCGTCCCGGCTGCGTATGTGGTCGACGTGCACTGGCTCCCAGCGGGAATGGTTCGCACCCCGTACCTCAGGTACGCCCCGAGCCCGGTGCCGGCGACCGTCGCGCCGCCGAGGGCAACGCTGCCTGGCACCGTGGTGTCGGTGGTCGTTCGCACGACGAATCGTGCGAACGTTGTCGTGCCAGGCGACATCGCGGTCGGCGAGATCGCGAACGAGAGCGCCGCGGGCGCAGATGCCGGATGGTCGGCGAACGCCGTCGCATCAGTGGACCCCTGGATCCCGAACTTGCTTGCGGCAAAGGTGCCTTGGGCGGTCTCAGTGTCGGTCCAGGCAGCAAGCGTCATGCTCCCGCCTATCCCCAGTACGAGCGCGCCCGCGAGGAGCGCGCGCACCTTGGTGAACGTTCCGGTCGTGTCTGGTCGACGTCCTCTCCGATGCGACCGCGGGCCGTCTCGCAGAGCCATGATCGCTAGAGTGTCGCGCCAGACTCAGCGCTGAACGTCCAGGTGATCGACCCGTCCGCGCCCTGTGCAAGGGTGTCGTCCGCGACTACTCGGAAGCAGAGGAACGCAGGTGCGGCAAGCGACGTGAGCTCGAACGTGGCCCCGTTGGCGTTGGTGCCTGCCCCGAAGGCTGCAGCGTCACAGGTCGTGCTCGTCGTGTACACGTAGCTCGCGGTGGTGCCCGGGATCGCGTCACTCACGTCCTGCGCGACTGTCACTTCGGCTTCGTAAGTCGATCCAGGCGAGAGGCGCACCGCGTAGCCGGCGTAGACCTGCGAGCCTGGCGCGAGGTTGTCTGCCCCCCACGGCAAAGCTCAACTGCGCGGGATCCCCAGAGGTCGGATTGTCGCTAAACACCGACCCGTCCTTCGACCCCTCGATGCCAAACGTGCCCGTCCCGAAGACGCCACGCACCCACTCGTTGTCGGTCCACGCGGCGAGCGTAACTGCCGCGCCGACGCCAAGCACGAGCCCACCCGCAAGAAGCGCGCGGGCCTTGGTCCAGCCGCGCCGCGACCGGATAGAAACTTCATTGTTGGTAGCAACCATGAGCAATACCCCCTTTGTATCAATCACCCAGCCATCCCCATGATGGATTGGCCACATGCTACGTCAATCCATCGGATTTCAACAGGTTCAGTCTGATGCTTCTCCGGTCAGACGCCGCGCGACAGTCACGATGTCGGTGGCAGCTACGCGCTCACCGCGGCTTGTCACTCCATCCCGAGCCCAAGATTCATTCACGACAACGTCCCAGTCAGTCGGGTCGAGCGCGAGGCCCGCAAGCTCGCTGGCGGGCGTTGGGAACGAGTCAGGGGCATGGTGGCAGTGGCCCGAGTCTTCGCCCGCTGCGGCTGCCGGCGGTGCCCCATGGGAGATCACAACGAGGTAGCCGCCTGGCACCACATGACGCGTTGCGGCGCGCAAGACATCAGTGCGGGGCAAGCGCACGGGCGACTGCAGAAAGCTTGCGGTGACGAGCTCGTACGCGTCACTGGCGCCAGCCGCGAATGTCTGCTCAGCCCATTCCGAGAGGTCGGTCACGAAAAAGTGTGGGCGCAGACCGCGAGCCTGTGCCTCGTCCTTGGCGCGCGCGACGGCCGTCGGAGACAGGTCAAGACCGGATGCGTCCCATCCTCGCTCAGCAAGCCAAAGTACGTCACCACCCTCCCCGCAGCCAAGGTCAAGGGAGCGAGGTTGCCAGCCTGCATCCCGCCCCCGAGGCCCGTCGTCGACGCAAGCCAGTGCCGATCCTGATGGGTCGACGTGCTCCGTGACAACTGCGGCGAGCGCGGCGTTCACGCTCCCCGACCAGACCCTCTCCACTCCGCCGTAGCGCTGCTCCCAGAACGCCGCGGGATCCTGCTCGTGCCCGCTCATGCGCGACCCGCTTCCGAGGCGGCGACTGCGTCGGAAAAGTCCTCTTCGACAAGCGCAAAGTTCACGGCTCCACCGGCCCCCGCCCCGGCCCCCATAGCCATCGGGACAGTCGCCATCGGTGCGACGACGTTTCCGGCCGCCCAGATGCGCGGGTGGCTTGTGCGGCCCATTGGGTCGACTGTGAGAAAGCTGCCGAATGGCGACTCCGCGCGGTCGAGTTCCAGCCCCGAGAGGAAGTCATCGTGTGCCTGCAGGCGACTCGCCGTAAAAATTGCGTCGATGCTGTGCGAGGCGCCGCCCGTTGTCGTCACGAGCATCTCGGCTGCGGCGCCCGAGGTCACGCTTGCCACAGGATCAGGCTCGACGCGTATTCCCCGTGCACGAAGCGCACGCTCGTCGGCGGCGTCAAGCTCGCCCAGCTCTGCACCGAACACGGTGACGTCGTCGCTCCACTGCCTGATGAGCTTCGCCTGGTGCATCGAGGCCGGAGAGGTCGCGAGCACCCCGAGACGGGCGCCGCGAACCTCCCAACCGTGGCAGTAGGGGCAATGCAGGACCGTGCGCCCCCAGCGCTCGGCGAGGCCAGGAATGCCCGGGAGCCTGTCGGTCACGCCCGTCGCCACCACAAGAGCGCGGGCGGTGAGTGCAGTGGCTCGGGGTGCGAGGTCACCATCGGCGCTTCCCCCGTCCGCTGATGTCGTAACGGCAAGCCTGTCCCCCGAGTCCCGCACTGTCGCGACGCGCGCCGCGAGAAACTCGACCCCGTACGTGCGTGCCTCACGGCGGCCGCGCTCGAGGAGTTCCAGCGGTGGGGTGCCGTCGAGCCCAAGGACGTTGTGCATGTGAGACGCGAACCGGTTGCGCGGCTGACCGGCGTCGATCACGAGGGTACGTCGAATCGAGCGTCCGAGAGCCTGCGCGGCGCTCAACCCGGCGGCGCCTGCGCCAATAACGATTGCGTCGAAGTCTGTGGTTTCCATACGTTCATGGTTCAGGATCGCATGCGATAATGGCAATTGGCATTGCGGTATTGGCAAGAAGTGGCACGCTGGACCCGGGAGGCACGCATGGACGAACTCACACAGCTCGGCCCGCGCCTGCGCGCTGCGCGCCAGCGCCGCGGCATGACGCTGGAGAACCTCGCCGGTCGTGCAGGCATGTCGGTGTCGACCCTGTCACGCCTCGAGTCAGGTAAACGCCAGGCCAGTCTCGAGCTGCTCCTTCCGTTGACAAGGCAGCTCGGCATCCGGGTCGACGACCTACTCGCGCCGCCCACCCGCGACCCGCGAGTTCACCGCACCCCGGTCACACGGGGCGGGATGACGATAGCCCCACTCACCAGGGCTGAGTCAGACGTTCGCGCATTCAAAATCACATACAGGCCAGACGCGCCGGTGCGAGAGCCTCAGGTTCACGACGGACACGAGTGGCTCTACGTGCTCTCGGGCAAACTCAGTCTTGAGCTTGGAGAACAGCACCTCACGCTCGAGCCTGGTGAGGCCGCCGAGTTCGACACCACTGTGCCGCACCGGATGCGAGCGGCGGGCGCACACCCTGTCGAGGTCATCAGCATCTTCAACGCCGCCGGCGAACGGGTCCACGTGCACTCACCGGCGAGCGCGCAACAGTCGGGCGAGATACGCTCGGAGCATGGGCACACAGACTGACCACATCATTGTCGGCGGCGGCATCATGGGGCTTTCGGCCGCCTGGCAGTTGGCCGAGCGCGGGGCGCGCGTCCACCTCATCGAGCAGTTCGACCCGCACCACGCGCGCGGCGCCTCGCACGGCTCGACGCGCAACATCAACAATGCGTATCACGAGGAGTTCTACCTCGACCTGTTCGACGAGGCGTTCGCGCTCTGGCGCGAGCTCGAAGCTGGTGTGTCATTTCCCCTCCTTGGCCTCCACGGCCTCGTTACGCAGGGCGACGAGACTGTCGTGCTTGCTGCGCACGATGCACTCGTCGCTCGCGGCGCCGACGTCGCTCTCCTCACGCCTGCCGAGGCTAGCGAGCACTGGGCTGGCATGCGATTCGCTGGGCCGGTCCTGCTCAGCCGACAGGCCGGAATCGGTTACGCTGCCCGGGCCCTCGACGCCCTCGAAGCGGCCGCGGTAAGCGCCGGAGTGACGATCGAGCGGCATGCGAGGGTGCGCGGCATCGACCCATCGACAGAACGCGTGCGCATCGAGGTCGAGGGAGCTGACGGCGCCGTACGAACAGTCGATGCCGAAGGCGCGATCGTTGCCGCCGGCGCGTGGTCCAAGCCACTGCTCGCGGGCCTCGTCGAGCTCCCGGAGCTCACCGTCACCGAGGAGCACCCGGCGCACTTCACCCCGCGCGACCCTGCCGTGCTGTGGCCATCGTTCAACCACATGTTCACCCCCGCGGAGCTCGATGTGCGGGGAGGCAACGTCTACGGCATGCCGAGCCCTGGCGAGGGCGTCAAGGTAGGCCTGCACGCGGTCGGCCACGTCGTCGATCCGGATCAGCGCACCTTCGCCGCAACGCCCGAAGTGCGTGCGGCGGTGCGCGAGCACGTCGCCGAGTGGTTCCCTGGGCTCGACCCCGACACCGGCGTCGAGATCAGCTGCACCTATACATCGACGCCGTCGGGGCGCTTCGTGCTCGACCGCGTCGGGCGCCTCACCGTCGCCGCCGGCTTCTCCGGCCACGGCTACAAGTTTGCCCCCGCGATCGGGCGGATCCTCGCGGACTCCGCTACCGGTGTCGCGCTCCCTCCGGAGGAGTTCAGGCTCCCCGCGCACGGGACCGGTACTCCCGAGGGGTCATCCCCAGAACAGCCTTGAAGTCGCGCGTGAAGTGTGCGTGATCGGCGTAGCCAGTCGCCGCGGCGATCTCGGCGATGCTTGCCGCACCGCCTGTGGCTGCGTCCTTGCCCGAACCGCCCCCGCGTAAGCACTCGGCAGCCTCCTGCAGCCGCCGCCGCTGAATCATTGAATGCAGCGAGAGCCCAAACGACCGCGCCGCGATCCGTTGCAGCTGCTACTCCCTCGGGCTCTACGTCAGCGATGCAGACGCCGTCGTTGCCCGAGCGCTCGCGGCCGGGGCAACGCTACACGAACCGCTCGCAAACTTCGTGTCTGGCGACCGCTTCGCAAGCATTCGCGACCCGTTTGGCGTGCGGTGGTCAGTCATGACCCGTATCGAAGACCTCTCAGAAGAAGAAAGCGCGGCGCGGGTGCGCGAATGGAGCAAGAGTTTCGGGGCATAGGCCTCGCGGCGAGGCTGCACGACCAAGGCCGGGCTGGTGCACACATGCATGGTCAAGTCTAACGAGCTTCGACGCTTTGCCCCCAGAGCTTAGGGCTATCCCATTTGGGGAACTCGACATACACGCCAGGCACAGACTCCTCACCCGGCGGGAAGAACGAATCCCGTGGTATTCGATGCCTGATGTCACTCGAAAGCTCATGACGGTCTGCCCAGAAGAGGCCACTCAGCACCTTGAGGTTGTACTGCCCGTTGTCCTGCACCTGATATACCAAGCTGAAGCCGTCATCAGTCACCCCACGGGCCTCAAACCGGTGTACGCCCAACCCAGTCCGGTTCTCCACATCGACAAGCTCGGCATCCCACCCCTTCGACTCGAAATACGCGACCATCGGCTCAGCGTCCTCACGGGCACCTTCCGCGCCCTCCGGCTCGATCCAACGACCAAGATCAATAAAGTAGGTGTTTCGGCTATCAGCACCAGGAAGCGGAATATCAGCACGCGGCCCTCCCCATGGGCCACCGGCGCCACCTGTGTGCCACCCCCAAACTCCGTCACTGACCTGCAACTGCGCCTCGGTCAAGAGCACGCGCGCACGCTCGTACCGCGCACCATACAAATCAAACCGCTGCTCGGCCGACAACCCAGCCACCTCAGCCCGAGTCATCCCCGACGAATCCTGAACACCCCAACTCGCCAGCCCCGACGAACACCCGACAAGACTCAGCGCCAACAGAGCCACCAGCGCTCCTGGGCGACAACCGCGGCGGGTAGCAGGAGAAGACATAGATTGAGTCACGGTCTACTTTTCATGCTCTTCCAGCTTCGGGTCACTCCACTTGGGAAACTCGACATACACGCCAGGGACCGACTCATCGTCTGGCGGGAAGAACGAATCCAGAGGTATCCGGTGGTTGATCTCTATGAGGAGCTCATGACGGTCCGCCCAGAAGAGGCCACTCATCACCGACAAGTTGTACTGCCCGTTGTCCTGCACCTGATACACCACGTTGAAGCCATCCTGAGTCACCGCACGAGCCTCAAACCTGTGAGGGCCGAGCCCGGTCTGGCTCTCAATATCGGCAAGCTCGGCATCCCACCCCTTCGACTCGAAATACGCGACCATCGGCTCAGCATCCTCACGAGCACCAACCGCCCCCTCCGGATGAATCGTGCGCGTCAAATCAATGTAATACGTGTTCCGGCTATCAGAACCCGGGAACGGGTATGCAGCATGAGGACCGCCCCGCGGTCCGCCAACACCGCCAGTCAGCCACCGCCACGGTCCAGGGGACAGCTGCAACTGTGCCTCGGTCAACAACTCGCGCGCACGCTCGTACCGCACACCATACAAATCAAACCGCTCCTCAGCAGACAACCCAGCCGCCTCAGCCCGAGTCATCCCTGACGAATCCTGAACACCCATACTCACCACTCCACCAATCCCTTCCGAACACCCAACCACGCCCAGCGCGAGGCCGGCAGCCGCCAGCGCAATCGAGAGCCGCGCGAACGCTCGCTTTAAGCCTGTCGTGTTTCGCATCACTTCTCCATCGTTCCGGCGAGCACAGCGCCACTCTCGCTGAGCGCGGTGGAGCCTACTGAGAGGTACCCAACCGTCCCGCTTAGGTTCAACGGACTCCACGAGTCCTCCTCAACGTACAGATTGTGCATCGTCGTGGCCTTAAGCGGAATGCCCCCTGGCCCCTCCGAGGCCTCCGCGCTGAGCGTGTCGAAGCCTGCGATATCGCCAGGGTCCAGGCCCTTCCCCCCGCCCTTGCCCATCCACGCGAGGTTGTCTCCCGAGGCGTGCACCGCGTACTTCTGAGTGGCGTTGATCTGGCCAGCCGTCGTGCCGTCAGCGACCCCGGCGGAGCCGAGCGTGACGAGCGCACCGACCTCAAAACTCGTCTGCTTCAGCGCCTGCACGGCGACAGTGGAGCCGTAGGAGTGGGCGAAGACCGCGAGCTGCTCGGGAGGGTTGCCATACTCGCCCCGGCTCGCGCTGATGCCGTTGAGGAACGAGGCGAGCTCCCTGGCGCCCGAATCGGCGTGACCGAGGTCTCGCACCTGGCCGACTGTTTTCGGAGAGCGATACCCGATCCAGTTCACCACGGCGAATGAGGCCGTGTCACTTTTGCGGAATGCATCCTCGTACAGCGCCTGGGCGGCCTTGTTGCCGTTGAACATGTCGCCGACGTCGGAGCCCATGCCCGAGGCGAGCACGCCGACGTTTGAAGCCACGTCGAGGTTGCCGAGAGAGATTCCCGCGACAAGTGCGCCGTCGTGGCTGCCCAGGCCGACCAACTGCACAACGGGATGACCGGGAGCGCCCTTGGCATCCTCATCAGCCTCACCCAGCGCGTCATTGATCGCTTTGAGCTGGCTGACGAACTCACTGTATGACACGTTCGCGAAGCCATCCGCCGCGCCGTTAAGCGAGGGGTGGCGGGAGTTCGCCGTACGCAACGGGTCGGTGAACCCCATCAGTTCGTAGGCGATCTTCCGGTTCTCGAGGGCGTACTCCAAGAACTCCCGCGAAGCGGCGTCTTGCGCCCAGGCAGGCAGCCCGCTCAGACTCGCAAGCGCGAGGAGCGCTTCGGGCGGCAGCAACCGCACGTCGGCTGGAGAAAGTCCGAGCGAGTTCCAGTACTCGGCCGCTTCTGCTGGCGAGAGCGCGCCGTCGAGCAGTTGCTTGAAGCGTGCACTCTCTGCGACGTCAAGCGCTGTCGCGCGTGCGAGAAGGTCGAGCCGCGCGTCGCTCAGGCTGCCCCCGCCCGCGCGCGCGAACTGGTCAGCGATACGGCCGATCCAGGTGGCGTCTGCGGTATTCTCGCTCACCATCCTCGGAAACCCGGAAACGAAAGACATCGTTCCGAACCGCAACCACGAACACGATGCGACGAAGCTGGCCCAGGCGTTCTGAACGGCCACGACGTGCTGTTCAAGGCGGGCGTCAAGCGAGCGCGAGCGGGAGACGAACGCGCGGAGTCGCGATGGATCAGCCGAGCTTCGCCCGCCGCGCCCGCCCCGACGAGCTGACCGGTCTCGCACCCCGGGCGCAAATGCCCCAGAGATCTCGGGAGGCGCGATCGCATACTCGGAAGGCTTGGGGTCGAGGGCCGCGGCGCTGTCGTAAGCCGCCCCGGTCGGGTCCGCCGCTCGTTCTGCCTGGCGCTGATCCTCACGGGCCTGCCATTCGGCGGTCTCCTGAAGCCGACGTCGCTCGTTCTCGGCACGACGCTTCGCTTCCCGAATCGCCAAAGTGAGATCCTCAAGCACACCAGCCAGTCGCAGCCTGTCTTCCAACTCCGCCGTTCGCGTCAACGCGAAAGCCTTCGAGTAGGCGCCCGCGAAGTTCACCATCGCAATTTCGGCCGCGGTGCTTCGCTCACCAGACTGGCCCCTAAGTGTGGATTCAGCACTGGTCAGCGCGTGAATCACGGCATCGGCCGCGGCATCATTGAACTCGATATTCAAGTCGCACGCTCCATATTCCCCGATCTACCGACATTTTCGACTCGACAGTATCCTCATTCCAGACATTCGATGCGTTTGTGTGTCAGTAATCAGCGCCAGTTTCCTACAGGCGTCAATAATAGCAACAAACAGAACAACTATTCGATTCTGTCCACAGGCGCACTGCAATGACGAAGCCCGGGCCCGCAGGCAGCAACGTGTGATCTGCCTGCGGGCCCGGGCTGAGCGCTCGGGGAAGGTGGACTACAGCATGATGAGGCTGATCACCCAGACCGCAACGAACGCGGAGACGCCCTGAATGAGCGTCGCCGGCGTCAGCGTGCGGTACGCGGTTGCGGTCGGGATTCGGCTGAACTGCGACACCACCCAGAAGTACGAGTCGTTTGCGTGCGAGACAACCATCGCACCCGCGCCGATCGCGAGTACCGAGAGCACGGCACCGATGTCGCTGCCGAGCCCGAGCGCTGGCAGCAGCGGCAGCATCATCGCAGACGTTGTCACCATCGCGACTGTCGACGATCCCTGCGCGGTCTTCAACGCCGCAGACACGATGAACGGCACCGCAATGCCGATGCCGAGCGTCGCGAGGTTGTCGGCGAGGAACGTGGTGATGCTGCTCTTGCCGAGCACGCCACCAAAGGCAGCGCCGGCCGCGGTGATCATAAGGATCGGTGCCGAGATCGTGATGCCGTCAGCGATCTGCGCGTTGAAGCGTTCGAGCTTGCCGTTGCCTCGCAGCAGGAAGATCGCGGCGATGAGTCCGAGCGCGAGCGCCACGACGGGGGTTCCGACGAAGTTCAGTGTGGCCGCGAAGCCGCCCTCGCCAAACGGGAGCCCGGGAAGCTTCGCGATCGACGCGAGGCAGATAAGCAGGATAGGAATCAGGATCGGCAGGAACGCGACAAAGCCGTTCGGGAGCTTGCCGTACGCGGCCCTGAGGTCCTCGTAGCTTTCCTCAACCTCGCCCTCGGCGAGCGGCAGCAGTTCAACGTCGCGCTTCAGGAAGGTGTTCGCGTAGAAGAGCGCCGCAAGGGCGGACACGGCGGCAACGATGAGGCCGAGGCCGATGAGCAGGCCGAGGTGAGAGTCGACTTCGAGGTTCGCGGCGGCAGCAAGCGGGCCGGGCGTCGGCGGCACGAGGGTGTGCGTTGCGTAGAGACCGGTCATCAGCGCGATCGACATCGCGACGAGCGATACCCCTGTTCGCTTCGCGATCGCTTTGCGCAGCGAGTTCAGGATCACGAACCCCGAGTCGCAGAACACCGGGATCGAGACGATGTACCCGATGACCGACATCGTGAGCGTCGGGAAGCGTGTTCCGATGAGCTTAATGAGCGCGTCAGCCATCGCGATCGCCGCACCCGAGCGTTCGAGGATCACACCGATCATCGTGCCGAAGAGGATCACGAGGCCGATGTTGCCAAGGGTCTTCCCGAACGACTCGGTGATTGTCGGAATGATCTCTTCAACCGGGAGTCCGAAGGCGAATGCCCCGATGAAGGCGGCGCCGAGCAGCGCGAGGAACGGGGATATCTTGAACTTGGCCGTGACCAGCACGATACTGGCGACGAGCACCAGGAGCACGATGAGATCGAGCACGGTTTCTCTCTTTCTTGAATGACGACTGTGTCAGTGTGTTGAGCCGCCCGACGGCTGTGTCAGGCGGTGGTCTCCTGCGAGATCGCGAGCGCGACAACATTCGCTGACGTCTCTGAGATCCGGGGCTCAGCGGCTGCGACGAGGTCGGCGAGACCAGTCGGGCCTGCGGCGATCGAGAACGCGGCGGTGATGCCCGCGGCCCGGCTCTCGGCTGCGGTGAGCGCGACAGAGCCGGCGATCACGACGAGCGGCACACCGGCGGGCCGGGTGCGCGCGACAAGGTCGACGACCTTGCCGTTCACCGACTGGGCGTCAAGTTGCCCTTCGCCAGTGAGCACGAGGGTCGCCCGCGCAAGAAGTTCGGGGAGCCCGATCGCTTCGGACACCAGGTCAGCCCCGGCAACCGTCTCCGCGCCGAGAAGCGCGACCGCGGTGAGGGCGATGCCGCCCGCTGCGCCGAAGCCTGGCCTATTTGTGTAATTCTCCGCTGGCAGGTCGTTGCGTTCTGCAAGCACGGTCGCGAGCCTCGCAAGCCCGGCATCGATCACGTCGATGTCCCCGGTGCTCGCGCCCTTCTGCGGGCCAAAGACCGCGGCGGCCCCGTCGGGCCCGCAGAGCGGAAATCCGACATCGACAGCAATCTTCCACGTCGCAGCCTGGGCCCGCGGGTCGAGCCCCGTCGCGTCGACCGCTGCGATCGAGCTGAGTCCCGCCGCGCCCGGCTTCACGTCGTTGCCACCGGCGTCGAGAAACCGGACGCCGAGCGCCCGCAGGATGCCGGTGCCCCCCTCGCTCGTCGCCGAGCCGCCAACCGAGAGCAGGATCTCGGTCACTCCGTGATCGAGCGCGTCGAGCACGAGCTGCCCGACGCCGAACGTGTCGGCCTCGAGTGGTCGAAGCGCCTCGTCGCTCACCCACGGCAAGCCGTTCGCCTCTGCCGCCTCGATGATCGCTGTCGCGCCGTCCGCACTCACGCCGTAGCGTGCCGTGCGCGGCCGGCCGAGCGCGTCGAGCACACGCGCATCGCGCGCTTCGACCCCCCACGCTGCGAGCAGGCCGTCGAGTGTGCCTTCCCCGCCATCTGCGAGCGGAATCTCGATGTACTCTGCCGCGTCGCCAAGCACCTCGCGAGCCCCCGCGATCATCGCGCGCGCTGCCGCATCGGCGGTGCAGCTGCCCTTGAACGAGTCGGGGGCTGCAACAATCACTGGGCGTTCTTTGCCTGGCATGCGTTTCAGCCTAGGAGCGCCGAGGGCTCCCGAACAGGTGCATAGCGCACCAATGATTACCTAAAGTGCGCACGCGACTGGTGCACTATGCACCACTTCGCGTGGGGTAGTGAGTCAGCGCGTGCGTGCGCTCGTCTCCCCAGCGGCCCGCTGAGCGGCGAGCGCAAGTGCGAGCACTGCCGCCTGCTCTGGAACTCGCACGTCAAAGCCGGTCCGCTCGGTGACAGTCAGAAGGTGACGCCGAACTGTGTTGCGGTGGGTATACCCAGAGCGCGAGAGTTCCGCAGCGGTCCCTGTCGCGAGGTAGGCCCCAAGCGTTTCGCGCTCGCCCGCGCTCAGATCCTGCAGCAAGCCGACAAGACTTTCTGTAAGCGTCGCCGGCAGCTGTGCTGCCGCGAGGTGCAGCAGGTGAGAGCTCGCAGCGCGCACGCCTGGCTTCAGCCACGTCGTGCGCTGAGCTGAGAGAGCGGCAAGCTGGTTTGCCTCGACCGCAAGTTTGGTCTCGCTGTGACACACACTGCCGTAGACAACGGCGGCCCCAGGCAGGAGCGCGCTGACTCGCTCGGCGAGCGCAGCGCCCGCCCCTGAACCCGCGGCGCTCCGACCATCGGTGGCGCGCTCGACACCACTCGCCAGCACCCACAGCACGCCACGTAGCGCGCCAACGACAACGTACGGCCCGAGGGCCCCGCGCAGTCGCGCGACCCTCGCCGAGTCGAATACCGCGGCGCCCGGCACTCCGCCGACTGCCGCGGCTGGAACCATGCCCGCGACAAGCACCCACGGGCCAGCCAGCGCAGGCGCGCGCTGACCGAGCGAGCCGATCGCGTCGAGCGGCCGCGAACCGTACACGAGCCGCGCGAGCACGTCGCGGTCGGCTGCATCTCGACGAGACTCCCCGGCGAGCTCAGATTCACGCTCAAACAAGAGCGCGATGGTGAGCACGAGCACAGGAGCCAGCGACTGCACCTTTTCGGGGGTGCCAGTGACGCCAACAACCCCGATCACCGTGCCGCGGTATTCGAGCGGAAGGTTCACTCCCGGCCGCTCACCCGACCGCACCGTCTCGGCGTACACGCTGACGGCCACGTTCGTTGCCGCGGCCTCCCGGGCGCCGGGATGCATCGTTCCCACACGCGTCGCATCACTTGAGGCGATGATGAACCCTTGGGCATCCATGAGGTTCAGATTCTCTTGAATAGCCGGCGCGAGCTCGTCAACGATCCGCTGCGCGAGCGCCGAGCTCAGGTGAATCTGCTGCGGCCGCGGCTCCGCGCTCATGAGTTAGACCTCGAAGTCGACCCCGGCACGACCTGCAGCGCGCTCCTTGACAAGAGCGACGACGGCGAGGTGGTCGGGATGGGTCGCGTACACGTCGAGTGCGGCCAGATCCTCGTGGTCGCTGGCAAGCACGAGGTCCCAGTTCGCGTCAGCGTTGTAGGCGTTGAGGTGCACCTCGAGCGACAGAATGCCTGGCACGGTCTGTGGCAGCGGGCGGAGCGCCTCAGCGATCTCCGCAGCCTGGCGCGCCCGGTCTTCCTGGGTCTCGCCATTCATTTTCCAGCTCACAATGTGGCGTACAGTCACGGGGTCTCCTTCAATCAGTGGGGGGCGCGCGACCCGAGTGGTCGAGCGCGACATGTGGTGCTGGGCTAGGGTGCGCCCGGCCGGTCAGCGCCGCCAGAACAGTTTCTTGTTCCCGGCGGCACGCCTGACCGCAGTCTCGAACTTCTCAGCGTCAACGTGCCAGATCGCGTGGCGCCTGTCGCCGATGCGTACCACGGGGATGTCTTCCGAGTGCAGGCGCGCCAACTCGGCGTCCTCAAGAATGTTCAGTTCTGCAAGCTCGGTGGCGACGCCGTCAGCAGCAAGCTCGGTGCGCACCCGCTCGACGACGTCCCGTGCGTCGTCACAGAGGTGACAGCCTGGCTTACCGATGAGGGTGATGCGAACTGGTTCCACGCTGCAAGTCTAGGCCGAGGAGCCGGGCCCCGTCGTCGCGCTCCACTCCAGGGCTCGCATCGGCACGACCGTGTTGGCTAGCCTGGGTGACATGCGCAGACCTATCCAGCTCTCCGTGACCGCGGCCGCGCTCGTGCTCCTCACCGGCTGCGGTGCCGCAGTCGGCGCAGGCGGAACTCCCGGCACTGACTCTGGCACCCCAGCAGGCCCAGGCCCGTCTGAGCCGCCCGAGCCGCAGTTCAGCTTCGAGCACGTATCGTCGTGCTCCCAGGTTGAGGCCGCGGTTCAGCCTTACATCGAAGGACTCGTCCCCAACGAGGCAAACGTCGTTGATGAATGGGGCGTCAGCTGTTCATGGGAGACGGCCGATGGCGAACTCGACCCAGCGAACATTAGATCGGTATCCGTGCAACTCGCGCCCGTTGAACGTGACGCAGAAGCGCCGGACCCGAGCCTGGTCGCACAGACCGAGGGAGGCGTCGTGATCGACGACACCTGGGTCACTTCGACAGGGGGCGTCGCCTTTTCGCTCACGCTCGGCACCGCGGTCGCCGGGGCCACCGCAACAACCGTGTGGGTGCCTGGTGTCGAGGCGACTATCGGCGGCGGCACATGGGATGGCTACCCGGCGCTGGACGGCCCAGCGGCGGTCGAGGTCGTGCGTGGGTTGATCACGCAGACCTGAGAAGCCGCCCGCGACGAAACAGCGGCCGGCAACGAAGTAATTCGTTGCCGGCCGCTGTTCAGTAGAAACTACTTCTTGTTGCGACGCTGGTGGCGAGTCTTCCGAAGCAGTTTGCGGTGCTTCTTCTTGGACATACGCTTGCGGCGCTTCTTGATTACTGAACCCATCAGTTACCTCACGTCTCTCGGGCCGTACGGGGCCTAACCGTAACGTGGCCCACAAGATCAACAGTCTACAACGCCAAGCTCGCTCGCGCGAACTGGCAGGTTACTCTCGCAGCTTAAACCGCGCGACGAGCTCCTTCACTCGGTGCTCGGCGACAGCCGCCGCGCGCCCGATGCGCTCCGCCGCGCTCGCCGCCTCCTCTGGCAGCACAGGCTCGTCGTCTTGCAGCCCGGCGGGACCCGTGAGCGAAGAACCATTGCCATCGAGGTACTCGACGGTTACCTCAGTCTCGAATCCGGCCGACAGGAACGGGATCACGAAGTCCTCGACCATTTCGAGCGGTTCGGCATTCAGCGAGTAGAACCGGTGCTGCCCCTCCTCGCGAACCGTGACGAGTTCGGCGTCGCGGAGCACCTTCAGGTGCTTCGAAACTGTAGGCTGGCTGATCTCAAGCTGGTTGACAATCTCGGAGACGCTCATCTCGGCATCGTCGACATGACGATCGAGCAGCACCTGCAAGATGTCACGTCTGGTCGCGTCTGCGATCACTCCGAAAATGTCTGGCATAGACACCAGGGTATCCCGACCAGTGTGTAGCATGACAACATTGACCCCAACCGTTCGCTGAAAGAAGGAGAAGTGAGCTCAAGCGCACTGACGAACAGGGCTCCCTTTCAGGGGAATAGGCCGTCGTGGTTTCATGCGCTCGTGCACACCACCCCTGCCCGGTTCGCGATCCTCGTCTTTACGAGCCTCGTAGCTATCTGGACGGCGCTGCTCGCACTCCCTATCTCAAGCGCGTCAGGCGAACTCACACCGCTCGCTGATGCGCTGTTCACCGCGGTATCTGCGATCTGCGTCACGGGCCTTTCTACGATTGACATGGCGACGCACTGGTCACTCTTCGGCGAGATCGTCATTCTGCTCGGCATTCAGATCGGCGGCGTCGGCGTTCTCACCATCGCAAGCCTGCTCGGCCTGACTGTCACCCGCCGACTCGGTCTGCGGCAGCGGCTCCTCGTCGCGAGCGACACGAACCCGAACCGCACTGCTCGCGGCGCCTCCGAGAGCCAGGCAGTTGGTCTCGGCGATATCGGCGGGCTCCTCTCGGCTGTCGCAATCAGCCTCCTCGTGATCGAGGCCGGTCTGACGCTGCTCATCACCCCCAGGCTGATGGCCGACGGCATGGACCTCTGGCATGCGCTGTGGAACGGGTTCTACCTCGCTGCCTCCGCCTTCACGAACACGGGCTTCGTCCCACTCGCGGGTGGGCTCGAGCCGTACCTTGGCGACTACTACCTACTCACAGTGCTCGCGCTCGGCGTCTTCCTCGGCAGCATCGGCTTCCCAGTGATCTTCGCGCTGTACAGGTATGTGGTGAAGGGGTCAGAGAAGCGCCGCCACATCGGCCTGCACGCGAAGCTCACGCTCGCGACAACACTCGTGTTCGTCATTCTTGGCTGGCTGCTCATCACCTCGCTCGAGTGGAATAACCCGGCGACGCTCGGCGCTGAGCCAGTCGGCCGCACCCTGTACGACGCGTGGTACATGTCGATCATGACGCGGTCGGGCGGCCTCGGCATCATCGACCCCATGGAGATGAACGGCTCAACGCGGCTCGTTATCGACATGCTGATGTTCGTCGGGGGCGGCTCCGCCTCGACCGCCGGCGGAATCAAGGTGACCACAATCGCCGTGCTGTTCCTCGCCGCCTACGCGGAGGCCCGCGGCTACCAAGACATGCAGGCGTTTGGCAGGAGGATCCCGACAGAGGTGCTCCGAGTGGCCGTGTCCGTGCTCATCTGGGGCGCGACCATCGTGCTCATTTCGACAACAGCCATCATGCACATCGCAGGCACGACCCTCGACGAGACGCTGTTCGAGGTGATCTCTGCGTTCGGCACGTGTGGGCTGAGCACCGGCCTCTCCGAGGCATTGCCAGACGCCGGCAAGTACGTTCTTGCGGCGACGATGTGGGCGGGCCGTGTCGGCACCGTTACCCTCGCTGCCGCCGTCGCTGCGACAAGCAGGTCGCGGCTCTTCAGGTTCCCAGAGGAAAGGCCGATCGTTGGTTGATATTCGAAGTGATGCGCCCGTCATCGTGATCGGGCTTGGGCGCTTTGGCGCCTCAACTGCTGGCCAGCTCGACAGGCAGGACCGCGAGGTCCTTGTCGTCGACAGCAATGCAGAGCTCGTGCAGAAGTGGTCCGATCGCGTGACCCACGCGGTGCAGGCCGACGCACGATCAATGGAGGCGCTGCAGCAAATCGGCGCCGACGAGTTTCAGATCGCGGTTGTCGCGACCGGCGCCTCAATCGAGTCGAGCGTGCTCATCGCCGCGAACCTCGTCGATCTCGGGGTGCCGCAGATCTGGGCGAAGGCGATTTCGCACTCGCACGGCAAGATTCTCGAGCGCATCGGCGTAAACCACGTCATTTACCCGGAGCGCGAGGCTGGCGAGCGAGTCGCGCACCTGCTCTCGGGGGCGATGCTCGACTTCATCCAGTTCGACGACAACTACGTCATCGCGAAAATGTACCCTCCGCGGTCAGTCCGCGGCCGCACGCTGCGCGAGAGCGGCGTGCGCACCCGGTACAGGGTGACGGTCGTCGGAGTAAAGACCCCGGGCGAGCCATTCACCCACGCGACGCAAGACACCATGATCTCGCGACACGACCTCATTATCGTGTCGGGAACCGCCGCTGACGTCGAGCGATTCGCGACGATCGGTTAGGGGCGCCCACCCGCCCGCACACCACCTGTCATCTGCACAAGAAATGCCAGAACACGACCGGACTGGCATATCGTGTGCAGATCCCACAGGAACCGGCGAACAACACGACGGAGGTCGGGCCTGAGGTCGGGTCGGAGGTCGGGTCGGAGATCGGACCTGAGGTCGGGCCGGAGGCAGCGGGAGACAGCGCCGGCGACACAGCCGGCGCCCACCCGCCTGACCCGCTACTCGCCCCGCTGCAGCTCCTCCGAGCGGCGAACGTTTGCGGCGAGCGCCCTGTCGAACAGTTCGCCCCAGTTCGCGTCCTGCAGCACGAACACTGCTTGCTCAGTCGTTCCCTTCGGGCTCGTCACGTTGCGGCGCAGCTGTGCGGGATCCTCACCGCTCTGCACGAGAAGCTCGGCCGCGCCCGACACTGTTCCGTTCACGAGTACTCGCGCCTGCTCGGGGGTGAATCCGCGACGGATTGCCGCCGCCGTCATCTCCTCGACGTACAGGAAGACGTAGGCGGGTCCAGATCCCGACACCGCAGCGACATCGTTGATCTGATCCTCGCGCACGACAATCACGTCGCCGACAGTCTCGAACAACTGCCTGACGGTCTCGACGGCCTCATCCGACGCTGATTCTCCTCCGGCGACGCCGGTGACGCCTCGTCCGAGGTGCGAGGGAGTGTTCGGCATCGCACGCACGACCTGCGCGCCTGGAAGCTCTGCCTCTATCTGTTCGCATGACACCCCGGCAGCGACGCTCACCACGATTGTTCCTGGAGCGATCTCGGAGGCGATGTCTTTCGCAACGCCCGCGATCATCCAGGGCTTGACCGCGAGCATCACGAGCTCGGCGTCTCGCACTGCAATCCGGTTCGCGTCAGCGTCTGTCTCAGCCGCGTATGCAACCACGTCGGCGGCGCCATCGAACTCGGAGGCACTCGCCGCCGAGTTCGTTGTCACGGTGATGGGAAGCTCGATGTCCACGTCGGGATTGCGGAGGCCCGAAAGGATCGCTCCGCCCATCGAGCCGACTCCGATCATTGCTGTGCGGGGAAGCGTTGCGGTCTCTGGCTGCGTCGTCATATGTCCAGTCTGCCCGACATCACGCTCCGCTTGTTCAGCGAGTCTCAAGAAATCGCACGCACGCCGATCTCATTGGCCGCTGACAGGTGGCGAATGAAGTACTGAAGATCGAGGGCAACGTTCCTGGGGCTTGCCGAGTGACTCCTGGCAAAGCATGTGGCTCCGCATACACTTGAGGCCGAAGGGCATTCAACCCAGGAGGCACAATGAGCAGTGAAGGTGGCAAGCGCGCGATCATCGCGGCGCTCCTCGCGAATGTTGGTATCGCCATTACGAAGTTCATCGCGTGGGCGCTTTCGGGCTCATCGGCGATGCTCGCGGAGGGCGTGCACTCGCTCGCCGACTCAGGCAACCAGCTCCTTCTCCTCATCGGCGGCCGCAAGGCGAAGCGCGCGCCCGACCGCGAGCACCCGTTCGGGTACGGCCGCGAGCGCTACGTCTACGCCTTCATCGTCGCTGTCGTGCTGTTCTCGGTCGGCGGTCTCTTCTCAATCTGGGAGGGCATCTCAAAGATCAGGGATCCGCACACCCTCGAGATGTGGTGGTTGCCCCTCGCCGTGCTCGCGATCGCGATCGTGCTCGAGAGCCTCTCGCTGCGCACCGCGATCAAGGAGAGCAGGCCGCTGAAGGGCAAGTCGACCTGGCTCTCGTTCATTCGCCGCTCGAAGTCGCCAGAGCTTCCGGTGATCCTGCTCGAGGACTTCGCCGCTCTCACCGGCCTGACGTTCGCTTTCATCGGCGTCGGCCTCACGGTCATCACGGGGAACACATTCTTCGACGCTGCAGCGACGATCCTCATCGGTCTGCTCCTCATCGCGGTCGCCGTCATCATCGGGCTCGAGACCAAGAGCCTGCTCGTCGGCGAAGGCGCAACCGAAGAGGACGTGAAGAAGATCCAACTCGCTCTCGCGGACGCGAAAGAGATCGACAGGATCATCCACATGAAGACCCTGTATCTCGGCCCCGATGAGATCATGGTCGCCGCGAAGGTCTCGCTCCCTGCGAGCACAACGATGTCTGAAGTTTCAGTCATCATCAACATGGCGGAGCGTCGTGTCCGCGAAGCGGTTCCAGCGGCGCGCGTGATCTATATCGAACCCGATGTGTGGCTCGACCCCAATCTGCCGACACCGACGACGAGCTCGATCGTCATGCTGTCCTCCGACTAGCACCATGGTGCTCATTGACGACCCCAGTTGGCCGGCACACGGCACGCTGTGGGCCCACCTCGTGAGCGACGACAATCTCGCAGAACTGCACGCGTTCGCCGCGGCCAACGGTATCCCCAAGCGAGGGTTCGACCACGACCACTACGACGTACCAGTGGAGCGGCACGCCGAGCTCGTTGCTGCCGGCGCCACACACGTCAGCGGGCACGAACTCGTGAGGCGTCTCATCGGTTCGGGCCTCCGGGTGACGATGCGGGAGCGGCGCGGACGCTAGCAACGCCTCGACTACGAGGAGTTTCGAGAACGCTTGCCGACCGTTTACCGAGCGTCAACGAACTCGTGAGCCCGCGTTCGCTGCGCCTTTCTATCGTTGACGCGTCAGATCGGGAAGTTCAGGATCGGGACGGCACACGCGCCGCCCGGGAGCATCCCGCGACGCTAACGAAAGGCTCACTGTGACTTCACGTGTCTTCTACCGCCGCGCCGCGCTCGCTGCCGGCGTTCTCGCGCTCACCGGCAGCCTCGCGGCGTGCTCGACGGGCGCTTCGGCTGAGGGCGGTGACGCGGCCGGTTCAGTCGACGCTGCCACCGCCACAAGCGCAGCCGACTTCGGCGGCATGGACGGGCTCATTGAGGCTGCGAAGGCCGAGGGTGAACTCAACGTCGTCGCGCTGCCGGAGGACTGGGCGAACTACGGCAAGATCATCGCCGGTTTCGAGGAGGCGTACGGGATCACCGTGAATTCCGCCTCGCCCGACGCGTCGAGCGCTGAGGAGATTCAGGCCGCCGAGAACCTCAAGGGTCAGGACACCGCACCCGATGTCTTCGATCTCGGAGCCGCGGTCGCGCTCGCGAACACCGACAAGTTCGCCGCCTACAAGGTCGAGAAGTGGGACGAGATCCCTGCGGAAAACAAGGAAGCTACCGGCCTCTGGGTGAACAACTACTCGGGCATCATGTCGATCGGCTACGACGCGGACAAGCTCTCGGAGCCCAAGAAGCTCGACGACCTGCTCGGGTCAGGGTTCAAGGGTGCGGTCGCGCTCAACGGCGACCCGACGCAGGCGGGTGCGGCGTTTGCCGCGGTGGGATCGATCTCTGCGCTGAACGGCGGGGGCGTCGACGACTTCGGCCCGGGCATCGACTTCGCACAGCAGCTCCGTGACGCTGGCAACTTCCTGACAGTCGACCCGACCCCCGCGACGATCGCCTCCGGCGAGACCCCGGTGGTCTTCGACTGGTCGTTCAATAACATCGCGGCCGCCGACGGCAAGCCGAGCTGGAAAACCACCGTGCTCGACGGCCCCGTCTATGTCTCGTTCTACAACGAGGCGATCAACGCCGACGCACCGCACCCCGCCGCTGCCCGCCTGTGGCAGGAGTGGATCTTCTCGGACGAGGCGCAGGCGCTGTTTCTTGAGGGCAACGCGGTACCTGTCAGGATCGACGCGCTCAAGGAAAGCGGCTCGGTCGACGAGTCACTCATCGAACAGGTGAGCTTCGGAACGAGCTCCGAGGACTGGGTCTCGCCCGATCAGGCGCAGACCGACGCCGCGAACGCGCTGCTCGCCGAGCGCTGGGCCGCGGTCGTCAAGTAGTGCATTGGCCTGTCCGCCGCGCTCGGCACGGCGGACAGGCCCTCGCGTTTCCGCCCTCCTCATGCGCAACTTCCTCGCGGCGCTCGGCCTCCTTCCGTTCGGCGCCTACGTTCTGCTGTTCCTCCTCGTTCCGACGGTCGTCGCCGTCGGATCAGGGTTCGTGTCAGACGGCAACCTCTCCCTCGCGAACCTGCCCGTACTGTTCGCGCCCGAGACCCTGTCAGCCTTCTGGGCGAGCATCTGGCTGAGCGCGGTCACCGCTATCGCCGGCGCCGTCGTTGGCGCGGTCCTCTGCTGGGCGCTCGCAGCGCTCCCCGAGCAGGGCCCCCTGCGGCGCGTCGTCGACTCCGCAAGCTCCGTCCTCGCACAGTTTGGCGGTGTGATGCTCGCCTTCGCCTTCATCGCGACGATCGGGAGCCAGGGCCTCATTACCGTGCTCCTCCGCGACCGGCTCGGAACCGACATCTACGCCGACGGGGTCTGGCTCTACGAGTTGCCGGGCCTCGTGCTCCCGTACCTGTACTTCCAGGTGCCGCTCATGGTCATCACGTTCCTCCCGGCGGTACTCGCGCTCCGCCAAGGCTGGGCTGAGGCCGTCGCGACCCTCGGCGGTCGCGGCGTGAGCTACTGGCTACGTGTCGGGATCCCGATCCTCACCCCCGCGTTCCTCGGCTCGCTGCTGCTGCTCTTCGCGAACGCCTTCTCGTCGTACGCGACGGCCGCGGCCCTCATCAGCCAGGGCTCGCAGATCGTGCCACTGAAGATTCGCGCCGCGCTCATCGGCGAGACTGGCGCCTCGCTCGCGTCGAACGCGGGCGTGCTTGCACTCGGCATGATCGTCATCATGACGATCGTGATGCTCGGCTACGGCCGCCTCATGGCCCGCACGGCGAGTTGGCAGGGATGAGCGCGGGCATCCCCGGGCGCCCCTCGCCCACCGTTGCGCGGCTTGTCGTCGCCGCCATCGGCCTTGTGTTTCTCATCCCGCTTGTCGCGATGCTCGAGTTCACCCTGCGCAACACCGCCGGTGGACACGACCTCTCGCACTGGGCGGCCCTCGTCGATCCTGACAAGGCCCGCGGCTACCGCATGCTCGCGCAGGGGATTCAGAACTCGCTGCTGCTCGCTGTGATCTCGCTCGGGATCGTGCTCGTGCTGTTCTTTCCGACAATCGTGCTCGTGCACCTCAGGTTCCCGCGGCTGCAGCGCGCGCTCGACCTGCTCACAGTGCTGCCGATCGCGATCCCGGCCATCGTGCTCGTCGTCGGCATCGCGCCGATCTACAGGGTCATCGGTCAGGCCGTCGGATCGGGGGTGTGGACGCTCGCCCTCGCCTACGGCGTGCTCGTGCTGCCGTTCGCATACCGGGCAATCGCCTCCGACCTCACCGGGATGGACGCGCGAGTCCGCGCCGAGGCAGCGCGCTCCCTCGGTGCGGGCTGGACGACAGTGCTCGTTCGCGTCATCGCCCCCGGGGTGCGGCGGGGGCTCCTCGCCGCCTCGCTCATCACGATCGCGATCGTGCTCGGGGAGTTCACAGTGTCGTCGCTGCTGAACCGGGTCACCCTGCAGACCGCGCTCCTGCAGATCTCAAAGTCAGACCCCTTCGTCGCGGTGGCGGTCGCACTCATCTCGCTCGTCGGGGCGTTCGTGCTGCTGCTCATCGTGAGCGCGACGGGCGGCCCGCCCCGGCGTCGACGCCCGCGCAGCATCCCCGGTCCCACCCGCGCGCACGCCGCAACGCGTGCGCCCCATCTCAAGGAGTCTGGCCGTGGCCGCTAACCCCACCGCTACCCCGTCACCAGTCCGCCTCGCGGGGGTGACAAAGTCTTACGGCTCGACCACAGTGCTGCACGGTGTCGACCTCGCCCTCGACCCTGGCGAGCTCGTCTGCCTGCTCGGCCCGTCGGGCTGTGGAAAGACGACGGCGCTGCGATGCATCGCCGGGCTCGAGCAGGTCTCGGGCGGACGGATCATGCTCGGCGACGACGACGTGACCAACGTTCCCGTCAGCCGTCGCGACATCGGCATGGTGTTTCAGCAGTACTCCCTGTTCCCGCACCTCTCAGTCGCGCGAAACGTCGAGTTTGGGCTGCGAATGCGGCGCGTCAACCGGGCCGAACGCGCGCGACGCGTTGGGGAAGTCCTCGAGATCGTCGGCCTCGATCATCTCGCCGAGCGGTTTCCGCACGAGCTGTCCGGCGGCCAGCAGCAGCGCGTCGCGCTCGCTCGGGCGCTCGTGACGCGACCACGCGCCTTGCTGCTCGACGAACCGCTCTCGGCCCTCGACGCGAAGGTTCGCGTTCGGCTGCGCGAGCAGATCCGGGCGATCCAGACCGAGCTCGGCATCAGCACCGTCTTCGTCACCCACGATCAGGAGGAAGCGCTCGCGATCTCAGACAGAGTCGCGGTGATGGAGTCGGGCAGGATCGCGCAGCTCGGTTCCCCGGAGGAGCTCTACCGGCGGCCAGCGTCTCCGTTCGTCGCCGACTTCGTTGGCCTCTCGAACCGGGTGACGGGTGTGCTCGACGTACGCCCAGACGGTGCGGTCGTGCGTGTGCAGGGCGCGGTGATCCCTGTGCTCGGGCAGGCGGGTTCGATTCCCGACGCAGGCACTGCAGTGACGGCGTACGTCCGGCCGGAGCACGTGCGGTTGACGGTCACGCGGCCGGGGGCGGACTCCGGTGGTGGTGCCGGTGGTGGTGCCGGTGCTGGCGGCACAGTCGTGTCGAGCGGGTTCCTCGGATCGATCAGGCGCACGGTTGTCGAACTCCACGACGGCACGACGATCGCGGCCCAGCACGGCGCAGACACGGCATACGCTGCGGGTGATCCCGTCTCAGTGTCGTTCGCGGACGAGCCTGTCGCCATCTCGTAGGCCCGCAGCTTTCGACACATCAACTTCGCGAACCCACATCCTCGATATGGGTTTCAAGGTGTGCACTCGAGAGATTGATGTGCTCGGGCGCAGGGGTGGCGCGGCAGCCCCGCTAGCGACGCTCCGAGAAGAACGCCTCGAGGAGGGCAGCGCACTCGTCCGCCCGCACACCGGCAGTAACCTCCGGGACAGGGTGCGGTAGCCTGCCGTCGCGCAGCAGGTCGTACACGCTCCCGACAGCGCCGGCCTTCACGTCCCACGCCCCGAACACGACCCGCGGCACCCGAGCGGCGAGGATGACCCCGGCGCACATCACGCACGGTTCAAGAGTGACGACGAGCGTGCACCCGTCGAGGATCCTGTCGCCGAGCGCGGCGGCCGCGGCACGGATGGCGATCACCTCAGCGTGACCCGTCGGGTCTGTGTTCGCTTCGCGGTCGTTCCGACCTGCCGCGATCACTGTCCCGTCAGGGCCAAGGATCACCGCCCCTACAGGGATCTCCCCCGCCGCTGCGGCCTCGCGAGCTGACTCGAGCGCGCGTTCCATCGCTGCAAGCTCGTCTGGTGATGGAGGGATGGTGGTCACGGCAATAGAATAGGCGTATGCGAGTCTTCGTTGCAGATCATCCACTGATCACACACAAACTGACGGTGCTGCGCGACGCGAAAACGCCGCAGCCCACGTTCCGCCTTCTCGTCGAAGAAATCATGACGCTGCTTGCCTACGAGGCAACCCGTGAGGTGCGCGTCGATCCCCTCGAGATCCAAACCCCTGTCGCCAAGACGACCGGGGTGCGACTCAGCGAGCCGCTCCCGCTCATCGTCCCGATTCTGCGCGCGGGCCTCGGCATGCTCGAGGGCATGGTGAAGCTCGTGCCGACGGCAGAGGTCGGGTTCCTTGGCATGGTCCGCGACGAGCAGACCCTTGAGCCGACGACCTACGCCGAGCGCCTGCCCGACTCGCTCGCTGGCCGCCAGTGCTTCGTGCTCGACCCGATGCTCGCGACAGGCGGCTCGCTCGCCGCAGCGATTGACTTCTTGTTCGCGCGCGGCGCCGACGACATCACCGCGATCTGCATCCTGGGAACGCCCGAGGGCGTCGAGGCGATGCGCAAGGCCGCGGGCGACCGCAACGTCACACTCGTGCTTGGCGCGCTCGACGAGGGTCTCGACGAGAACGCGTACATCGTTCCGGGTCTCGGCGACGCGGGTGACCGTCTCTACGGCACCGCAGAATAGCACCGGGCCAGCCCCGGTAGGTTTCCGAACCAAGCGAAGAGCCGCCAGCACCCCACTCGGGTGCTGGCGGCTCTTCGCGTTCAGGGGGCGGGAGACGCCTCTACGCAGCGGCTGCGCTCAGCGCGCGCAGATCCTCATCGCTCAGTTCGAGGTTCATCGACGCGAGGAGCGCGGCCAACTGACCCGTTGTGCGGGCGCTCGCGATCGGCCCTCCAACCGTCGGCTGCTGCCGCAACCATGCGAGCGACACACTCGCGACTTCAACGCCTTCGCGCTCCGCAATCGCGTCGAGCGCCTGGAGCACACTGCGCCCGCGGTCGTCGAGATAGCCGACGGCCTGCCCCGCACGGGGGCTCGCCCCTGCCTGCTCAGCGGCGGCGGCGTCCCTATACTTGCCCGCAAGAAACCCTTTGGCGAGCCCGAAGTACGGGAACACTGTGAGATTCTCGTCCGTTGCAACGTCGCGGAGCCCGTTCCTCTCGAAGTCGCGCTCAAGCAGGTTGTAGTGCGGCTGCAACGCGACGGGAAGGTGATAGCCACCAGCCCTGGCAATCTCGAACCACTCGGTGACGCGCTCGGCTGTGTAGTTCGAGACACCGATCGCGCGCACCTTGCCAGCGTCAACGAGCTCTGAAAACGCGGCGACGGTTTCTTCGAGCGGCGTGTCGGCGTCGTCAAAATGAGCGTAGTAGAGATCGATCATGTCTGTCCGTAGGCGAGCAAGCGACGCGTCTGCCGCCGCTCGAACGTTCGCGGCCGCGAGACCTGAGAACTCTGGATGCGTCGAGACCTTCGTTGCGATGGTCACGCGGTCACGGGTGCCGCGAGCCTGCAGCCACTCCCCGATGAGCGTCTCCGACTCGCCACCAGTGTTCCCGGGAACCCAGGCGGAGTAGCCGTCAGCCGTGTCAATGAAGTCTCCGCCACCCCGTACGAAGCCGTCGAGCACCTCGAACGACGCGTCGCGGTCTGCCGTCCAGCCGAACACATTCGCACCGAGGGCGAGCGGCGCGACCTCGAGTGCCGATTGACCGATGGGGACTCTCGTAACCATGTTGCTCCTTCGTCAGTGGCGCATGTGTGCACCCTCTGTGACGCTACACCGTTTCGCTCTGAGAGCGCCGCCAGCTGTCGAGCGCGACCGGGTCGTCGGTGATCATCAGGTCGATCCCGTGCGAGCGCGCCTGTTTCCACTGTTTCGCGGTATTGAGCGTGTACACCATGGTTCCGATCCCGAGCACTCGGGCTTCATCAACGAGCCCGAAGTCGGCTTCGAACACGCTCACGCGAGCGCCGATCGCCGAGATATTCAGAGACGCAGCGAGGTCGAGCGTCGGCCGATCCCATTCCCGGGTGAGCATCACCCGGGCGTAGTCAGGTGCAAGCGCGGCGAGGCGCTCGAGATTATCAACCTCGAACGACTCAAAAGCGACTCTATTCATCAGGTATCGAGCGTCGAGCATCGCCACCGCCCCAGCAACCTGCTCGTCGTTCCACGTTCCCTTCAATTCGATGAGGGCACGACTGTTCGTTGGAGCGAGCTCGTCGAGGAACGCCTCGAGCGTTGGTACCCGTTCGCCAGCAAATGCGCCGTCAAACCAAGATCCGGCGTCGAGTCCCTGGATCTGTGCCAGTGTGAGGTTCGCGACGGCTCCGGTGCCCGTCGTTGTCCTGTCAACCGTCGGGTCGTGCATGAGCACCGGGACGCCGTCAGCCGTGAGGTGCAAGTCGGCTTCGACAAAGTCGACGCCCTGCTCAAACGCGATCCGCATCGCCGCTAGCGTGTTCTCTGGCGCGAGTGCTGCCGCGCCACGGTGCGAGATGATCCCGAAGTCTTCCACCCTGCTGAGCGCGCCGTGGAGCTGCAGCACGCTGGCGCTCGCCGCATATGGGTTGGTTCCTAGGCCGGTGACGAGCATCACGACGAAGACGGCGGCGAGCAGCGCCGTCCGCGCCCCGCGCCGGCTGACGGGCCCTGTCTGTGCTGAGATCAGGCCGCCCGAAGTGCTAAACATGCGATACAAGTGGGGCTCCTGTCTCCGCGCTGCGTTGCGCGTGCCACTCACCCTATCGAATCCCGTTACCGTTTTGTGATTTTTCACTCGCGGTTGTCGCGCCGACCTCCCCCAGACGACGCAGAGCAAGAGGCCTGCCACAACTTCGCGTTGTGACAGGCCTCTGACTGACTGCTACGCCGCCGTGCCTGGCAGCAGCTCGAGACCCTCGCCGCCCGGTGCGACGTCAATCCTTGCGACATCGCCATCGCGGATCTCCCCGCCCAGAATCCCCCGAGCGAGCCGATCGTCGATTTCACGCTGCACGAGCCGCCGGAGCGGGCGCGCACCGTAGATCGGGTCGTAACCACGCTCCGCAAGCCAAGCTCGGGCGTCGGGAGTGACCGCGAGCGTGAGGCGGCGCTCAGCGAGCCTCGCCTGCAACCTGTCGATGGTGATCTCGACGATCTGCCCCAACGCGTCGACGGAGAGCGGATGGAAGATCACCATCTCGTCGAGTCTATTGACGAACTCTGGCTTGAACGCACGTCGCACCGTCTCCTGCACGGCCGCAACCTTCTCGGTCCAGGCCATGTCTGGATCAACAAGGTACTGGCTCCCCAGGTTCGAAGTGAGAATAAGGATCGTGTTGCGGAAGTCAACCGTGCGCCCCTGTCCGTCAGTGAGGCGGCCGTCATCGAGCACCTGCAAGAGCACGTCGAAGACCTCGGGGTGTGCCTTCTCAACCTCGTCGAGGAGCACCACGGAGTAGGGGCGCCGCCTGACGGCCTCGGTAAGCTGACCCCCCTGCTCGTAGCCAACGTAGCCTGGAGGGGCACCGACGAGGCGGGACACCGAATGCTTCTCGCCGTACTCGCTCATGTCGATGCGCACCATCGCGTGCTCATCGTCAAACAGGAACTCGGCAAGAGCCTTCGCAAGCTCAGTCTTGCCGACGCCAGTTGGTCCAAGGAACAAGAACGAGCCCGTTGGGCGGTTGGGGTCGGCGATGCCCGCACGCGTCCTGCGGACAGCGTCAGCGACGGCCCGCGAGGCCTCCTCCTGGCCGACGACCCGCTTCGAGAGTTCGTGCTCGAGCGCGAGCAGTTTCTCGGTCTCGCCCTGCATCAGACGCCCGACGGGGATACCGGTCCAGGCCGCGACAACTCCGGCGATGTCCTCGTCAGTCACCTGCTCGTTCACCATGCGCGGCTCACCGTCCGGTCCAGACGCCCCCTGCAGCTCCTCGCGCTCCGCTTCAGCAAGCTCCTTCTCAATGACCGGGATCTCGCCGTAGAGGAGCTTCGAGGCGCGCTCAAGGTTGCCCTCACGCTGCGCGCGCTCCGCGTCCATTCGCTTGTGATCGAGCTTCTCGCGGAGCTCACCAACCCGGTTCAGAGTGGCACGCTCGCGCTCCCACCGCGCTTCGAGCCCAGCAAGCTCGTTCTGTTTCTCAGTGAGGTCGGCCCGAAGCTTCGCGAGGCGCTCCTTCGACGCGTCGTCCTTTTCTTTCTTGAGCGCGAGCTCCTCGAGCTTCAGGCGATCAACCGCGCGCCGTAGCTCGTCGATTTCGAGCGGCGCAGAGTCGATTTCCATGCGTAGCCGAGACGCCGCCTCATCGATGAGGTCGATAGCCTTATCGGGCAGCTGTCGCGCTGTGATGTAGCGGTTCGAGAGCGACGCGGCAGCGACGAGGGCCGAGTCGGCGATCGTCACCTTGTGATGCGCCTCGTAGCGCTCCTTCAAACCGCGCAGAATAGCCACAGTGTCTTCGACAGATGGCTCGCCAACGTAGACCTGCTGGAAGCGCCGCTCAAGCGCTGCATCCTTCTCGATGTACTCACGGTACTCATCGAGCGTTGTCGCGCCGATCAGCCGCAGCTCGCCACGCGCCAGCATGGGTTTGAGCATCTGCGACGCTGCGACTGACGACTCCCCGCCACCGGCCCCCATGAGAGTGTGGAGCTCGTCAATGAAGGTGATGATCTGGCCGTTAGACTCCTTGATCTCGGCGAGCACGGCCTTCATGCGCTCCTCAAACTCGCCACGGTACTTCGCGCCAGCGATGAGCGCGGAGATATCGAGCGAGATGAGCTCTTTGCCCTTCAATGACTCGGCCACGTCGCCGGCGACGATGCGCTGGGCGAGCCCCTCGACGACGGCGGTCTTCCCAACGCCTGGTTCGCCAATAAGTACTGGGTTGTTCTTGGTGCGCCTGGTGAGCACCTGGCTGACGCGACGAATCTCACTGTCGCGTCCAATGACAGGGTCAAGCTTCCCTGAGCGCGCCACCTCGGTGAGGTTCACGCCGAACTGCTCGAGCGCGCTTTCCTTGCCTTCGCCTTCGGCTGGCTGCCAATTTGCCTGCATGATGTCCTTTCGTGATGAGCGGCACGACCGGCACCCGCGGCCGGCCAGAAAACCTGAGTCGATATGACTCAAGTTTAATCGCTGTCGCCATTTCACGCCAGTCCATCACCTGAGACTCTGCTGAGCGCTACTCGAGATGCCGCAGGTACCTGTCTGGCGCTGCCATGAACCTGCGCCAGGCGTCGACGATCTCAAGGTCGTCATAGCTCGACCGCCGCATTCCCCACTCACCGAGCTCATAAATGTCTGCCCCCGGCACAGCCGCGAGTACCGGCGAGTGCGTGGACAGAATGACCTGCGACCCGTTCGCCGCAAGCTCACTCATACGCGCAAGCAGCCCGAGCGAGTTCGTGAAGGAGAGCGCCGACTCAGGCTCGTCGAACACCCACAAGCCACGCACGCGCTCACGAGCTCCCAGATACTCAAGAAAGGACTCGCCATGGCTCTGATAGTTGTGGCGACCAAGTGGGCCGCTGTCTGCCGACTCAATCTCATACAGGTACCCAAAATGGCTGTGCATCGTCTCCGCCCGCAGAAACACCCCTTTACGCGATGCCCCAGCGCCTCGCGCAAGCTGCAGGTGAGACTCAAGCGGAGACTCACTCGCGAACGTTGAGTGCCTCGCGTTGTGTGTGCCACCCTCGGGGTTCAGTCCGTACGCCGCGGCGATGGCCTCAACTATTGTCGACTTGCCCGCACCGTTCTCGCCAACAAAGACAGTGATGGGTCCAAACTCAATGCCGACCTCAAGCAGCTGCCGCACCGCCGGGACCTGAGCGAACCACGCCTCACGGTCTGCCGGCGCTTGCGGATGCTCTTCGACCCAGCGCACAGGGAGTGAGTTCAGCGCCAAATGAGCCTCCTTGATATCTCGCGTCGCTCTGACCCTACGGTGCGGGTCGGACATCGGCGAGTGCTCACGGGCTCGGCAGGTCCGACCGCCACGCCTTGTATCTGCAGAAGATCTGTCCGGATCGCCGGGGAGCGGCATACCTACAGCCGATTGCATTCGGTGGGTTCTGCGCGGTTCGCGGAAGCCGGCCTCGACGTCTCCATGGGTTTAGGGTGAAAGGGTGACCGATTCCTTCGCAGCCCACCCACACGCATTCGCCTCAGACAACTGGGCAGGCGTTCACCCCGAGGTCATGGAGGCGATCGCAGCCGCCAACGTCGGACACGCAGTCGCCTACGGCGGGGACCCGTGGACGTCCGAGCTGCAGGGCCACGCCCGCAGGCTGTTCGGTCCGGAGGCCGAGATCTTCCCTGTGTTTAACGGCTCGGGAGCCAACGTCCTCGCACTCCAATCGGCGATCCCACGATGGGGCGCAGTCATCTGCGCCACAACGGCACACGTGAATACCGACGAGACAGGAGCACCCGAGAAGACGGGTGGGCTGAAGCTTCTGCAGGTCGACACCCCTGACGGCAAGCTCACTCCCCAGCTCGTGGATCGCGAGGCCTGGGGGTGGGGGTCGCAGCACCGCGCGCAGCCCCTTGCGGTGACGATCTCACAGACCACAGAGCTTGGCACGAGCTACACGCCTCAAGAGATCCGGGAGCTCGCCGATCACGCCCACGAGCACGGCATGCTGCTGCACATCGACGGCTCCAGGATCGGCGCTGCCGCCGCGCACCTCGGCACGAGCCTCGCCTCGATCTCCAGCGACGCCGGTGCCGACTTGCTCAGCCTCGGTGCGACGAAGAGTGGCGGGCTGGGGGCCGAAGCCGTCGTGCTCCTCCGGCAGGGAACAGGAGCTGGTATCGACTACCTGCGCAAGATCAACCTCCAGCTCGCATCGAAGATGCGCTTCGCTTCGGCCCAGCTCAATGCCCTCTATGGCGGCGACCTGTGGCTCCGGTCGGCAACTCATTCGAACGCGATGGCAGCTCGCCTCGCTGCTGGCATCGAGCAGTCTGCGGCAGCGGGAGTGCGGATCGCGTTCCCGGTCCAGTCAAACGCCGTGTTCGTTGAGCTTCCCGAGGCCGTCGCCGAGCGCGCTCAGCGCCGGTTCACCTTCGGCGCCTGGCCAACACAGCGCGGCCTGTACAGGTTGATGTGTGCGTGGGACACGACCGAGGCAGACGTCGATGAGCTGATCGGGTTGCTCGCGGAATAGCTTGCTGAGCCGCACACCGCGGCAGTGCTCGCGGCGCACAGGGACTTCGAGTCGACGCTAGATCCCACCGAACGCCAACCTCGCAGCAATAACAAGCATGATTGCGGCCACAACACCATCGAGAATCTGCCACGAGCGAGGGGTCGCGAAGAAGCGCGTGAGGGCGCGGGCGCCATAGCCGAGCGTAAAGAACCAGCCGATGCTCGCGACAGCACCACCGAGTGCGAACCACCACTTGCCTGGGTCCCCCTGAGCGTTGCCGATTGACCCCATGAGCACCATAGTGTCGAGGTACACGTGCGGGTTGAGGTAGGTGATCGCGAGGCAGGCGAGCACGACGCTCTTCAGCGACCGCGGCTCTCCTTGGCCGCCCGCAACCAGCACCTCAGGTTTCAGGGATCTCCGCGCCGCAGAATACGCGTACCAGAGCAAGAACGCGACACCGCCCCAGCGAACGATCTCAAGCACGAGCGGGGCCCGCTCGACGACAAGCCCGATTCCCGCGATGCCGAGGGTCTCGAGAAGTGCGTCGGTCAGGCCGCAGATCAGCACGACGGGGAGCACGTGTTCCCGCCGAATACCCTGACGCAGCACGAAGGCATTCTGCGCACCAATCGCCACGATGAGAGAGAGCCCGCTGCCGATACCTGTAAGAAAGGGAAGAATCACGAAGACGACGCTACGGGTCCGCGCAGGCGCCGCGCTAGTTCAGCGGAGTGAAAGATTCTGAAGTTACATAAGCTGTACTTAATATAGGGGTGTGGACCTTCCGATCGAACACCTCCGCACCCTCGCAGCCGTCATCGACGAGGGCTCTCTCGAGGGCGCGGCGCGGGCGCTGCACGTTTCACCCTCAGCGGTGAGCCAACGGGTTCGCAGCATGGAGGAGCGGGTTGGCACCGTCCTGCTCCTACGCACACGACCCGTCACCACGACAGCCGCTGGGGCAACCCTGCTTCGGGCAGCACGCCAGGTCTCCCGGGTCATCGACGACGCAGCTACGGAGCTCGACGAGAGCAGCACCCGAGGGTCGCTCGTCAAGCTCGTCATCAACGCAGATTCGCTCGCGACCTGGTTCGTCCCAGCGCTCGCCAGGGCAGCCGCGGCTACTGGGGCGCGCTTCGAGGTGCTGCGGGCAGACGAAACCGTCTCGACCGAGAAGCTCCGAAGCGGCGAGGTCATGGCTGCGCTCACGTCGACGGCTGAAGCGGTGCCCGGGTGCGTCTCTGAGCTCATCGGCGTCGATAGGTATTACGCGGTCGCTTCGCCCGGGTTCATTGCAGCTCACCTTCCGAACGGCCTCACCAAAGCCGCGCTCGAGCGCGCACCGATGGTGGAGTTCGACAGGCACGACATGTTCCAACAGCGGTTCCTCTCGAACCTCGGTCACGTCGAAATCGCGCCTCCGCGCCACTACGTGCCTTCCTCCGCCGAGTTTGCGACCGCCGTCGAACTCGGTATGGGGTGGGGCATGCTGCCGCGCCTCCAGTGCGCCCCGCAGCTCGCAACGGGAGCGCTCGTTGAGCTCGCACCAGACGAGCCGCTCGACCTCCCGCTGTACTGGCAGCGGTGGAACCTCAGATCGCCCGTCCTCGACGAGCTCTCGGCGATCATTGCCGACGAGGCCAAGCAGGCACTGAACTTCGCGAAGCCGGAATACAGCTAACGCCTTGGGCGTTCATTCAATCTGGCGAGGGAATACCCCCGCGATTCGTTTCACCCAGGAGATTCATGTCTGCGAAGCACGCAACTACAAGCGCACCGATTCTGAGCACCCTCACGGAGCGTTGGAGCCCTCGCGCGTTCGATAGCGACCACTCGCTACCCGAGAACGCACTGTTGAGCGCATTCGAGGCCGCTCGTTGGTCGCCAAGCGCGAACAACTCTCAGCCCTGGCGATTCATCGTTGCTCGCCGCGGCACCGAGTCCTTCGCCAAGATCGAGGCCACCCTCGCAGGGTTCAACTCAGCGTGGGCCGGCGCGGCATCTGCCCTCGTTGTGAACCTTGCTGTTGTCAAGAATGAGGCTGGCGAACCGCAGCGTTGGGCCGAGTACGACCTCGGTCAGGCAGTCGCGCACCTCTCGGTGCAGGCGCACAGCGAAGGTCTCTATGTGCACCAGATGGGTGGCTTTGATGCCGCGAAGATCAGCGAGGTGTTCGGCCTCGGTGACGACCTGCACGCGGTTTCGGTCATGACGATCGGCAAGCTCGGGCTGCCCGAGCAGCTCGCAGAGCCCCTCAAGGAGCGCGAACTCGCGCCGCGTTCGCGCCTAGAGGTCGATGATCTCATCATCGTGAACGACTAACACGCTCACGCCGCTTCACACGGCGCTAGAGGCCGGGGCCACCTACTCGGTGGTCTCCGCCTCGTAGGCCTCGCCGTCGAGCCGCAGCGCCCGCACGAGGTCGGCCGCGTGCACCGTCGAAATTATGACACGCGAGAAGGTATCAAACTCTCCGACCCAGCCACGGTTCTCGTCGGCCCCCTCAGGCACGTCGAGATCGATCACGACTGCCTCGCGTCCCCTCCGGGCAAGCAGAAAATCCCTACCTCCGCGCGTGCGCCAGGTCCCGTACGCCAGGCCGCGTGGAAGTCCCGCGCCGGGCGAGCGGATTCCGCGGATCCACACCCAGGGATCCTCAGTGATCACTGCCGAGCGGATCGCAGCGCGGTCGAGCACGACATCGCGCCTACGCAGAGCAACTGTCTTCTCAGCGGCAGTCAGCCGGATGATGACCCGGTCTGCGTGAACCTCAACCCGAGCCATCGCTAGTCCAGCATGTCGCTGTGGTCGATTGCAGACTCAACGGCTTCGATGATCGCATCGATCTCTGCCTGGCGATCTCCACGAGCGCCCGCGAGTTCAAGCTCCGCAGCGGCAGCGACGGTACTCTCGCCGACGCAGACAACGAGCGTGTCTGCAGGAAGCTGCGGGAACTGCTTGCGCACTTCCTCAGCGATCTTCGCGGAGGCGACGAGGATCGCGTTGATGCGCCCCGAGTCGATATCTTCGCGGATGTGCACCGAAGCCGGGACCCCGATGGTGCGGAATGCGAGAACCTGAGTGACGTCGTGGCCACGCTCGATGAGCCCAGTGGTGAGCACCGGCGTCGCAACGTCTGACCGGAGGGTGAGCACGCGCAACACCTCGCCCGAGTCGATCTCAGTCCATTCCTTCAGCAGCTGAAACGTTGTGTTGTTGTCTTCGTCTGGTGTGAGCGTGACGGGATAACCGGCCTCACGGAAGGCGACGGCAGTTGCCTCTCCAACGATGGCGACTTTCGTCCGCTCATGGAACACCGCACTGTGGTGCTTGAGCACGTCAGCGACCGTCGCACTCGTCGCCGTCATCCAATCAAATTCACCGGCTTCGAGGTCCTTCAGAGCCTCGACAAGCTTGTCTTCTTCGCTCGTATGCGAGAAGTCCACGAGCGGGGCGATAACCGTCTGAGCGCCACGATCACGCAGCGCCTGCGAGACAAGGTCACCCCAGATCCCACCGCGTGGAACAAGCACACGGAGGCCGCCGAGCAGCTTAGCCTGATCCGACATACACCCCACATCACTCGAAACGAACAAGAATCGCGCAATGGCGACTTCTTAAAAACACGACCCCGGCAGAGTCGTGTGTTCACCTATTCTCGCTCTGCGCCGGGCAAGACGCAAAACCGAGGGCCTGATCCAGCCGATTGCAACCGAGCTGTTACGCACGCATTCGCGCGGGCCGGTAACATTCGACCCGCCCCTGGCGGCGGTTACGACCTGAAATTGCGCCCCGCTCGCTTCGCTATCGCCCACACAATAACTCCAGCTGTGGCCGCAACCGCAACAACTCCAGCAACGAATACGAGCGGCCGCTCCCTCCGTTCTTCGCGAACGCGCAGACTGACTCGCTCGGTCGCATCGTCGATGCGCTTTGCGTAGTTCAACCTGTCACTGAGCTGCCCCAGCGTGTCGTAGAGCTCGGCGCGGGCTGCGTCGGCCTCCGCGATGCCGAGTTGCCTGCGTTCCTGCGGATTCATCGCTGGCCTCCCTGGGGATTCGCACCGTAGGCGGTGTCAGTTGTGTGCCCCGGCTTCGCGTCGGCGTTGAAGCGCACGTCGGAGAGCGCCGCCACGTCGTTTCCGACACGATCAAGTGTCTGCTCGGGAACCGGGTTTCCCCGCTGGATGAGCTTGAACCCGGCGAAGAGCGCTGCGGCCGCGAGCAACAACAGCCCGGCTGCCACCACAAGCGCGGCGAGCCACCACGGCCAGACGAGCGCGAGCGCCGCAATCGCCGCAATCACGAGCGCCTGCAGCATGAAGAAGATGAAGAACAGCGCCACAGCAACACCAGCCGCACCGATTCCCGCCTTCTTCGCGGCGCCAATCGCTTCCTGCTTCGCGTTGTTGTACTCAATCTTGGCGAGCGAGACTATCTGCTGCGGCAGGCGCGCAAGGAGCTCAAACGTCCCGGCCTCATCGCGTTTGCGACTCATGCCGGTGTCTCCCCCTGGGCGTCAACTGCGCGGGGCCCCCGCGACTCTGGTGAAGGCGCGTCACGATTTGGCTGGGTAGCCGCGACGAACGCAGACTTCGCTGCGCGCGATGCGGCGGCCTTGACGCTCTGGACTTGGTCATTGACCGAACCCTTCACTGCTGTCACGCCCTGTTGCACGAGCGGCGTCTCCCAGACCGCGATCGCTCCGCGCTTGATCTGCTCGTAGCGGGCGCGACCAGCGCGGGTGCCCAACACGTAACCGACTGCGGCTCCGATAACGAAACCTACTTTGCCTCTCATGCACTGCCTCCCGAGCGTCGTGTCCCCAGCCTACTCTTCACCGCCGGGTCCAAATACATTCCTGTTTCGAGATATACAGCCTACGCTGCGAGCATCTCAAAGACCACAGGCGTTATTCAGCGATACCTGTCAGCTTCCTCCGCAGGTGTACTGCCGCAGGCCTGAGTTCGGAGAGCGCGGCACCAAGTGAGCCTCCGTGGAGGTCCTCGCCTGCGAGGAGCAGAGTTGGATACTCTCGGTTCACTGCCTCGCGCGCCTCGCGACGTGCATCCCGCTCCGCATCAGTAGCGAACGGAGCTGCAAGCGTTGTGTGCGAGACGCTCGCCTCGGGCATCAATTGCACACCAAGCTTCTCGACAGCTTCCGCGATAGGGGGCTGACCGGTGCCACCGAGAGGCTCGGCGGGCCCGGTGAGCCGCAGCACCGATTCCCCCTCAGCGTCGGAGGTCAGTCGGGCTGCCCAGGGGTCGCCGGCAGCCGAAACGATCACCGCCAGGGCGTCCGTTCCCGCAACGACCCCGGATGGGAGCCCCTGAATGCGGGTTTCGGCATATTGACGTGTCGTCGTTGGCCGGGCTTCCGCGAGGAGAGAGTGCAGGGAAGTGCGGGGGGCATCAGTGACGATCTGCTCATCACGTGGCCACGCGACAGCGGCCTCCTGAGCACCGACCGAAGCAGTTGCCTCGACAGCGTCGAGCTCACCGATCACCGCATCGAACCGCTGAGTCGTGCCGCTATCGTCAGTGACGGCCCATCGACCATCTGATTCGCGCACACAGGCCGCCACCTCGCCAGCGAAGTGCTCCGCTCCAAACAGCCGGAGTCGCTCAACAAGGAGTTCCCCGAACCGTGGCCAGCCGCCATGAGGCTCAACGATCTGTTCACGTGAAGTGTGCTCGTCGAACTGGAGTTCGGCAGCGCCGCTCAGCGATCCTGCCCGGGTGAGCGCCTCGTTGAGGCCAGGCTCGACGAGTGCCGGCTCGGACCGGTGCGACTGCACCCCGAACCCCTCAACGACGAATGGCTCCACGAGAATCTCGCGCGCATTGCTCCCGAGACGCGAGTCAACAAGCGCACCGAAGTTGTGCTCCTTGCCGATGGTGAGGACAGGCTTCAGCCTGTCGAGATATGCCCGCAACGCGCCGCCAGTGCCAAGCAGCGCCATGCACGCCTTCGCGAGAGGCACCGGGGGTATTCCCCAGACTGAGCGCGCCGGGCTCGCGGCCCAGCCTCCTCCACGCGTGCGAAGCATCACGTTGGCGGCCTCGATCAGTCGCGGCGCTGCCTCAGGATTCGCTGCTCCATCTGCAGCGAGTGGCGCAGCGACCACGTCGAGCAACGCAGAAACCTCGCCGCCGGCGTGCCGCACCGGGATCTCGGGCAGCCTGACTACCGAGTCGACAATCACTACCGTGACGCCGACCTCGGCGAGGTCGAGCGCGGCGGCAAATGCTGAGATGCCGCCGCCGAGCAAGAGCACCCGACTCACGCGGCGCCCGCCCCACCATTCGCGACCGGCGCCGCGCGCCAGACACGGTCAATCCGCTCGCGACCGTAGCCGCGCTTCTTGAAGATGCGCACGACGAGCCAGGCGAACAGGGCGAGGCCCGCGATCTCGCCGATGACTGATTCGATGCCGCCCGAGCTCTCGACCTGCCCAGTGCTGCCGCTCAGACCCGCCGACATGAAGCCAAACGCCGCAATATTGTTGATGATGTGAATCGCGATGGCGGCCTCGAGGCCGCCAGTCTTCCACGTCAACCAGGCGGCAGTCAGACCCATCAGACCAACTGCCAGTAGGCCCCAGATGTCGTAGATGTGCATCGCAGCGAAGGCGAACGTTGAGAGCCCAATTGCGAGCCACGGCGATCGCATCCATGAACCGAGTACCTGCAGGAAAAGCCCCCTGAAGACGACTTCTTCGGCCGCGGCCTGGAACGGCACAAGAAGCAACACGAGGGCGAACGAGATCAGTGCAGCCGTCGCGTTAAACTCTGGCGCCTCGGCGGCGATAGGCTCAGCCGTCGGGTTGGCGACAAAGCTCTCAATCGCAAGTCCAAACAGGATTCCGACGCCGTTCATCACGATCACGCCGAGTACCGCTGCGGCAGTCGTGCGCCACAGGAGCCCCCACCGGATCCGCCCGGCAACAGACCACACCCTGCCGACGGGCCTGACCCCAAGCGCAAGCATCGCGAGCAGCACAGCCGGGATCATGAGCGCGACGGTGCCGAGGTTCAGCAGGATCGACAGTGGGTGCTGCGTGTCAAGGATCGGCGCGATCTGCATGAAGAGCGCATCGTTCACGTAGTCGGGGTCGAATGCAAGAAGCAGTGGCATCAGCGCGAGCGAGTACGCGATGTTCATCGCGAAGTAGATGCTCGCTGCAAGGACAAGCACGACCAGCGGTTTCCACCAGGCGTAGCGCGGGGCGCCGCGATAGAGCCGGTGGTACTCAAGCGGCTCGGTCTCAACCTCGACAAACTGCGGCTGCTGTTGCGCCCACGCCCACTGTGGGGAGACCGCAGGAGTACCAGCCGGCGGGTACTGCCCCTGTTGCGGGTACTGGGCCTGTTGCGGGTACGGCGCGTATTGAGGGTGCGGCACGTGAACGTCAGGGTGAGTCGGCGCCGGGACTGGCGTCGACTCACCCTGGGGCTCAGCCCCTCCGGTGCTTGGCGTGTGACCGTCGATCGGTGGGGGTTGCGTCATGGTTATCCCTGTTACGCGCCGCGAAGACGCTCTGCGAGGTAGGCGTGGAGCTCGGCGCGGGGCACGCGCTCCTGCTGCATGGTGTCGCGCTCGCGCACGGTCACAGCGTCGTCGTCGAGCGAGTCGAAGTCGACAGTGACGCAGAACGGAGTACCGATCTCGTCCTGGCGACGGTAGCGGCGACCGATCGCCCCCGAATCGTCGAAGTCGATGTTCCAGTCCTCGCGAAGATCCTGTGCGATCTCACGCGCGAGCGGCGACAGCTTCTCGTTTCGGCTGAGGGGCAGCACGGCCGCCTTCACGGGCGCGAGGCGCGGATCGAGCGCGAGCATCGTGCGGGTGTCGGTGCCACCCTTCGCGTTCGGCACCTCCTCTTCGCGGTAGGCGTCGACGAGGAAGGCCATGAGCGAGCGGGTGAGGCCCGCGGCAGGCTCGATAACGTACGGGGTGTAGCGCTCGTTCTTCGTCTGGTCAAAGAAGCTGAGGTCCTTGCCCGAGTGCTCCGAGTGCGTCGTGAGGTCGAAGTTCGTGCGGTTTGCGATGCCCTCGAGCTCGCCCCACTCGCTGCCCTGGAAACCGAAGCGGTACTCGATGTCAGCTGTGCGCTTTGAGTAGTGCGACAGCTTTTCTTTCGGGTGATCGTAGAAGCGCAGGTTCTCGGCATCGATGCCGAGGTCGACGTACCAGTTCATCCGCTCATTCATCCAGTACTCCTGCCACTCGTCATCAGTGCCAGGCTCGACGAAGAACTCCATCTCCATCTGCTCGAACTCGCGAGTGCGGAAGATGAAGTTTCCGGGGGTGATCTCGTTGCGGAAGCTCTTGCCGATCTGACCGATGCCGAAGGGAGGCTTCATGCGTGCCGACTGCAGCACGTTCGCGAAGTTCACGAAGATGCCCTGAGCGGTCTCGGGGCGCAGGTAGTGCAGCCCGGCCTCATCGTCGACGGGCCCGAGGTAGGTCTTCAGGAGGCCCGAGAATGCTCGGGGCTCAGTGAACTGACCGCGCGTGCCGCAGGCGACACAGACGACCTCAGAGAGGCCGTCCTTGGGTTCGCGGCCCTTCTTCTCCTCGAACTCCTCGATGAGGTGATCCTCGCGGTAGCGCTTGTGGCAGTTCAGGCACTCGACGAGCGGGTCGCTGAAGACCTCGACGTGACCCGACGCCTCCCAGACGCGCTTCGGAAGGATGACGCTTGAGTCGATGCCGACGACGTCGTCGCGGCGCTGAACCATCGCCTTCCACCACTGGCGCTTGATGTTCTCCTTGAGAGCGGTTCCCAGCGGGCCGTAGTCCCACGCTGAGCGCGACCCACCGTAGATCTCACCTGCTTGGAAGACGAAGCCGCGGTGGCGGGCGAGAGAGATGACCTTATCGAGGCGGGACTGTTCAGCCATGTGTGTATTCACTCCAAGGGGCAGACGGGGATCTTGGTTCGTGTCGGGCGCCGACTGGCGCGCACGGACCCCTCCATCCTAGCCCTCGACGTGTGAGTTCGACTGGGCATCACGCTTTCCCTGACGTGCCTGCCGGAGCGCCCCTCGTACCGTAGCCGGAATGCACGTGCAGCCCCACGGTCGAGACTGTCGGCGACGTGGGGCTGCACCGGAAAAGCGATTCAGTGCCTGTCAGCCACCCAAAACGATGTTCTCGGGGCGTTCCCCGGCACGAAGCTTTGAGATCTGCCTTGAGATCAGGGAGACCATGCGAGGCATCATCGCAGTCGAATCCCCTCCCGCGTGCGGCGTGATGAGGGCGTTCGGTAGTGACCACAGCGGGTGGTCGGCCGGGAGTGGCTCAGGGTCGGTGACGTCAAGCGCAGCTCGAAGGCGGCCCTTGGTGAGTTCTGCGACGAGATCGTCAGTCACGACGAGGGGCCCGCGGCCGACGTTCACGATGAGCGCGTCATCGGGCAGCGCCGCGAGAGCGGCGGCGTCGAACAGCCCTCGTGTCTCGTCGCTGAGCGGCAGACCCAGGATCAGCACCTCGGTCTGTGGCAGGAGTGTGTGCAACTCGTCGAGGCCGTGAACGTGCACGGTCTCCCCAGCAAGGTTTTGCTCGTCACGTGCGGACCGCGCGAGCCGTGTGATCTTCGTCTCGAACCCGGCAAGACGGGCTTCGATCGCCTTGCCGACACCGCCGTAGCCCACGATGAGCACGTTGCGATCTGCGAGGCTCGGGAAGGTCTGCAGCTCCCACTTGCCTTCAAGCCCGTCGCGAATGAATCGTGGCAGCCCGCGCTGTGAGGCGATCGCGAGCCCGACAGCGAGCTCAGCCGTGGCCGCCTCGTGCACCGAGGTCGCGTTCGCGAGCGTGTAGCCGCTCGGCAAGAACTTCTCGATGCCGTTGTAACCGATCGACTGCCACTGGATCAGCTGAGTCGAGACTTCCGCGACGTTGGCGAGCCTGCGAATGCCACCCCAGTATGGCGGCACAATGATGTCGATATGGGGTCGGGGAGCCGGGCCTTCAAGGTCCCATTCGACGATGTCGACGCCGTCGATCTCTCCAATCGCCTCACGCAGTCCCGGATCAGTCGGCAGTGACACAACGAAATCGCTCATTTCCCCAGTCTAGGGGCGCGGTGTGCTTCCCCGCTGCTCGGGTCTCGCGTGATCCGAATCGTGGCCGCGGCTAGGGCCCCAGGGTCGCCCGCAGCTCGCTCACGAAGTGCGCCATCGTTGCGGCCGCCTGCTCTCTTGCGCTGGCGGATTCTTCCGGCCGATTCAGGTAGCCGTGCACGGTGCCGGCTTCGATCGTCTCCGTCACGGTAACTCCCGCGGCCCGCAGTTGATCGGCGAATTCTTCGCCAGACGCGCGCAGCTCGTCGGCGTCGGCGTTGACAATGATTGTTGGAGGGAGAAGCGCGAGCCTCGCTGCGGGCAGCTCACCCGCGACAAGGGCGCCAGCGTCCCTCCCCTCACTTCCGAGGTAGAAGTCGTACATCTCGGCGATGCGATCCGCGCGGAACCGCCGCGCCTCAGGCAATGCTGCGACGGCGTCGGCAAGCTGCGGATCGACGCGCTGCGTGCGGTGCAGTGTCGGATACTCAAGGAGCAGGGCCGCCGCCGCGCGCTCGGGGGCCGTCTCAGCCTGCGCAAGCGTCGCGAGGGTCGCGAGATGGGCGCCGGCGCTCGCCCCTCCGACGACGAGCGGGCCGCCGTATTCCGCCCCAGCCCAGGCAACGACGGCGGCGACGTCGTTCGCCGGTGCTGGCGCCTTCACTGTTTCGCTCGCGAGCACGTAATCGACAGAGATGACTCGCAGACCAGCCGCCGCGAAACTGCGCGCCACCCAGTCGGCCTCTGGCCAGTCGAGCGTGCCCCGGATAAACGAGCCGCCGTGCGCCCAGACAAGCGTCGCCCAGGGCTCGGCGTCGCCCGCGGGCTCATAGCCGCGTACCGGAACCCGATCAGAACCGATGCGATTGATTCCACCGTCGGGGGCGGGCCCCGGCCCCGCGACTTCGAAGGACGTGACGCTCACACGACTCACAAGTTCATCTCCTTCAGCTTCGCTCGGCACGCACGCCGACAGCATGAGCATCGCCGCAAGCACGAGCGGTGCAGCCCGGAGCAACGATCGCCGCATTCCCACAGTATATTTGCGCCCGGTGCGCAAGAATGGAGCCATGAACGACCAGCACTCCCCCGGACGCCGCGACTTCACCTACACCGATGAACACGGCATCGAGATCAGCGCATACGCGTGGCTGCCCGATCCCGAACGGCAGCCTGAGCCTGTCGGCGCCGTGCAGATCTCACACGGCATTGGCGAGCACGCCCTGCGCTACGACAGCTTCGCGCGTTTCCTCGCGCGAGCGGGGCTTGCCGTGTACGCGAACGACCACCGCGGTCACGGCGAGACCGGCCGCCGCCAGCATGACGGCGACCTCGCGCTTCTCGGCAAGCTCGGACCGGGCGGCCTTCGCGCAGCAGAGGGGGTCATTCGGCAGCTCACTGGCATCATTCGGTCCGAGCACCCCGGACTGCGAGTCGCTCAGTTCGGTCATTCGTGGGGCTCGCTCATGACCCAGCGAATTCTCAACGATGCGCCCCGGCAGTGGGACGCCGTCGTGCTCTCGGGGAGCGCCTATCGGACGCCGCGGTTCATGGAGAGCGGGAATCTCAATGCCATGTGGGCGGACGCAGACGGGGCGAACGGCTTCGAGTGGTTGAGCCGCGACCCAGAAACGGCCGCCGCGTTCATCGCGGATCCCCTGTGCTTCGAGGCGAACGTCTTGAAGCTGTTCGGAGTCAGCGACGGACTGAGGCTATTCGGCACCCCTGGCGCCGGCCTCGCCGTCGACGTCCCGCTGCTCATCGTCTCTGGAAGTGACGACCCGCTCAGTCGCGCCGACGGGTTGCGTCGCCTCGCCGACGCCTACCGCGCCCGAGGCGTGCGCGACGTGGCACTCAAGGTGTACCCGGGCGCCCGTCACGAACTCCTCAACGAGACGAACCGCGAGGCGGTCTACACAGACCTCGCGACCTGGCTGCTCGAACACCTCGAATAGTCCTTCGAGTCCGCACGTGCCGCTATGCGCAAGCGCGTGTCAGCCAAGATCGAGGCGCTCGTAGCCCGCGAGCAGGATCCGCTCCGCGAGAAACAGATAGTCCTTCAGCTGCGCGGCCGCCTGCTCAGTCTGACCCGCCTCAAGCATCTCGACGATCTCAAGGTTTCGTTCGAGGAACGGGGCGTGGAGGTACTCGGGGTCGTCGATGAGTCCGAATGCGAGCCGGAGCTCGGCCGTCAGCTGGCCGTAGAGCCGGTTCAGGCGCGGGCTGTCGGCGAGCTCGAAGATTGCCTGGTGAAAGCGGATGTTCGCGCCAGCGATTGCCGGCCAATCGTCGCGCAGGCGAAACTCGAGCGCTTCCTCGACCGCGGCGCGCATCTTCGCGAGTGCTGGGTGGCGCGGTAGCGCCTCTGAGACGGCCTGGCATTCGATGAGCCGCCGCACTCGATACACGTCAATGATCGTGTTGATGTTGGGAATCGCGACGCACGCGCCGCGGTGAGGTACCTGGGTGATGAGGCCCTCTTGACTGAGGGTTCTGAAGGCCTCGCGCAGCGTGTTGCGCGAGATGCCCAGGGACTCGGCAAGCTTTGCCTCGGGGACGCGGTCGCCGGGTTTGAGTTCGCCGTCTGCGATCCGTCCACGGATCTCAGCTGCGGCTTCCATCGCCCTCGACACTGCCGCGGTTTCACCATCAGCCGGCGACGATTGGCGTGGGGACGACATGCGTGCAGTGTAGCAAGCACACCGCCTAGACCAGAGATTGTTGAGCAATCGTTCTTGCATTGTTCAAACAAACGTGTACGCTGATGGAACGGATTAGTCCACACTTCTGTCAAGCACGTGACGCAACGACGCGAAAGGCCCTCAGCGATGAGCACCTCACACTCCCCCGACCACGACGAGCCCGGCGGCACCCAGACCACCGTCCCCGGCCCAGCCACCGTCGCAAGCGGGGCGGTCGGCTTCGCGAAGGCCCGGCGATCCTCACTGCTCGGTGCAATCTTCCTGATGGCGACATCGGCCATCGGCCCCGGCTTCATCACCCAGACCGCGACTTTCACCGCGACGCTCGGCGCAGCATTCGCGTTCGGCATCCTCGTCTCGATCGTCATCGACTTCATCGTCCAGGCGAACATCTGGCAGATCATCACCCTCTCCGGCAAGCGCGCTGCTGAACTCGCGAACGCCGCCATTCCGTATTCCGGGTACCTCCTCTCGGTGCTCGTGATCCTCGGCGGCCTTGTGTTTAACATCGGGAACATCGCTGGCGCGGGGCTCGGACTGAACGCGCTGTTCGGGCTCGACCCGCGCATCGGTGGCGCGATCAGCGCCGCACTTGCGATCGCCATCTTCCTCTCGCACCGTGCGGGCCTCATCATGGACCGCACGATCATCGTCCTCGGCATCATGATGGTTGGCCTGACGATCGCCGTCGCGATCGTCGCAAACCCACCCGTCGGCGACGCGCTTCGGCAGACCGTACTGCCCGACAGCATCGACTTCGCCGCGATCACCACGATCGTCGGCGGCACAGTCGGCGGCTACATCACCTACGCCGGCGCACACAAACTGCTCGACTCGGGCACGACTGGCCCCGAGCACATCACACAGGTCACCCGTTCAGCATTCTTCGGCATCGCGGTGACCGGCGTCATGCGTTACGTGCTATTCCTTGCCTTCCTCGGGGTCACCGCAAGTGGCGTGATGCTTGATCTCGCCGCAAACCCCGCCGCACAGGCCTTTGAGGCCGCCGCTGGAACGTGGGGCATGCGCGCATTCGGCCTGGTCCTGTGGGCAGCCGCAATCTCGAGCGTGATCGGCGCAGCGTTCACCTCCGTATCGTTCATGACGGTGTTCAGCGCAAAGCTCGACATGCGCGCCCGGAACTGGGCGACAGTAATCTTCATCGCGGTCGGCCTGACCGTGTTCCTCATCATGGGAACGACCCCCGTCGCTCTCCTTGTCTTTGCTGGCGGCTTCAACGGCCTCATCCTGCCGATCGGTTTCACAGTGTTCATGTACATCGGGTGGTTCAGGCGCGACCTGCTCGGTGGGCACCGCATTCGGCTCTGGCTGCTCGTGCTCGGTACGCTCATGACAGCGCTCACCTGGTACATGGGGGCTGTCTCCTTCAGCTCCATCTTCAAGTTCCTCGGCGCATAGCCGCGCCACAGAGAAAGGGGCATCGATGTTACGCATCGATCTCAACAGCGACCTCGGCGAACACTACGGGCCGTGGCGCATGGGTGACGACGAAAGCATGCTTGAGACCGTCACCAGCGCGAACATCGCCTGCGGTTTCCATGCCGGCGACCCCAAAACTGCGCTCGCGACAGTGACGACCGCGTCCGCACGCGGGGTCTCAGTCGGGGCGCACGTCGCCTACCCGGATCTCGTTGGCTTCGGGCGGCGCCCGATGACGCTGCCAGCGGACGAGCTCGAGGCCGACATTATTTACCAGATAGGCGCGCTCAAAGCGATCGCCCACGCAGCAGGCACGCGGGTAAGCTACGTCAAGCCGCACGGCGCCCTCTATAACAGCATCGCCTTCAACGAAGCGGAGGCCGCAACAGTCATCTCGGCGATCAAGCGGGTCAGCCCTGAGCTCGCGCTTGTGTGCCTCGCGGGTTCGCCGCTCGTTGAGCAAGCGCGCGCCGCCGGACTTCGCGCCGTGCCCGAGGCATTCGCCGACCGCGCCTACGAACCGAGCGGGGCGCTCGTGTCGCGCGCCGAGCCGGGGGCTGTCATGCATGACCCGGAACTCGTTGCGGAGCGCATGCTGCGGCTCGTACAGCACGGCACCCTGGCGGCACGAGACGGCAGCACCGTCGCCGTCGAGGCCGAGTCGATCTGTGTGCACGGCGACAGCCCCGATGCCGTCGATATGGCGCGGGCAGTGCGCGCACGACTCCTCAACGCGGGCGTCGAACTCGCGGCCTTCAGCGGGCCGGCACACGCATGACGGTCGCTCGGCCTAGCGTCAAGCCGGCCGGAACCACTGCCGCGCTCATCGACTGCGGATCCCTGGAGAGTGCACTCCGCGTGTTCGCCGCGCTTGCGGTCGCGCGTGAGCACGGCGAGCTTCACGCGGACGAGCTCGTGCCCGCGGCCGAGACAGTACTGGTGCTCGGCGGCGCCGGCCACGACCCGCGAGCACTCGCCGCCGCCCTTCCCGCGCTGCTCGATCGCTCTGACACCGCAGCACGCACGCAGCACGCAGGCCCCGAGGTCGTCATCCCAGTGCACTACACGGGGCCAGACCTCGCTGAAGTTGCGTCCCTCACCGGCATGAGCGAGGACGCCGTCATCGCACGGCACACCGCCGCCAGCTATGTGGTCGCGTTCACCGGTTTCGCACCGGGCTTCGCCTACCTCTCCGGCGGCGACCCCGCCCTCGTCGTCCCCAGACGCGAGACGCCGAGACCGCGCATCCAGCCGGGAGCCGTCGGCCTCGCAGGCCAATTCTCCGGCGTCTACCCGCGTGAGAGCCCCGGCGGCTGGCAGATCATCGGCGCTACGAGCGCGCGGATGTGGGACACCGAGCGGGAACAGCCCGCGGTGCTTGTAGCGGGCGGCCGAGTCCGATTCACGGCGGTTCGCGAGGAGGCAAAGATCGCCGCTGTCCAGGCTTCGGCCCCGACGGCGCGCCGCGCCCCCGATGAGAATCTCCCAGCCGCGACTCTCCGCGTCGTAGACGCCGGGCTCCAGACCCTCGTACAAGACGCGGGCCGTCTCGGCGCCGCCGCAATGGGTGTGGGCCGCGCGGGAACCGCGATCCGCCGTTCCTATCGGCTTGGGAACGCGCTCGTCGGCAACGCCCCCGGCGCGGCAGCCCTTGAACTCAGTCACGGCGGCTTTGCTGCCGACGCCCTCGCAACCACAGTGCTCGCTCTCACCGGTGCGACGCGGGCGGGCCGCGTCACCGGTCCCTTTGGTGCACGGAATGTGCCCCACGGCGCCCCCTTCCGGCTCAGCGCAGGCGAGCGGCTCACACTTGGCGCCGCGGAGCGCGGGCTGCGCTCGATCCTCTCTTTGCGAGGGGGTATCGGTGGCGATGCCTTCCTCGGCAGCCGCGCGCGCGACACCCTCGCTGAACTCGGCCCCGCGCCGGTCGCCGTCGGCGACGAAATCCGTCCGGCGGGCGCGGCAACGTATGCGGTCGGCGCACCCACGGGGCAGGATCCTGACCTTCCCGCGCCGGGCGACGTCACGACGCTCCGGGTCATACTCGGCCCACGCGATGACTGGTTCGACGCCGAAGCCGTCGCTCGCCTCACAGGTCAATCCTGGATGGTCGCGCCGCAGAGCGACCGCGTCGGCGTGCGGCTCGCTGGCGAACCGCTCCGCCGAGACGAGGCTCACGCAGGCGTTGAGCTCCCGAGCGAGGGCGTCGTGCTCGGCGCTCTCCAGGTTCCACCCGACGGCCAGCCGGTGCTCTTCCTCGCAGACCACCCGCTTACCGGCGGCTACCCCGTCATCGCCGTCGTCCACGACGACGACGTCGACCTCGCCGCGCAGCTCACCCCGGGCAGCGCCGTGCGATTCACTCTCATCGCGGACGCGCCGCGCACACGAACGGAGACACGACAGTGACACTCACCAAGATCCTCATCGCGAACCGCGGGGAGATCGCCGTCCGCATCATCCGCGCAGCGAACGACGCCGGCATCGCGAGTGTCGCCGTGTACTCCGACGATGACGCAGACGCCCTGCACGTTCGCCTCGCTGACGAGGCCTACGCGCTGAACGGGGCCACCCCGGGTGAGAGCTACCTCAGCATCGAGAAACTCCTCGCCGTCGCGGCCCGGGCGGGCGTAGACGCTGTACACCCTGGGTACGGGTTCCTGTCCGAGCGCGCCGACTTCGCGACCGCAGTGCTCGATGCCGGTCTCACATGGATCGGACCAGACCCCCAAACCATCGAGACGCTCGGCGACAAAGCGCGCGCCCGCGCGCTCGCCGCGGAGGTTGGGGCACCCCTCGTTCCCGGCACGCCCGGTGCGGTTTCGGGCGTGGACGACGTCTTTGCGTTCGCCGACGAGCACGGCCTCCCGCTTGCAATCAAGGCGGTCTTCGGCGGCGGCGGTCGCGGCATGCGCGTCGTGCGGGAACGCGCGGACATCGCTGACGCCTACGACGCTGCGGTGCGCGAGGCAACCGCGGCCTTCGGCAAGGGCGACTGTCTCGTCGAACGTTTCCTCGACAGGCCCCGCCATATCGAGGCGCAAGTGCTCGGCGACCGGCACGGACGGATCGAAGTGCTCGGCACTCGCGACTGCTCGCTGCAGCGTCGCAATCAGAAGCTCGTAGAGGAGGCCCCAGCCCCCTTCATCTCAGACGAGCTTCGCGCACGGATCCACGACGCTGCCGCCGCGGTGTGCGCTGCAGCGAACTACGTCGGCGCTGGCACCGTCGAATTTCTCCTCGGCGACGACGGCACGCTGTCGTTTCTCGAGGTGAACACGCGCCTCCAGGTCGAACACCCCATCACCGAGGCAGTGACAGGCGTCGACCTCGTGCAGCAGCAGTTCATCATCGCCGCGGGCAACCCGATGACCGTGCCCGCCACGGTCCCTGCATTCGGGCACGCGTTCGAGTTCCGCATCAACGCGGAAGACCCCGGCCTCGGCTACCTCCCGACGCCGGGCACCATTGCGCGGCTCGAGCTACCCGCCGGCCCCGGCGTTCGCGTGGACTCCGGCGTATACCAGGGATACTCGGTGCCGGGTAGCTTCGACTCGATGCTCGCGAAACTCGTCGTATGGGGCGCAGACCGCGAGGAGGCGCTCCGGAGGTCACGGCGCGCGCTCGCCGAGTTCGTGGTCGATGGTGTCGCGACAGTGCTGCCCTTCCACAGGTCCGTCGTCGCTGACGACGCATTCACTGCGCCGGGCGGCGCGTTCGGGGTTCACACCCGCTGGATCGAGGAGGAATCCACGGCCGTGTTCGAGCCCGCGGCCGCCGTCCCAGCCCCAGGAGTGCCGCGACTCACACGCCTGCCGATCGAGCTCGACGGCAAGATCGTCGAGCTCGGGCTGCCCGAGAGCCTGCTCGCCCGGCTCGAGACTGGGGCCGTGACGCAGGGCGCCGGTGAAGCCGGTGAGGGCGCCGGAGAAGCCTCTGCCGGGGCGCTCACCGCCCCCTTCGCGTCCACCCTCGCGTCGTGGTCGGTCGCAGACGGCGCCGTCGTTCAGGCTGGCGACACGGTAGCGCTGCTTGAAGCGATGAAGATGGAGGTGCCCGTCAAGGCGCCTATCTCTGGCACGCTTCGATACGGCGCCGTCAGTGGCGTTGCGCTTGCGGCGGGCGCCTCGATCGGAAGCATTGACTAGCGGCCGTACCCGACCAACGTACGACTCACCAACGACGGTAGGAGGAACACCGTGCCCAACTCACTCGCAACCCCCGCTCAGCTGGCCGCAGCACGAGAGGCTCGGGCGGGCTATCGGGCGGGCCTCGTCGCGCCGACGAGCGGAGTCGCCCACGGCCTCGTCCAGGCAAACCTCATCTCGGTGCCGGCTGACTGGGCGTACGACGTGCTGCTGTACGCGCAGCGCAACCCCCAAGCGTGTCCGGTGCTCGAAGTACTGGATGCAGGCGCAACCGAGTCGCTGCTTGCTCCCGGCTCAGACCTTCGCACCGACATCCCGAAGTACCGGGTGTGGCGCAACGGTGAGCTTGCGGAGGAGCCGACCGACGCCTCTGCCGCCTGGGAGGAGCATCCCGACCTCGTTTCGTTTCTCATCGGCTGCAGCTTCACGTTCGAGGCCGGGCTCGTCGATGCGGGCATCGAGATCAGGCACCAAACCCTCGAGCGCAACGTGCCGATGTACCGCACGAATCGGCAGTGCGCGCCGGCGGGCAGGCTCGCCGGCGAGCTCGTCGTCTCGATGCGCCCCGTCCCTGGCGACCGCGTGGCGGACGCGGTGCGGATCTCGGGCCGTTACCCCGCCGTGCACGGCGCTCCCGTGCACGTTGGTGACGCCGCCGGTCTCGGTATCGCCGATGTGCAGGCGCCCGACTTCGGAGATTCCCCCGAGATTCGCGCCGGCGAGGTGCCTGTCTTCTGGGCCTGCGGCGTGACTCCTCAGGCAGCCATCATGGCGTCGAAGCCACCGTTCGCGCTCACGCACGCCCCCGGCTACATGTTCGTGACCGACGTGCCCGACGCGAACTACATGGTGTGAGGCGCGGGCGGTAGCGGCGGTCAGACCAGGCCGCCCTTCCCGCGGTTGCCGCCAAGTCCCAAGAAAAGCGACTCATGTATCTGATTTAGAATACGTAAGCAGCTAGGGTCGAGTCATGCCTCGCAAACGATACTCTTCGTCGGCCGCTCTGAGCAGGGCCGCCATCCTCACCTTGCTTGCCGCGGGTGTCTCTCTCACTGGCTGCAGCCCCGTGGCCGAGGTCTCGGCTCCAGAAGCCGACCCAGCAGAAGAACTCTTTGACAGTGAAGAGCTCGACCTGACTGCGAAGATCATCGCTGACGAGGCCCCAGATGATCTCTTCTGGAGCATTCCACAGCCGCTCCCTGACGGTTGGGAGGTTGAGGACTTCCCTGAGGAGCGAGTCGCTCAAGTGACGGTTTCACCGCACTGCATCATTCAGTTTCATCAGTCGGTTGGACATGCGGATCCGGATTCACCGGATTCGGCGGAAGTCGCCAGAGACTTCACGTTGGAACTCGGCCAGGAGGCGTTCCACACGGAAGTCACTGTGGAGGGGGAGCAGCCGGTGATGCTGGGGGCGTTCGTCAACGACGGAGCGTTGGAAGCCCAGTTTTCTTTCGCGAAGGCCAGTTTTGCTGCTGAAGCAGAACCGCAGCTCGGTGGAACGACATACGCCTATCGTGCTGGTACTTACGCGTTAATTGCATTCGCGGCCTGCGGTGATCACGAATACCCGAAGCAAGGCGAAGACATGCGCGCGTTCATCGAGAATTCTCGCGCAAGCGTCACCTTCGCTTCGGAAGAGTGAGCTCTACCAATCAGGAGCGCCGGTGTTCGCGAGATTCGCACCGGGGATGGGTGACAAGGTGTCCGTGAAGCACCATCTCTTACCGCATCCTTCATCCGCTCCGACCGGATGGCTCATTCCGTAAGGGCTCCATCTCACGAGAAGTCTCGGGTCAGGTCCGACCGTCCTTCCGCGGCATCCAGCGGAGGAACGCCCAGGTACCGAACAGCCCGATCACGCCCATCGCCGCAGTTGCGACCCCGATTGGGGCGACGGCAGCCATGCCCGAGAACAGCAAAGGCGCTGCGGCGGCGCCCGCGCTGGTGAGCGTGCGCCACGAGCCGAGGAAGGGCGCCGGGTTCTGCTTGGGAGCGAGGTCGGCGCCGAGCGTGAGCAGCAGTCCGCTTGATAGGCCGTTTGCAACTCCGATAGCGGCGGCGAGCGCAACGAACCACGAGGCTGCCGAGTCCCAGCCGCTCGTGAGCGAGAGCGTGAGAAACGCAACACTCATGATGAGCATCGACGGCACCACGGCCCACAGCCTGCCGAAGCGATCCATGACCTGGCCACTCGCGTAAAACAGCGCAAAGTCGAGTGCTCCCGAGATGCCGACAACGAGTGAGATCGTCTGGGCGTCGAGGCCGATCGCGACGCCCCAGATCGGCAGCACGACCTGGCGGGCTGCACGCAGCGCGGAGAGCGTGGACGCTGCGAGGCCGAGCCGGGCGAGCACGGCGCGGAACCTGATCATGGTGCTGAACACCCCGTCTTTTACGCCAGGGCTGTCTGGCAAGCTCACACCAGCGGTCGCTTCGCCGGTGACTGGCTCGCGCGCGCCTGCTTCGAACTCGCGCTCCGGGTCTGGGCCGAACCACACGAGCAACACTGTCGCGGCGAGGCACGCAATGAGGAACCAAATGACGGCGCTCTCGTGTCCGTTCGCCCCCAGCAGCAGCGCTCCGACAAACGGCCCGAGGAACATCCCGAAGCGGTAGCTCCCGCCAAGGAGCGCAAGCGCCCTGGCGCGGAAGTGGAACGGCACGTGCGTCGCCATGAACGAGTGCCTGGCGAGCCCGAACGCCGCGGCACAGAACCCATTGATAAAGATCGCGAGGGCAAGCACGCCGACATTCGAGGCGAACGGGAGCATCAGCGCGCCTGCGAGCGCGAGAAAACCTGAGACCACCATCGCCATGCGCTCGCCGACCTTCGCGACAAGCCACCCTGCCGGGATGTTTCCGCAGAGCTGCCCGACGACGAGCGCGGACGCGACAAGACCGGAGGTCGCGAGATCGGCCCCGGCGCGGGTCGCCATCGTGGGAATGAGCGGGATCAGCGCGCCTTGCCCGAGGGCGAACAGCAGTGTCGGCCCGTAGATCATTGGGGCGAGCCGCAGCAGAAACTTCGCGATCGGTTCAGCCACGACGGTTCCTGTTCATTCTCTTCACCTTACTCCTGCGGAACCCGCACGCCGCGCCAGCATGGCCCTCGCGAGCGCCGAGGAGTACCCTTGGGGGTACGGCACAAGGAGGGTGACATGCACGGCGAATACAAGGTTCCCGGGGGCAAGCTCGTTGTCGTCGACTTCGAAGTCGACGAGGGCAAGATCGTTGATTTCAGGCTCTCCGGAGACTTCTTCCTCGAACCCGACGAGGCCCTCCTCGACATCAACGCTGCGGTCGAAGGGATGAACCCGAACTCAACGATCGAGGAGTTTGCGAACGCCATCAGGCAGGCGCTCCCGAGCGAGGTGCATCTGCTCGGGTTCACCCCAGACTCTGTCGGCGTCGCCATCCGCCGCGGTGTCACCGGCGCCGCCCACTGGCGCGACTACGACTGGCAGATCGTCCGCGAGCCGGCAGTCGCACCCATGCTCAACGCTGCGCTTGACGAAGTGCTCACGACCGCAGTCGGCGAGGGGCTTCGCGGCCCGACGCTACGCATCTGGGAGTGGAACGAACCCGCAGTCATCATCGGCTCCTTCCAGTCGGTGAAAAACGAGGTCGACGAGGAGGCCGCTGCCGAGCATAACGCGACACTGGTGCGACGTATCTCGGGCGGTGGGGCCATGTATATGGAGCCCGAGGCGAGCATCACGTATGCGCTCTACATTCCCGGCGAGCTTGTGCGGGGGATGTCGTTCGCCGACTCATACGCGTACCTCGACGACTGGGTGCTCGAGGCACTGAAATCGCTCGGCATCGACGCCGTTTACAAGCCACTCAATGACATCACGAGCCCGCTTGGCAAGATCGGTGGGGCCGCACAGAAGCGGCTTGGCTCGGGGGCGATCCTGCACCACGTGACGATGGCGTATGACATGGATCCAACGGCGATGACGTCTGTTCTCAGGATCGGACGCGAGAAGCTCTCTGACAAGGGCACCGCGAGCGCGCAGAAGCGAGTCGACCCGCTGAAGAGCCAGACCGGCAAGACGCGCGAGGAGATCGTCGAGCGCATGATTGAGGTCTTCCAGCGTCGCCACGGCGGCGTGATGGGCGAGGTCACTGAGGGCGAGTGGGACGCAGCTGAGCGGCTCGTCGAGCAGAAGTTCTCAACCGAGGAGTGGCTGCGGCGCGTGCCGTAGCCTTCGACACACAATAAGGAGCAGCGCACATGATCCGACTCGGCATGGTCACCGTTGATACCGAAGACCCCCGGCCACTCGCGGCATGGTGGGCTGAGCGTCTCGGTGGCGAGATCGTGCACGATGCAGACGGCTGGTTTTGCATGGTGCGCGCCCCAGAGGCTGCAGTCGCGCTCGGCTTCCAGAAGGTCGAGGATCCGACCCCGGGCAAGAACCGCATGCACCTTGACTTCGACCGCACCCCTGACGTCGACCGCGATGTGATGGTCGCCGAGTGGGTCGCCGCAGGTGCGACCCATCTCGGGCGCCGCGGCGAGTCAGACTTCTCGTGGGACACGTTCGCCGACCCCGACGGCAACGAGTTCTGCATCGGCGACCCCCACTAGGGGCACCCGGGCACCGGGCACCGGGCACCGGGCACCGGGCTAACGCAACCACACGCCTCGCCTCCGTGGCGCGCTCCGTCACAGCGTATGGGATCTGCAGTTTCTATGCCGGACCCGCCGGGCGACCGGCATAGAAACTGCAGATCCCATGCGGTGTGAGTCAGCACGGCCCAGCCGGCGTGAGCACAGCTCAGGCGGCCAGGCCGCGAGGGCGCCTAAACGCGTGCTCGGCGCGCGCCCTCACCAAGCGCCTCGAGCTTCGCCCAAGCGATCTGGGGGTGCACGCGGCCACCGAGTCCGCAGTCTGTCGCCGCGATCACACGCTCCGGGCCGACAATCTTCGCGAAGCGCTCGATACGCTGCGCGACGAGGTCAGGGTGCTCGACGAGGTTCGTCGCGTGGCTCACAACGCCAGGCACGAGGATCAGGTCATCGGGGATGAGGTCTCGCTGCTCCTCCCAGACTGCCCACTCGTGCTCGTGACGCGCGTTCGCCGCCTCGAACGAGATCTGCCCGACGTTCGCGCCAAGCACTGTCTTCAGGATGTGCTTCAACTCGATGTCGGTCGTGTGCGGGCCGTGCCACGAACCCCAGCACAGGTGCAGTCTGATCTGCTCCTTCGGAAGCCCCTCGATGGCGCGGTTGATCGCGTCGACACGGATCTGCGTGAACGCGAGGTAGTCCTCGACGCTGGGCTCGGGGTTGATCTGATCCCAGTTCTCGGCGAGTGAAGGATCGTCGAGCTGCAGGATAAGGCCCGCGTCGGTCACTGCGCGGTACTCCTCACGCAGTGCAGAAGTCCATGCGTCAATGTGATCCTGCTCAGTTGCGTAGAACTCGTTCTCGATGCGCGCCGCCGAGCCAGGGGCGATCGCCGTGAGAAAGCCGCGTTCGCCTGGCTGCAACGCGGCGACGAGGTTGCGGGTGTCAGCTGCGATTGCGTCCTGACCGGTGTAGCTGATCGGGCCCGTCGTCGCGGGAAAGGCAGTCGCGTTTTTGCCAACGCTGATGCCGCCCTCAGGGTCCTGATATGCGGCGGCGAACGCCGTCCAGTCGCGGCGGTCGGGGAACGTTGTGAGACGCACGTTGCCAGGCTCGGACCGCACTGGCTCCTGACTGAAGATGTCTTTGCCAGTGATCTCGAGTCCCGCGGTGCGCTGGAACGAGTACGTCCACCATGCGCCGTAGTCGACAGCGTTCGACATCGCCTTACCAAACTCGCCGTCGCCTGGCTGGGTGATGCCCGCTTCGCGCTGCCTGTCGACGACGTCGCGGGTCGCTTCAGCTACGAGCGCCTCAAATTCGGGGGTCGACTTGAGCGTGAACCCGTCGTCTTCAAACGTGCGCGCGGCGTTCGCGGCAATGAGCGCTTCGGTGCGGGGAAGGCTACCTGCGGTGGTTGTCTCGATCCGTGTCATACCTCGAAGCTAGCCGGGGTTCGGTTGGGAGACCAGTTGCGTGACGCCAGATGACATTGCACAGGCGGCCGCGCCTGGCTACACCGTCAGAACGACCTTGCCAGTCGTTGCACGCCCCTCGAGCGCGCGATGCGCGTCGGCGGCCTCCGCGAGCGGGAACGAGGCTCCCACGCGCAGGTCGAGCGTGCCGGCTTTGAGCGCACCAAACAACTCGCCGTAGCGCCACGCGCGCTCTTCCTGACTGCGGAGGAAGTATGCGAGCGACGGCCGGGTCACGCTGAGCGCGCCACCGGCGTTCAACCGTTGGAGGTCGAACGGCGGTACCGGGCCGCTCGCTCCGCCGAAGAGCACCATGTTGCCGCGGACCTTCAGCGCGCGCAGTGAGTCGTCGAACGTGTCTTTACCGACACCGTCGTACACGACCGAGACCCCGTTGCCTTCAGTGAGCTCGCGGGCCCGCTCTGCGAACCCCTCATACGGGATCGCCTCGAATGCCCCCGCGGCGCGGCTCAGCTCGCGCTTGTCCTCGCTCGACGCCGTAGTGATGACGCGCACGTCGCGCGCGGCGAGCAGCTGGGTGAGCAGCAGGCCGACACCACCCGCGCCGGCGTGCAGCAGCACAGTCTCGCCCGCTTCGGGCCGTGATGACGACGTGCCAAGGTAGTGGGCGGTGAGGCCCTGCAGCGGTAGCGCCGCAGCCCGATCGTCGGTAAGCACTTCGGACAGTGAGTCGGGCACCCGAACGGCGGCTTCGGCGGCGACGATGAACTGCTCAGCGTAGGTCGCGCGGGCTTCGGCCGTGACAATCCGGTCGCCAACCTCAAAGCCCTCGACGCCCTCGCCGATCGCCGAGACCCTGCCCGTCGCCTCCGCGCCAGGGGTGAAGGGGAACTGCACGGGGTAGAGCCCGGATCGCTGGTAGGTCTCGATGAAGTTCACGCCGATCGCGGCGGTGTCGACGAGCAGTTCGCCCTCCCCCGCTTGCGGCGCCGCCGCATCAGCAATCTCGAGCACTTCTGGTCCGCCTGGCTGGTTCGCAACGATCGCACGCATGCTCCCAGCCTACGCGTGGAGAGGACTAAACTGCATCAAGCAAACTTAGCCCGGCACAATGCTCGCGGCCACACTGCACAAAGGATAAAGATGTCCGAAACACAGAATGCGCGCCCCAAGGTCGGCCGCGCATGGTTCACGCTCTTCACGCTCGGGTGGATCGTACTCTGGACCGCTCAGCTCACACCACTGCAGCTCCTACTGCCACTCCAGCTGGACACCCCCGACAGCGAGGCCGGCTGGGTGCGCGGCGTGATTTCGTCGGGCATCGTGCTCGGTGTCGGCGGCCTCGCAGGCGTGCTCGCAGGCCCGATCGCAGGGGCACTATCTGACAGACAATCAGGAGCGCGCCCCAAGCGCCGCCCCTGGGCGCTTGCCGGAGTGTGGATTGCGGCCGCGTGTCTCCTCCTCACCGGAGCGAGCACGAACGCGCTCGGAATTGGCGCAGCGTGGGTCGGCGTGTGTGTCGGCACAGCCGTCGCCTCGGCCGCGTTCGCCGCGATGATTGCCGACCAGCTCCCTCCCGAGCAGCGCGGCGCCGCATCCTCCGCAGCTTCCTCTGCGCAGGCACTCGGCATTGTCCTTGGGGTCGGCGCCGTCGTGCTGCTCGGGCTCAGCATCGCCGCGGGCTACGTCATGCTCGCGGTCGGTGTCGCGCTCATCGGCACGCTCACCGCGATCCTGCTGCCCGACCCGCCTGGTTCAGCGGCTGCGCCGCACGACGTGGCGAATCCACAAGCGCAGGGGCCGGCCTCACTTGGCGGTCGCAGCCTCGACTTCTTGCGCAACCGCGACTTCCGCCTCGTGCTCATCGGCAGGCTTGTGGTGAATGTCGGCAACGCGCTTGGAACCTCACTCTTCCTGTTCTTCCTGCTGTATGGGCTTCGGCAGGGGCACGCAGATGCTGAGGACAACCTGCTCATCGTCGTTGTCGTGTACACAGTGTTTGTCGTCGTCGCGTCGATCGCCGCGGGCCTTATCTCGGACAGGCTCGGGCGGAGGCGGGGTCTCGCACTTGCCGCAACTATCGTGCAAGCGTTCTCAGGAGTGATCCTTGTGCTCTCCCCCACGTTCAGCACGACGATCGTCGCGGCCGGCGTCATGGGCGTCGGCTACGGCGCGTTCTCAACGGTCGGCCTCGCATTCGCGACCGACGTGCTCCCGAGCGAGCGCGACCACGGCCGCGACCTCGGGCTTGTGAACACCGCGGCGGCACTCGGGCAGCTCCTCGGCCCAGTGATCGGGGCGCTGCTCGTCGCGCTCGTCGGAGGTTTCTGGCTTGTGTTCTCAGTCGCGGCGGTGCTTTCGGTCGCTGGCGGCTCGATCACCGTGCTCGCGCGCGAACGGCGCACGCCGATCCCTCACGCTACGGGATGAGCTCCCACCGCTCGCCGCTCAGCTCGCCCGTCGCGAGGTCGGTCATGGCGGCGAGCGCCTCCTCGCGCGTGAGTGCGTATTCCCAGGGGTAGTCGATGCCCTGGCCGCCGACGGTCAGGTCGACGGTCTCCTCGTCGTCGATGTCCTCGCGCAGTGTGCGCGCGTTCGCGATGCGCGACCCGCCGCCCGCCGAAGCCGTCACGACGAAGAGGTCTGGGCCGCCCCCAATCATCGCGTCCCACTCCCCCAGAGAGAACGTAAGCAGGGTGTGCTCCCGACCGTCGAGCGCGTCGATCTTCCAGTCGTGAGAGTGATTCATACTGACAGTATCGCCGATAAGGCGACGAAATACGCGCCCGGGAGCGGATAGCATCGGGGAGTGAGTAGCCCATCGAAACGCCTCGTGTGGCAGTTCGTCGCCGTCTTCCTCGTCGCACTCAATATGCGCATGACGATCGCCGGCGTCGGTCCGCTGCTGAACGATATCGCGGAGAGCCGCGGGGTGAGCGCAGGGTCCCTCGGTCTGCTCGCGTCGATCCCGCTGCTCACCTGGGCTGTGGTCTCGCCCCTCGCGCAGACAGTCGCGGCCAAGATCGGCATGGATCGCACAATCACCGTGTCGCTTGGCGCCCTCGCTCTCGGAACGCTGTGGCGCTCCCTCGATTTCTCGGGCGCGAACCTGTGGCTCGGCACCGTGCTCATCGGGGCGGCGCTTGCTGTTGCGAACGTGCTCATGCCCGCAATCGTGAAGCGTGATTTCGGGTCGCGCACGCCCGCTGTGATGGGGGTGTACTCCGCCGCGCTTGGCGGAGCTGCAGGGATCGGCACTGCAATCGCGATCCCTGTGTCGCGGGCCGAGATCGCGGGTGAGCCCCTCGGGTGGCAGGCCGGGCTCCTTGCCACTGGGTGTACGATCCCGATCGCGCTCATCGCCTGGATTCTCATCGTGGAGCGAGATTCCCGCCGCGCTGCCCTCGCCGCGCCAGCATCGCCCGACCCCGCGCCGCGCGTTGGCCGCGCAGTGTGGCGGTCAAGAACCGCCTGGGTACTTGCGTGTTACATGGGGGCGCAGTCGACGTCGTTCTACATCTTCGCCACGTGGATCGCCCCGATCATGTTCTCCCGAGGCGCGACAGCGGCGGTCACTAGCACCGGGATCACACTCTTCCACCTCTGCGGAATGCTTGGGTCGCTTGCTGCGCCGCTCGTTTTGCGTTTCGACGGCAGGTCGCTGCTGCAAGTTGCCCTCCCGGTGATCCAGCTTGTCGGCGTGCTCGGATTGATCCTCGCCCCGTCCGCGACATTTGTGTGGATCGTTGCACTCGGGCTGTGCTGCGGCGCCGCGCTGAGCGTGTCGCTCACGCTCATCGCGCAGCGTTCGCCCGATGCGCACACCGCCGCCGCAGTCTCTGGCATGTCTCAGGCAGTTGGATACAGCATCGCCGCGCTCGGTCCCGTACTCTTCGGGCTGGCACACGATCTCAGTGGTGGCTGGGCGCTGCCCTTCGTCGTCGCGATGGCGGGGCTTGCGCTGTTGTTCACCGCGGGCTGGATCCTCCGCGACGGGCGCACGGTGCAGCTACCGACGTAGCGCACCCACATAGCGAGCGGGGAGGGAGCCCGGTGTGGGCTCCCTCCCCGCTCGCGTGGTGCGCGGTCGCGTTACAGTGCTCGAAGCACGACAGCCGATCCCTGGCCTCCACCGCCGCAGATGCCGACGGCGCCGAGCGAGCCTGAACCCGCCTCGGCGAGCTGGCGCGCGAGCGTGCCGACGATGCGGGCGCCTGAGGCGCCGATCGGGTGGCCGAGCGCGATCGCGCCGCCGTGCTGATTCACGATCGCGGGATCGATGCCGAGCTCGCGGGTCGACTGGATGCCGACGGCAGCAAACGCCTCGTTGATCTCGACGGCGGCGAGCTCGCTGGCTTCGTGACCGGCCTTCGCGAGCGCCGCGGCGATCGCACGCGACGGCTGCGAGTGCAGCTGCGAGTCTGGGCCGGCGACGAACGCGGTAGCTTCGACGCTTGCGATTGGCGTGAGCCCAAGCCGCTCGGCCGCGGCCTCACTGACGATGACGAGCGCAGCTGCGCCGTCGGTGATCTGCGACGCGTTGCCAGCAGTGATCGTGCCGTCTTTCGCGAACGCCGGGCGCAGACCTGCGAGACCTTCTGCGGTCGTGTCGGCGCGGACGCCGTCGTCCGCGGAGACGACTGTCTCTCCGCGACGAGTCTTGACAGTGTATGGAGCGATCTCTTCCGCGAGGAACTCTGCCGAGGCGGCGGCGCGCTGGTGTGATGCGGCCGAGAACGCGTCCTGCTCCTCACGGGTGAGCTGCAGCGGGGCGTTGCCGGTCTCAGTGAGCGCGCCCATCGCGACCTGGTCAAACGCGTCAGTCAGGCCGTCGTGCTCGACGGTGTCAATGAGCGTCGCAGGCCCATACTTCGTGCCGGCGCGCAGCGGCATGACGTGGGGGGCAAGCGTCATCGATTCCTGGCCGACGGCGAGCACGACGTCGGCCTCGCCCGAATTGATGAGCCTGACGGCCTGCGAAACAGCTTCGGTACCCGAGAGGCATACAGCGTTCAGGGTGATTGCAGGAACCCCCATCGGCACGCCTGCGGCGACGGCGGTCTGACGAGCCGGGTTCTGACCGGCACCGCCCTGCAATACCTGCCCGGCGACAACCGTGTCGACTTTGTCCGCGGCGACACCTGCGCGCTCGAGCGCAGCCTTCGCCGCGTGCGCTCCAAGCGCGACCGCCGTCTCCCCGGCGAACTGCCCGGTAAACTTCGTGAACGGCGTACGTGCGTAGCCCGCGATGAGTGCGGTCATGGAAATCCTCCTCGATTACGACGGTCGTCTCTTCTTTCATTGTGCCTGCTCTGCACTGAAGATGCACGCATTCCTTGCCCAGGAAAGGCGAGGAAGACTGGGCAAAAGTGAACAATTCGCGCCGCTTTGTTCGGGCCCACATCTGAGCCCGCTGAAGGCTAGGCTATTCGACATGCGAACGAACCGGCCGGAACTTCGGTCGCGGGCCGTGCGCCACACCACACCTCTCGGATAGCGAGTTATGCAAACGCCACACCCCACCCGCACGACCCGCATTCGCCGCGCCTCAATTGCCGTACTCGCCACCGTCGTCGCGCTCTGCGGTGGCTACGTCGCCGCCTGCGCGCTCGTGCCCGTACCCGCGCCGACGGTGCAACTTGAGGCTCAGTCTCCCCGGGTCTTCACTGTCGACGAGTCGGCAGTGCAAGACGCAGTTGACGGGTACGGCCGGCCGAGCGCGGTCGGGTGGCTCGACGGCGAGGAGGTGTGGGCGAACGACGACGAGGCGCAGCCGCTCGCGAGCATCACGAAGCTCATCACCGTGCTCGTCGGGCAGGAGGCCGAGCCGCTCGGACAAGGCGAAGACGGGCCAACGCACACCTGGAGCGCTGCCGACGTCGAGCTCCAAGACGAGCTGCAGGAAATCGACGGCATCGCCTTCCCCATCCCAGAGGGCACCGAGGTCACCCGCAAGCAGATGCTCATGCTCGCGCTCATCCCCTCGGCGAACGACTTCGCGACTGCCTATGCCCACTCGATTTTTGGTGACAACGCCGGGTTCGTTTCTGCGGTGGCCGACTGGGCGGAACGAAACGGCCTTGACTCGCTCGCGGTGCGGGAGCCAAGCGGCATGGACGATGGCAACGTCGCGAGCCCAGCAGACGTCGTGCGGATCGCGCGGCTCGCGCTGAAAGACCCTGTGCTCGCCGAGATCGTGTCGACCGAGCGAGCGACGATGCCGTGGGGTATCGGCGAGGTCGAGAACACGAACCCGTTGCTCGGCGCGATGACGGGCGCCGTCGGTGTCAAGACTGGACACACCGACGTCGCTGGCTACAACCTTGCCGCGGCTGCTTCGGGCTCCTACGCTGACAGGGAGCTGACCCGCATCGCCGTCGTGCTCGGCCGAGACACCCAGGACGAGCGCGCGCGTGACGCCCGCGCCCTGCTCAATAGGCTTGGGGACACCCCGGAACGACTAGCTGTCGCAAGCACCGGCGAGTACCTCGGCCAAATCACCTCAATCGACGGGCAGCTCATCGAGTTGAGCGCAGACGAGACAGTCGACGCCGTGCTCGTTCCCGGCGAGGAGCTCACCCGAACGATCGACGCAACTGGCGCGAACATCACAATCGCTGGGCCCACCGGCGACATGAGCGTCGCCGTGCGGCGGGATGGCTCGATCGAGGATCCCACGCTGCTGTGGCGTCTCACTCACCCGCGCGAGCTGTTCTTCAGGTAGCGCGCCGCTCTCGGAGCACCCCCGAGGCCATCGCGAGCGCTGACCCGAACGCAGTATCGACGAAGCGCTCGACGGCAGCCGATGCATGGTCGGCGCTACCTGTCGCGGCACCGACAATGAACAGCACGAGCGGCGTGATGAAGATGAGCGCGAGTCCGTAGTTACGCACGACGACGAGTTCGATCACGAACTGCAGCGCGGGCAGCACAAGCACGAACGCCCACGGCAGCTCGGCAAGCGGGGCAATGACGAGGTAGACGGCGGCCCCAACAAGCGTGCCAAGCGTGCGATGCAACCCGCGGGCGAACGAGTGGTTTGGCACGGTGCTCAGGCCGATGACGGCGACGCCCGACGCAACCGTCCAGTACGCACGCGCAGGATCGAGCCACAGCACACTCACAACGGCGCCGATCGCAGCCACGAGAAAGACGCGCAGCACCAGAAACCACTCGCCACGACCGAGCCATGGGCCCGGCATGATCTCGCGTAGCGGACGCGCGTGCACCAGACGTTTCCGCTCGCGTGCGAGCGGAACAAGCGCGACGAGGTACGAGAACGCGAGACCGCAGGCGAGCGCGGCAAGAAGCGCGACCGGCTCGACGCTTCGCGCGCCCTCGCGCACCGCAGTGATCTGGCCGGCGAGCCCGTACACGAGCACGAAGAACACCGGGCCGGGCGGGCCGACGCGGTACGCAAACGCGAACGCACTCGCGAGCACAGCGACGACTACGAGTCCTACCGCGCTCAGCCACGGCACCGGCGCCAGCACAGACCCGGCGGCGGCGCACGCGAGCAGCACCGCCCCGATCACCGGCAGCGCCCGCGCACGCTCGGTCGCCGGGTTGCCCGCAAAGAACAGCGCGAGGAACGCGCCAGCGCTCACCTGCAGGCCCAGATCGGGCCGACCGACGAGCGTGAGCAGCGCGAGGGGAACGCCCATCGACAGTGCAGCGCGCAGTGCGATCCAGTGTCGCTTCCCCGGCCCGGGCGCGAGCTCTACGAGGCTGCGCAGGGCAGCGACAAGCACTTGCACTGCGCCACGCGGCTCGCCCATTCGTCCCTCTCAGAAGCGCCAACCGCGGGCGCGATCGCTGCCGAAAACGTTGAAACGCGGAAGGGGGACGGCGCCCAGCATGCAGACGCGGCCCGGATCCCGAGGTCTCTCACCTCAGTGTATCCGGGCCGCGCAGCGCCGAGCCGGGAACGCCTAAGCTCGGCGCCCCGATCAGGCGACGAGTGCGCCCGACGCGAGCCTGCCGATCACGCCCGTGAGGTGGTCGACGCCAGCGACGAGGTCTTCGTCGCGCGTGTACTCGTTGAGGTTGTGCGAGACGCCGTCGACGCTCGGCACGAACAGCATCACTGTCGGCACGAGATCCTTCATGTTTGTCGAATCGTGGCCAGCCACGGTCATCACGCGGTCGTGCGTGAGCCCGAGCTCCTCCGCGACCTCACGGGCGAGTGAGACGCCGTCCTCCGGGTACGGGTTCTGATCCCAGCTGTGCTCGGCGACGATCTCGATCTCGACTCGATCCTCACGCTGCACGCGCTCGATGACGGCCATGAGCCGCTCGTGCGCCGCGCGGATGACCTCGGCGCTCGGCGAGCGGAGGTCGAGCAGCAGCCGCACGTCGCTCGCAACGACGACGGGCGAGTTCGGGTATACCGTGAGTTCACCGCACGCGGTGTGCAGCGCCTCGGGCTCGAACTCGTCGACGAGCTCGCGCGCGGCGACGACGAGCCGCGCCGCGCCGAGCAGCGCGTCGCGGCGGTCGGCCATGAGCGTCGAGCCCGAGTGCGCCTGCTCGCCCTTCACGCGGAAGTCGTATTTGTGCGCGGCCCAGGTGGCGTTGACGAGGCCAATGGTGACCCCGTCCTCTTCCATGCTGCGGCCCTGCTGCACGTGGATCTCAGCGTATGAGGCAACGTCGAGGCCCGCGAGGTCGCCGCGCTCCCCGATCGCATCGAGCGCGTCGCGCACGGTGATCCCCTTCGGGTCCTCCGTCGCGAGCGCCTCATCGATCGTCAGCTTGTCCGTGAAGACGCTCGAGCCCATCATCGAGGGCTTAAAGCGCGAGCCCTCCTCGTTGAACCAGTTCACGACCGCGAGGTTGAAGCGCGCCTGCTCGGGGTTCGCGCGCAGCTCGTCGGCGACGCGGAAGCAGGCGTGGGCCGAGGCCATCACGCCGTACGCGCCGTCGAAACGGCCCGCGGTCGGCTGCGAGTCCATGTGCGAGCCCGTGAGCACGTAGGGCGCGCCTGGCACGAGCTCGAGGAGCCCGAACTGGTTGCCGATCGCGTCCCGCTTCACCGTGAAGCCGCGCGACTCGAGCAGCTCGGCGAACCACTTGCGCTGTTCTCCGTCGGCGGCACTCGCGGCCTGCCTCTCGACGCCGTTCGTGCCCGCTACCGCGCCGAAGCGCGAGTGGATCGCCCAGTCGGCGAGGAACGATTCGCTTGCAGTCTGATCAGTCACTGTCTGTCCTTTCGAATCGCTCAGTCGCGAGAGATGCCGGTTGCAGGGACGTCGCTCGAGGCCGGCGGCATCACGGTGTCGGGGATCAGCACGTGGATGAGCGCGGGAGCGTCAGCGGCGAGTGCGCGATCGAGAGCGGGGCCGAACTCCTCAGTGCGCTCGACGCGCTCACCGTGCCCGCCGAAGGAGCGCATCCAGTCGGCGAAATCGGGGTTCGCCATGCGGGTGCCCGAGCGGCGGCCGGGGTAGTGGTTCTCCTGGTGCTGCACAATCGTGCCGTAGATCTCGTTGTCGATGACGATGACGAGGGGCTTCGCGCCGTGCGCGACGGCTGTCGCGATCTCCTGGCCGTTCATGAGGAAGTCGCCGTCGCCGCAGACCGCGACGACGTTCCGCTCGGGGAAGATGAGTGAGCCTGCGACGGCAGCCGGAACTGCGAGTCCCATCGCGCCGTTGCGGGCCCCAACGAGGCTCGCCGGGGTGAGGTGCTTCACGAATCGGTGGGCCCAGATCGTCGCGTTACCCGCGCCGAACGTGAGTACCGCCTGGCCCTGCAGGCGGTCGTCGAGCTCGCCAAAGGCGACGCCCAAGTCCATCTGCTGCGCGACGCCATCGATCGAGGCGTCGGCGCGGTGCGCCTCGGTCGCGAGCTGCGCCTGGGCGCGGCCTGCCATCCAAGCGTCGTCGCGGCCACCGCGGGCTGCGCTCGCGTCAACGCCCGAGAGCGCTTCAACGAACGTCGCGGGGGTTGCGAGCACGTGCTTGTCGGTGCGGCCGGAGTGCATCGTCGCGTCTGGGTCGGCGGTCACGAGCACAGTCTCGGCGTCGAAGCCCTGCGTGTAGCCGTCGCTCAGCACGTCGGCGCGGCCGCAGCCGACGAAAATGAGCATGTCGGCGTTGATGTAGCCCTCGGCGACAGCATCGGTGCGCCCGTAACCGAGCCAACCGGCCCAGGCCCCGCCAACGTGCGGCACCGCATCGTAGGCGCGCCAATCGCAAAACACGGGGACGCCTGCAGCTTCAGCGAACGCCATGAGCACGGCGCCCTGGCCCTCGTGCCAGCCATCGCCGCCAACGACGATCGCGGGACGCTCAGCCTTCGCGAGCCGCCCGACGAGCGCGTCAATCTCCGCGGGGTGCGGAGCCGGTGCGGGGGGAGCGACCGGAAGGGCTACGGCGGGGGCCGCGGGGAGCACGAGCACGTCTTCGGGGAGCCCGATCACGACGGGCCCGGGGCGGCCCGACGCAGCGATCCGCATCGCCTCAGCAACGAGCTCGCCTGCGCGGTCGGGGTTGTCGATCGTCATGACGCGCTTCGCTGTCGAGCCGAACCACCCGGTGAGCGAGAACTCCTGGAACGCGTCGCGCTCGCGGTCGTTCACAGGCACGAGCCCAACGAACAGCACGAGCGGAGTCGCGTCCTGGTACGCCGTGTGCACGGCAATCATTGCGTTCGCGGCGCCGGGCCCGCGCGTGACCATTGCGATGCCGGGGCGGCCCGTCAGGCGGCCCTCGGCGAGCGCCATGAAGCCGGCGCCACCCTCCTGGCGGCAGACCACGGTCTCGACGCCCGAGTCGTGCAGGCCATCGAGCACGTCGAGGTAGCTCTCGCCGGGCACCGCGTACACGCGCTCGATGCCGTGCGCCTCGAGCGTGCGGACGATGAGGTGCCCTGCCGAGTGCTGTGCTGCGTCAGGTGCGTGCTGCGTGGTCATGGTCTCTCCTTGTGAAGCGGTGCGACGCGTCGTCGCGGAATTCGAAGTATCGGTCGGCGGTGCCAAGCGGGCGCGGTCAGGCGTCGCCGGTGGCGAGGATCGCCGACAGGGGCTCGCCCGAGCTGATGCGCGCAACGAGCGCGGGCTCCGCCGCGTCAGACGCGAGGGCAGCGTCAAGCACGTCGTCGCCTGGGCCCTCAGGCGGCAGGATCAGGATCCCCTGGGCGTCGCCCAGCACGAGGTCCCCAGGGCGCACTGTCACGCCGGCAACCTCGATCACCCGATCCAGCGCGCCGTCGACTTCGCCCGCGAGGGCGCCCGAGCGCTTGGTCGTGCGCGCAGTGAGGCCCGTCGCGAATACGGGGAGCCGATCCTGCAGCTCGCGCAGCGCCGCCTGGTCAGTGACCGGGCCGTCGACGACGATACCCGCCGCACCCTGCGCGATCGCGGCGTGGGCGGTGACCGCGCCGACCGGGGCGTGCCCGCGACCGGCAACGCGGATCACGAGCACATCGCCCGGTTCAAGCGCGAGCAGCGCGCGGTTCACCGCGAACGCGTCAGGCTCGGTGAGATCGAGCGTGCGGGCGCGCCCCACGAGCTGGGGGCCGCGGTTCATCGGGCGGAGATCTTGATCGCAGAATCCATCCTCGAGGAAGTGCCCGAGCGTCGGAATCTCGACGCTTGTGAGCGCCGCGATCAGTTCATCGGTGGATCGACTCATTGGTTAGGCCTCCTCACGTACGACGGCGACGCACTCAATCTCGAACGGAATGTCCCAGATGTCTACGCACACCGTCGTGCGCGCAGGCTTCGCGTCGCCGAAGTACTCGGCGTAGATCCGGTTGAACGGGTCCCGCTGCTCGGGCGCCGTGAGGTAGGCGTTCACCTTCACCACGAGATCGAGGCCCGAGCCAGCGGTCTCGAGGACGGAGCGGAGGTTTTCGATGCAGACACGCACCTGATCCTCGAACTCCGCGGGCGCGGTGCCGTCTGCGTGAAACGGCACCTGCCCCGTCGTGAACACCAACCCGTTCGCGACGACAGCCTGCGAGTAGGGTCCGATCGCCGGGGCGAGCCCCGGCGCCGAGTCGATCCGCCGAATCAATGGTCGACCGAGATTGCAGTCGTAGCGCCCACGCGGTCGATGTCGCGCTTGTGGTTATCGCTCAGCAGGAACAGCGCAACGAACGACAGTACTGCCGCGGCGGCGATGTACCAGGCGATCGAGTCGCTCTGGCCGGTAAGGTCGAGCAGCCACACGGTGATCGCGGGGGTGATTGCCGAGCCGAGCAGGCCCGAGAGCATGTAAGAGATCGAGAGCCCCGAGTAGCGCACCTTCGAGCCAAAGAGCTCGGCGAGGAACGTCGCGATCGGGCCGTAGTTCGCTGAGAACGCGACCATCATCAGACCGTACGCAAGGAACACTGCACCGGTGTTGCCGGTGTTGATGAGCCAGAAGAACGGGAATGCGAGGAGCGCCTCGGCTGCGATACCCGCCGCGATGATCGGCTTGCGACCGTACTTGTCCGAGAGCTTGCCGAAGAACGGGATGAGGAACAGGCCGAGGAGGCAGGAGACGAGCACAACCCAGAGCATGAGGTTCGCCGAGAAGCCCTTCTCGCTCGTGCCGTAGTTCATGCCTGAGGCGACCATAAGCGTGAACGTCGAACCAGTCGAGAGGGTCGCGATACCACCGAGCACAACCTGCTTCCAGTAGTGCTTCATGAGGTACGCAAACGGCAGCTTCGCCTTCGCGCCCTGCTCGCGGACCTGCTGGAAGCTCGGGGTCTCCTCGATGTTCAGGCGGATGTAGATGCCGACCGCAACGAGCAGGATCGAGGCGATGAACGGAACACGCCAGCCCCACGAGATGAGCGCCTCCTGCGACACCGAGGCGGTGACGATGAGGAACGCGACGTTCGCGAGCAGCGTGCCGAACGGAACGCCGACCTGCACGAGCGAGCCATACCAGCCGCGCTTGTTCTCGGGCGCGTGCTCAACGGTCATGAGCACCGCGCCGCCCCACTCGCCGCCAAGGGCGAGGCCCTGGATGATGCGGAGTGTCAGCAGGATGAACGGCGCGGCAATGCCGATCGTGTTGTAGTCGGGAACGAGGCCGATCGCGAGGGTCGCCGCGCCCATCGTGAGCAGCGAGACGAGCAGCATCGACTTGCGGCCGAGGCGGTCGCCGAAGTGGCCGAACAGGATCGCGCCGACGGTACGCGCGACGTAGGCCGCTGCGAACGTCAGGAACGACAGGATCGTGCCGACGGCCGGGGGCAGGTCGGGGAAGAAGACCTGGTTGAAGACGAGGGCCGAGGCGGTTCCGAATAGGAACAGGTCGTACCATTCAACAGTCGTTCCGATGACGCTCGCCGTGGCGATCTTTCGCATCTTGGACTGGTCAAGGCGTGCGTTTGGGACAGCCTCGTCCGTAGCTAGCTGTGCAGTCATTGTTTCCTCCATGGAATACGTGTTGGGCACGTCGCTGGCCCACCTATCAACGTTCGCCTGTTCTCGCGAAAGCGGCAATCGACATTCGCACACGGTTGACCCCGCAGATTATGCATCTGCACATCCTCGTTCAAGTTTGCGCCCCAAAGTGACGTTTGGAGTGTGTAAAGATTCAATATTATGGAAGCGACGGCCGGCGAGGGAGATGCGACAGTGACACGCACAGTGACGAGCGAGGCACCCCAGGATCAGTGGTGGATCACGACCCTCGCCGACCTCCGCGACGACATGGACGCGCTCGTCGACGATTTCGTTGCACGCCTCCAGGCCGTCGGGAGCGGCTACGAGGATATCTCAGCCAGCGATATCCGCGCGACCGCGCGCGAGACGCTGACGCTACTCATCACCGAACTCCGCGGCGAACCGCTCCCCGAGCACCTGCAAGATCTCCCCCAGCGACTTGGCGTGCGGCGCGCTCGTCAGGGGGTCGATCGCGACAGGCTCCTCGAGGCCGTGCGCCTCGACTACCGCGTGCTGTGGGCGGGACTCACCCGAGTCGTCTCAGCCGAAGACGCCGCCCTCCTCGTCGCGCACGCAGAGGTCGTGCTCTCCACGGTTGAGGACTACATCAGCGAGGTCCAGGTCGCATTTCTCAACGAGCTCGACACACTCGCGCTCGACTCCCGGGCCGCCGAGACGCGGGCGATCGCGAGGCTCCTCGCTGCCGAACGCCCCGAGGATGTTGCCGCCGAGGTCGCGGAAGAGCTCGGCACTCCGCTCGACGCCGAGTACGAGGTGGTGCTCGTGCCATCTGCCGACGCAGCCAGCGCCCACAGGCTCGTCGCCGACCTACAGCACACGCGCGCCCGTTTCCTCGTCTGGGACTTCGACGACGGCGTGCTCTTTGTCAGGCCGCGTGCCGACGTCCTCGGGCGACACCCGCTCGCCGCCACGCGGGGGGTCGTCGTCGACGAGATCGCGGGTCTCGCCGGGGTGGCTGAGGCGGCTCGCCTCGCCCATCTGCTGGCGCCCTACGCCCCCGATGGGCGGCTCAGCGACGAGCACGAACTCTGGCCACCTGTCGCCGCTGACGCCCTCGCGCCCATCCTTCCCGGGCTCAGCCCCGCGGCCGTCGCCGGACTCGGGTCGGTCTCCCCTGGCGATCGCGGTCGACTCATTGACACATTCCTCGCGTACTGCGAAACAGGATCGGTGAAGCTCACCGCTGAGGCCGGGTTCGTGCACCGCAACACCGTCGTCAACAGGCTTCGCGCGTTCCATGACCTCACAGGCATGGACCCGACAGTGCCTCGCGACGCAGCCAGGGCGCTGATCGCGCTGTCGGGCGCGCGCGATCCTGATCTCGAGTCCCTTTGAATCCGCCCTGAGAGTGGCCCCGTCCCAGGTATTTCGCGGCCCGCTTTCTCTACGCTGAAGCCATGAACTGCCCTAGCGACGGAACAACCCTGCTCATGAGTGAGCGTCAGGGAATCGAGATCGACTACTGCCCCCAGTGCCGCGGCATCTGGCTCGACCGCGGCGAGCTCGACAAGATCCTTGAGCGCGCGCAGGCCGAGGCCGAGGCCTTCGCCGGGCAGCAGGCCCCGCAACACCAGGCCCCACAGCCGCCCGCAGCCCCGGCGGCTCCCGCCGCACCCAGTCCCGCGCCGCCGCTCGGCGACCACTACTCACAGCCGGTGCCGCCGCAGCCCACAGGGTATGGCGACCGCGGCTACGGCGAGCGTGAGTACGATCGGCGCGACCGAGGCTACGACCGCGACCGCGACGACCGGAAGCCCCGCTACGACGACCGCAGCCGTGGCGGCTACGGTGACCCGCGCTACCGCAAGAAGAAGAGCCCGTTCGAGTTCCTCGGCGATATCTTCGACTCCTAGGCGCTCGCGCCACTGGGGCGGTGGCCCAGGGTTCGGGGCACACCGGCTCTTGAGTGCCGAGCCCCCCGAACGCTGAGCCCGGGCTTGCGTGCCGTCGCCCCACGGGGAAGCCCCTTTCATGCAAGACACCCCCTTCTCCTCAGTTGGTAAGGGGGTGTCTTGCATGAAAGGGGCTCTGCGGCGAGGCTACGCGGTCGCGAGCCGCCAGCCTGCTCCCACTAGGGGTGCCGCCCGCCCGTGACTGGCAGCACCGCCCCGGACACGTAAGACGCCTCTTCCGACGCGAGATACACGTACGCACCTGCGAGCTCCGCGGGCTGTGCGGGTCGCCCCAGCGGCGTGTTGTCGCCGAAGTGCTCCTGCTTCTCGTCCCACCCCGTCGCGGGAATCAGCGGCGTCCAGACCGGGCCGGGCGCCACGGCGTTCACCCGCACGCCGCGCTCGCCCTGCTGCTCCGCGAGGGCGCGCGTGAACCCCACGAGCGCGGCCTTCGTCATTGCATAGTCGAGCAGGTCCGGGCTCGGCTCAAACGACTGGATCGATGCGGTCACAATGATGCTCGCACCGGGCGTGAGGCGCGGCGCCGCCTCGCGGACGAGCAGCAGCGGCGCAACAAGGTTGGTCTCAAACACCGTGAGCACCGCCTCCCGGTCGATCTGCGCGTCCGCGTCGCGTCGGCGTTGCGTGCCCGCGTTCAGCACAAGAACGTCCAGGCCGCCAAGCTCGACGACGGTGTCGCGCACCGTCTCCACGCAGGTCGACTCGTCGCGCAGATCGCCGGGGAGCAGCACGCACCGGGAGCCCTCTGCTTCAACGAGCCGCCGCGTCTCGAGCGCATCGGCCTCCTCCTCGGGCAGGTACCCGATCGCGACGTCGGCACCCTCACGGGCGTACGCGAGCGCGACCGCCCGGCCGATGCCGGAGTCTCCGCCAGTGATGAGCGCTCGCGCCCCCGTAAGCCGGGCACTGCCCCGGTAGCTATGTTCGCCGTGGTCGGGCTGCGGAATCATCGGTCCCGTCAAGCCGGGCTGCGACTCCTGTGGCTGCTTCGCCCACGGTGGCCTCGGGTACTTCGTTCGCGGGTCCACGTGCGGTGTCATGATTGCCTCCCTCGCTCTCGATAACGTGTGGTTCGAGCTTCCCTTTCACAGCGCGACTCCCCAACCCCTTGAATTCCCAGCATTCAGCCGCGACCACGCACGAAATACCACAGGCGTATCGCGAAACACAACCCCCTCGCCGCCGCCCTTGCCCGGGCGTACCGTATCTTTCACGCCTCAACGAAAGTCGTTCGGCGGGAAGGAGCAGCACCATGAGCTTCATCGCATTTCTTATTCTCGGCCTCATCGCGGGTGCTATCGCAAAGGCGCTACTGCCAGGCGAACACGGCGGAGGCTGGTTCATGACGCTACTGCTCGGCGTTGTCGGAGCGATGGTCGGCGGCTGGCTCGGCGGCATGCTGTTCGGTGCCAACCTCGGCGAGTTCTGGTCGATTGAATCCTGGCTGGTCGCAATCGGCGGCTCGGTCGTCGTACTACTCGTCTTCGGCATGATCACGGGCGGCCGCAGGCGGGAGGCGTAACCATGACACAGTCTGATTCCACGACGCACACGGACTCCACTCAGCGGACGGCCGACGAACCCAGCACCGTCACCGTTGAGACTGGCAAGGGGTCAGCTCACGCCCTGAACGACGTCGCGAGCGACCCTGCCCACGACACCCACCTCGGTTCAGACTGGACCGCCGAGGGCGGCGCGGTCCCGTCTGGCCCCGCAACGGCAGCACCCGAGCACGGACGCGAAGCTGACCGCGGCGACGAGACCAGCGGAGGGTAACCCCGCCCGTCACCCCAGCGGGTCCCCCTAGGCGTTCAGTTCTCCGCTGGCCAGTATGCCCCGCCCGACACGGGCGGGGCATACTCATGCGCGCTGGGTCCGGTGCGGACTAGGGCCCGGGCTATACCTCAGGATCGACCTTGGCGCGCACGGCGTTGCGGTCGGCAACGAGCGTATCCCGGACGGTCCGACGGAGCACCTTGCCGATCAGTGACTTCGGCAGCTCCTCCCACACAACGTACGTGCTCGGACGCTTGAACTCGGCGAGGTGCTCGCGGGCGGCTTCACGAGCGGCGCCCTCATCGAAGGTTGCACCCTCTTCGAGCACCACAACCGCGGTAACGATCTCGGCTCCGCTGCCACGCGCGACACCGACGACAGCGCTCTCAGCGACGCCGGGCACCGTGTTCACGACGCGCTCGACCTCGCTCGGAGAGACGTTGAAACCTCCAGTAATGATGAGCTCTTTCTTGCGGTCGACGACGGTGACGAAGCCGTCCTCATCCTGCACCACAAGATCCCCGGTACGGAGCCAGCCACCTTCAAGTAGGGTTGCTGCCGTCTCCTCTGGCCGGTTCCAGTACCCCTGGAAGACCTGCGGCCCGGCAATGAGCAGCTCTCCGACCTCGCCGAGTTCGACCTGCTCGGTCGGCTCGTCGGGATTCACGACACGAATATCGGTCGAAGGGAATGGGATGCCGATGGCTCCGATCCTGCGCGCGTCGCTGAAGGGGTTCGCAAGCGCGACCGGACTTGTCTCAGTGAGCCCGTAGCCCTCGTTCAGCATGCTGCCAGCGAGCGCCTCCCACCGGTTCACTACCGCGGGAGTAAGCGTCATCGCGCCAGAGATCGCGTAAACAACGCCTGAGAGGTCGAGCTTGCCGTCGCGCGCAACGCGGGCGAGGCGGTCAAACATTGGCGGCACCGCTGGCACGAAGGTCGGCGGGAAGCGCTTCGCTGCCTGTGAGACAAGCTCGGGGTCAAAGGTCGGAAACAGCACCGCGCGCGAGCCAGTCTCGATCGAATAGATGATCGACAGCAGCACGCCAAAAGAGTGGAACATCGGGAGGAGGCCGTAGATCGACCCCTCGCCGCGGGTGAAGTCAGGCATCCACGCCGCCCCCTGACGGGCATTCGCCCACAGGTTGCCGTGCGAGATCATCGCGCCCTTCGGTGTGCCCGTCGTGCCCGAAGTGTACTGCAGGCAGGCAATGTCATCGCGGCCTGGCCGGGGGTGGCTTGCCGGGAGAAGCTGGGCGCGCTCGAGATCCACGAACGCCACGGTTCCCGTCGTCTCCGCCCAGAGCTTCGCCCGCCCCTCGCGCGCCTTGGCGATCGGCAGGCGAAGCGCTGCCCGGGTCGCAAACGGCATCGCCCGGGTAACGTCGACCGCGACGACGGTCTCGATGCCAAGATCCTTGGGCAGCGACTGCACGGTCCCGACGACGTTCGTCCAGGCGATGACAACGCTCGCGCGGTGGTCGCGGAACTGCGTTTCGAGCTCGTCGCGGGTGTACAGCGGGTTGTGCTCGACGACGATCGCGCCGAGCCTAAGCACAGCGTAGAACGCGATGACGTGCTGAGGGGCGTTCGGCATGATGAGCGCAACACGATCGCCCGTGCCAACGCCGAGGTCCGCGAGGCCTTGCGCCACCCGGGAGACCCGCTCTCCGAGCTCGCGGTAGGTAACAGTCCGGCCAAAGAAGCTGATCGCGTCGCGGTCCGCCCACTGCGCGCAGCGCTCGTCGAGCAAGTCGGCGAGGGATCCTGTGACTGGCTCGATGTCAATCGGCGTGCCCGTGGCATAGAACCGATTCCACTCGCGCGTTTCATTCAGATGCATGAATACTAGGGTACCCATGGCCGACACCAACGTTGTACGATGACCGGAAGCTATGCATTTACTAGGAATTGGGGCGTGGGGATGCGGCAGCTGAAATTCGTGCAGGCCATGGCAGGGGCGGCCCTATCGGCTGTGCTTGCTGTAACTCCGGCAGCGGGGGCGGCTTCACTGACCCCTGCGGAGGGGCCACTTCTCGGCGGCCAAACAGTGAGCATCGACGTCCCATCTCCCCCTGCGCCACCCAAGATTGTGCGCATCAGCGGGGGCAACCACTCGTCACTTGCGATCGGTGAGGACGGGCGCGTGTACGGCTGGGGTGGCAACGGAGCCGACGAGATTGGCGCCGAAGAATCAGGGTCCAAGACCGTTCCGGTACGGTCCCAGACCCCCGCAGGCGTCACCTTTGACGACGTCGCTGTCGGAACCTTCACGTCCTATGCAGTCGGGAGCGACGGCAAGTCGTACGCCTGGGGCAGAGGCGAGTACGGCGCCCTTGGTGACGGGTCCACACAAGGGCGACGATCGCTTCCAGCAGAGCTTGCTCCTCCAGGCGGTGTTCAATTTGCCAAAATCATCGCCGGAAACGACCACGCGTTCGGCATCGACTCTGCCGGGAACGCATACGGGTGGGGTTTGAACCTCAACCACCAGCTCGGCGACGGCACCTACAACTATCTGCAGCCCACCCCGGTCCCGGTAATGATGCCAACGGGCGTCACGTTCACCGACCTGAGCGCCCTCGCAGACCACACACTGGCGGTCGGCAGCGATGGCAACACCTACGCTTGGGGCACGAACTCCTACGGACTCCTCGGAACATCCGCGTTCCCGCGCCCGCTCAACAAGCCGACCAAGGTCACCACTCCCAGAGGCGTGAGCTATACGCAGGTGGCAGCCGGGTGGGACTTCTCAGTCGCACTCGGCGACGACAAACAGCTCTACTCGTGGGGCTCCAACTACAACGGTGTGCTGGGAACTGGAGCCAACACCGCGGATAGTCGCGTGCCTGTCAAAGTGGCGACACCTGCTGGCGTGCTCTTCGAACGCGTCGTCTCAGGCGGCGATCACACACTCGCGCTCACAGTCGACGGCGACATCTACGCCTGGGGTTCGAACGCCTCGGGCGAACTCGGCAACGGCGCAACGTCGTCTGCAGGCAATTCGACCCCAACGCTCGTACGCGCTCCAGCCGGCGTCAGCTTCATCGGCATCTCCGCGGGCGCAGGCACTTCGTTCGCGCGCGGCAGTGACGGACTCTCGTACAGCTGGGGAAGTAATTCGTTCGGTCAACTCGGAGACGGTACCCGAGACGACCTCCCAACTCCGTCACCTGTGCTCCCACCCGAGATGAAGGCGAAAGTCACGGGTGTCACGTTCGGGGCGCATCCCGGGACCCACATCACGCACGATGCCACCGGAAGCGCCACTGTGCAAACGCCAGCTGGCGACGAGTATGGCGCGGTGGATGTGGAGGTCGATTGGGCTGTCAACGGCGAGCCGCAAGACTCGATCACGCTCCCACGGGGATACCTATACGGTGACCTTCCAACGGTGACGGCGCCCGCTTCCCAGGACTCCCGTCTTGGCGCCGAGGCCACGTTCTCGACCCAGGCGACTGGAAGTCCCGCGCCGCAACTCACTTGGGAGTACTTGGTGGACGACGGGGCAGGCTGGCGGTCAGTCGAGGCCGACCCAGCAGTCAGCGTTTCAAACGACTCGCAATCGATTACCGTCCTTGTCGGCCCCGAACACGTGAACGTCGACTACCGCGTCGTCGCAACAAACGCGCTTGGCACCGAGATCACGCAGCCGGCCGGGCTGCGAGTTCCCACACGAACAGTCACGTTCGACGCAGCGGGCGGATCAGAAGTTCAATCACAGGCTGTCCTCGCAGGTGGAGCAGTGGCCGAGCCCGACACGACGCCCGTGCGTGACGGATTCACTTTCACAGGGTGGACCCTCGACGGCGCAATCTACGACTTCGGCGCCCCCGTCGACAGGGACATCACGCTCATTGCCGGATGGCAAGAAGACATTATTGAAATGCACAGCGTGACGTTTGACCCGGCAAACGGCAACGACGCGTTTACGACCCAAGTACCCCACGGTGAGTCAGTCTCAGCGCCGGCAGACCCCGTTCGCGAAGCGTTCGAGTTTACTGGCTGGCTGCTTGACGGCGCCCCGTACGACTTTGCGACGCCCATCGTCGCAGACGTCACCCTGACGGCGGGATGGCAAGCAGCACCTCTCCCCATTTACACGGTGAGGTTCGACCCGGGAAACGGTGAAGCTCCGACCACCCAGGAGATCGTCTCAGGTGAGCCAGTCCTGCAGCCGCAGCCCCCAGCTCGTGATGGCTACATCTTCGCAGGCTGGCTGCTTGACGGCACAGAGTACGACTTCGACCTGCCAGTGACGACCGATCTCAACCTGTCGGCGCAGTGGGAAAAAGCACCTGCTACGCACTTCACAGTCACCTTTGACCCTGCAAACGGCAGCGATGCGTTCACTCAGCACGTGCAAAGCGGCGCCCCCGTGGTGAAACCAGACGCTCCCGCCCGAGCTGGCTTCACGTTCACGGCGTGGCTCGCTGACGGCGACGTCTACGACTTCGCGTCGCCCGTGATAGGCGACCTGCAGCTCACGGCCGGGTGGGAGCCTGCCGTCGTGCCGCCGATAACCAAGCCGCCGGTGACCCCGGCGCTAGCGCCTCAACCTCCAGTGACCTCGCCCAAACCCGGCATCGCTGAGTCCGGCAGCGAGGCCGCAGGCATGCTCACGAGCGCTGCCCTATTGTTCGGGCTCGGTCTTGCCTGCTTGGCCGTCGCCAACCGCAGACGGCAGGCGCGGTAGCGCCTCGCAGCGGGGGTCCCGGAAAGCCACGGTTGAGCTGCCACTCCCCGTAGACCCGGCTGGGGCTGTCTGCTACGTACGCGAGAAATCGACCGCGAGGCTCCCCAATTCGTCACGGATCTCGTCAATCCGGCGAATAAGCGAACTGACCGATGTGCGCACCGCGATAGCACTCACGCTCACTGCGCCGTCGATTCGGCCCGGGACGTGAAGCGCAATGGGAACAGCGATGCACTCAACACCGACCTCGCTCTCTTGCTCGTCGAGCGCGTATCCACGAGCTCTGCACAGCTCGAGCTCGCGCCAGAGCGCATCCGCGTTTGTGACGGTGGCCTGCGTACGGGCGGTCAACGACCTGGCCCCTACCCAGTCGTCGAAGCCCCCGCGGTCACGGTATCGCTCGGCGAGGAGCACTTTACCCACCCCCGTGGCGTGAGCGGGGTTACGCCCTCCGATCACTGACGTTAGTCTCATACTTCCGCCCGGAGGGTCGGCTTTTGCGCGGTAGACAACCTCGCCGCCGTCGAGAACCGCGAAGTGAGTTGTCTCTCCAAACCTCTCAGCAAGACGCGTGAGAACCGGGTTGATCCTCGCACCTTCGGGGCGCTGCTCGTGAACTGAAAAAGCAAGGCGCAGGAGCTCGTCGCCAAGCTCATAGCCCCCAGAGGGGTTCTGAAGCGCAAACCCGCGTTTTCTCAGCGTCGATAGCGCACGGTGCACGCTTGACTTTGGCTCGCCCAAGACAGACGCGAGTTCTTCGAGCGTCGCCCCACGAGGATGTCGGCCCAGCTCACTCAGAACCACCAAGACTCGGTCTGCACCAACCGCTCGTTCTTCAGGCATGTGTCCTCCAGGATGATCAGCCTACTAGCTCGCGGAGTTCAAATAATTGGCATCCGATTCTATCTATTGGAATATAATCACATCACAGTGCCCACAACAGGAAAGGACAACGATGTCTCTGACAGCAGTAGTGACCGGAGGACTGAGCGGCCTCGGAGCGGCGACAGCCGCCAGGCTCGGCGCCGATGGCGTGGACGTCATCACCATGGACATATCGCCGCTCGCCGACGTCCAAGTCGACGTGAGCGACCCGAACGCGGTCGCTCAAGCTGCCAGGCAGGTTGGGCCAATTAGCATCCTCATCAACAGCGCGGGAATCGTGGGTGACAGCGCGCCGACATGGGAGATCACCGACGAAAACTGGACGCGAACCCTCGCGGTCAATCTCACAGGCACATTCAACATGTGCCGGGCATTTGCACCGGGCATGATCGAGGCAGGCTGGGGCCGCATCGTCAACATCGCAAGCATGGCTGGCAAAGATGGCAACCCAAACATGGCCCCGTATTCTGCGTCGAAGGCCGCAGTGATCGGGCTCACCAAAACCCTTGGCAAAGAGCTGGCTCCCCACGGCGTCCTCGCGAACGTGGTCGCCCCCGCCGTGGTCGCGACCTCCATGAATGACCACACCGCGCCAGAAGTGCTCGCACACATCACAAGCCTCATCCCGATGGGACGCATCGGGAAGGCCGAGGAAGTCGCCGAACTCATCGCATGGCTGAGCTCTGACAAATGCAGCTTCTCGACGGGCGCTGTTTACGACATCAGCGGCGGTCGGGCAACCTACTAGCTGGCGAGCGCACCGGGTCCGTCGCCGCGGGCGCGCGACCCGGCGCACTCCAAGTTCACACCGCCACTGCGGTCAATAGCTCCCCACCAACCCGGATCTCGACGTCGCGCAGGTACTGTCCCACCCCCGCAAGATCAACCGAGACCCCAAGACCCGGCCCCCCGGGCGCGCTGACCCGCCGCTCAGCGTCGGGTTCGAGCGCGACAGTCGTAACTGCACGAGCGAGCGGACTCAACGCCAGCGGGAACTCGCACAGCGCGCTGCTCGCCTGGCCGGCAAAGGCGTGGAGCGATGCGGCGAGCGCGAGGTGCGACGTGAACGAGTGGTTCACGTACGTCACCCCTTCAGCTGCAGCAAAGTCCGCAACCTCCTTCGAAGCCCCGATTCCACCAACGCGGCCCGTGTCGATCTGCACGAACCGGACGCCACCGAAGCGGATGAGGTTCTTCGCCATCTCCGGGTTATGCGATGCTTCCCCACCCGCAAGCGAAACGTTCGGTGATCGCCGTGCGAGCTCGGCGTGCGCGCGATAATCGTATGGACTGAATGGCTCCTCGAGCCAGAGCACCCCCGACTCTTCGAGTAGCGGGATCCGCAAGGACGCTGCGTCAACATCGTCATCCCAGATCTGGCCGGCGTCGACCATTAATTGGGCCCCGCCGATGCCATCACGCGCGGCACGCAGTTGATCCCGGTCTGCCTCAAGGGCCCCGCCACCGAAGCCACCCCAGCCGAACTTCACCGCGGTGTAGCCCGCGGCGACTGCGTCGTTACCTCGCTTATACGTTTCTTCGGGGGTCGCGCCAAAAAGCAGCGAGGCATACGGCTGCTTCGAAAGGTTCTGCTCGTAACCAAGCAGCTGCCACACAGGGAGCCCGTGGTGTTTGCCAAGCAAGTCCCAGAGCGCCATCTCTACTCCAGACCAAGTGTGCGCGGCCTGCAGGAGATCCATGCTGTTGCGTCGAAGGTTGGCGCTGAGCCGCGCAATATCCGCGGGCTGCTCGATGGTTTCCCCGAGTACAGACGCGGCAACCGGCTGGCACACGCCGTGCGAACGGGGGGTCACGAAGGCGGCGATAGAAACGAGCGGCGAGGCTTCGCACTCCCCCCACCCCTCAAGGCCGGAGTCTGAGCGCACCCGCACGAGAAGCGCGTCCTGGCTCCCATCAGCGTCGAGCGTTACCTCCGGCATTGCCGCATAAAAAAAGTCGACCGCGTTGATCTGCACGCCGTCCTCCGTTCCCTCACCTTTGAGCATCGAATCAACAACAATCACATATTGTTAACAGTTAACTATATGCCGAAATGGGGCGCACATCCCACGACACTGCGAGGTACCACTTCACCGTTTCTCCCTGCCGCACAACGCGCAGGGCGTCCGCCGCACGAGCGTCATCACGTGTCCGCCCCGGAGTCGACATCATCTCTATCCCGAAGACGTCGCCTCGCCATGGCGATGCGGGCGGGCGAAAGTGTCGCCAAAAAAGCAAGTTCGGCGTCGCCCCCATGTCCGAGCGCACGCTCACCTTGCCGCCCAACCGTGGAACCGAGATCTCGACACACGGGTCTGCAAGCCTGACGCACAAGTGATCGTGCGAAGCGTCTGGCTCCACAGGAACGAGGTCGACTCGCGCGACACCGCCACCGACGACCTCCGCGTGCGGCCACACGAATTCCTGTCCGGCTGCGAAACGGTTCGCGCCAGGCTCGGAGACCTCGTTCGTCGTGTGGGCGCCGTCAGCCTCCACCAACACCGTGCCTCCGCCGAACACCTCCCTGGAAAAACAGGGATGCTCACCGAAGCTCACCTCGCGATCCCCCGCGCGGACATTTGTGACCTCGGTGTCAACACGCACTGTGTTCTCAGTGAGGCGCAGTGTTCGCACCGCCTCAAAGCCGTCGGTTTCCAGGGTGCACGACAGGGTGGCGTCGCCCTGGTGCACGACCTTCCAGGCTTCGCGGGGGAAGCTTCCATGCATCTGTTCGCCCGAATCTAAGACGCCAGGGATGCCTGCGTTCGGAAACATCCCGAACCAGCCTCCAGCGAACACCTGCTCATCAAACGGGTCTGCCTCGCTCGTCGCGGTGGCCGGGCGATCGAAGTCGTGGAGGGGCCCGTCCTGGCGCTGCCACAGGAGATTTGCCCCGTGACTTTGGGGAACTATTTCAGTGATGAGCATCCCGTGCCCCGGCAGGCACACAACGCGTAAGTCTGCGTTCTGAAGCACAATGCGGCGGCCCACTGTCACGTCTCCGCGATGGCAGCGCGGATAACGAACATGCAGCCCGCAAGAGGCTCGCGTTCCCAGTCGTCGTCGCCGAAGCCCTCAGCGGCCGTGGTCACGTACAGGTTGCTGCCAACAAATTCGCACGCGGTGACCTGAGACACAGGGAGGGAAAACTCACCCAACTTGTCGCCAGAAAGCGAGAACCTGTCCACTCTGCCGGCCCCGTAGCACGCGACCCAGAGGTTGCCGTCTGGGCCAATTGCAAGTCCATCTGGCAGTTCCGAGGCGTATTCGATGAGCACCTCCCGTTCGCTCCATCGTTCGCCCGCAGCGCTCGTCGGCACACGGTAGACGCGCTGCTCGATGCTCTCAGCGAAAAAGAGCCACGCCCCGTCTGGGCTCCATGCAAGCCCGTTCGGAATCGTCAGGCCGGTTGCGACGACTCGCTGCTCACCCCCGCCTTCAATCGCGACGAGCGAACCGGCCCCCACAGATTCGTCAGCCGCCATCCTTCCGACGTACAGCCTCCCCCACGGATCGCGTCGCGCGTCGTTCGAGATGAGCCCCCGCTCTCCGCCGCCAAACAAAGCTTCGGGTGCGCCCACGCTCTGCGCATCAGTCCGCCACAGGTACACCCCCTCGCCACCGATGAGCGAAAACTCGCCGCCGAGTCGCGGGAGCGCGGCGCCGAGTGGCGCAACGCCAGTCTCGTAGGTCGTCACGCTTCCGAGCACCGGATCAAGCAGGAACAGGCGCCCTGATTGAATATCGACCCACGAAAGCGTGCCAGTGTCCGGTGACCATATCGGCGCTTCGAGTAGCGTGCCGCGAGGCGCGCCAAGTACACGTTCAGCTCGTGCCGCACTCATACCGCGGTCAATCCGCCGTCAACAGTGAAGACCCCGCCGGTGCAGTAGCCAGCCTGATCACTCAGCAAGAAGAGACCCATCGCGGCGATTTCAGCTGATCGCCCGACTCGGCGCTGCGGAATCGCCTGAACTTCTTGCTCGAGCTTTGCCTCGTCGCGCATCACGAAATCGTTAATCGGAGTATCGATGAGCCCAGGCCAGACAACATTCACACGAATGCCGTGAGCCGCATACTCGTTCGCCATGACTCGGCCGAGCCCTGTTACGGCTGCCTTGCTCGCGCTGTACGCGTGGTGTCCGAGTTCCATTCCGAAATGGCCTGTCGGCGAGCCAATAAGTACGATGCTTGCCGATCCCGGCGTCGCACGGAGCATCGCGCCGACGGCGGCGCGGGAGACACGCATCGTGCCGCCTGCGTTCACGTCGACGACCCTGTGCCACACGGCATCAGCGAGACTGTCTACGGCGGCGTCAGTCTCAGGCTCGATTCCCGCAGAGACAACGAGCCCGTTCGGCGCACCGAACTCTTCGCAGGCGGCCAACACCCAGGCGTCAACGCTCGCAGTATCGGTGACATCCACACGTGAGGCGCTCAGACGGTCACTATTTACCCCGTCGCGGAGCGCCTCAACAGCGTCGAGTGCCACATCGGCAACCGAGACTCGGCACCCCTGAGCGAGCAGCGCGCTCACGGTGGCGAGACCAATGCCGCTGCCGCCACCGCTCACGAGCACGTGCGTATCGTGGAGGCTGCGGTAGATGACTGTCGGCTCAGTCACTGCGGACCTCACTGCCTTGTTTTCGCCCAAGCAGCCGAATCGGCGATGCCAGAACATGCTCATCAAGCATCTCGAGCGCGGCCGTCAGGTCTCCACCGCGGATCACCGCAAGCAGTTGAACATGCTCGTCCACAATGATTCCCGGATGCTCGTGAAGCGACCCAAGCTGGTAAAACCCCGCTCGAATGCGCGGCTCGATCGTCGACCACAACTGCTCGGCGTGGTAGTCATCAGACATCTTGATGATGTATGAGTGGAACTCGACGTCCAGATCGACAAGCTTCTGCAGTTGCTCTGGGCCGCCCGCCTCCACGGTTTCTGTCATCTGATCGATGATGTGCTGCAGCGCATCGATGTCGCGTTGCTGCAGCACCCTGAGCGCGCCCTCGAGCGCGAACTTCTCGAGTACGTACCGCACGGGAAGTAGGATCCCCCGCAAGTCGGCGTCTGAGATCTCGACGACGATCGCCCCCTTGAACGCCTCAACGACGATCAACCCGTCCTTCTCGAGCTGCCGCAACGCCTCGCGCACGGGGCCGCGGCTGATCCCAAATTCCTTGGCAATCGATTCCTCCGCGATGCGTGCCCCCGGGCTAATCTCGCCTCGGATCACTCTGCCTCGCAGAATGTCAGTCAGCTCTTGCGAGATCGTCAGGCGGTCACGCAGCACGCGCGCTTCCTGCTCTTTGGCCATCAGTTCACTCCGATCACATTCGGCAACATTTCCCATCCACCAACCCTCGGATGGTCACCCAGAAGTTGGAAACCCTCTGCAAACTGCACGCCGGCCTCGCGCCCGCGCTGCTGCGCCATACGGGTCGAGTCGTCGTCCATGTCAGTTTCGAAGATCCGTTCCATCCACGCTACCTGGCTCACGTGCTGCGCGAGCATCTCCTTGCGCCGTTCAATCACTGAAGTGATGTCGACGTAGCCTTCGGGCACAAAGTTTTGACCCTGGTAGGTGTCCATGATGAATGTTGTGGGGACTTCTGCGGGCGGGAACGCGGTTTCGATGAGCGGCACGCTCGCCGGGATCCTCGCGTCGCGAGCAATCGTTCCAGCGATCCGGTGATCGGGGTGATAGTCCTGCTCGCTCAGAATGAACATCAGGTCCGGCTGCGCCTCGCGGATCGCGTCTATGAAGCTCAGTCGGGTTTCCCTGTTACTGAACAAGAATTCGTCGTCGTAGCCCATCCAGATGAGCTTCGCCCCGATGAGCTCGCATGCCGCGAGCGCCTCAGCGTGCCGCATCTCGGCGATCTCCTCCTTCGTGCCGGTCGGGTGCCCGATCTCCCCTTTCGTGGCGATCGCGACAAACACCTCGTGCCCGGCGTCAGCGAGCAGGATCAAGGTGCCCGCGCAGAAGTTCTCGATGTCATCGGGGTGGGCCCCAATTGCTAGTACCTTCATCGTCTTCACTCTTTCTTTCTCAGTGTTAGAGAACGTCTACTGATCCACGAGCTGGATCGAAATGTGGAACCGCCGCGATGAGGTCCCGCGTGTATTGCGCTGTGGGGGCCGCGAAGATCTTGTCAACGTTTCCTTCTTCGACGATCTGTCCCTGCTTCATCACAATGATCCGGTCAGAGAGATACTTCACCACGCGAAGGTCGTGCGACACGAAGATGTAAGCAACGTCGAGCCTGTCGCGAAGCTCGAGCAGCAAGTTCAGGATCTGCGCCTGTACCGACACGTCGAGCCCGGAGGTGATCTCGTCACAAATAATCAGGCGCGGCTGCATAATTAACGCACGAGCGAGGCTAATGCGCTGGCGCTGGCCACCGCTGAACACAGCCGGATAGCTCTGTGCGTCTGCAGCACGAAGCCCCACCTCTTCGAGAACCTGAGCAACTCGAGCGTCGCGATCCTTCGGGCTTCCCTCTCCCCTCAGGTCGAGCGAGTCTCCAACAGTCTGGCGCACTGTGAGGTGCGGCGCGAGCGATCCGTACGGATCCTGAAACACGTACTGGACGTCGTCTCTCAGCGTTCGGAAATCACCGCGAGTGCGCACTTGGGTCCCGTTGAAGTAGAGCTCGCCTGAGGTCACGTGCTCGATGCCAACGAGCATGCGTGAGACTGTGCTCTTACCCGACCCGCTCTCTCCGACGAGCCCGACGATCTCGCCAGACGCCACAGTCAACGTCACGTCGTCGACTGCCACAAGCGGAGCCCGCTGGCCGGGGATCCGGTACTCTCGCCGCAGGTGCTCGCCTCGCAAAATCTCAACCATCTGAGGCCCCTCTCGTCTCTGTCGGCACTCTGACGACGTGCTCGACGCTTCCGTCAACCGACTTCATGGTGCTCGCCTGGCGGGTTGCAGACATCCGTGGCCGCACTGCCGTGTATGGCTTGAGCGGTTCAGCCTTGGTGCTGTTGAGCGTCGGTGCGGCGTCGATGAGACCTCGTGTGTACGGATGCTGTGGATTATTCAGAATGCTCTCAACCGGGCCCGACTCGACGATTTGGCCCGCATACATGACCATCACCCTGTCTGCGACGGCGCCAATGACGCCAAGGTCGTGGCTCACGAAGAGACAGCCAAAGCCATCGCTTTCGATCCGTGAACGAATCAGGTTGAGAATCCCCTCCTGCACACTCACATCGAGGTTCGTTGTCGGCTCATCTGCAACGACAAAGCGGGGCTTGCATGCGAGCGCCATAGCGATGCACACACGCTGCTTGAGCCCGCCTGAAAGTTGGAACGGGAACGAGTTGAATCGTTCGCGAGGGTTTGGAAACCCGACGTCGTTGAGCGCCTCGATCGCACGCTCCTCCGCCGTCTTCTTCGTCATCGTCCCGTGCGCCCGCAAGACGTCGACGAGCTGCTTCTTGACTGTGCGAGTCGGGTTCAGCGCTGCTGACGGATCTTGAAAAATCATCGACAGCTCCGCACCGCGAAGCCTGCGCAGTTCAGCGTCGGTGAGCGCGGTCAGGTCATCTCCCATGAACCGAACCTCACCCGAGCGAACATGGAGCCCCTCGGGGAGCAGGCCCATCGTCGTGAGCCCAGTGAGGGACTTGCCTGATCCTGACTCGCCAACGAGCCCGACACATTCGCCGGGTCGCACTTGCAGGTCGAGTTCGTGCACGAGCGCGGGCGCATCGGGCGACACAGACCCGAGCGAAACCGAGAGGCCCTGCACGTCAATAATGGGGACGGCGCCCTGGATATTGGTCACAGCGAGGACATCCCTTCAATCACGCGATTTGCCGAGGTCAGCGGGCCGTCGGGCGCCGCGTTCTGCTCCGCATTCAGTGGGTCTTCAGCTCCGCTATCGACCGCGCGGAGCTTCTGGCGTTTGCGAACGATCGCCTCGAGTGAAGTGCCGAGCCCAATCATTGCTGCGCAGGTAATCGCGATCATGATGCCTGGGAGCGTAGTTAGCCACCAGGCGTCGGCCATGTACGACTTGCCTTCGAGGAGCACGCCACCCCACGAAGCGGTTGGCGGCTGGATACCAAGTCCGAGGAACGACAGTGTCGACTCCATCACAATCATCGCGGAGGCCTGGAGTGGTGCGATCGTCAGTACGACGGGAAGCACAGTCGGTCCGATGTAGCGAAACAGCACTCTCCCGCCGCCGGCGCCGACCATCTCGGCCGCCCGCACGTAGTCTTTCGCTCGCTCACCAACTGCGACCGAACGCACAACGCGTGCGGCAGAGGCCCAGCCTGCGAGCATCATGAGGACAATGAGCACGCCGAGCGAGGTCCCGACCGCGCTCACAATGACGATCGCGAGGATCACGTAGGGCAGCGCCATCTGCACGTCAATGAGTCGCTCAACCGTCCAGCGCACTCCTGGCTGCGACGAGCTTGCAAGCAGGCCAGCCAAGACGCCTATGACGATCGACCCTGTCATGCCGATGAGCGCAACAGGCAGCGAAATTCGGCCGCCATTGACGATCCGGCTCAGCAGGTCACGCCCGAGGCTATCGGTTCCGAGCAGATGCCCGTCGCTGAGCGGCGGGAGTAGCCGCGACGCAAGTTCTTGCGCGTTCGGGTCAGGCAAGAAAAACGGCCAAACGAACGACATGAGGATGATGGCGACAAGCACGCTTGAGCTGACCCAAAACAGCGGGGTTGTCAGGGCAACCGCTGATGCCCGGTTCTTCGTCTTCATCATGCAGCCTTTCCGAGCCGGACACGGGGGTTCACCACGGTGTACAGCAGATCAACAATGAGGTTGATGAGCACGAACGTAATTGCCGCGATGATCGTCACTCCCTGGATCAGGGGATAGTCACGGGCGTTCATCGCGTTGAGCGCCACGCTTCCGAGGCCTGGATAGTTAAAGACCATCTCAGCGACGATGACACCACCGAGAACGGTTCCCATGTCGACACCGATTACAGTCATGAGCGGCAGGACTGCGTTTCGGTAGACATACACGAACCCAATCTTTGTCTCGGAGAGACCGAAGGCCCGGGCGGATCGCACGTAGTCTTCACCGAGCTCCTTGCGCACCCCGCTGATGAGCACGCGCATCTGGGAGGGGAGGATGCTCAACGTGAGCGCTGTGACTGGGAGCACGAGACTCTTCCAGTTGTCGAGCCCGCCGGGAGGAAGCCAGGCAAAATTCATCGCGAACACCGAGATCAAGAGCAGCGATACCCAGAAGAGAGGCGCGCTCTGACCGATAATCGCAAGCAGCGAGCTGAAGCGCGCGACGAGGCTGCCTGGGTTTCGAGCCGACAGCGTACCCAGGACTGTCGCGAGAACGAACGAAATTGCGAGCGCGATACCGCCGAGCAGCAGCGTGTTGCTCAGTGCTGGGAGCAGGATCTCAAGCACTGGAACTTCGTAGCGAAAGCTTGTGCCAAAGTCACCCCGGAACATGCCACCGATCGTCGTGAAGAGCTGCGTGATGATGGGTTTGTCAGTGCCGAACTGTTCGCGATAGGCCTGCAGCACTGACTCCTGCGTGAAGACTTGCCCGCGGATGCGGGCCGGGTCACCGGCAGTCAGCCGGAGCGCGAAGAAGGCTCCCACCGAGATCACGCAGACAACGATTGCGGCCTGTCCGATACGTGAAAGTACATATCTCAAAGTGGGTGCCTCCTTCGGCTCCTGGCAAAACCCCCGGCACCTTCCGGGGAGGGCACTACTTGGCTACTGACGCGTTACGGAGAAGCGGCTCCCCAATGAGGGGATTGCGCTCGTACCCGGTGACTCGATTGTTGACGAGCGTCGTCCACGTCTCGTCGCTCAGCCACAGCGTCAGCTGGTTGTCCCACATGTACGTCGCCGCAGCGTTGATTGCCGCGTTACGCGCGTCGCCCACCGTGGAGTTCTGCGCGCCCACAAGCTCGTCAACCTCCGGGTCGGCCATGTTGAACACTGCCTCACCAGTCGCCCCGGTGAACGTTGCAAGGATGAAGCTTGGGTCGTTGTTGAACGATGCAAGCGTGTTCATGCTGAGGTCATACTGCGGGTAGCTCGTGCGGAACTCACCCACCTCAAGCTGCGTCACTTCAACCTCGATACCAACATCCTTGAGGTTCTGCGCGATCGCCTGGTCAATCTCAAGCTGGCCGGGGACGAGGGTGCTCGTCGCCATCGTCAGCTTTAGCCCCTCGGCCTTACCTGCCTCAGCAAGCAGGCTCTTCGCCTTTTCTGGGTTGAACTCGAACTTCTCATTCGCCGGCTCGTAGCTGTCGAGTGTCGTCGGGATCGCGTTGAAACCGACAGGGTTGACACCGTGCATGATGCTTGCAGCGATGCCTTCTCGATCCACGGCATAGGCAAGCGCCTGCCTTACCTTGACGTCCGCAAGCGGCCCATTGTGCTGGTAAATCATCACGATCTGCGACGGGGGCGACACCGATTCAACAGTGATGTCGCTGTTGTCCTTGACAGCGTTGACGTAGTTCGGGCCGGTTCGCGTGGTGATGTCTACCTGGCCTGCGAGCAGCGCGTTTTGTCGCGCGTCAGCATCGGCGATGTAGCGAAGTACGACACCGTCGTTCTTCGGAGCCCCACCCCAGTAGTCAGCATTCGCTTCGAGCGTGATGTCGTCGTTCGAGTACGAGACAAACTTGTACGGGCCACTCCCGTTTGCCGTGCTCTTGAAGTTCTCTGGCGATTCGATGTCGGCCTTCGCAAGGATCGACACGGCTGCAAGGGAGTTCTCGAGCGGGCCAAACGGCTGCTCCGTGCGCACAGTCACAACGTCGCCCTCTGCGCTCGCTTCGCCCGCAGTAAGCAAGATTGATTTCGCGAGGGGCTCGCTCCCTGGGACCATGAGGCGGTTCAGGGAGGCGACGACATCGTCTACGGTAACCGGGGTACCGTCGTGGAACTTAGCGTCCGTACGCACAGTGAGCTTCATCTCAGTGTCACTGACCCACTCCCACTCGGTCGCCAGGTTTGGGCCGATCTTGCCCTGTGCGTCCATCGAAAGCAGCGTGTCATAGACGAGCGATGCAACCTGCTCGTCGACAAGCCCGAACGAGGCAGCCGGGTCCCAGTAGGCAGCCGTCGGAGGCTCAGCGTTGGCGACGATGATCTGACCGCCACGGCTTTCACCGGTGTCTCCTCCCTCGGTGGCGGGCGAGCTGCATGCGCTCAGCGTCAGGGCCGCCGATGCGAGCACCGCGATTCCCGCGAGCTTCCACCGCCCCCGCATTACTCGTTCTAGCCTCATTGCAAAACTCCTGTTCGTCATTGAACTTTTGGACGTTGGCAGGCGTGAAACGGCTGCCGAGTACCGATCATAGCGTAGACTGTCGACTGTTAACAATCACGTTTTAAAACTGTTATCCTGCATCAAGTACTGCGACTTCCCAGCTCTCGACGATGAGAGCGCGACGAGAGAAAGTGTTCCTATCAATGAAGATTCGTAACGTAGTAAGCGCGGGGCTTATCGGCGCAACCCCCAAAGGCGGGTGGGCAAACGAGCTCAATCCAAATGACTCACTGCACACGCTTATTGCAGTTCACACGGATGACGGTCTCACGGGGCTCGGAAGTGTATTCACTCACCAGGACCTCGTCGCAGGATCCCTCTCAGTGCTGCGAGATCTGCTCGTTGGCGAGGAGCTTGACTCTCCGTCGGCGATGACCGAAAGGCTCCACCAGGCAACGTTCTGGATGGGCCGCGGCGGCTCCATCACGCACACGATAAGCGGCATCAACATGGCGCTCTGGGACGTGTTCGGTCAACATGCCGGCCTCCCTGTCAGCCGCCTGCTCGGCGGCGATCACCGGAGCAAGGTTCGCCCGTACGCCTCGTTGCTCATGGATGAACCGAGCGTCATGGTGCCACGACTCGAGGGATACGCTTCAGAGGGGTTTCGCGCATTCAAGATCGGCTGGGGCAGCTTCGGCAGAGACAGCGCGGCGACAGACGAGCGCATCGTCGCCGCAGCCCGCGAAGCAGTTGGCCCTGACGCCTTACTCGCCGTCGACGCGGGCGGCAGCGACGGATTCTGGCCCCACGGCTACAAGTGGGCACTCAACACTTCACACATGCTCCACGATTACGGCGTTGCCTGGTTCGAGGAGGCGCTCTCACCCGATGATCTCGCCGGTTTCACTGAGCTCACCAAACACTCAAGGGTGCCCATAAGCGGCGCGGAGACGCTGACGCGCCGCCAGAGCTTCACGCCATTCATTGACGCCCGCGCTTTCGACATCATCCAACCAGACGTCACCAAAGTGGGCGGCCTCGACGAGTCCCTCGCGGTCGGCAGGCGAGCCGAGGAGGCGGGGATGCGCCTCATTCCACACGGTTGGAATACGGCGGTTGGCCTCGCTGCAGACCTGCACACTGCAGCCGCGCTGCCGCGCACAGACCTCGTGGAGTACTGCACAGGCTCCGCATACATCGACGACATCGTCGAAGACGGCTGGCGCCTCGACGAGAATGGGCTCCTCGACATTCCTTCCGGTCCGGGACTCGGCATTTCGTGGGATCGCGACGAGATCAAGAAGTACACGGGTGGCGCTTCACTGTTTCTCGAGTAGCGAGATGTGAGCACGGGACACACTCGGCGCGCAAAGCGCCAAGGCTCAGGCCTCGGCGCGCAGTGACGCAACAAGCGCGCCGAGTGCGTCTGAGATCTCGTCGATCGTGGTGTCGACCTCTGGCACGACACTCATCATGTCGTAGCTACCGTGTACGAGCCCGGCGAACTCCAGGTAGTCGACCTCGACCCCGGCTGCGGCGAGTCGCGCCGCATACGCACGGTTCTCGTCGCGAAGAGGGTCGTACTCTGCGGCGGCAATGATTGCAGGCGCCGCAGTTGCAAGGCGACTTGAAGCGATGGGGCTGATCAGCGGGTTATCCGGGGAAGTACCGTCTGGGAGATACTGCTCGATTGCCCAGACGATGTCAGCCCACTCAACAAAACACCCGACACCGTTCTCAACGCGAGACGGATAGCGCCCCGGCGAGACGTCGAGGTCGACAACTGGGTACAGCAACACCTGCCCCTCGGCACTCTCACGCTCCGTCACGGCGAGAATCGCGGCGAGGTTTCCTCCAGCACTGTCTCCGCCGACGATCACCGGGCCCTCGCCGCCGAGCTCAGCGCGGTGTTCGCACGCCCAGTGGAGGGCAGCTGTCGCGTCATTCAGGGCTGCGGGCCACGGATGTTCCGGGGCGAGGGCGTAGTCAACGACAAGCACCGCAACGCGTGCCCTCGCGCACAGCGCTCGGACGAGAGCGTCAGCGGTTGCAATGCTGCCTGTCACCCACCCACCACCGTGGTACCAGACGAGCGTCGCCTGGCTCACGGCGTTCACTGGCCGGTACAGGCGAGCAGGGATCAGGCCGAACGGGCCAGGAATCTGAGCTGGGGTCGGAGCTGCAACAGCATCACGCGACGCCATGGGCGCAAAGGCTTCAATGTCGGCCTCGTGAAACCGTCTCGCGTCTTCGATCGCAACCGGCGCAGCGCCCGGTCGCGCGTAGTCGACATCAGCCTCCTTCAGCTCAATCAGTCTGACAATGGCTGACACAATCGGCATCCAGCTTTCCCTTCTTCGTCTGCGGTCACCACGGCGGGCGGCCGCTAGCGCGTTGCCTCTTCGAGTAGCTCAATCACGTGCCTGTACCGTTTGCCGGTTGCCCGAGACATGCCGATCTCGCAGGTGCGGTTCGCAGACACGTAGGCATCAAACTCGCCGAGTTGCGTGTGCACCTCACGGAGTTCTTCGGCTTCACGCATAGTGGCGCTCTCAGTGAGCTCTGGATGCAGCATGCCGCGGTCGCCGGCGAACGCACAGCACCCCCACTCATCGGGGACAAAGACCTCGTCAGCTGCAAACTCCGCAATCGCAGTGAGTGATGACGTTGCGCCAAGTGCTGTCGTCGAACACGTCGGATGCACCGCGATGCGAGCGAAGCTCAGTGTCCGGGTCAGCTTCGGGAGCGCCTCACGGGCGACGAACGTCGTTGCGTCTTCGACGCGCAGCCGCCGAAACTCCGGGTGATCCTCGAGCGCCGCACGCAACATGACTTCCACGCCCTCGGTGCACGAGGCCGCATCGCAGATGACGGGCAGCTCCCCCTCGCGACTCGCCTGCCAGAGGGCTGAGAGCGTGCGCTCCGACATCAGGCCATAGCCCTCCACTTGCCCTTTCGACTTCCACGGGGTGCCACAGCACAGGCCGCTGTCTGCCAAAGGCACCGCGTATGGGATCCCCGCCCGGTCGAGCACTGAACGAAGCGCGCTCCTGGACCCCGGATGGTCTGCGGCGGGCCCGAACATCTCACCGATACAGGCCGCGAAGAACACGACCTCGGCAGGAGCGTCGGTGCTCCCCAGCCCGAGATCCTTCTTGGCCGAGCTTCCGCCTCTCGGGAGGCCCGCATCGTAGAGTGGCACTCGGTCGCTGCCAAGCAGCGCACGCCCGACTTGCGTCACCCCGCGAACAATCGGCGCAGGCGTGGCTTTCGCCACAGTGAGCGCCGCGCCGCCAATCGAGGTGACTACGCCCCAGTGTTTTGCAGCAGCGCCCCACGCTGCGGATTCGACTCTGCCGGCTGACTCTGATCGCAGTCGCCGAACGAGATCTCCCGTATTGATGCCGACTGGGCAGGCGACACCGCACATGCCGTCAACCGCGCAGGTCTGCACGCCGTCGTACTCGTACGAGTCCTTCAGCTCTGCGGCGAGCGCCGCGTCACCGCGCTCCTCAGCGGCCGCGATATCGCGCCGCAGAACGATCCGCTGGCGCGGCGTCAGCGTGAGATCCTTACTCGGGCATGTTGGTTCGCAGTATCCGCATTCAACACAGCGATCGACCTCCGGTTCAACCTTGGGCGACAGCTTGAGGTGCTGCAGGTACGAGTCAGCTTCTTCTGAGAGCACGACACCCGGGTTCAGTAACCCGCTCGGGTCAATGAGTCGCTTGATCGCCCACATGAGATCTGTGAGCTCGTCGCCGTATTGCCTCCGAACGAAGGGTGCCATCACCCTGCCAGTCCCATGCTCTGCTTTGAGGGAGCCCCCCTGCGAGAGAATCAGCTCGACCATGTCTTCGACGAACCCTTTGTGGCGGGCAACCCCGCCTTCGGTATCGAAACGTTCGGTCAGCATGAAGTGGATGTTGCCGTCCTTCGCGTGTCCGAAAATGACGGCATCGTCGTAACCGTGCGTAGCGAACAACTCGGCGAGCCCTTCGCACGTCGCGAACAGGCGATCGACAGGCACGACAACATCCTCGAGGAGCGCCGTCGTCCCTGAGGGCCTGGCCCCCGCAACAGCCGTATAGAGCCCCTTCCGCACATGCCAGAGTGACGCACGCTCTCCTGGGTCTTCCGTGAGCGTGGCGGGCGTGAGCAACTCGAGATCCTGAAGCGCACGAACCGCTCGCTCGCTGCGGCGGCGCAACTCGTCAGCGTCACCGGCGTGAATCTCCACGAGGTATGCCGCCTGCTGCTCGACACAAATGTCAGTGATGGTTGTCGGCACATCCGGCAGTCCCTGCGCCACACGAAGCGATGTAGAGTCAAGAAGCTCGATCGTCGCGAACCCAACTTCAACGAGGCGCGGCAGCGCGGCTGTAGCCACTGCGAGCGAGGGGAAGACGAGCAGTCCTGTTGCGACAGCGGGCAGGATCGGAACCGTCGCAAACCGCGCTTCCGCGACGAACGCGAGGGTCCCTTCGCTTCCGATTACGAGGTGCTCAAGGATACGCACCGGGTCATCGAAATCGAGCAGCGCGTTGATGCCATATCCCATCGTGTTCTTCATCGCAAAGAATGCCTGAACTCTGGCGGTGAGCTCGGGTTTCGCGCGCAACTCATCACGAAGCTCGGCGAGCCCTGTAAAGATCTCAGGCTCCTGCTCACGCAAGTGCTCTGACGCGTGCGGGTCGCCGGTGTCGAGAATCGTGCCACTCGGCAGCACAAGCAGGAGCGACTCGACGGTCTGATAGCTATTGGCTTCGATGCCGCACGCCATTCCGCTGGAGTTGTTCGCGATGACCCCGCCAATCGTGCAGGCAATCTCGCTCGCCGGGTCTGGCCCGAGCTTGCGGCCATGCCGAAGGAGCCTGGTGTTCACCTGGCGAACGGTCGCGCCAGGTTCGGCGGCAACTCGCACTCCGCCGTCAGCGACTCGGATGCCCCTGAAATTGCGCCTTGTATCGACGAGAATCTCACCGCTCACCCCCTGCCCAGACAGGCTCGTGCCCCCGGAGCGGAACGTCACGCTCACCCCGGCTTCACTCGCCGCCTGAAATATCTCCGCAACCCCATCGGCGTCGTGTGGAACGAGCACTTCGTGTGGGACCAGCAGATAATGCGAGGCGTCGTGCGCGTACGAAAAACGATCGATTGACCGAGTCAACTTCTCGGTTGCCCCACTCGTCAAGCGGCGCAACGGGGAATCGATTCGTACCGTTGAAGTCATGTGGTGAACCCCTTCGTTCCAGACGCGTCGTCGCCGTGCGAGGCAAAGCGCATCCGTGGCTCGAACCCGAACCAACCCCCGCCTCAAGGATTGTCTGACAACTATACCTGGATGACGATGCGATACGCTACTGACATGACCGCCCCACCACCACAGCTCCCCGGGTTCGGCAGCGCGCTTCAGATCCGCGGCGTGGTCGATGCAGTCGCGGCTCAGTTAAGAGAAGCGATCTTTGCGGGCACACTCCCGCCGGGTGCCGCTGTCACTGAGGCGCTCGTCGCTTCGGAATTTGGCATCGCAAGGCCAAGCGCGAAGGCCGCAATCGAGAAGGTCACTGCCGAGGGCCTCCTCCAACGGACTGCGAACAGAAGCGCCCGCGTGCTGACAATCGACACCGAAGACGTGCACGACATCTACCAGACCAGGAGAAGACTCGAATCGGCGGCGCTGCGGGACCTCGCCTCGACACTTCACGCGCCAGAGCGAGCGAGAATCGCGAACGAACACATCCGGGCGCTACGGGCCGAACACCCAAGTGAAATCATCGACCACGATCTCGAGTTCCATCTCGCGATCATCGACGCCCTCGATAGCGCTCGCATGAGCGCATCGTACCGACGCATCCTGTCAGAGGTTCGACTCTGCATGGCGCAGGTCCAGGGCAGGCAGCTGCTGCACCCCGACCTGATCGGGGATGAGCACTCCCGAATCCTCGCCGCGCTTCAGCTCGGCGACGCAGAATCTGCCTGCGAGCACCTCACAACACACCTAGGGCGCGCGGAGTCGCTTCTTGTGGAGTCCCTCACCCACGAAGAGTGACGAGTAGCCCACCACCGCGGGCCTCTCATACGCACCCTCAAGCGATGCCTGGATCCAGGGCTCGAACGCCAGCTCAGTTGAGCGGACGCACCGAGGCCGGAATTGCTCCGTCAGCGTAGAGATCGATCGCGAGATCCTGATACGCCGTGAGCGCAACCCGCTGGGTCATCGGCCCGTAGGAGATGCGGGCGACCCCGAGCTCCTCGTACTCGCCCGCAGTGAGCGCGCCCGGCAGCCCAATGACGCTGATCTTCCGCTCTCCGATGCCATCAACGAGCTTGCGAGTTGTGTCGGCGTCGAGCACGCCGGGGACGAACACGACGTCTGCGCCGGCAGCGAGGTACGCGCGGCCGCGCTCGATTGCGTCGGCGATGGATTCCTCGAGCGGGCGTCCGCCCGCGCGCACGAACGCGTCGGTGCGCGCATTGAGAGCAAACGGCACGCCTTCGACTGCCCCAGCCGCGACGACCGCCTCGATCTCCGAGACAAACTCCGACAGCGGCCGCAGTCGATCCTCGATATTTGCGCCGACAGCACCAACGCCAATGGCGCGGCGTGCGACCTCACCCGCGTCGCCGTAGCCCGCATCAAGGTCTGCACTCACGGGCAGGTCACCGGCAGCCTCAACGATGCGCCCAACCATGTCAAGGGTGAGTTCGAGGGGAATCTCCCCGTCGGCGTAGCCGAACGTGGCCGCAATCGAGTGCCCGGCGGTCGCGATCGCACGCGTCTCGGGCAGAGCCGCGACGGCCTTCGCCGAGATCGCGTCCCAGACATTGACGACGCGAAGAATCTCGGGTGCTGCGTGCAGTTCAGAGAGGCGCTGAGCCTTGGATGCCTGGGTAGTCATGTGGCCACGCTACCAATCGACGCGGTGCGGCGAAACCCCCCGCGCTGGGGGCTTGCTGGCAATGCAGTGAGCCCCACTCACGATAGATCGCGAGCGGGGCTCAAATCCCAAAGCCGACGTCCGGGTTTTAGAAGTCCCAGTACTCGTCATGGGCCGCGTGATCACGCGGAACTTCGGAGGTTGCAGCGGGGCCGTGCCCTCTGCGTGCCACTCTGAAATAGGCTCTGTGTCCACCGGTGTCCAGCAGTTCGTGGCACGCCTCGATTCTACCTCGCACGGGCCAGTCAGGCCTCTAGCGCACCCTGGTATTCAAGTTTCTCAAGGTGTTTGAGGCTCCTCAGCTGTTCCAGGAAGGAGTTGTAGTCGTCCACATTCTTAAGTGGATCGCTCGTCAATTTGAAGTCACGCCGCAACCTAGTGGTCCTCGCATGGACTACGTCTCCAGCAAAGGTGTCGTCAACTGCGGCATCAATTCGTTTGAGCGTTGAAAGTGCACGATCCCGAGTACAGCCGCCAGCAAAATCGATCGAGAACGTCTCGATGATGCGTTGGAGCCGCTGGTCTCGACGCGCATCTGCTTCCCGCTCGCGAGCGAGGGCAAGTGTGTCCGCGAGCACCTGGATCAATGCCGCAAAGTTCTTCTGCAACGCGGGTGCACCGTTTGGCATCGCCCCACCGGCACTATCAGCATCGGCGAGCAGGGCAAGCAACTCCTTCGCGAAGCCAGCTTTGGCAATCCCAGTGTCGAATACCGCCTGAAACGCATCGGCAAGTGCGTCCCAGTGGCTGCCGTCGTGTGTACTCAGGCGACCTCTCACTCCCTCTTCTGTCAGGGCCTTAGTTGACTCTTCGTCAGCCCCAAGGAACGAGCGCGCGTATCGCCTGGCTGCAGCTACAGCAATGTTCGTGGGGATGATGTCTTCCGGCTCTCGCACCGTAACGCCATCCGCAATAGTGAGGTCTGCATCGCGTGCCCAATCGGCAAGATTGATTACGAGGTCATCGGAAACCGTGGGCCTGCCATGTGCACCGCCTCGCTGAATCTGCCTCTGCATCGTCTCGCCAGACGTGTCGCCGTCAATGAGGACTGCGCACGCAGGCTTAATCTGGTCCCGACCACGCGCGAGATAGAGCATGTAGGGCACGTTCGATCCTCCGTGGACGATAGTGACCTGGTTTAGGTCGAGGCACTGACTCGGTGGCATTCCTCCACGAAGCAGACGCGCATTCATCCCTGCGAGCAACACCTGATCTGAAATTCCTTCGACGAAGAGATTGTCACCACCTATGAAGGCAGTCTCGGCGACAAAGGCACCTAGTGACGTTCGCAACGGCTCATAGTGGTTACGAGTTGCATCTTTCACGAGGCGAGTACCCTCATCACGGACACCCTTGTCCACAACACGGACGCGATGACCAGCGTTTCTGTTGATCAGGAACGGAGAGTGTGTGACATAGACCACTTGATCCTCGCGATCAGAGTCATCAGGACGTGCATGGTGTTCGAGAACTCTGAGCAGATCCTGCTGTCCCAGTGCCGAAAGGTATGCATCGGGTTCGTCCATGAGAAGAACCTCAGGAACCCCGGCAGGCCTATCGTGTGCCAGTAGCTGGACATAGTAGCTAAGGAAGTATCGAAGTCCTCGGCTCCGCTCGGTAAATGAATAGTCTGTGCCTGTCCGATCGCGAATCGTGAATACGAGTTCGTGTTCGCGTGGGGAGACACGGAGCTGAAACTCCGGATCCTGGGTCCACCAACGTGAGATGTTCAAATGCCTGGCGATGGAGTTATTCATCTCCTGGATCAATCCGTTCACCAGCCCTTCGCGCTCCTCGGCGATAGCCTTCTGCAGTTCGACGAAGCTCGACCGTTCAATGCGAGCGACATGAACTAGCAGGTCTACGCCAAGCTTCTGGGCGGCAGCTTCATGCACTTCTACCTGACGCGGGATGAGACTTGCGGCCTGCGCCTGCACATCAGTCTCAGACGTCAGGGCAGAAAGAATCTGCATCAAGCGTGAACGCTCCTTGCGACTGCGCACATCCGCTTCATCCTGAGCGAGCGCTGCGATAGAGACTGAGTCGGGGAGCGCAATCTCAGTCTCTAGCTCATGCGGATGCGGAAGCATCGCTTGGATAATGTCCGATTGTTCCGATGAAAGTGTGACGCGCTGATCCTCTCCATCGACCACAACATTTACGCCTGGCTCCTGGCGCAAGAGAAGCAAGTTTCCGCTTTTCTGAAGTGGAATCTCATGTTCCGCTAGAGTTGCGGACTCCTCATTCGTCGGAGTCACAGTGAGTCCAACCTCAGGAAAGAGGCGTGATCCGTTCTCGACGGAGAAGAGTGATGACGAGCGGCAGAAGTCCCTCTGAAGTAGTCCGTCTCCGGTGAGTGCGATCTTGACTGCGTCGAGTAAGTGCGTCTTGCCGGATTCGTTTGCACCAACAACCGCAGTGACATCGGGTTCGATTGGTACCCGAACGTGAGGCATCCACCCGTCATTCTCCATCAGCTGCCAATCTTTGGCCGCGCCACCGGGCGTGGCCTTAAGTTCGTAGTCAAAGTTGAATGACTTGTAGAACCTAATCCACACCTCTCGAATCCTCATTTATGCGCCTCCGCTCGCTTCCTGCGCGACCCCGTCGGTGCGCTTACATTCCACGATAGGGCCGACCACCGACATTCGAACGAAGTATCGGATCTCTCACCTGATTCGGTTAACCGCGTAGGCCGATATCTGCCGAGGACAGGCATCAGATAGTTCCACGAGACTCGCGAGTCTGAACCGGCCGCCGCCGATCCGATTCTCGACGTCGTTGGATCGCATCCACCTGGGACGAGCGACATGCTGATACCGCTACCTCTGCCCGAGCGCGGTCTAGAGCTTGAATCGCGGTTTCTGGAAGGGGGCCAAGTGCAGTCAAGGTCGTTACCTTGTATCGATCACGGTACGCGGCCACACTACGCGCTGCTTGTCGCCACGTTGCGGCCCGCCGCTGGTCCGAAGGCTCGGCACCGAGAGATACAGTCCAGGGCTCTGAATTGGCGACGGCGGCAGCGAGCACTGCGTCTGCCCGCTCTTTGATCAACTCCGCCCGCTCCATGAGTGCACGTTGCATCTCCTCACTCATCGCGCCAGCTACTTCGGGAATGAGTCCAGCGATGAGCCGCGCGGGCTTCTTGCCACGCGGCGACCCGGCGGGTTGCGCGGTTGCCGCGGCGACTCGATGTCTGAGCACCGCGGCGATGTCGTCGGCGTCACCGAAGTCTCGGGCACGGACCAGACGTGCCAACAGCACATCTACGTCATGGTGATTGGCCTCAGCCCGGCGCAGCTCAGCGGAAAGTGGCCCGAACGCATCAGAATCGACCACACTCTCCGCTTGCTCAGGGCTCAGCCCAGAGGCCCGGACCAGCGATGCCCACCGGTCGCGCTGCGCGGCAGCGGCGATCGTCTCGTACTCGGCGGCGAGCTGGGCGATGGTTCCCCAGGTCTCTTGCTCGGCGGTGAGGGTCTCGTGCGCGGACAACTCGGCACCCACGTGTTGGAGCACGCCACTCATAACGCTCTCCGCGGTGGCCTCCCCGCTATCGCCGGGGTGTGGACCTGAGTGGGAGTCATCGGGCTTATCGAGTGCGACGTAGGCGACGTTGGCGTCGCGGCCTCGGGTCATTGCGACGTACAGGCTCTCGCGCGTCAGGGAAGCATCCACAAGTACGTGCGCAGTGTCGGTCGTAAGGCCCTGGGCGCGGAAGGAGGTGACGGCGTACCCGAGGTCGACGTGCTCAGCGACGTAGTCTGCCGGGAGCAGCAGGTTGGCTCCTCGCGAGCGCCCTTCGCGTCGTATGAGCATCGAACCGTCCGTGCGGACATCGAGAACGCGCCACCGGTCACCATTGCGTACCCAGCTCCCACCTGACCGGAGCCGCCGATCGTTCTTACGCGTGATCACGACGTCGCCGTTCGCCGCTTGGGTGCCGTCATGCAGGTCGGCCTCGCGCGGGCCACGCACAACACCATCGAGGATCAGGTCTGTCCGTGCCCGCACGTTGAGCGCAGTGACCGACTCGTTCGAGTCCGAGACGAGCACGGTCACCCGCCCGGCGAGTTGGTCCGTCCGCCACGCCGCGTACGCGGCCTCAATCATGGTTTCGGTACCACCCTCAACGATGCGATCGTGCTTAGCGTAGATATCGAGCACTTCGACGTGACCGTGGCGGAGGTCGAGGGAGGCGCGCTTCTCCCACTCGTGTGTGAAGCGGTGCACGTCGACAAGTTCGGCGACGTCGTCACGGTCGTGAGCGAGGAGCCCGAACGCACCGCCCGCGTCCACGGCTTGGAGCTGGGCGTAGTCACCGACGAGCAGCACTTTCGCCCCGGCATCCGCGGCGAGCTGGGTGATGCGGTCGAGTGACAGTGTTCCGGCGAGGGATGCTTCGTCGATGATGACAAGCTGGTTCGCGTTGAACGTCTCACCGGTTTGGAGGTGTGTCTGCCACCACTTCACGGTGTTCTCCGTCGCGATTTCAAGGTCTTCACCGAGCACCTGCGCCGCGCCGGATGATGGCGCGAGACCAACAACCGAGCCTGGGCCGTGTTCCTTTTCCCACGCCTGCCGGAGCACGCTCATCGCTGTCGTCTTTCCTGCTCCGGCAGGTCCGACCAGCACGTCGATCGCGCGTCCAGATACGGCGATCCTCACCAGTGCGGATGCTTGATCAGCCCCGAGCATCCGTCGCTCATTGTCAGGCTTCCGCGCGGCTCGTTCGATGGTCGCCAGCGGAATCGTCGGTCCCGACATTGTGCGCGACAGCTGGAGCAATCGGTCCTCTGCGTCGAGCAGTTCCCCGGAGGAGAAGACCGTGGAGTTCTTCGGGCGGAACACCGACGACTCATCGGCTCGACGGAACACTGCGGGGCTGGAGGCCAGCTCAGGTGGCGTCAGCCGGAACGATGCACCCTCGGCAGCATCCACAACCATCCCGATCACCGCCTCACGATCGCGCATGCTCGCAAAGCGGTACCCCATCGTCTGCCGTGCCGCCTCGGCGGTGAGGTTCCAGCGTCGCCAGGTCGAGCGCTTCTCCCCCACTGTTGCGACCACGCTCGAACCGAGGTTCGCGATGACGTCCAGTGGCATGTCGTCAGCGCGCAACAGCAGCGGCGCATCGTTGGTCACGACCGTTCGTGCCCAGCTCGTCGCGTCGTCGTCCAGGATCGCCCCGGCGCGTTGCCTCCACCGGTCGGTGAGGTCAGCGAGCGAATGGATCTCTTTCTCCGGCCGCGTCGTGAGTGTCGCCTGGGCACGCAGCTTGATGATCGTCGCGCAGGACGGTTGCCTGCCATGCTTCTCGACATACGCCGCGATGAGACGATCCTTCTCCTCATCAATGTGTCTCGAACGAGACGAAAACGCATCGATTAGAGCCTGGGGCACTGACGCAATACTCCACGCCGGGTTTCGGTCGCGACCACGCTCGCGGGATTCCCATTCGACCCCCAGCGTGCGTGTGAGGTGATCGGCGAACACCGCCTCGTGCAGCTCAGAGAGCGCCACCGTCGCTGCGTGCATCGGTCGGCTGTCCAAGCTACGCCACTTATTGTCGAGCACGGTCTGGACCTTGTTGCTGATCACGACGTGGGTGTGCAGGTGAGGATCGCCCGCCCGCGAGTCGTAGTGGTCGTACACCGTCGCGATCAGACCCTGCACGTCGACCTGCGCAACGGCACCGTCGCCCGGGGTTGCACCGGCGCGCGTCGCTGCAACTTCGCGCTCCATGAACGCAACCACCTCTGCAACCGCCGCATGGTGCGCATCAACGATGAGCGATTGCGTACCCGCGTCGGCCACGGCCCACAGCACCGAAGCGGACTTCGGGATTGAAAACGTGTAGTCGTACCCCGCGACCGCTCGACGTGTCCCTCGCGCTGACTCCTCAGCTTCGATCGCCGCCACTTCTCTGCCGCGTGCCGCCGCGCTGAGGTCCGGCGCGAGTGCGGCGACACGTTCGGCGATCCGCTCATTCTTTGGCTTGTACTGCGGATACGCCCGCCCCAGCGGCTCGCCTGTGATGGGGTCGCGGCCCATGCCAATGAGGAGCTGGAGCTGTGCCTCGGAGACCTCTTCGCCCACTGCGAGCCGTCCGTCTCCAAGCGCAGCAAGGCCGTCGCCCATCCATCTGCCGGGTGGCGTGCCGTCGGCGTTGTAGTAGCGCGTCAGGGGTGTTGAGAGGTCGCGGTCACCGTCCCCGGCGGCGACGGTGCGCAGCAGGTACTTGTAGCCATCGCCCGCCGACATGAGCCTCATCGACACCGTCATTCGTGCCCACCTTTCCTCCGTCATGGAGGAGGTGAACATGCGGCATCTTAGGCGTCGCGCACTCGTCGCGGAAGGCGGCGTTCCTCGATCTGCCAGACGCGTGGTGCCTGCTGATCTGGCAGATCAAGGTCGGAAGCCTTCTCTGGCCTTCGCAAATCCTCAAGAGGGCTGCCTTGCGAGGTGATTCAAGCGACAACCGAGTTATCGACTGCAGCACTGGCCCGAATTGAAGAAGCGATCAGCGACGCGAGGCGTTCGAGATACGAGCGCCAGGTCAGGTCCGTTATCACGTCGTAACGACTCGGGAAGGGGAGCTCGATGAGGCGGAGGTGGAAAACAGGCTCCGTCGCCCTGAGCAGCACCGAACGAGTACCTCCCGCCGCCGCACCGCGCACTGGATAGAAGACCGCGGCGCCTTCCGGCTTGCCGATTCGTGGCGCATCCGCCGTGTGGCTGTAAGCGAAGAGCTGGTAGGCGTCGGCGGCTCCGATTCCGGACTCATCCAACTTGTACTTCGCGTCGGCGAGGATCGTCCTACCGTCGAGGTCGAAGTAAAAGTCAGCGTTCCCGCGCTCTCCGCCTATCCACGGCGACTCCACCGAGAGCTGTTCGGAAACCGTGCCCCGATCCGCGCACATCCGGAGCGCGTCAGCAAGCACCTGCTCCCACCACTTGTCCATGTAGAGGCTGATGCTGATCGCGTGCGCAGTCGAAGATTCCTGGCCCTTCGGCATGATCGCCTTGCGACCAAGGACCTCGGCACTGAGGTCGAGGGCGGGCTTCCAGGAGCGATCGAGCGAAGATATGGCGAGGCGACCGTATGCCAGAAGCGCCCGCTCCCGGTCAAGAATGCTGACGGAGTCCAGCCGCCGTGCGAAGTCGATGGCGCGCGACCGAAGCGGGGTAGCAATCGTTGAGAAGACAGTCGGGGCGGGATCGGTGGCGACGACTCGAAGCGCGGCGAGGACGATTCTCAGGACGTCCGTGTCGGTCGACAGCTCATCAAAGGTCGATTCGACCGCGGGTTGTCCGGTGAGGATCGACAGCGCGATGCCCTGAGCTGACAGTTTCCCGCGCGGCGTACTCAGCGTCTCAGTGTGGGTCCGGTACCGCGGCCTGGCCCGATCGATAACTCGACCAACCTCCTCAAGGAACATCTGCTGAGTGACGATCCTCAGCAGTGATGCTTCCGGAGTCCCCTGGTACCCGGCATCGCCGACCGAAGAGCGCTGCCGTCTCGCCAGCAACATCAGCCGGACGGCATCCTCAAGACTCCCGGCTGCAGTCGACCTCTTGGAGCCCTCAATGGCATTCACCTGACGAACGCGTTCCAGGAGGTAGCCGTCGCGAGCGGCACTTTCCCCTCCCAACCCACCGGTGGTCTCGAGCAACCCCTGCGCGATCCGCTCCCGTGCGGTTGGTTGGGTGACGATCTCAACGACGTCGAGTTCGAAGAGGGTAACGTGGGTCGACGTTCCCGGGGTGTGCAGCATCACGGAGGCGATGCCACGCCCGTCAGCCCAAGGCTTTGGCAGCACCGTGAACGTCACCGCACCCCCCGAGCCATCGTCTAGGACCGCGAATCCCGCGCGCGCGCCACGGGGGCTCGCCTTGATAGCGATGCGAACGTTACCCGCCCGCGCTCGCATAAGCAGCACCACTCTCTGTCCCGTCCTCGACATCGCCCGTTATCGGAGTAGTCGGCGCGTACTCCTCGATTGTCAGACCGCTCGTGAGACCGAAGCCGGCCTTCACGATCTGCAGGCCGAGCTGTGCATGCATGAACCGTTCGAACGCCGCAAGACCGTCGAGCACCACTGCCTCGACTTCGGTAGGCAAGTTCTCGCGCACCCAAGCCTCACGGAGCCGCGCGACCAAGAGTTGTGGAACGAACGCCTGCGTCACCGTGTCGATGAGCTGCGGGAGGATCGAGTAGCGCCAAACGACGCGCTCTCCACCATCGCCCCGACCTGGCTCCGTCGTACGGAAGGCGCCGAAGCTCCTTCCGGAACTGTCAGCTTTCGAAGTTCCGGAATAGAATGACCGATCAACGAATGACTTGAGAACGGAATCCTTCGCACCAGCGAATGGCGTGTATTCGAGGCGAAGTCGCCGAACGCCAAGTGGGCTGAGCACCATCACGCCGTCGTTAAAGCCCTGCACGGGTAGCCTGCCGCCAGCATCGTCGAGAGTGTCCAGGCGGGAGTTGCCGGGTCGACACAACTTCACCTGCGTATACGTATGTCCGAGGTATTCGACCTCGATCGGCACGACGTTCGCGCCGTTGTCGAGCTGATCTGCAGTGAGGGGAGCGGCAATCGCGGTGAGTAGCAGGTCCACCCAGTCCTTTTTCGGTAGCTGAACCTGCGTCGCACCTCCACCAGCACCCGCAGTGTCGCGAGTTTCCGTCCAATAGCCCGCCAGCCCGGGTACCCGCACATCCAGCTCGAAAAGGTAGCTGTGACCCAGTGTGCTGTCTGGCCCAAGAGCAGCCCGCAGCGCCGTATTGAGCTGATCTAGTGCGTCCACCGATCGCGAGATGACCTCCTCTCCGACCTCAGGCAATGCGGAAACAAGGCGGTCTCTGAGAGCGTCTCCTGCCAACGGCTCAGCGCGAACGAACGCAAAACGACGTCGGAGCGCTGAGTCGAGCGGTGCGATCGAGCGATCCGAAGAGTTCATCGTTCCGAGGATGTAGAGGTTGTCCGGTACACCTAGCGTCAGGTTCGAGTATGCAAGTTGGGTGGCGGCACCACCCAACCAGCAGTCATCGTGGTTTGGTTCTGACTTGGTGCACTTTGGGTCATGCGAGAAACGCTTGGACGCCTCTAGCCCGAGCAGAAGGTCGCCGAGAACCTTTGAAACGTTCGCCCGATTAATCTCATCGATCAGCACGAGAAAGTCGCGATCTGGCTGCGATCGCGCCTCACGTATCCACTCACGGAAGACGCCAGGGAGGAGCTCAAAACCCTTAGGCGAACCATCCGCGTTGTAGCGAATGCCTTCAACAAACTCTTCGTATCCGGTGCTCGGATGAAACGTGATCGCCCAGTGCCCGCTACCATCGGCAGTTCGACCGTTGCCGTCAACACCCTTCATTCGCGGCCAGGCCGCGGCGATCTCCGCAATCGAAAATGACTTTCCCGTACCGGGTGGTCCTTCAAGAATTACATTCTTGAAGACTTGAAGCGCGCTGATCGCTTCGTCAATCATCCCGCCTGTCATCCTTCATGCTCTCCCTGTGGTTTAGGAAATTCACGACTGGCGACACCCGCGTCGAGGAACGGGTCGCGACGGAGCGTGCCCGGGCGGTCCCCCGTCGGCTTATAAACGCAAGCGTAGGCGTGTTCCAAGGCCGGGAGAAGCTCCTCGAACCCAAGCTCCTCGGCGATGACCTGGTCGATCTCGTCTGTTATGTCACGCATCTCGGAGAGCACATAGTTCCCCATATACTTCCCCGCATACGGAGTAAAAAGCATGTGGTTCGGGAAGTCACCAACCAGTCTCGTAGCCGCAGCCGACAGTCGGGATTTTCCAGCCTCGCTGAAGCGCGACGGATCAACAGGGATTTTGCCCAGCACTATGTTCGTGAGATGAAAATCATCGCCGGTCGAGTACCACCAGACGAAGGCAAACTTAGACGCCGCAATCGCGAGGAAAAGCAGAGCCGCCGCATCGTTGTCCACAGACACTCGTGAACCGCCAGTCTGCTCGGCGGTACGGCCGTCCCGCTCGTATGCGGGCGGCTCCTTAAGGTAGACCGATAGCCAGTAGAGCGGGACCTGCTTAAACCCGACCGAGGCTGAGCCCGACTTACGGCGCACCAGACCACCGAGCGCACCCGGTACCGCGTCGGCCCGTTTCACCAACTCAAGGTAGCCCTCACTCGTCACGCGTAGCCACCCGAACTTGGACCTGACCCCTGCCGGAAGCGCGAAATACTGTAGCGTTTCGAAGAGTGCCGGTCGGTAAGCCTCGTACCAGCGGTGCGTCTTGGTGACGTAGAGCTCCTTCTCGCCGTCTCCACGGTGTCCAACGACGACCGTGCTCCGCACACCGAGACCGGCGCTAAAGAGCGCCGCGGGATTCCGAGAGAAGTTGCTCACCCAGAGCCGACCGAAGCGGGTCTCGAGGACGTCACGCAGCTTCGCGTAATCGTCACTGAAGCTCGCCGAGATCGGAATGATGAGCGCCATCCGACCGTCCGGCCCGGTGATCTGCGCGGCTCGCTCGGTGCACGGGGCATAGATGTCCGGGAGAGCATCCGTCTTGAAGCCTTTATAGGAGTATTCTGTGATGTCCTTCTTTTTTATGTAGGGCGGGTTACCGATGACCACGTCGAATCCATCGCGGTCGAAGACTTCGGGGAACTCGATAAACCAGTGGAACGGGCGCGTGCCGAGGACCCAATCGTCGAAACTGCTCTTTCGCTTCTCGATGGCATAATACTGTTGGTTGGTCTCGGCACGAGCCTTCTCCAGCACCGACCTCAGGCGGGCCCTGCACGCCTTGACGGCCGCCGCGTCATCGGCTTCCTGCGCCTGACGAAAGGCGCTGTACGCAGCCTTGACCAGCTCCGAGGACTCGCGCGCCTGCGAGGAATTGTCGTCTACGACGAGTAGCCCGTCGCTCGCGATGTCAATCTCGTCCGGAGTGCGAGCGCCGACGAGCATGTTCCCTGCCTTGATGTTGAAATCAAGGTCTGGGAGCGGCTCGATCTTCTTCGGGTCCGAGATCGCTGAAGCGAGCTTGAGGAAGAGGCGCAGGCGCGCCACTTCAACCGCTTCGGGCATGATATCGACGCCGTACAGGTTCGCCAAACAGGCGTGCTTGAGTAGAAAGTAGCCTCGTCCGCCTTTGTGCCCGTCCACGTCGTCGCGGAGCGCGTCGAGCTCGGGGTCAACACCACGCTCGGCGAGATCCATGGTTTCGAGCAGAGCCTCGTACACCGGCATAAGCAGGTTCAGCGCCGCGAAGAGAAACGCGCCCGAGCCGCAGGTCGGGTCGATGATGTGCAGTTCGGTCAGCGCAACCCAGATCGCCCGCAGCTTCGCCGGGTCAGAGATCCGCTTGATCGCATCGACCGCAAGCGCCTCGATGTTTATATTCGCCGATACAGCGGCATCGACGGTTGAGATTTCCCCAGCAGCCAGCCGATCACGGGTAACAGAGAGGTAGTCGCGCCGTGCATCGATCTCCCACCAGCTCTCTCCAGGCAGGGCGTACTGAGCATCGACTTCACCAAGCCACGACGGGCGTCGGTTAGAAACACGCTCAGCCTCGATCTTTGCCGGGATCGGATACTCAGTTCCATGACGCAGCGAGTCCCAAATGTACCGCTCAGGGTCGGACGCTAAGAGGTCCCACACTGGAACGCCGATCTTCTCCAAGTGTGACACGATCACCGGGAGGAGCGTCGACCGGGTCATGAAGTGGGTGACATCGTCCTTCGTGTAGTACGCACCCATCTGTTTCGAGTTGACGAACTGCTCGAAGATGTATCCGAGGACATCCGGGTTGATCTCGTCGTTCGCTGCCGGAGCGGTATCGAGGTGCCAGGTGTACTCGGAGAAGAACCCTAGGATACGCTCGAACGCAGTATCGGGGATCGTGATCTCCCCGCCGAATTCCTCCTCGATTGACGTCGGCCCGAACAAGCCACCGTTCACGTAGGGGACTTCGCCGAGGATACGCTCGATCTCCGGGTCGGAGATAGTCTGGTCCTTCTCATTGAGCTTCTCGAAGAACAGCGGTAGAAGCGCGTCACGGTAGAAACCGTAGTATTGGTCGCGTCCACGGAGCTGCTGCACCCCCTGGAGGGTGTGCTCCAAGTACCAGAGGTCGCCGTTCAGGAACTCCTTCTTCTGCATGAAGTAGAGGAACATGAGCCGGTTGAGAAGAGTGGTCGAGTATGCCTTTGCAAAGCCTTCGGTAAGACCGGCGATCTCCTTCGCAAGGTTCTGATGCTCCTTCGCAAAGCGGTCGTAGAACTTCTTCGTGACGTTCGACGCATCAAAATGGCCGTGGATGCGGTCGAGGACGTCGGTCAGGTGGAAGCCCTTCTGGTGGTCCTCCTGCGTGAATATCAGCCCGGCGAGACGTTGCGCCATGAACGCGGGAAGCACGCCCGGCGTGGTTGCCACTCGCTCGAACGTAGTCGTACCGGCGGCGGTGGTCCGAGGCCAGTGCCAGTACCAGTAGTCGGAAGCTTGGAAGAGCTCCATGCACTCCGCAGAGAGCGGTGTCAGGGCGTTGTGGACTGCCTTCATTTCCTTCGGCGTCGGCTTCGTGTCGCAGGCGACGGTGTACACACGGAAGCCTTTCAGCTGCGCCGCCACCTCCGGAACGAAAGTCACCTCTTCGATCTCGACAGGTGCAACCGTGCCGCTCGGTGCATCCCAGAAGAGCTCTGAAACGAAGACGCCGGTCAGGCCCTCGGTCGTGAAGCGCTTCTGCATCGCCGCGGTTTTCGTCGTTACTGCCCCCACTGGTCGACCTCTTCAGCGATCCCGACCGGGTTGAACCCCATCGAGGTGATGACCTGGACGCGATCGGCGCCTAGGTCTCGGATATCGAGCAGCAAATTGTCGTCATTCATCATGAGTAGCCGATCTATTAAGTCGTCTGGATCACCGAGAATGCGAGCGGCTCGGAGGACGCCGACGACATCCTTCTTCGCGGACTCTCGGATCGGGCTAGCGTTGACCGCGTCAATGAGTTCGCTCACCCTGGCACGGGTAATGGTGGCGATATCGACGCGATCGACCTGCCGTTTGAGGAAGTCGTAGAGTTGCTTCCGCAGGCCATGGTTCAGTAACACGGTGTTCTGCTTCACCTGTTCCGTCATGTTGTCGGCGGCGCGTTGCATGAAGTCAAATTGCGCACTCAACGCTTCAGCGGCGACTTCAGCGTAGGCACTCTCGGTCAGCTTGAGCGCCTCCATCGGGGTCAACAGCTTCATCTCTGAGCTTGTTGTATGGATCAGTAGGTCAGTGCCAGCGTCAGTGCGCCCGTATGTGATCGCGCTCGGTGATCCGTCGACCTCGATCGCCTTGGTCGAGAACACAAGATCTTTGAGGGTCTTGGCGATCTCTCGATCCTGTGGCGCTGCCTTCTCCCAGATACCAAGCGCGTAGGACGAGGCGTCGACTTCGCCTTCGTCCTCTCCGAGATTAGCCTTGCCGTTGAAAAGCCCCGAGACGTCGATAGTGAAGTCGTCATCCTCGAAAAACTGCTCGCCTCCGCCGAGGATCTGGTGCGCGTTCTTGAGGCGCTTCTGCAGCCGCTCCCGCAGCCTAATGACAGCCTCAACACCGTCCTGCGGCAGGAAGGAAATGACGCGAATCGTGTCCGCTTTTTGCCCGACGCGATCAACACGACCAGCTCGCTGGATGACCTTGATGATCGTCCATGGCAAGTCCCAGTTCACAACGATCGCTGAATCCTGCAAGTTCTGCCCCTCGCTAAGAACATCGGTCGTGAGGAGCACGTCAACCTCGGTCTCACCCTTCGGCAACCCGCCCAGGTGCTCGTTCGCCTTCGGCGCGAACCTGCGTGCCACCTTCACCGCATCGCCCGACTGACCACTGACCGATGCGATCGACCGCTTCGTCCACCGTGGCAAATGCGCGGCAATGTAGTCGACCGTGTCCTTGTACTCGCTGAAGACCAGTACCTTCTCGTCTTCTGACAGTCCGTTGATAAGATCGGCGAGCGCTCTCAGCTTAGTGTCGTCTTCAGGCTTCCAAACACCGAAGGCATCGAGGAGATCCTGCAGAATGTCTGAGTCCTCACGGAGGTCCTCCAGGAGCTTCGTCTTGTCGAAGAGCTGCGGGCGGGCCCACTTGATTCCGGCAGGCTTCTTCGCCGTGAGCTCCTTGTAAGCACCCTCGGCATAGTCGAGCCATTGTTGCCTGGCCCACTTGATGCCCCAGGCTGCGGATGCAGCATCCGATAGCTCGTCGTCAGCATCGGCGTCGTAGTCTACGTCGTCGAGGTCGAAGTACTTGTCGGAGAAATTGCCGAGTGGGATCTTGAGGTCGTTGGACAGTGCGTGGTCGAGCATCGCGTTCCGAGCAACCATTCGCTTCACTGTGAGGATAAACGCATGCGCACTGGAGGTGAGACGCTTGAGTGCCGTGGTACGAATGAAGCCCGCGGCCGCCTGAATAGACTTCTCCAAGTCGGCGATGAGCTCCTTTTCGGCCTTGTCTCTGCCCTCGATATCCTCCTTAAGGTACTTGCCGAGCTGGTACCGGGCGTAGGTTAGATGCTCGACTGCGTCGAAGGTGTCCTCTGTCGCGAGCGCGTCATTCGGGTCTGTCGCGCCACCGGGGTACTTGAGGCCCTCGGGGATGCGCTTAGGGAAGCGGAAGGTCGTCCCATCCGGGAACTTCAGGATAATGTCGCCAGTCTTCTCGTCTTTCTCGCCGTAATTCGTCTCCAGGAACTTCCGCGTGCGTCGAACGAGAAACTCGCTGAGGAGACGCTGCCAGTCCTCGTTTTGTTCCGACTGGTCGAACGCGGCCAGGCTGTCGAGGCGCCCTCCAGTCTTCTTGGCAATCTCTTGGGCGCCCTTTCCTGGTCCCTTGATTGCGTCGAGTTCCGCGATGTGTTTGTCAGGGCGGATGCCTAGTGGCTCGTCCCAATCGAGCTTCAGACCAAGCTGGCCGCCGATGTCCTTGTGGCGGGCGTTGAACATCGTCGCTGTGAGCAACACAACCTTGCTGTCGTTATCGGCGACGTAGGTGTGGATCGCATCCCATGCCTTGCGGAGTCGGTTCCGCAGGTTGTGTGACTCATCAATGAGGACGATCCGGTAGCGCCGCAGGTCGGGTAGCTCGCGGTCCACCAAGCTGAGGCTAATGACCTTGCCAGGGATGTGGAAGCGATGAAGGTGCTCCTCCCACATCTTCACGAGATTCTTCGGTGCGATAACGAGGACGCTCTCCCCGACGGTTGCTGCGATGGCCGTACCGGTGAGTGTCTTACCAAGACCCACCACGTCGCCGATCACGGCGACGCCCTTGCGCTCAAGTAGACGCGTCGCAACTTGGACCGCGCTTATCTGGTGCGGCAGCAGTACCTTCTTGACTTCCGGCGGGATGTCTTCGGTAACACCCTCGCGCGCGTCCCGAGACAACTCGAACGCAAGACGAAGGTATACGTAATAGGGGCTTGGCTGCTCCAGCCGGATGCACGACTCCTCGAGAACTCGCTCTAGCTGTGATGTCCAGGGACGTTGTTGAGTCGGTCGAAGGGTACGCCGCCAATCGCAGAGTGGTGTCGGTGGTGGTTGTAGAAGTGGAGCCAGCCGGGCAGCGCCAGGCGTCGTTCGGCCTCTGAACCGTAAAACCTGGCATAGGCCCAGCCGTCCCCGAGCGTGCGGTGGAATCGCTCGATCTTCCCGTTCGTCTGCGGCCGGTAGGGGCGTGTCCGCTTGTGTCGGATGCCGAGCCGAGCGCAGAAGTCCCTCCATGCGTGGGATCTGTATGCCGACCCGTTGTCGGATAGGACTCGCTCGACGGTCACGCCTCGTTCGGCGAACCAGGCCACGGCGCGTTCGAGAACTCCCACCGCTGTGCTCGCCTGCTCATCCGACCAGATTTCTGCGTATGCGACGCGGGAGTGGTCGTCGATGACTGTGTGAACGAACGCCGTCCCGGTGCGCGGCTTGTGATCTTTTCCTCGTGGTAATCCCGGAGTCGCGAGCTTGTTCCGTGCGCCTTGCTGCCGACCTACGTAACGATGTCCACCGCCGTCGGGGATGTTGCCGAACTTCGTGACATCGACATGAATCAACGATCCCGGATGAGGATGCTCATATCGCCGCAATGGCTCGCCAGTGACACGATCGATATGCGAGAGGCGGTTCACGCGGCAACGGACGAGGACCGCGTGAACAGTCGACGTCGAGAGACCAAGTCGCGCAGCGATCTGGGCTGGCCCCAGTCGAAGCCGCCAGCGCAGGTTGATGATCTTCTTCTTGACATGCTCGGGCGTCCTGCCTGGGATCCGGTGCGGCTTGCTGGAGCGATCCTGCATCCCAAACTCACCCTCTTCCCGGTAGCGGCCTGCCCATTTCCGGGCAGTGATCGGGGAGACCATGAACATCTTTGCGGCGATCGTGGCCGGATAGCCGTCTTCGACAATCAGCCGGGCTAACCGGAGACGGGCACGAGGAGTGAGAAGAGCGTTCGGATGGGTCATCAATTGGCCTCCGCCGCGGTCTTCGTAAGCGCGCGTCTGGTGAGAAGCATGATGACGAGAGCGATCGCTGTCAGCACCGAAGCGACCCAAACCGGCGCGAGCAGCCCCAGCCCGGTCGCGAGCCCGAGCGCACCAAGCACGGGCCCCGCTGCAGCTCCGATATTCAATGCTGCGGTTGCGTACGAACCGCCCATCGTTGGCGCACCCGATGCTGCATACAGCACACGCGTGATCAGAGTACTGCCGACGCCGAACGACAGGAATCCCTGAACGAGGACGAGGACGATAAGCGCGACGGGATGAGATGCGACCACTGCCAACACGATCCAGCCTGTCAGCAATAGCGGTCCGCCGACTGCGAGCACGAGGCCAGGTCGTTGATCTGATAGTCGTCCTGCGATCGTGACGCCAAGGAACGATCCGATGCCGAACATCACCAGCGCGACGGACACCCACGCTTCGGCCAAGCCCGCGGTCTCGGTCACGATGGGTGCCAGGAAGGTGAATGCCGCAAAGGTCCCTCCGTTGATCAGCGCTCCGAGTACCATGGCCAGGATGAGCCGCGGCGTCGCCAACTGGCTGAGCTCGACACGGAGCCTTGGTGAGGTCGCGCTAGTCTCGCTCCGACCAACATTGTTCGTGACGCCACGAATGACTCCAACGGCCGCGGGAATACAGAGGATGGCGATCGCCCAGAACGTCGTTCGCCAGCCCAGCGCTGTGCCGAGCAGTGCCCCGGCGGGGACGCCCACGACGGTTGCGATCGTCGTGCCGGAGAGCAGGATCGACAGTGCACGCCCCTTCTGGTTCGCTGGCACGAGGGTAGTGGCCGTGCTCAGTGCTACGGCGAGGAATCCTGCGTTTGCGAGAGCGCTGAGCACCCGGGTGATGAGCAGGAGAGAGAACACTGGTGTCATCGCTCCGATGACGTGGCTTCCCGCGAACACGAGAAGGCAAACGATCAATGTGAGCCGCGGTGGCCAACGGCGAGCGAATGCCGCCATCACTGGCGCGCCGACGACCATACCGACTGCGAATGCGGAGGTCAGCAGGCCCGCAGTGCCGACCGAGACGTCAAGTTCGGTCGCGATCGCGGGGAGCAATCCCGCGAGCATGAATTCTGAAGTGCCCATGACGAAGACCGCCAGGGCAAGCATGTAGAGGGCAAAAGGCATCGAGTACTCCGAGGTGTGAGATCAAGAAATGGTTCTTCTTGTCACCACGGCCAGCGCCCCGGGTACGCCAGACATACGCCCACACAGATCGTGGGCGTCGTAACTAGTGGTTCAAGGGGCTGGCGGTGTGACCGACAACCCCTGACCTGTCTGATTCGGGACTCGACATGCCCCAAACTCTAACATGCCTTCAATGGCGAGCGGTCTGGACAGATACTTCTTGAATCGGCACGGTGTCATTACGGGCGGGGGCCAGAACAACGTCCCTGGACATCACAACTAGGGCTGCACGCTGGGAACGTCTATGCACGCTGCACTCACGATCCTCTCTCACTCGGAGAACTCGCCCAGCTCACCGGATCAGACGCAGCTCACACGGTACAGACACTTACCCGACTCATCGAAGCCGACGTGCTGCTGCTCAGTCGTGACGGCTGGCGCAAGCCCGCCGCCGACCGCCGCGACGCAGCGGCCGACGCCCGTGGCGTAACTGGACGCCTGGCAGCTCGCGCCGAGCGCTACGCCGTCGAGCGCGAACTGTGGGCTTGGTGGTGCGCCGAGCTGGACTGGATGAACACGCCCCGAGCTGAACGCCCGAAGCGCCCCGCACCAGGTCAGCTCGTGCTCGTGCCTGACCTTGGCCCAGCCCCTCACCCGATCCACCCTCGTACTGCTAACGGCCGCGCCGACTATCGCGCCGCCCGCTGCATCATCACCGGCACTACTCCCCCAGCTCGACCCCGACCCGTGCCCGTATCCGATGCCGAACGCCTCATCATGGACATACTCGGTGCCAAGCCGATTGCGACAATGCCGCTCCCCGGTTCCCACGACGAGACGCAACCAGATTCCCTCGAAGGCAAAGCGCAGCGCAGCGGAGCGCGGCAGCCCTATCGTGAGCGAACCGACCGCAATACCACTGTTCGCTTTGTCGGATGACACACAGGCCGCCCCCTGACGGAGCAGGCGGCAGCATGTGGACACCGACGCAGAGACTTACCTGCCCACAATGTGCACAGCCCAGCTATTGCGGGGCTGGCCTGCACACAGTGAGGACAGCTAAGCAGTAACACGAGGGTCACACCGCGACCCCGAAAGCAGTGCAGCTCGAAGAGCTGCACCAGGTGACGGCCGCAGCGCGGCCGCAGTGTTTGAACGCTTCGCATTTTTAGCCGTGAAGCCTTCGGCAGCATACGTTCGCTCCACCTCCGCGCAAGTGCTTTCGCGGCATATCCTCGCTCGCTGCGCTCGCTCCGGTATTCCACGGTCACTTGCACTCCGGCTGCGCTCTCTGCGCGGCACATTCGTGCCTTCACGGCAAAAAACGTGAGGGATAAGGGGAACTACCCCGACCCGCTCGGAAGGAGCACACCATGTCTGATCTGGCAACGCTTACCGCCCATTCGCACCCGGCATTCTTCGGCCGACTGAGCGCTATCGGCACCACCGCCCCAACGCGCATTTGGGCACGCGGCGACCTGTCGCTGCTCGACCAGCTCGACCAGACCGTGAACATCGACGGATCGCGCGCCAGCACCGCCTACGGCACGCAGATCACGGCCGAGTTCGTCGCTGACCTCGCACGCGATTACGTCACCATGACGGGCACCGCCTACGGCATCAACGCGGCCGCCGCCCGCGCAGCGCTCGCCCAGGGCGACCGACTCATAATCTGGCAGGCATCCGGCCACGGCCGACCCTACCCCGAGGCTCACCGGCAGCTCATCGACACCATCGAGGCCGCACCGAACACGCTGCTGCTCACCGCAGTTGAACCGGGCGCAGCACCCACCCGATTCCGGTTCATTGAGCGCTCGCGCCTGGCAGCCCTCGCCGCAGGAACAACGCTCATCACCGAGGCAGGCGCGCGCAGTGGCGCACTGCTCGGTGCACGCATCGCACACGCCGCAGGCCGCAACGTCGCAGCGATCCCCGGCCCGATCACCAGCGCCGCCAGCGCAGGATCACACCAGCTCATCAGCGACGGCGTAGCTCGACTCGCAGCCACCCCCAAGCAGGTGCGCCAGCTCATCCCGTGACCAGGCAAGCCCTAATAGGCCGATAAGACCTATTAGGGCCGCAGCTAGTCTGCGTATTGCATCAGATGAATCACCACGGTCCCCCGGGCGACATGGTGCTGCGAGACGTCTGGCGAGGGCTCTGACCTGCGCAGATGCCTCTCCGTACACGATGTCGAGCAGCGGTAAGGCGCCCGGGGCTGTGCGTGGACGCGTTTGAGCCGGTTACGCAGACAGGCTCTGTTGCAAAAATCGTGAAGCTTGAGCATGCTTGGCGGAGATTGGACGGACGGAACGATGACGGATTTCAAGTGGCGCCATTTCCAGGGTGATGTGATCCTGTGGGCGGTGCGCTGGTATTGTCGCTATCCGATCAGCTATCGCGACCTTGAGGAAATGCTGGCGGAACGCGGCATTTCGGTCGACCATACGACGATCTATCGCTGGGTCCAGTGCTACGCCCCGGAGATGGAGAAGCGGCTGCGCTGGTTCTGGCGGCGTGGCTTTGATCCGAGCTGGCGCCTGGATGAAACCTACGTCAAGGTGCGGGGCAAGTGGACCTACCTGTACCGGGCAGTCGACAAGCGGGGCGACACGATCGATTTCTACCTGTCGCCGACCCGCAGCGCCAAGGCAGCGAAGCGGTTCCTGGGCAAGGCCCTGCGAGGCCTGAAGCACTGGGAAAAGCCTGCCACGCTCAATACCGACAAAGCGCCGAGCTATGGTGCAGCGATCACCGAATTGAAGCGCGAAGGAAAGCTGGACCGGGAGACGGCCCACCGGCAGGTGAAGTATCTCAATAACGTGATCGAGGCCGATCACGGAAAGCTCAAGATACTGATCAAGCCGGTGCGCGGTTTCAAATCGATCCCCACGGCCTATGCCACGATCAAGGGATTCGAAGTCATGCGAGCCCTGCGCAAAGGACAGGCTCGCCCCTGGTGCCTGCAGCCCGGCATCAGGGGCGAGGTGCGCCTTGTGGAGAGAGCTTTTGGCATTGGGCCCTCGGCGCTGACGGAGGCCATGGGCATGCTCAACCACCATTTCGCAGCAGCCGCCTGATCGGCGCAGAGCGACAGCCTACCTCTGACTGCCGCCAATCTTTGCAACAGAGCCACCCAGTGGACATAAGCCTGTTCGGTTCGTAAGCTATAATGCAAGTAGCGTATGCGCTCACGCAACTGGTCCAGAACCTTGACCGAACGCAGCGGTGGTAACGGCGCAGTGGCGGTTTTCATGGCTTGTTATGACTGTTTTTTTGTACAGTCTATGCCTCGGGCATCCAAGCAGCAAGCGCGTTACGCCGTGGGTCGATGTTTGATGTTATGGAGCAGCAACGATGTTACGCAGCAGGGCAGTCGCCCTAAAACAAAGTTAGACATCATGAGGGAAGCGGTGACCATCGAAATTTCGAACCAACTATCAGAGGTGCTAAGCGTCATTGAGCGCCATCTGGAATCAACGTTGCTGGCCGTGCATTTGTACGGCTCCGCAGTGGATGGCGGCCTGAAGCCATACAGCGATATTGATTTGTTGGTTACTGTGGCCGTAAAGCTTGATGAAACGACGCGGCGAGCATTGCTCAATGACCTTATGGAGGCTTCGGCTTTCCCTGGCGAGAGCGAGACGCTCCGCGCTATAGAAGTCACCCTTGTCGTGCATGACGACATCATCCCGTGGCGTTATCCGGCTAAGCGCGAGCTGCAATTTGGAGAATGGCAGCGCAATGACATTCTTGCGGGTATCTTCGAGCCAGCCATGATCGACATTGATCTAGCTATCCTGCTTACAAAAGCAAGAGAACATAGCGTTGCCTTGGTAGGTCCGGCAGCGGAGGAATTCTTTGACCCGGTTCCTGAACAGGATCTATTCGAGGCGCTGAGGGAAACCTTGAAGCTATGGAACTCGCAGCCCGACTGGGCCGGCGATGAGCGAAATGTAGTGCTTACGTTGTCCCGCATTTGGTACAGCGCAATAACCGGCAAAATCGCGCCGAAGGATGTCGCTGCCGACTGGGCAATAAAACGCCTACCTGCCCAGTATCAGCCCGTCTTACTTGAAGCTAAGCAAGCTTATCTGGGACAAAAAGAAGATCACTTGGCCTCACGCGCAGATCACTTGGAAGAATTTATTCGCTTTGTGAAAGGCGAGATCATCAAGTCAGTTGGTAAATGATGTCTAACAATTCGTTCAAGCCGACCGCGCTACGCGCGGCGGCTTAACTCCGGCGTTAACCTCTGAGGAAGAATTGTGAAACTATCACTAATGGTAGCTATATCGAAGAATGGAGTTATCGGGAATGGCCCTGATATTCCATGGAGTGCCAAAGGTGAACAGCTCCTGTTTAAAGCTATTACCTATAACCAATGGCTGTTGGTTGGACGCAAGACTTTTGAATCAATGGGAGCATTACCCAACCGAAAGTATGCGGTCGTAACACGTTCAAGTTTTACATCTGACAATGAGAACGTATTGATCTTTCCATCAATTAAAGATGCTTTAACCAACCTAAAGAAAATAACGGATCATGTCATTGTTTCAGGTGGTGGGGAGATATACAAAAGCCTGATCGATCAAGTAGATACACTACATATATCTACAATAGACATCGAGCCGGAAGGTGATGTTTACTTTCCTGAAATCCCCAGCAATTTTAGGCCAGTTTTTACCCAAGACTTCGCCTCTAACATAAATTATAGTTACCAAATCTGGAAAAAGGGTTAACAAGTGGCAGCAACGGATTCGCAAACCTGTCACGCCTTTTGTACCAAAAGCCGCGCCAGGTTTGCGATCCGCTGTGCCAGGCGTTAGATGCACTAAGCACATAATTGCTCACAGCCAAACTATCAGGTCAAGTCTGCTTTTATTATTTTTAAGCGTGCATAATAAGCCCTACACAAATTGGGAGATATATCATGAAAGGCTGGCTTTTTCTTGTTATCGCAATAGTTGGCGAAGTAATCGCAACATCCGCATTAAAATCTAGCGAGGGCTTTACTAAGCTTGCCCCTTCCGCCGTTGTCATAATCGGTTATGGCATCGCATTTTATTTTCTTTCTCTGGTTCTGAAATCCATCCCTGTCGGTGTTGCTTATGCAGTCTGGTCGGGACTCGGCGTCGTCATAATTACAGCCATTGCCTGGTTGCTTCATGGGCAAAAGCTTGATGCGTGGGGCTTTGTAGGTATGGGGCTCATAATTGCTGCCTTTTTGCTCGCCCGATCCCCATCGTGGAAGTCGCTGCGGAGGCCGACGCCATGGTGACGGTGTTCGGCATTCTGAATCTCACCGAGGACTCCTTCTTCGATGAGAGCCGGCGGCTAGACCCCGCCGGCGCTGTCACCGCGGCGATCGAAATGCTGCGAGTCGGATCAGACGTCGTGGATGTCGGACCGGCCGCCAGCCATCCGGACGCGAGGCCTGTATCGCCGGCCGATGAGATCAGACGTATTGCGCCGCTCTTAGACGCCCTGTCCGATCAGATGCACCGTGTTTCAATCGACAGCTTCCAACCGGAAACCCAGCGCTATGCGCTCAAGCGCGGCGTGGGCTACCTGAACGATATCCAAGGATTTCCTGACCCTGCGCTCTATCCCGATATTGCTGAGGCGGACTGCAGGCTGGTGGTTATGCACTCAGCGCAGCGGGATGGCATCGCCACCCGCACCGGTCACCTTCGACCCGAAGACGCGCTCGACGAGATTGTGCGGTTCTTCGAGGCGCGGGTTTCCGCCTTGCGACGGAGCGGGGTCGCTGCCGACCGGCTCATCCTCGATCCGGGGATGGGATTTTTCTTGAGCCCCGCACCGGAAACATCGCTGCACGTGCTGTCGAACCTTCAAAAGCTGAAGTCGGCGTTGGGGCTTCCGCTATTGGTCTCGGTGTCGCGGAAATCCTTCTTGGGCGCCACCGTTGGCCTTCCTGTAAAGGATCTGGGTCCAGCGAGCCTTGCGGCGGAACTTCACGCGATCGGCAATGGCGCTGACTACGTCCGCACCCACGCGCCTGGAGATCTGCGAAGCGCAATCACCTTCTCGGAAACCCTCGCGAAATTTCGCAGTCGCGACGCCAGAGACCGAGGGTTAGATCATGCCTAGCATTCACCTTCCGGCCGCCCGCTAGCGGACCCTGGTCAGGTTCCGCGAAGGTGGGCGCAGACATGCTGGGCTCGTCAGGATCAAACTGCACTATGAGGCGGCGGTTCATACCGCGCCAGGGGAGCGAATGGACAGCGAGGAGCCTCCGAACGTTCGGGTCGCCTGCTCGGGTGATATCGACGAGGTTGTGCGGCTGATGCACGACGCTGCGGCGTGGATGTCCGCCAAGGGAACGCCCGCCTGGGACGTCGCGCGGATCGACCGGACATTCGCGGAGACCTTCGTCCTGAGATCCGAGCTCCTAGTCGCGAGTTGCAGCGACGGCATCGTCGGCTGTTGCACCTTGTCGGCCGAGGATCCCGAGTTCTGGCCCGACGCCCTCAAGGGGGAGGCCGCATATCTGCACAAGCTCGCGGTGCGACGGACACATGCGGGCCGGGGTGTCAGCTCCGCGCTGATCGAGGCTTGCCGCCATGCCGCGCGAACGCAGGGGTGCGCCAAGCTGCGGCTCGACTGCCACCCGAACCTGCGTGGCCTATACGAGCGGCTCGGATTCACCCACGTCGACACTTTCAATCCCGGCTGGGATCCAACCTTCATCGCAGAACGCCTAGAACTCGAAATCTAACGTCCGTTCGGGCATCGAGGTCCATGTCGGGGTGGGACGGGCCCGTGGCTTCAAGATCACTTGCAGTCCGACCGCGATGTCTTGGTTGCGCGAGAGGTTGTCGATATGGCTCTGTTGCAAAAATCGTGAAGCTTGAGCATGCTTGGCGGAGATTGGACGGACGGAACGATGACGGATTTCAAGTGGCGCCATTTCCAGGGTGATGTGAGGCTCTGTTGCAAAAATCGTGAAGCTTGAGCATGCTTGGCGGAGATTGGACGGACGGAACGATGACGGATTTCAAGTGGCGCCATTTCCGGCTCTTGTGACTGATCCGTGGGTGGGTTGAGCGTGCTGAGAGCAGGACACGCCGTTCCTGGTCTAGGTTCTGAGGTGTTGAATCTCCAAAACCGAACCCAGAGAACGGCGTGCAAGAAACTACCCTATGGCGGCGTGTGCTCGGAGTCGAGCAGACGACCGTGATCGAGACCATCGAGTATGACGATGATGCGGGCATCGTGACCGCTCACGTACGCCCCTCGAAGAGATTGAAACCCCGCTGCGGGAGATGCGGCGCGGTCGCTGGCCGCTACGACCAGGGTGAGGGGCGCAGACGCTGGAGGGCTCTCGATCTTGGAACAGTGCCAACGTATCTCGAGGCCGAAGCCCCCAGGGTTCGCTGCGCTGAGCATGGGGTCACGGTTGCGCAGGTGCCCTGGGCTCGTCATGGGGCTGGGCACACCAGGTTCTTCGATGACCAGACCGCGTGGCTGGCAACGGTGACGTCGAAGAGCGCGGCGACCGAGGAAAAACCTCGCGGCGACACAAGCAAGAACGGTTCGCATTGTTGGCTCGTGAAATTGGAACCGAGCAAGCACGCAGCGATCAGTTCGGAATGCGCACCGTCAACCCACAGCGTGCCGCCCGAGACGCCCTCACGCGAGCAACATTGGCGCGCGCCGAAGCCGACGAACTCCGCAACCTCTCAGTCAACGACGCTGCACGAATCATTGCAGCCAAGCGGGCCGAGCAGGAACAGACACGACGGCTGTTGGAGCAGCGAGAGCGGCAACTCAACCCGTTCCAGCGCACCACCCCCGGCAGCGACCCAGGTCGTGACGGGCCAGCACGCGGCCTGTGATTCCCGGGTTTGCTGCTCCGATGAACTCTGTGCTGCGATCGGGTAAGATGATCGGCATGGGTAACTTGATTTGCGTGTTCGCTGTGACGCACACGCTTGCTGTTCGCGACCGCCGCGCCTGACGGCGCGCCTCGCTGAACGCTTCGCGCGTCGTCCATCCGAGAGACCATTCGCGTCTCGGAACGGCGATTTTGCGCATCCATTTTCTCCGTCTGCGCTCTGCCCTGTTTCCGAGGCGTTCCATCCTTTCTTTCTTGGAGCGCGAACATGCCTCGTTCATCCCACGGTGGCCGCCACGAACTCGGCCAAAACTTCCTCATCCACACACCCACAATCAGCAAGATCACCGCTCTAGTCACCGCGACGAAAGGGCCGATACTCGAACTTGGCGCTGGAGACGGCGCACTCACGAGACCTCTCGCCCAGCTCGGCAGGCCGGTGACCGCGATTGACCTCGATGAGCACCGGATCGCTGGCCTCCGCCGCGCGCTGCCGGATGTGAAAATCAATCACGCCGACGCGCTCACCGTCCCTCTCGACCACCCCGTGATCGTGGGGAACATCCCCTTCCATCTCACCACCCCGATCCTGCGCCGACTTCTCCGCGTCGGCACCTGGACTCAGGCGGTGCTCCTTACGCAATGGGAGGTCGCCCGCAAACGCTGCGGGATCGGTGGCTCCACCATGTTGACCGCACAAACCGCGCCCTGGTTCACCTTCGACCTCCACGGCCGGGTTCCCTCCTGGGGTTTCCGACCACGCCCCAGCGTCGATGGCGGCATCATCCAGATCAGCAGGCGCAAAGATCCGCTGATTCCCGGCTCGCAGCGCACCCGGTACCAACAGTTCGTACGCGCGGTATTCACCGGCCGAGGCAGAACCCTCGACCGTGTCATCGCGAACGCGAGCCACATCGACCCCGGCCGAGCCCGGCAACTCCTGAGGCAGTGCGGCGTCGATACACGCGCACTGCCGAGGGACCTGACACCGGAGCAGTGGGCCGGAATCTGGAACGCGATACCTGAGTAGCCACCCCCAGAGCCACCATGCACGACACAACTTTCGCGATTCGTGGTCTCTCGGCCCGCGATGACGAGTCGGTCGCGTGAGCGTCCTCACGGCGACCGGTAGAATAGAACCGCGCGCACGCGCACGTTCACAGGTGAGTGTGTTTGGGGAACCTCGGCTAGCCGAGGTCGACGTGCTCGGCGACGTAGCTCACGGGCAGCGTGATCGTGGTGCGCCGCTTCGATCCTGCCCGCCGCACGGTGAGGGATCCGTCGTCGTTCGCATGGGCGACGTGCCAGCGGTCGCCGTTTTTCACCCAGCTTCGCCCGAGCGAGAGGCGCCGATTGTTCTCGCGGGTGATGATGAGATCTCCGCGGGAAACTTCGTTGCCGTCATGGAGTTTGACGCCGTCCACAGCGACGTCGCCCTGGAGGATTCGGTCGGTGCGGGCGCGGGTGTTGAGCGCAGAGACCGTGTCGAGGGTTTCCGCGATCAGCACCGTGCTCTTTCCCGCTGCGAGGTCTGTGCGCCAGGCTTGGTAGGCGGCTTCGAGAATCTCGTCATATCCGCCCGGCGTGACGCGCTGGTGCGCAATGTAGGTATCGATGACGTCGGTGTCGCCGATCCGCAACTGCAGGGACGCCTGCTTCTCCCAGTCGTTTCGGAAGCGACGCACATCGACCAGTTCCGGGGCGTCGCCGCGGTCACGCACGAGCATCCCGAACGCGCCGCCCGCGTCCACCGCTGCGAGTTGCGCCCAATCGCCCACGAGCAGCACTTTCGCGCCGACCTGCTGGGCGTGACTGGTGATGGCATCGAGCGCGAACGTGCCACCCAAGGAGGCTTCGTCGATGATGACGAGCTGTCCGCGCGTGAGGTTCCATTTCCCGAGGCGATGCTCATGCAGCCACTTCGCCGTGTTCTCCGTCCCGATCTCCAGATCCCCGGCGAGGACGTCGGCGGCAGCGGCCGAGGGCGCGAGCCCGGTCACCGAGCCTGGCCCGTAGCGTCGCTCCCAGGCTCGGCGCAGGGCACGCATCGTTGTGGTCTTCCCAGTCCCTGCGGGGCCGACGAGTACGTCGAGGACGCGGCCGGAGACGCCGATCTTCGCGATCGCCTGCTCCTGGTCCACCGACAGGGTGTGCCCGTCGCGGTTCTTCGTTCTGGCAGCGTCCTCGATCCATGCCAGCGGTACGGTCGGCGCCGACCGATCATTCGACGCGCCAAGGAGTCGGTCTTCTGCCGCGAGCACCTGCTCGGAGGAGAACACCGTTCCGGCTTTGGGTCGGAACACGCTCGACCCGTCCGCGCGACGAAACAGCGAGGGGCTCTTCGCGAGCTCGGGCGGAGTGAGGCGCAGCGAGACCCGTTCTGCGGCATCGACGATCTGCTGGGTGATGACGTCCCGGTCGTTCGCGGACGCGAAGCGGAGAGCCATCGTCTGTCGCACGGCCTCCGCGTGGAGGTTCCACCGTTTCCACGTCGCTCGCCGGTCACCGACCTGCTGCACCACGACCTCGGCGACCTCCTCGAGATCCTCCAACGGGATATCGTCTGCCCGCAGCAACGGTTCGTGCTCACTACCGGCGAGCAGTGCCGACGCCCAGGTTGGCGCGTCCTCACCCAGCAACGCGGTCGCGCGTTCTCGCCACTGGGAGGTGAGATCGCTGAGAGAGTGCTGCTGCTTCGGGGGCCGAGTCTCGAGCGTGGCCTGCTGCCGGAACTGCCACACCAGCTTCGGGGACGGCTGCCTCCCGTGCTTCGAGACGTAGTCGTCGACCAGCCGGTCTTTGACCTGCTCGATATCGCGAGTACGGGAAGAGAACTCGTCCATCAGCTCCTGCGGCACGCCAACGATCTCCCACGCCGTGGAGCGCCCCGCACCGCGCTCACGGGCTTCCCACCCGACGCCGAGGATCTGAGTGAGATGGTCCGAGAGGACCGCGTTGTAATGCTCCGATAGGCCGGTGACGGCGGCGTGGATAGCGCGAGAATCGAGCGTGCGCCACTTCCCGTCATGAGCTGCTTGCACGCGGTTGGCGACGACAATGTGCGTGTGGAGTTGTGGATCCGCGGCCCGAGAATCGTAATGATCGTAGGCAGTCGCAATCACACCCCGCACGTCGACTTGCGCGACGGCGCCACGCGCCCCTTTCGCGCCGACCCTGGTCATCGCGACGTCGCGCTCGAGTAGGGCGATCATGTCTCGGATCGCTGCGTGGTGAGCTTGGGCAATGAGTGCTTGCGTGCCGCCGTCGGCAACTGCCCAGAGGGTCGAGACGGACTTCGGGACCGAGAACGTGAGATCGAACCCTGCGACCGGCGCATTCGTTGGCTTCTGTGCTTCCTCCGCCTCGATCAGCGCTTGCTGCGCGGTACGCTCACCTGCGGTAAGGGACTTCGGGAGCTGATCGAGGCGGCGCTGCGTCCGCTCGCCCGCGGTGGCAAACTTTCGGTACGGACGCCCCAGTTGCTCGCCGCTGTTCGGATCCTGCCCGTGCCCCATGAGGCGCCGTAACTGCTCCTCGCTCACCGAGGCACCGACGGCGATCTCTCCGGCGAGTCCTGGGAGGCCGGCCCCGAGCCAGATGCCGGGAGGCGTTCCTGCTTCAAGGTAGTACCTTGTCAGCGCTGACGACGCATCGCGATCCCCGTCGCCAGCGACAACTGCGTTCAGCAGGTACCGGTACCCGTCCCCAGCGGTCATGACCCTGATCGAGATCGTCACACTGGGCAGGTGCGCCGCAGATCTTGGGATCTACCCTCGGAAGGCGGAGAGCGCGATGTTTGCGTCAATGCAGGGAGATAGCGAAGAGCGCGCTTCAACGGAGATGCTCGAATGGGTCCACGACGGATTGGACTCCGTGGTCGCGGCAGACGTAGACGATTCACACGCCGTACCCGTCGGCGCCGCTCGGCTCGGGGTCGCATTCTGCGCGGCAGACGTTACAGAGCCGGTGCTCGTTGCTCCCCCAGACCGTGACCTCGATATCGTCGGGGATCTCCATTCCGTCGAACTCCATATGCGGAGGTTAGCTGTCGCGGATTGAGTCGTGTCAAGATGCGGCACCGATGCTAAACCGCCGTTACCTATGGTCATCGCGCCGGTCACGCACTCGACGCTTAGTTCTTGAGGTACTCGAGGACGGCGATGACGCGCTTGTTTCCTGTGCGCTCGTTAAGGTCGAGCATGGTGAAGATGCTGCTGATGTGCCGTTCCGCGATCGCGACGCGACATGCATACGGTCCCTGATTTGCTCGTTAGTGAGCTCCGTAGCCATGAGCAAAACGTCAGTATCGCGGAGGAGCTGCTGCGGGAGCGGGAAAGGATTGACCTTACTGACGCAGAGACCCAAAGCGCGAGCATCCCTCATCGCTTTGATGCCAGCCCTTCAACCATTGCAACTAACCCGAACTCGAAATCTAGGTCTTGATCGACAGGCTCACATCCGTTGTCGAGCGCTGTTTGTTCTTCTAGTACGAAACCGACCGTATAGCGGCTGATAGCCATGAGAGCTCGGACCGCAGAGACCTCAGCGAATCCTTCGGACACGAGAAACTCGATCTGACTTTCGGGGGCATCCGAGCCCGCTGGCATCTGGTCACTCTTTTGACGGTGAAACTCTGCGTGCAGCCGTGCTCCATCCCGGACTGCCAGAAGCGCTGTCCGGAAGCTCCGCGCGTTGCGCAGGAGAAAGTCGTCCCAGCGCTCCCCTGACTCTGGGAGTGAGGCGTGGTGTTCGCGATCAAGCACATCAGCTGCGAGCGATCCGAGCAGGTGGCCCTTTGTCCGAAAGTGCCAGTAGAGCGCTGGCTGCTGCACCCGCAGATGCGCAGCCAGCGCCCGCGTGGTGAAACCGTCGATCCCCGTGTTATTGAGCACATGCCTCGCACCGCGCAAGACTGCTGCACGATCGAGTCGCGCTTGTTTCTGAGCCATGCTTGCACTTTATCATCGATAACTTTATCGTTGATAAGGTGTCATCTCTCACTTCCGCTCGTGGCTCGTTGGCCACGGTCCTCATCACTGCCAGCCTCGATGCCGCCGGAATGGGCCTGGTGATGCCGATCCTCCCCGCACTGCTAGACCATGCAGGCGTCCCCGCTGATGCGGTTCCGCTGAACGTCGGTGTACTGATCGCGCTCTACGCGATAATGCAGTTCGCCTTTGCCCCCATACTGGGAAGGCTGTCGGACCGGTTCGGCCGCCGCCGGGTGCTGCTCGCTTCTCTAGCCGGCGCAACCGTCGACTATCTCGTGCTCGCCACGACCTCCACGCTGTGGGTGTTCTATATCGCCCGCGCAGTGGCTGGGATAACCGGAGCGACCAATGCGGTCACCGCCACCGTGATCGCCGACATCACGCCACCCCACCAGCGCGCCAAGCGTTTCGGTTTACTCAGTGCCTGCTATGGCGGCGGAATGATCGCGGGGCCAGCCATGGGTGGACTGTTCGGTGCCATCTCGCCACATCTGCCGTTTTTGCTCGCTGCTCTTCTCTCAGCGAGCAATCTGGCACTCACCTTTATCTTGTTACGCGAGACCCGTCCTGATTCCCCTGCGCGCTCTGCGTCGCTCGCTCAGCATCGTGGTCGCCCCGGCCTCAGCGCGGTGCCTGGGATTACCTTCCTATTAGTCGCATTCGGCCTTGTTCAATTCATTGGGCAGGCTCCAGGTGCGACCTGGGTGCTGTTTACTGAACACCGCCTCGACTGGAGTCCCGTCGAAGTTGGAATCTCCCTGTCCGTCTTCGGGATCGTACAGGTTCTCGTGCAGGCCCTCCTTACTGGCCGCATCGTGGAGTGGATCGGTGAGGCAAAAACAGTCATCATCGGGTGTGTTACCGACGCCTTGGGTCTCGTAGGCCTGGCGATTGTCACTGACGCATTTTCCATGGCGCCTATCTTGGCGGCACTGGGGATCGGTGGCATCGGCCTCCCCGCTCTGCAAACCCTTCTCTCCCAGCGCGTCGATGAACAGCACCAAGGGCGCCTCCAGGGTGTGCTCGCCAGCATCAACAGCGTCACATCGATCTTCGGACCGGTCGCTTTCACAACGATCTTCGCGCTCACTTACATCAACGCCGACGGCTTCCTCTGGCTCTGCGCCGCAGCACTCTACGTGCCCTGCGTGATTCTCATCATGCGTGGTACAGCAGCGTCCCCGAAGTTCGGCTCATGGGCGAGCGGCGACTCGATGTGAGTTGTGAGACGTGAGCAGGAGCAACACGGCGGCGACACTGCTTCGCCATGGCCGACTAGCGAGACGGCGCCACCGGGAAACTCGGCATCATCTACCAAGGACAGGTCAGCTGGGAGCCTGATAGACCCATCGAAATGTGCGTGCCGATCGCGGAGAAAGGCCGGGCGCATCGGATCGAGCCATAGCACCATGAGTCTTCACGGAAGTGCGTTGACGGAGACTTCGTTGTGAACCGGGCCAAGGGAGAGCTGGAGGCCCTCTCCGAGTGGCTTGCCGATGACATGAGCTGGACGCTCATCGAGAAATCCACACACAGCGGCCCCAGTGCAGCCCGAGAGGTGCGCCCGCCGTTCTCCCGAGCGGGTGGAGGTCATTTCTGTCGTCACCCACGGACGACGCGCTTCCTGCGACGGCTACCTCGAGGCTGGAGGAATGCGCGTCCGTTTCAGCCATGCGTTCCGCTTCGTCAGCACCCCCAAGACCGCGATGATCGCAGAACTGCGACGCTACTGCATCGAGACGCAGGTTGACTGAGGCCTGTGCGGACAGCACGAACGACCCTTAAGCCCGTAATCTGGGAACCGCAGAAACTACCCGATCGAAACGCAACTACTTTGCCGGCCCTACGGGGTTGGCTCGCGGTCGTCGTCCTTGGCCGCGACCGTGCGCAGGAGGTGCTTGTAGCCATCCCTCGCGATCATCACGCGCATCGAAACCGTCACGACGCTACTGCCTTCGACGATCAGGGGAGCGGGGACTGATCGCGGACGCGCTGTCCACTTTGGTTAAAAGATTGCGCCGCTGTAGACGACCGCCATCTAGATGTGATGTCCAGGGACGTTGTTGAGTCGGTCGAAGGGTACGCCGCCAATCGCAGAGTGGTGTCGGTGGTGGTTGTAGAAGTGGAGCCAGCCGGGCAGCGCCAGGCGTCGTTCGGCCTCTGAACCGTAAAACCTGGCATAGGCCCAGCCGTCCCCGAGCGTGCGGTGGAATCGCTCGATCTTCCCGTTCGTCTGCGGCCGGTAGGGGCGTGTCCGCTTGTGTCGGATGCCGAGCCGAGCGCAGAAGTCCCTCCATGCGTGGGATCTGTATGCCGACCCGTTGTCGGATAGGACTCGCTCGACGGTCACGCCTCGTTCGGCGAACCAGGCCACGGCGCGTTCGAGAACTCCCACCGCTGTGCTCGCCTGCTCATCCGACCAGATTTCTGCGTATGCGACGCGGGAGTGGTCGTCGATGACTGTGTGAACGAACGCCGTCCCGGTGCGCGGCTTGTGATCTTTTCCTCGTGGTAATCCCGGAGTCGCGAGCTTGTTCCGTGCGCCTTGCTGCCGACCTACGTAACGATGTCCACCGCCGTCGGGGATGTTGCCGAACTTCGTGACATCGACATGAATCAACGATCCCGGATGAGGATGCTCATATCGCCGCAATGGCTCGCCAGTGACACGATCGATATGCGAGAGGCGGTTCACGCGGCAACGGACGAGGACCGCGTGAACAGTCGACGTCGAGAGACCAAGTCGCGCAGCGATCTGGGCTGGCCCCAGTCGAAGCCGCCAGCGCAGGTTGATGATCTTCTTCTTGACATGCTCGGGCGTCCTGCCTGGGATCCGGTGCGGCTTGCTGGAGCGATCCTGCATCCCAAACTCACCCTCTTCCCGGTAGCGGCCTGCCCATTTCCGGGCAGTGATCGGGGAGACCATGAACATCTTTGCGGCGATCGTGGCCGGATAGCCGTCTTCGACAATCAGCCGGGCTAACCGGAGACGGGCACGAGGAGTGAGAAGAGCGTTCGGATGGGTCATCAATTGGCCTCCGCCGCGGTCTTCGTAAGCGCGCGTCTGGTGAGAAGCATGATGACGAGAGCGATCGCTGTCAGCACCGAAGCGACCCAAACCGGCGCGAGCAGCCCCAGCCCGGTCGCGAGCCCGAGCGCACCAAGCACGGGCCCCGCTGCAGCTCCGATATTCAATGCTGCGGTTGCGTACGAACCGCCCATCGTTGGCGCACCCGATGCTGCATACAGCACACGCGTGATCAGAGTACTGCCGACGCCGAACGACAGGAATCCCTGAACGAGGACGAGGACGATAAGCGCGACGGGATGAGATGCGACCACTGCCAACACGATCCAGCCTGTCAGCAATAGCGGTCCGCCGACTGCGAGCACGAGGCCAGGTCGTTGATCTGATAGTCGTCCTGCGATCGTGACGCCAAGGAACGATCCGATGCCGAACATCACCAGCGCGACGGACACCCACGCTTCGGCCAAGCCCGCGGTCTCGGTCACGATGGGTGCCAGGAAGGTGAATGCCGCAAAGGTCCCTCCGTTGATCAGCGCTCCGAGTACCATGGCCAGGATGAGCCGCGGCGTCGCCAACTGGCTGAGCTCGACACGGAGCCTTGGTGAGGTCGCGCTAGTCTCGCTCCGACCAACATTGTTCGTGACGCCACGAATGACTCCAACGGCCGCGGGAATACAGAGGATGGCGATCGCCCAGAACGTCGTTCGCCAGCCCAGCGCTGTGCCGAGCAGTGCCCCGGCGGGGACGCCCACGACGGTTGCGATCGTCGTGCCGGAGAGCAGGATCGACAGTGCACGCCCCTTCTGGTTCGCTGGCACGAGGGTAGTGGCCGTGCTCAGTGCTACGGCGAGGAATCCTGCGTTTGCGAGAGCGCTGAGCACCCGGGTGATGAGCAGGAGAGAGAACACTGGTGTCATCGCTCCGATGACGTGGCTTCCCGCGAACACGAGAAGGCAAACGATCAATGTGAGCCGCGGTGGCCAACGGCGAGCGAATGCCGCCATCACTGGCGCGCCGACGACCATACCGACTGCGAATGCGGAGGTCAGCAGGCCCGCAGTGCCGACCGAGACGTCAAGTTCGGTCGCGATCGCGGGGAGCAATCCCGCGAGCATGAATTCTGAAGTGCCCATGACGAAGACCGCCAGGGCAAGCATGTAGAGGGCAAAAGGCATCGAGTACTCCGAGGTGTGAGATCAAGAAATGGTTCTTCTTGTCACCACGGCCAGCGCCCCGGGTACGCCAGACATACGCCCACACAGATCGTGGGCGTCGTAACTAGTGGTTCAAGGGGCTGGCGGTGTGACCGACAACCCCTGACCTGTCTGATTCGGGACTCGACATGCCCCAAACTCTAACATGCCTTCAATGGCGAGCGGTCTGGACAGATACTTCTTGAATCGGCACGGTGTCATTACGGGCGGGGGCCAGAACAACGTCCCTGGACATCACATCTAGCTCACGAGTGATGTCAATTGAGAAGTGATCATCCCAGTGCGCGTCGAACCACTCCGAAAGCTCGTCTGCAACCCGCTGATCGGTCTCCTCCAGGCTTAGTTCACCTTGCTTGATGAGTCCGGCTGCGGTGAAGTTTGATGAGCCAACTATTGCGCGCCGATTCTGCATCCCAGCGGCCTCATGAGTGATGTATAGCTTCGCATGCAGCGGGTCACGGGCCGCGAACTTCACTTGGAGTAGGCCGTCGGCAAGGTCCCTCTGAAGCTGGCGCAATCCAGCCATCTCAGCCCTTGACGGCACACCCCAGGTGAGCTGACGAGCAAAGTCGAGAACTGCCTGGTTCGCCCGGTTGACGGCAGTACTCATGTCCACGAGCTGTGGGCTGCCTTCGACAGACAGTCTGACCGATTCCTCGGTCGACATTGCCATACCAACTAGAAGTCGCACCTGATTGCGGCCGTCCGGCTTGGGCTGCTGCATCTTGCCGATCGCCTCACGGACGAGCCGCCAGCCACGGAGGTTGAAGTAGCCAACGCAGGCGTCAAAGGCATGCGCGTGCGGAAGCGCCTCATTGAGTGCATCTACAAGGCTGATGTCCTCATTGTCGATGATCTTGCTCATTCGTTACTACTCCCTGCTATCCGACCTACGCGTTCAAGTGCCCAGCGAACCACTGGTCCGGGCGGACTATTGCGACACGCTCGACCTCGTGTACGCCGTCGATAACAAGGACATCCCCGTAAGTTGTGATCTGAAAGGACGTGCCGTTCTCCATGGTGGCGGCAACATCCGATCCCAACCGGTCGCCGGAGTCGACGTCGACGATCTCGTCACCATCGACGACATAGAAGTGCGGCGTGAAGAACCCCCGGGCGATGTCGCCCTCAGGGTCGGGGCCGAGATAGCCGAGCAATCGCGGCGTTGTGCCGATGAACCCGCCAACGGCCCCGTCTGTGTCGATCCACAACTCGCGGCCACGCGGTTCGACCGCAGTCCAGGCGCGCACCTTGTCCGCGAAGTCGCCGGTAACTCTGGAACGCACGGACTCCATCGTTTCGGGGTGCACTACGTCACCCGCACGAGTCATGCGATAACGCAGCTCCGGGATGAGGCCGACCCAGGTGCCGCCGATGCTCGGTCGCGGCAAGTCCTCTGGTGCGTCAAGCGGCTCGGGCTCGGCCACGGCAGGAACCGCCACGGCCGAACTCGCCACGGCATCCGTGGGATAGCGTCCGGTGCGCAGGTCGCTCAGGCGCTCAATCAGCACATCGATGCGTCCGGCGATGTGCATGTCGCTGGTCTGCACGAATCCGCGCACGACCTTGGCCGCTTCTTCGAGCTGAGCGGTAGTCGGATCGTCACCGAAGTGGAACCACGTATTCCTCGCGGCGAGGATCTTCTTCGCGGCAGCTTGCTTCTGAAACTGCCTGCCGAACACGCTCAGATACGGTGAATCTTGCTCGTGGATGTAGTCGCGGAGGATCACGCCGGGATCCTGCGGCTCGAAACGGTGGTTGGGACGCCAGTTCTTGGGGTCCGCTTGCTTGAGTTCAGCAATCCGCGAGGAGAACCATTTCGGGCCGAGTTCGTCTTTCAGCATGAAGTGTGAGGTCACGTACAGATCCCAGCCGAAGGCACGCATCAACGTGAAATAGCCCTTGATGAGTTCGCCCGGCGTTTCATCCTCAGGCAGTTCGATGGTGACGTCGATGCCGCTCATGCATTCGCGCTTTCTGCAGCATCCTTGCCGTGCCCCGTCATTATTGGCATGACCCGAGTTAGGGCGTACGCCGCAAAAAGGGCGGCTGGGGCATCCGTGGGAACTTCGAGCGCTGGTTCCGCCTTGAACCTGGAAGCGCTCGGGAACAGAACGCCATATTCGCCCGTCCGCGTGGCACCCAACTCGTGCAAGCGCGCCTGAGAGTCACCTTGAGCCCAAACATCGATCTGTGACCACTCGACAGCTGCGCCTGTGGCACGACCGTTCGCACCGTATCTCAATGCCCGGAGACGGGCGATGAGTTTGTCCTCGACTAGCTTGGGGGAGATTGCACCCGCGTCCGCGAGTCGCTCGTAGTCGACCGGGCCCGCGAGGACTTCCGCAAAACCTAGTGAGATCTCGTCCAAGTCATCCCAGTGCACCAAAGAAACCTGAGCGCGTAAGCCATCGTTCGCCTTCAAGTTTGCGAGAACTGCGGTTGCAGGGCGTGCGAGCTTGTCGCCACGCCATTGGCTCGGGGGCACCATCTCTATCGCGTGCTCACCGTCAAGCAGGTCCACGCTCACGTGGCCGACTACAAAGCTCTGCATTGAGTGCCTCCTTTCGAAAATGGGCAGTAGATCAAGGTATGCGTGACCACCGACATTGATGCCGGTGGCGGCGTGGCGGGCGCGTAGTCAGGACGGCTTGGACTCCTCCGGTGCGGCTGCGCCGCCTCGGCGGACCCAGTCATCGATCTCGCTCGCTTGGAACTTCCAGAGGCGCCCGATCTTGTGGGCAGGCATACTCTTGTCGGCGATCCAGGTGTAGACGGTGTCTTTGGTGACACCAAGATGGGAGGCGATGTCGTCGGCAGACAGCCACGGCTCCGTCACGTTGATCCTCCCTCTCAGCCCGTATGGGCAGTCACTCCGATGCTATCGGAGTAGTACCGGGTTGAGTAGGGTTTTTCCGGGTGTGGTCCGGCGAGGCTCAGCAAGTTACCGATTCAACCGGTCAGCCGCTTTATTATCCAAGTATTGGCTGTCGATCGCCATCGCTGTGGATCAGAGTTCCACGCCATCGTGTGACCTGCGTCGAAGGTCTCCAGCTGCACGAGGTCTGGACGCTTTTTCGCGAGCGCGGACGAGGTCTTGATGGGAACTGAATCATCGTTGGCCCCGTGCAGGATCAGCGTCGGCACGGAGAGTTCGATGGCGCGCGCTACCCAATCGGACTCGCGAATCGGGATCCGGCCTGGAAGTCCGGTCAGTCTGGAGAGACGAGCACTGGTCAGCCACGGGACCGCGAGCAGCCCTGCACTGCGTGGGAACCCGGCGCGCTGGCAGTTGGCTTTGATGACCTCGACCCAGTTGAGTACCGGTGAGTCAAGCACGAGCCCTGCTACCAGTGGCGCATAGTCTGACCGATGCGCAATCTGCAGTGCAATCGCAGCGCCCATAGACCAACCGAACAGCACGATCCGTTCTGCACCGCGGCGCACCGCATAGCTGATCGCAGCCTCGACGTCTTCGGTTTCGGCGGCGCCGAGCGTGGAGCGACCGGATCCTTCCGTGGGCCCTTCACCGTCGTTGCGGTAGCTCACCACGAGCGAAGTAAGCCCCAGTTCCGTCGCGACCTGCACACCGCGGAGGGTGCCCGCTCGGGGGCTGCCAAGACCGTGAACGTGAATCGCCCAGATCGATGTGTCACCGTTGATTCGCCAAGCTGGCGCCAGGCCGACGGCGGTGCTGATGACGACGTCGCTCGCATCGAGCCCGGCATCGGTGGGCGAACCGAAGTAGATGCCGCTCCACGAGACTCGATCGCCTTCTCGCGGCGTGAGCCCTGGTGACAATCCCGCGACGACGCGGGCGACTTGGTTCTGGCCGCGATCCTCAACCTCGCTGCCAAGTTGCGCCCATCCGCCGTGCTCAAACCAGAGATTATACGTGCCGGGCGCTCCGGTGTCGGGAGTGCGGTCGAGTATGAGAAGTCGGCCATCGCCATCGCCCTCAACACCACGCAATGTCAGGTTGAAACGGCGTGGCCCGACTGGTGCTGTTAGCTTCCGCGCGATCGTCCACCCCAGGGCTGCACCAACCGCACCGGCCATAGCACCGCCGATCGCGAGCTGCCGCTTCATGCGTGCTCCATGCTGCTGTCGCCGCGATCCGCGCGCAAAACGATGCGCGCTACGCCAGAGTCGAGTCCCAACAGCTGCGCCTCGGCCCGTTCCAGGAGAGCTTCTTCAGCAGGCGTCACCTCGAATGTCACCCGTGGATCGATCATGGCGTCACGAATCTCAACCACTTCGCGATGCAATCGTCCTTCAGGATCGTCAAGACTGGCGCCGAGGGCATCAGTACTGCTGAGCCCGGGGCGAACGCTCGTGGCCCGCTGCCAGAGCGGTTCCAGCTCCCCCGTGATCTGCGCTATCTGCGCGCGCCGTGTGCGTTCACGCAACGACCTGACAACTGGTTGCCCCGCGAACCCGGCGCACAAGAACAGGAAAGTGAGCAGCGAGAGCGGCCCGTATACTTCGCCGAACGTGCTCATCAGTTCCAGGTGACTCGCGACATGTGCTACATCCATTACGAGGACCACGACGGCCAAACCGACGCCGCACGCCGAGCCAAGGAGCAGGAGGAGTGCGGGGATGCGCTGAATGCCGGTGCCGACGCGAAGTTGGCGTGCCGCCAACGCAAACATGGCCGCCAGGACGATGCCGCAGTAGGTGAAGCCGATCATTGAGTAGGCGGCCGTTACCGGCTGGTCGCCGAGGTCAAGCATGAATGTCGCGGTCGACGCCCCGCGGTCGATGAAAAAGAACAACACCGTCGTCGTGACCAGGGCAAGGATCAGGGCGGGGCGCCCGACGGCTGCTCGCACCAAGCGGGGACGATACTCACCAGCCTTCATCGCCGCGCGGCCCAGAAAGAAGAGCCCAATCATCAAGAGCGCGTCGGAAAGCAGAGTCGTGATGTTCGTTCCGCCAAGGAAAGGATCGACGGCCAGGTAGATCGCATCAACGTTGAGGGTCATCGCGATCGCGATCGTGACCGATGCGTACGTAATGCTGCGGTCTGGGCGCCCTCGTCGCAGGATCAGCAGGCTCGCGACGAGAACCCACATGAGGATCGCAACGAGCGTCTGGATCATCCGAAGACCTCGAAGTAGCGAGACTCCGCGAAAGCGGACCCTCGGATCCCTGCCGCGAGCCGGTCCGCGAGAGACTCCGCGGCAATCTCGGTGTCGGAATCAAGGTCCTGCCGCCTGAGCAGGCGGGCGCGAGTGTGCGGAGGAATGTCAGGCAGGAGCACGTCCGTCTCTGTGCACTCGTCGCCGTCGCAGTGGCCCAGGATCATGTGTGACAGCTCGTGCAGCACAAACTGCTGGCGATGCAGAGCCGAATCAGTGCGAGCGTGGATGATGATGTCGTCTGCGTCGGTGGTGAGCCACACCGCACACAGGCCGTCGTGATCGCCGATCTCGGCAAGCTCGACGATACGCAGGCGACGCCTCCTCCGTTGCTGCACGACACCGTAGAGATCGTCGAAGGTGAAGACACTGCCGAGGGCAAGATCCGAGACGGCCGTGGAGACGACCTGTTCGATATTCACGTTGCGCTCACCTCCTTCGAGGGCACTTCGCGGCATCGACTCGGCTACGTGAGCGACGCCGTCATTGCTTATCTGTGTGTGTCATTTCCTCATCCAGGAATTTGCTGATTGCTTGGAGCGCCTTCGGTGAAATGTCTCCAAGAGTGCGTGCCGCATACGACTTCACCTTCGCCGCACGCATCGAGCGCACGAGATCGAGCTGTGCGCTCACCTTCTCGGGAACTACGGCGTCGTTCGCGCCGATCAAGAAGTCGGTGTCGACGTCGAAGAACGATGCAAGCCCGGCAAAGACGGCGGGGTCTTGAACGTACCGGTGCCCATTGACCATGTACGTCCAGCGCGACCGTGACAGGTTGGTGCCGCGATCCCGGAGAAACGCCGCAATCTGCGAGTAGGTCGGCTCGGAGCCGGTCTCGGCGATTGCAACATCGAGCAACAGCCGCAGGCGCTTCGCAAGATCCGCGGCCGCAGCGGTGCTCTCGTCGTCGGTCATGCGCGCTGACCTCCTTCGCTCGCGGTGAGAAGCATCCTCGGCAGGGTAATCCCGGCACGTTACGCATGCTCAATATAGCCGTTGAGCATGAACAAATCAAGGGTTGCGCATGTTCAACGGTCGATGTTAGAAACGAAGCCCCGCACGTTTTGAGCATGCTCAACGCCCGGGAGTCTCTGGACCCTTCGATCACTCTTAGGGAGGTGAACCATGCCCAGATTCTGGCTGCCCACGCATTGTCGACCGCAATCGCGCCGAAACGAGTCGCTACGTCGTGCGGTTGGAACCCGCAGGGGCATCCGCAGAGTTCGTGGAGTCGCTCGCCCACCTCACCGGTGTATCGCCACGCACTCCTGCGACGTGGCGCGCCGGAGAGGAGGGCACCCGATGGTGTCGACAGAGGAACGCCGTGCCACCCGCGAAGCGAAGCTCGACGAGCTGCACGAGAAACTCACCGAAGCGGTGGAAAAGCTAGTTTCCGGCGAAGACTGGGCAGCTGCGCTCCGGTTCGCAGCCAGGTTCCGCAGCCGCTCGTTCAACAACACACTGCTCATCTGGATGCAGCACACCGCCGCTTTCGAAGCGGGACTCGTGTCCGAGCCGATGCCGTCATATGTGGCCGGGTACAAGCAATGGCAGCAGTTGGGCCGTCAGGTCGAGAGGGGGCAGCCTGGATATCAGATTCTCGCTCCGGTGACCGGTCGGTTCGCGTCGGCGACGCCTGCGGATCCAGCGTCGTGGCGGCGGCTCAACCGATTCGAAAAGCCTCGACCGAGCGAGGAAGTCCGCTCGAAGATGATCGGCGTTCGCCCCGCCTACGTGTGGGACGCGGCGCAAACTTCTGGCGACGCACTTCCAACTCCACCTGCGCCAACGCTACTGAAGGGTGACGCACCAGAGGGCCTCTGGGCGGGGTTGGCCGAGCGAATTGAGGCGGCAGGCTTTCAGCTCCTCAATGTGGAACACGAAGGCCTGATCCACGGGGCGAACGGCGTCACGGACTACATGGAGAAGACCGTCAAGGTCCGCGAGAACATGGATCCCGCCGCGCGCGTGAAGACGCTTGCGCACGAACTCGCCCATGTGCTGATGCACGGCCCTGATCAAGATGCCGCGCGGCAACACCGGGGAGTCGGCGAGGTGGAGGCCGAGTCCGTCGCGCTCATGATTGGCGCTGCACACGGGATGGACACCGGCGACTACACCATCCCCTATGTCACTTCGTGGGCTGCAAACGTCGACGGCCAGGAACCCGCGGAGATCGTGCGTGCGACCGGAGAACGAGTGCGCGCCACCGCCATGAAAATCCTCGACCAGCTGGACACGCAGATGATCGGCGACGGCACGCCCCCTGGGCTCGATCGCACCGCCGGGCGCACGAACTCCGCCCCCGCCGGGCGCGCGAACGTCGCACCAACGAGCGCGGCCAGCCCAGGGCAGGCTGCAGCGCCCGAATCGCGAGGTCTGTGATGAGCGCGGCAGACTCGTTCGTTCAGGTCCTCGACCGAACGGGCCACGAGAAAGCACTCGGTCGAAGCGCACTCGCGTTGGTAGCGAGAGGCATCCCGGTCTTCCCATGTGCCGCTGGCGGGAAGCGCCCCGCTGTCGCGGGAGGATTTCACGCAGCGAGCGCCGAAGCCGACCTGGTGTGGCGTTGGTGGACTGCGATGCCCAACGGGAACATTGGGATGCCGACGGGCGCAGCCTCGGGCCTCGTTGTCGTCGATGTCGACGTGCACGGCGCTGTCGACGGATACTCGGCGCTGGAGCGTGCGCGACGCGAAGGGCTGGTGGATGGCTGGGTCGCAGCGGTGGAAACGCCCTCGGGTGGCCTGCACCTGTACTTCCCTGCGAGCGGCGATACGGACCAGAGGTCTTGGCAGTCGGCGCGAGCGGGAATCGACTTCCGCGGCGACGGCGGCTACATCATTGTGCCGCCCTCGGCACGAGCCATCGAGGGTGAAACGCGCCGCTACACGACTTTGCAACTCGCTCACAGAATGGGTCATCCGCTCGACGCACAGCGCCTTCGAGACTTCTTGGATCCTCCGCGGCGAGCCGCGGGCCCGGGCGATGCAGTCTCTGAGATGGCGCCCGCTGATCTCACGCGATTGGCATGTTGGGTATCCCGTCTCCAAGAAGGCGAGCGGAATCACGGCGTCTTCTGGGCAGCCTGCAAAATGGCGGAGAAAGATGTCCCCACAGGCGCGGCGCTCGACGCTCTGACGGCCGCGGGTGCGTCTGCTGGGCTCAGCGAGCGCGAAGTGACGACGACCGTCCGCTCGGCCTATCGAGCCGTGCAGGGCCGGTCATCTCAACGATTACCCGCGAGCGAACCGATGACCCGACCCCACCGACCACGACCGATCACAGATTCTCGGGCCTTGGCATGAGGACCATTCGGGCCCGCCGATCGGCGATCATCACCGCTGTCGCGGGCACGGTCTTCATCGCTGCAGGCGCGTTCTGGCTATCGTTCACCTCCCTGGCGGATCTCGCGGCCCGCTCGGGCATCGGCGCGGGTCAGGCATGGGCATGGCCGCTCATTGTCGACGGCGTCATCGTGGTATCAACCGTTGCAGTTGTTGCCCTCGCCGGGTCACGCTCCGCCTGGTACCCGTGGACGCTGCTTGCTGGAGCTGCTGCGGTTTCGGTGACGGCGAACTCGATCCATGCGGTGGTCGCCGCCGATGCCGACGTTCCAAGCGTGCTCGCCGCGGCTGTCGCTGCCGTTCCACCGGTGGTGCTGTTGGCAATCACGCACTTGACGGTGCTGCTCATGCGCACGCCGGTTGCCGCTACGGAGCGCTCCGAAGACGCGCCCCTCTCGCCCCAGGAACAGGCGACCGCCTTGCGTGACGAAGGGTGGTCGAACAAGCGCATCGCGCGCGAGCTGGACGTGCATCCGTCGACCGTCGGTCGCTGGTTCGCGAGCGTACCTACCGAACATGAACGGGCGCGTTCCGCACCCGACGAAACTGAGGACGCGACATGAACGAGAACACGGCCGACGTTAGCAACCACCCCAGCGATGCGCACGCCATCGATGTCACGACGAGGCACGAAGCGGCCGAGTTGGCGAGGCTCCGCAATCAGCGCAGGGGCTCGATACGCGATCCTGCGACATACCGAGGACGCGGTGTCGAATGGGTACGCCCGACCGACCTGGTGGCTCGCAGCAGCGCACGAGTGGCCGGTGCGGGGATCAATTTCCAGTCCGAGCTACATCGGCGCACGCGCGCAGCGGCACAGGACGGCACCCGGCGCATCGCCGAACGTGCACGCCACCTCCCTCCCCTATCGGCGTTTGGGCGCGGCGCCACGCGACCGGATGCGGGCCGCAGCCCGATCGGCACCGCCTGATCGTGAAGAGCGGACATCGTCATGGGCACCTCATCAGCATCCAACCTCCCCAATCGGGAGCGGGTGCGCACCTGCGTAGCAGGAGGTGCTCTTGTCATGACCACTCACTATTCCCCGTCGCACCCTGGCGAGGACTTCACCACGAGCGAAGGGTTGCGCGCACTGCTGCACCGGTTGCACCAGTCGGGCGCCCACGCATGGAAGCACGACCGCGTAGCCGCTGAACTCGCCGCGTTCGCTGCCGAGAAGTATGGAGCGCTCGCTCGGAAACACGGGCTCGACCCGTGGGAGGCCGCGTCCGCAGCCTTCGACGTGATGCGTACTCGTTCGGCGCGCGAAGCTGACGACCCCTGGGCCGTCGTCACTCGCGGCGTGCAGATCACCTGCATCGCCGAAGAGCGCGGGCAGGGGCTGCTGTGCGCCACGCACCAAGCTCGCCGCCCGCACGTCTCCGCATTCCATGACCCTGAACGATTCGCCGACCGCGAGAATCCTCTCGCCGACTACCATCCCGCGTTCCATGTGGTCGACAACTACCTCGAAACCGATGCTGACGACGCCGACAAGAATGACGAGGTAGGCACCGCCAGACAGGCGATCGAGGTCTCAATCGGGTTGTTTGCGACGTTGGGCTGGCCTGAAAGTACGACACGGGCCGCGATCGAGCACGTGTGCGGCGCGATCGCACAAGCAGGGTCTCGGCAGAGCGCCTACGAAGTGCTGCGCCGCGACAAGCATGCTCGCGCGCTCCTCGATCTTCCCGGCGATGCGTGGTCTGCCCTGCTGCACGCACTGCTCGGACACCCGAACCCCGCGTATCGCGCAACGAGCACCGGCCGCGGCATCCTCCTTCGCATCCTTGTCGGCGAGACTCTTCCTGACCTGCTGCTCGATGACGACCTCGTGTCGATCATCGTGACGTCCGCGCCCAAACACGGGAGCGGACGATGAGCACGCATGACGGGCACATTGAGCTGGAGCGAGCTGTCGACTCAATCCACGTTGGCCATCGTCACCGCAGGGATCTCGGGGAACTCGCTCTCCTCGCCGCGTCGATCGAACGGGATGGATTGCTGCAACCGATCACCGTGACGCCGGAGGGCAATCTCGTGTGTGGTGCCCGTCGGCTGGCCGCGATCAAGCGACTGGGATGGATGCACGTCAAAGTCTGGGTGCGCTCGGGGATCTCGGGAGAACTCGCGCACCTGCTTGCTGAGCAGGATGACAATGCGCTGCACAAGTCGCTCACCCAGCTGGAGAATGCCGCGTTGTACCGGGAGATCAAGACGTTGATGGCTGAGGATGCCGCCCGTCGCCAAGAAGCATCACGATTCAGCACCGAGAATCAGCCGGGAAATGACGGTGCCGCAAAATTTGCGGCACCGTCAGACTCTGTCGGAGACGCGCGCGAGCAGGCTGCCGCCATGATCCCGGAGGGCGCCTCGCACACGACGCTGGAGAAGATCAACTACCTGCAGCAGATGGCGGAAGACGAAAGTCAGCCCGACTCCGTGCGCGAAGGCGTCACGGCCGAGCTGAAACTCATCGGCTCAGGCGCTCCCGTGCACCCGAGCTTCCAGCGTGCTCGGCAGCTCGTGACCGCAGCACAACCCGATGGTGACGTTATGGATGTGGCGAAGCTGGCTGAGGAAGCACTCGCGCGTATCAAGACCGCTCCAAAGCCCAAACGACGACCTTCACCGACCGCGCTGACCTCGCGCGTCGACGGCGACGAGCCGTGGCCGATTCGCGCATTCGTCGTCACGTGGACGGAACTCGACGGCTGGTGGCGACACTTCGACGTCGATGAACTGGCCCACCAACTGAGTGACGCCGAGATCGAGATGTTCCTGCACGTTGTTGAAGCCACCGTTCAGGTTGCGGAGCAACTCCGTGCCGCGCGGGACATCGATCGGGCGGACGCCGAGTCGGCGACCCAGGTGGGGAACCTTCGCGCCCTCTGAACCGAGACTAATGCGGCGCACCTGTCCCGCATGAAGCTTCCTACCGCTCCCCGCGCACGCCGCACTCTGATCGCCCTCATCGCGGCTCTGTCGCTGGCGATCCTTGTCTCTGGCATCGGCATCTACGGACTCATCATCGGTTCAGGGCAACCCTCCGAGTGGAACGATCCTCCATCGTCAAGTGCTGCCCCGCACACAGAACCTTCTCGTGAGCCGACCTCACCACCTCGGATCCCGTCGATCCCACGTACCGCCGACGCCGAGGCGTTCGCACGCAGCGTCGCCGCAGCGCTGTTCACCTGGGACACCGGCAGTGGGTTCCTGCCGCTCGACTACACCGCAGTCATCCTCGACGTCGCCGACCCGACCGGCTTCGAACAGTCGGGACTCGCCGCCGACATCGCTACCTACCTGCCCACGCAGAGCGCGTGGGCGCAGCTGCGACCGTACGCGACGACGCAGCGTTTGGAGATCACCTCAGTGTTCGTGCCGGATGCCTGGGCTGACGCGGTCGCGCAGGCTCGCCCAGGGCAGCTGCCCGACGGCGCCGCCGCTTACACGATCGAGGGCATCCGCCATCGATCCGGCGTGTGGAATGGCGACCCGGTCAGCGCGGAGCAGCCGGTCGCGTTCACGATCTTCATGGCGTGCCCGGCCGACGACCCTTGCTATGTCCTACGGCTCTCGCAATTGAACACTCCGCTGCGTTAGGACGACTGGCTCATGATGAAGAAGCTCGCGATCGCAGTGGTCGCCTTGATGTTGCTCGCACCGACCCTCGGGCTCGTCACCGTCGGACTGGTGGCGAATCCTGCTGTCATCTCATGTCTTGCCTCGTCGGGGCTCACCGTCGGTAACGTGCCGGACTCTCTCGTGGTCACGACCGCAAATGGCGAGACGTTCTCCCTGGACAAGCAGCAGCTCACGCACGCTACGACGATCATCACCGTCGGATCGAGCATCGACGGTGTCACGAGGGATGCCATCCAGATTGCACTGATGGCGGCGCTGACCGAGTCGACGCTTCGACAGCTTGCGAACACCGGCGCCTACCCCGAGTCCGGCAACTATCCGAACGATGGGAATGGCTCCGATCACGACTCACTCGGCCTGTTCCAGATGCGACCGCAATCGGGCTGGGGCTCGGTCGCGGAGCTGATGGATCCCGAGTATCAAGCCAAAGCATTTTTCGGCGGCCCGACCGGCCCCAACTACCCCTCGCCCCGTGGTCTTCTGGACATCCCCGGCTGGCAGAGCATGGGCAAGGGCGAAGTCGCGCAAGCCGTCGAAGTGTCTGCGTACCCCGACCGGTACAACAACTACGAGCCCGTCGCCGAGACGATCCTCACGACACTCACGCGTGGCACATCGGCAGCGACGACGACGCCAACGGCCCCTTCGTCGCCTGTCGTCGACGTGGCGGAGGCCTCGCGCGTCGTGTTCCCCTTGCCGGAGGGAACCTGGGTACACACCAGTGATTTCGGTCCGCGTACCGATCCCCTCACCGGCGAGAGTGCCTTCCACAGCGGCACGGACTTCGCAGCGCCGGATGGGACACCGATCCTCGCCGCGGCCGACGGGGTCGTAACGGTTGCCGAGTTCTCTGGAGGCTACGGCGGCCTCATCGTGATCGAGCACCGCCTCGGCGGCGTGACGGTCGCGACCGCCTATGCGCACATGTGGCAGCACGGCATCCACGTCACCGTCGGCGAGCGCGTCATCGCGGGGCAACACATCGGCGATGTGGGGTCATCCGGGCGCTCAACGGGCCCTCATTTGCACTTCGAGGTTCGACCAGGTGGAACGAACGGCGAAGCAGTGGATGCCGCGAAGTGGCTCAATGATCACAACGCCGCAGATCTCCCCGAAGCTACGGCAGGAGCCGGATGTTCCGCTCTCGGAGGCGGCCTCTGATGAACGTGTTTCCTGACTTCGGCAGCCTCAGCGGCATCGGTGATCTCAGAGCCGTGATCGGCGCGATGCTCACCATCATCCTGATCGTCGCAGTACTCATGATCATCATCAGCGCGATCACCTGGGCGATCGCCACGTCGACGGGCAACCCGGGAGTCGCCGCGAAGGCGCGTGCCGGGGTCTTTGTCGCGCTCGGAGCAGCGATCCTCGCCGGTGGCGGCGTCACGTGGGTGAACTGGCTCATCAACATCGGCGGACAGCTGTAGTACTGCTGTTGGCCTCAGGCCCTGGCGGGAACTCTCGCCAGGGCCCGTTTTATTGCGTGTGACGGAGTGCGCACCTGGCTCTCGACCCTGTTTCGTCACCGCCGCGGGCGGTGCTCACGCCAAGGAGCCACCGTGTTCGAACTCATCACGACCCTCACCGCAGTTCTGCCGATGAACATCGACGTGACGCCCAACGACTCGGGGTTACCCGGGATCGGACAGTTGCGCGTCATCGTCGGCGCCGTCATGACGATCGGGCTGATCCTGTCCGTGCTCGCCCTGATCGTGTCGGCGATCGTGTGGGGATTCGGGGCGAACTCGTCCAATCCCCACCTCGCCTCCCGCGGCAAGCTCGGCGTACTCGTCTCCTGTGGCGCCGCCATCATCTGCGGTGCCTCCGTGACGCTGATCAACTTCTTCTGGAACGTCGGGCAGCAGGTGTGAGCTTCTTGAATCCCCCAACTTCGAGAGCAATGCCATGAGTGTCTGTGATATCCCCGTCATCGCCAATGTGTGCGACGCGGTCGGTGAAGGCGCCGCAACGCTGGTGTCTGCCCCATTCGACTGGCTGGCCGCGACGATGGGGCAAGCCGCCGGATGGCTCATCGCAGCCATGTGGACCATCTTCGACAGCACCACCCTCGTCGACGTCCAGTCGCAGGGCTACCTCGACGTCTACAACCTGCTCTTCGGTATCGGTGTCTTCATTGTGCTGCTCTTTTTCTGCTTCCAACTCATCCTGGGCCTGATCCGGCGCGAACCTGCTGCGCTCTCACGCGCGGCGCTCGGGGCAGCAAAGGCCGTGCTTGGTTCGTTCGTCGTCATCACGCTGACGGCAACGGCGCTGGAGATCGTCGACCAGCTCTCCATCGGCATCGTCCAAGCCGCGGGAGAAACAACCGAAACGATGGGCGATAAGATCGCGCTCCTCACGGCAGGCCTCACCACGATCAATATCGCTGCGCCCGGCGTCGGAGCGATCATCACGATCTTCCTCGCTGGGCTCATGATCTGCGCGGTCGCGATTGTCTGGTTCTCACTCATCATTCGCAAAGCTCTGCTGCTCGTGGCAATTGTGCTTGCGCCGATCGCCTTCGCGGGCGCTGCATGGGATGTCACTCGCGGATGGATCGGCAAATGGGTGGCGTTCGTCGTCGCCCTGATCGTGTCCAAGCTCGTGCTGGTCGTCGTGTTCCTCGTCGCCATCACTCAGGTCTCGACACCGATCGAAGCTGACCTCGCCTCCGTGACCGAACCGATCTCGGGCATTGTGCTGCTGTTCATCGCCGCGTTCGCGCCCTACATGGTTTACCGATTCATTTCGTTCTTGGGTTTCGATCTCTACCAGGCGATGGGAAGCGAGCAGGAAGCGAAGAACGCCGTCAACCGGCCCGTTCCTGTTCCGTCGAAGCCGCAAGGCGACGGCGTGAAGAAGGTCCTTGATGGCGGTTCCGGGGGTGGTTCCGGCGGTAGTTCCGGCGCAACTCCCGCATCGAGCGGTGCGGGAGGCGCAACGGCCCCAGCGGGAGCGAGTACCAGCAGGGCAGCCGCCGGTGCCAAGGCGGGAACCGGCGCGAGCGGAAGTGCTGGAGCCAGCGCTGGAGCCGGAGCGGGCGCTGGTGCTGGAGCTGCCGCGGCGGCCGGGCCTGCAGCAGCCGTGATCATCGGAGCCGAAGTTGTCAAGGGCGCAGCGACCGCCGGGCCGAAGCTCGGGCAGGCGATCGGCGGCACCGCCGAAACAGCGATGACCGGCGCAGGTGAAATCGGGGCTGCCCCGTCTGCGACGCCGACTGCAACAGCGGCTCCCTCTGTGCCGCAACCGCCAGCACCACGATCAGACCCCGCACCGCCCAGCACCCCGCGGCCCCGGCCAAACGGCAAGGAGTGACCGATCATGCCGAAGAATCACGACGTTCCACGCGCCGGTGACCTCGTCCCGGTGAAGTTTTCGCGACTGACCCGCCGAGGGGTCCTGCTCGGGCTGTCGCTGTCGCAACTTGTCGCTCTCGGCCTCGGGGTCGGCACGCTCGTGTGGGCGTTCTACGCTGGCGGCGGGATTCTCATCGCGTTCTCCGCACCCGTGTGGCTTGCCGCGGCGGCCGTGGTGTGGATCCGGATCGCGGGGCGCGCGGTCGTCGAGTGGATCCCCGTAGTCATCTGGTGGATATGGAAGACCACTGGCGGGCAACTTCTCTACCGTCGACGAGTTGTGAAACCTCGGCCCGCGGGGACTCTCGCGCTTCCCGGCGACATGGCGCGGCTCCGCGAGTACGACGACCCCGCCACCGGCGCAGGAATGGTGCATGATCCGACCGCTGAAACGCTCACGGCGATCGTTGCCGTCTCGCATCCCGCATTCGTGCTCCTCGACCCCGGCGAACAGGAACGCCGAGTCAGCTCGTGGAGCCGGGTGCTCGCAACCGTCTGCCGCTCAGGACGCATCTCGATGCTCCAGGTGCTGGAACGCACGCTGCCCGACTCTGGGACAGGGCTTGCCGAATGGTGGGCATCACACGGCAACGCCGACGCCTCCTGGGCCTCGACCACGTATGCCGAGCTGATCGACCGCGCCGGGCCCGCCGGAGAACGTCACGCGACCACGCTGTCTCTCTCCCTCGACATGCGTGCGGCATCCCGCCAGATCCGCACAGCCGGTGGTGGCATTCGTGGCGCGGCAGCTGTGCTGCGTCAAGAAATGTCGACGCTGATTGCCGCGTTGCGGTCAGCCGATCTCTCGCCGTCATCCTGGTTGACGTGTGGCGAGATCGCGGTCATTCTCCGATCGGCGTACGACCCGGCCGTCGCGGCGACGCTTGAACGCCACGGTGAACTTGGTCAGTCGCTCGCCACTGCAGGACCCGTGGCCGTTAACGAGTCCTGGTCGAGGCTGCGCACCGACTCGGCCTTCCACGCAGTGCTGTGGATCTCGGAATGGCCAAGGTCGATGGTGTACCCCGGGTTTCTCGCGCCGCTGCTGCTCTCAACCGGGATCCAGCGATCGTTCTCGCTTCTGTGCACCCCAATGCGCTCCGATCAGGCGGCGCGCGACATCCGTAAGAAGAAGACCGAGTACATCTCGGACGCTGCCCAGCGTCAGCGGATCGGCCAGATCGAGGATGCATCGCAGACGGCAGAGTTTCACGACGTGCTCCAGCAAGAGGCCGACCTCACTGCCGGGCACGGAGTACTCCGCTACACGGGTCTCGTCTCTGTCTCAGCACGTACCGCAGACGACCTCGACGCCGCAGTCGCCGCCATCGAGCAAGCCGCCATCCAAGCCTCCTGCGAGACGCGACTCCTCGTCGGCCAGCAGGCACAGGCATTCACCGCCGCCGCGCTGCCTCTGTGCCGGGTGGTGTGAGCAGGACCTCGAAGTCGCAGCTCATGGATGCGGTTCGATAGTTGATCGTCATGACCGCCAGTCGGAAGGATTACTCCTGGCCGCACGTTTCGGGCAACCTCGGCGTCATGTAGCCGCGGTCATATGGTATTCGCCTGAGTACTGGATCAACACCTGATATCTTAGGGTGCATGTCTGGCGCTTCTGCCGCGGCCGCCGCCGCTGTTACGAGGACGCTCCGCTAGCGGCGGGGCGATCTACCCTCTGACGTTTCCGTCGCTTCGTAGTTAGTCCGGAGCGGTGTTTTTTGCTGCCCGGAGTTCATCTTTCGAACAACGGAGCATTCGTGTCCTTTCGCATTTCCTTGCACCGGGATAGATCATCGGTGCGTGCATGGCTTGTCCTTGTCTGTCTATCCCTCCTGCAGTTCTTCATCGCCGTCGACGTCACCGTCGTGAACGTCGCACTGCCTTCCATCGGCGCCGAGTTCGGCGCATCAGAGAGTCAACTGACCTGGGTTGTGGTCGCCTACACGATCACGGGAGGTGGCCTACTCATGCTGGGTGGGCGCCTCGGCGACGTGTTCGGCAGGAGACGCGTGCTCCTGACCGGCACCGCGATCTTCGGCGCGGCATCCTTGCTGGCTGGGATCGCATGGTCATTCCCGATTCTCGTCGCCGCTCGATTGCTGCAGGGGGTCGGTGAAGCGCTTGCGCTCCCCGCAGCGATGGCGGCCATCGTCATGCTCTTCCCCGAAGGGCGCGGACGATCACGGGCCCTGAGTGTCTGGGCAGCAGTCGCCAGCTGTGGCCTCGTGCTCGGATTCGTGCTCTCCGGGGTCATCACCGAGTTCTATGGCTGGCGATGGATCTTCCTTGTGGCGATTCCGTTCGTTTTGCTCGTGCTCGTCACAGCGGGCATCCTCCTCCCCGCTGGAAACGCGGCGAAGTCCGCTCCGCTCGACCTTCCTGGCGCCATCTTGCTCACCGCGACGCCGCTGCTGTTCGTGTTCGGAATTATCGAAGCAGGCTCGGGTGCGCATACCGCGACCTGGGTCGCCGCACTTGCTGGCTCGTTTGTCTGCGCCGCATTATTCGTCGTGGTTGAGCGACGTGCAGCGAATCCTTTGGTGCCGATGACGTTTTTCCGCAACCAGACGCGAGTCCTCGCGAACGGAGCCACCGCGCTTTTGAGTGCCGCATTGTCAACGTCGTTCCTGCTCTTCACCTTCTACCTGCAAGAACGTCTGGGGCTCAGCCCGCTGGCGACAGGATTCACGCTCATCCCCTTGGCCGTCTCGCTCGTGATCGCGGCGACGTTCGTGCCCAGGTTGCTCGACCGTTGGGGCGCGCGTGCGTGCATCCTCGCTGGCCTCGTGTTCACGGCACTGGCGATGGGCACCATCGCGATCGTCGTGCACATGCATGGACCAGCACCAGCGATGATTCCCGCGATGATTCTTATTGCCGCAGGCATGGGCTTCGGTCTGGTTGGTCTCCAGTACGCGGCGGTGAGCGGCGTCACCGACCAAGATGCCGGGATCGCTTCTGGTGTCCAGCGAGCCTCCGATCAATTAGGCGGATCAACCGGCATCGCCCTCTACTTGGGCATCGGTTTTGCGCCCGCGTTCACCGGGGATGCGCCGTACCTGGTCAGCAGTGCCCTCGCCGTGATCGGGCTTATCGCCGCAGGAGCGCTCACTTCACGCATCGTGCTTCCGAGCACGCGGGAGCACCGGGCAATTTCCCAATAGGCACTCGACCCTTCCATCTCCGGCTGGCGTCTGGTCGGCCTGCTTTGGGTCCGCACTCAAAGCAGGACGACCCACGCAGTTATCCCGAGGGCCCGATGCCGTCACACTTCAGTGGCAATCGGCTTGCGAGATCGCTCTGACCTTACGGTCACTGCCGGTTTCAAGTGATCGTGACCGGTACCTGGGATGCGCACCTGATGGTCATCAATGCCGCCATCGAAAGTCAAAAGGATTCCCAATGCCAACGTTCTACGATCCCGGCGCCGATGCCGGTGAAGCATCCGAGGCGCTGCGCGGGCTCGCGCATGCATCACGCAACTTCGAGAACCCCCAGGATCTCTATGGCGTGCTCGGCGACCTGCTGTCGGGTGTCCGTTCGCTGAGGCAGGTGCTCGATCAGCTCGCTACTGCCCACATCAGCAATCGTGCCCGAGCGTTCGACGATCACGGTGACCATGCCGTTGGATCAACAGACGCGCTCGCTGCCGCCGATCAGCTGCACCAGGCGGCGACATTCATCGACCAAGCCGAGGAGCGACTGAACGCTGCGACATCCGCAGCGAGTCGTGTCTCCTGGCACAACGCGCCCGCGACAGACATCACCCCGGCAGCTCGGTGGATCAACGTCGTCTTCATACAAGGTGAAGAAGCCGACGAAGTGCTCGACATGATCGACGCCGACGGCCCTGCTGCCGGGCTCGACCACCTCAAGAACTGGGATTACGGAGACGAGACTACGAACGCGGCGATGGAGAACGGGTATGTCTACGACGTGCCGCCCAGCGGACCGTTGGATCACGAGCGGCGCGACGGTGACTACCACCTCACCTACAGTCACAGCTTCGACCACGTCGCCCTGTATCGACGCCACACCATCGACGCCGAAGACGGACTTCCGAACGAGTCGCGCGGCCTCGATGCGCACCCAGTGGCGCCGCGCCAACAGCGGGCATCCTGGTTCGAACCAGCAAACATCACGGCTCTAAAGCAGCAGCGAGGGTTGGGGCTATGAACTGGAATGACGCCGAGCGGCTCCATACGGCTGTCCTCGTTGCTCCAGCTTCCGAGAAGCGTCGAGTGCGCAAGCAGCGTCAAAAGGCGGCCGCAAAGCTACAGGCCAAGCAGCAGCACTCTGAACGCGAAGAAACTCGCGCGAAATATCTTACCGAGCTGGCTGAGCGTCGGGGTACGTCGTATATTTCCGCCGCTGGCGAGCCTGGTCCGGCTCAGCTGCGTTCACCAGGCCGGTTCCGTCTGCCCCGACATCAGGACACGTCTGCCACCCTCGCGGGGGCGTACCCATTCCTCGCGGAGGGCGGACTCGGTTCCGATGGCGTCTTCGTCGGCCAGGATCTGTACTCCGGTGGTTCCTTCGTCTACGACCCGTGGGTGCTGTACGCCCGTGGCATCATCACCGCTCCGAACCTCGTGCTCGCGGGCATCGTAGGCTCCGGGAAGTCCAGCCTTGCAAAGAGCCTCTACACACGGTCCCTCCCATTCGGGCGCCGCGTCTACGTGCCAGGTGACCCGAAGGGCGAACACACGGCCGTCGCCGAAGCCGTCGGCGGGCGTGCAATCGTGCTCGGGCACGGGCTTGCCGCACGGCTCAACCCTCTCGACGAGGGTTACCGCCCCTCTGGCATGAGCGACGAGAGCTGGGCGTCCACCGTCGCGTCTCGGCGCCGCGACCTGATCGGCGCACTCGCTGAGACGGTACTGACGCGACCCCTCACCCCGCTGGAGCACACGGCGATCGACACCGCGCTTACCGAGGTCGTGCGCAGCAACGACGTACCGATCCTTCCGATGGTCGTCGAACACATCCTCGCCCCCACCCCGCACGCAGACCCTGACGGCAGACTCGCCGAAGACGGGCGGCTCGTCGGGCATGCACTCCGAAGGCTTGTTGCGGGAGATCTCGCCGGGCTATTCGACGGCCCGTCAACCGTGACCTTCGATCCGACGCTACCGATGATCTCGCTCGACCTTTCACGGGTGACCGAGAACTCCACGCTGATCTCGGTGCTCATGACCTGCTCCTCTGCGTGGATGGAGTCTGCACTGCTCGATCCCAACGGCGGCCAACGCTGGTGCATCTACGACGAGGCCTGGCGGCTCATGTCCCACCCCGCACTGCTGCGACGGATGGACGCTCACTGGCGACTCGCACGTCACTACGGGATCGCGAACATGCTGATCTTCCACAAGCTCACTGACCTGGAGAACGTCGGTGACCAGGGGTCCGCCATGCGTGCCCTCGCCAACAGTCTGTTGGCCAATGCCGAGACGAGAATCATCTACCGGCAGGAATCCGACCAGCTCGGCGTCACCGCCGGAGCGCTTGGACTCACCGGTACGGAGCAGAAGCTGCTGCCGGGCCTCGGCGTGGGACAGGGGCTCTGGCGCATCAAGGATCGCTCGTTCGTCTGCCAGCACCAATTACACCCCGACGAGCTGGCACTCTTCGACACGACAGGTCGGATGGTGGGCTGAGTGCGCGCGGAGGCTCTGACGCACCTTCGCGGTATGAGCAAACGCAACACCAGAGATTCGTCGCCAGAGTCCTCCGTCAACCTTCCGATCGCCAGCATCCACGTCGATGAACGCGGTGCGATGCGCGTCTCCCTCGATGGCAGAGAGTTCCCGCCTACGGGTCCGGCGTCCGAGTGGGATAGGGCTCGTTTCGGTGAACTGCTCGACGCACTTTCCGCGCACCGCACGCGAACAGTTCGTGTCGAGGTGCGGGAGTACGACGGCTCCGTGTTCACCGACATTGTCCACGCCACGCGGCGCGAGCGCATGGCAGCAGAGCCTCCGGTACCCGATGCCACGCGGCGAGCGCGCCATCGGCCAACACATGAGCTGATCGAGGTTCGTGGTGCCGGTTTCATTCCCGGCGAAGACGTGACGGTCGCGCTCTCGGTCTCGAGCGCGGAAGGTGCCGCTGACGGCACAGCTCGTGCAGCTATCGATCTCAGTCAGGTTGCGGATGAGAACGCAGAGTTCCTGCTGATCGGGCGCGTATCTGGCGTCATCGTCGCTGAGCGGTTGCCAGCATGACCAGCGCCCAGTCTCATAGCCGCGGTCTTGGGGATGAGCTGACCAACGCCCTCATAATTGGCCTCTTCGCACTTTTCGGTATCGCTGCCGTGCTCCGCGGGGCCGGTTCGATCGCAGCCTTTCTGACTGGTGCTGAACGACCGGAGGTCGGTTTCGCCGGTGGCGTCAACGTGATCTTTGCCCCTGCTGATCCCGCCGCTGCTCTCGGGGCACCCGGCCTCAATACAGCTGTCTACTGGGTCGTAGCATCCCTTCTTCTCGGTTTGCTCACCACCGCGATTGTGTGGGTCTGGGCTCGGATACGACGCCATACTCGGGCCGTCACTTCCGACCCCCGCAAGCTTCAAGGGACCGCGAGCGGGCACGACGTCGCATCCAGCGCCTCCTCGAAGGCGCTCCTTCGTCGTGCTGCGACGCTGCGTCCTTCGCTTGAGCACCCGAAGCCGGAGGATGTGGGCTTCTTGCTTGGTCGCTCGCACGGCAAGCAGATCTGGGCGAGCGTCGAAGATTCGATCCTGTTGATCGGTCCGCCGCGCTCAGGTAAGGGGCTGCATATCGTGATCCCGGCGATCCTTGACGCGCCAGGCGCAGTCGTCACAACGTCCACTCGGCCCGACAACCTTACGGTGACGCTCAAGGCACGAGAGCGACTTGGCCCTGTCGCGGTCTTCGACCCACAGCACCTGGCCGAAGGCGTTCCCGCCGGTCTGCGATGGTCTCCCATCCGAGGCTGCGAAGATCCGCTCACCGCGATGATTCGGGCGACTGGTCTCGCAGCGGCCACCGAACTCTCGTCCGGTGGCGTCGAAGGCGGCGGCTTCTGGGAGGGCAAGACCCGAGTCGCGCTGCAAGCGCTCCTCCACGCTGCGGCGCTCGATAACAGAACTCCGGCGGAACTCTTCCGCTGGACACTCGACCCTGCGGTGGCAGCCGAGGCCGTTGCGATCCTCACCGGCTCACCTCTCGCCGCGACGGGATGGGCAGAATCATTGGAAGCGATGCTCGATGCTGATCCGCGCACTCGCGACAGCATCTGGCAGGGCGTCTCGCTCGCTCTGGCCTCGCTCGCCGACCCCAGGGTGTTGGACGCGGTAAGCCCGACCGAGGGTGAGCACTTCGATCCGGAGCAGTTCATTCGCAGCCGCGGCACGCTGTACCTGCTCGCGACCGGAGCTGGCGCCGGAAACAGCGCTGCGCTGGTTGCCGCCTTCGTCGAAGACCTCGTTGAGACTGCTCGCCGCATGGCGGCACGATCGCCCGGTGCACGACTCGATCCCCCGCTCCTGCTCGCGCTCGATGAGATTGGGAACCTCGCGCCACTCCCTTCACTGCCGACACTCATGGCCGAAGGCGGCGGCACCGGCATCACGACGATGCCTGTGCTCCAATCGCTCGCCCAAGCACGCGACAAGTGGTCAGAGAATCAGGCGGCTGCGATCTGGGACGCAAGCATCGCGAAGATCATCCTCGGCGGTGCATCAAACTCTCGCGATCTCCAGGACCTCTCCACCCTCATCGGTGAGCGTGACGCGTTCACTGACTCCGTCACGCTTGGCGACTACGGTTCACGCTCCAATCAGCGCTCTGTCCGCAGATTGTCTATCTTGCCGCCGGATCGGATTCGGACGCTCCCCTTCGGTATCGGCGTGATCCTGCTCCGATCGACGGCACCCATCATCACCGATCTGCATCCATGGCCGAAACGTGCTGACGGAGAGAAGCTCCTTCTCGATCGCTCGGCGATGGAAGCTCTGCTGGAGCACCCCAAGCTTTAACAAGCACGGGTGACGACCGTGCACCTACCTGTCGCAACGGCCGAACAAACGCGGCCGCCTGACCAGACAGGAAGAGCATCATGTCGATCCACACACAAGAGTCCGTCTCGGGATTCGTCACCTCAGAACCGCAGCTGACAGTCTCGGCCAACGGGAACCCCCGCCTCTACTTCCGTTTCGGGCAGGAGCACTTCCGCCGCGAGGAGGACGGCACCTTCACACAACTGGAGTCGAGCTTTCACCACCTCGTCATGTTCGGGCGTTCCGCCGAACGCGCTTCAGAGCGATTCTCCAAAGGCGACAACTTCATTGCCGAGGGATACCAGCGGCCCGTGAGCTACGAGCGCGAAGGTCAAAGCGTTGAGAGCGAGGAGTTCGTCGCGAAGCGCATCGGCCACGATGCCGCACGCACCCGCTACGAAGTCGACCGCTCACCCCGTAAGGCAGCTTCGCGGAGCAGCGCCGACAAAGAACAGCGCCGCGCATTCGCACCTCGATCCTCTGGGACCGTAAACGGTGCCCCATCTCTCGGGCACTGAGCCGGATCGGAGCAGCACATGAACGAGCACAGCGCCCCCGGCGAGGGTAACGAGAACATCCAGGCTGAGCAGTTTGAGCCGGATCTCGTCGCAGAGCCACCGCATCCCATCAACTGGAATCTACTCACATCGCAAGACCTTGAGGAAGAACTTCTCGAACTCAATCGCTGGGTGAATTGGCTCCGCACCGAGTACGGCCTGCCCGCCGCAGTGATTCCACCGGTATGGCATCGTCACCCCGAGCTGCTCTGGGAGCTTTCCGCCCTCCACCTGCATTGGCTATGCGCCTACGACCCCAACCAAGACGGCTCAGCACCGTTCGGATGGCACCGCGACTTCGCAGAGGCTCGTCAGCGTCTGCGCGACTGGGTGACGGCCAGCGGCACGCGGCTTGACCGAGATCGACCGACGCGGCAAACCGTCTGGCCAGGCGAGGAACGCACCGTCCACATCGTGGAGGAGGCCATCATGGATCGGGATGCTGACTTCGTACAGTTCGTGCTCGAACAGGTTGAGGCGCGTAGGGCCGCAGAGGATGCGTTCTACGCAAGCATCGGCGCGAGAACGGATGAGACGCCCAATTGAGGTCGTCTGATCGACGAGCCCCCGGTTGAGATGGATGCGTGCTTCATTCGCAGAGTGCCGCCAGCAGGATGGATTGATCCTCGTCGACGCTTGCGGTGGTCCGCTCGACACCCGACTTGCTTCCTTCAGCCAGCGTCCAACGGGTGCTCCTCTTCGGTCTGCCGCATCCGTCCTGCCAGGAGCGCGATCACCGCGAGAATCGGTGGAACGGCCCCAGCGATCACGAAAATTGCGGGGATCGGCACCAGCAACGAGAGCGGTCCGGCAACGGCGATCGACACGGGCATGAACGCGATCGAGACGAAGAAGTCGAGGCTGGCGACCCGCCCGATCATGTCCAGCGGCACCAACCGTTGCAGCAACGTGCCCCATACGACCACGCCCGCGCCTGTGAGCGCACCGACGAGGAAGAGCGCTGCGAGCATCAAGAGGAGGTTGTCGACAACGCCGATGACCACCAAGGGAAGGGTGCCAACACCCCAGCAGAGAATCATGAATGTCAGGTAGCGGCGTGGGAGCTTCAGGGATGAGACGATCAGCGAGCCGACGGCGCCCCCGATCCCATACGCGGCCAGGAGGAACCCGAAGGTGGCTTCAGCTTCCACGAATCGGTCGCGAGTAAGGAACGGCAGAAGCACCTCGATCGGTCCTTGGATGATGAGCGCGAGCCCCGAACCGAAGATGAGCGTCCACAGGAGCCAGCGCGTGCGAACGACATATCCCACGCCCGCTCGGAGATCGCGCCAGACACTCACTCGTTCTTCGAGCGGCGTGACCGAGGGGTGCTCGTCGCGTCGGCTGAGGAACAGGGTGATGACGAAAGCGATCATGTATGAGGCTGCGACGATGACGACGCCGATGGCCGGGAAGAAGATGCCGACGATGACGCCGCCAAGCGCTGGTCCGAGCCCTTGCCCCATCGTCGGCCTGAGCGCACCTTCGAGCCCGTTCGCGGCCAGCAGCTGATCGGGTGGGAGTACCTGCGGCAGGTACGCACTATACGCCGGGTAGAAGAAGGCGCTGCCTGCCCCCATTGCGAAGGACGCGACACCGACATGCCAGAGTTCGACGTTGCCGGTGAGCGAGAGGACTGCGACGGCCGATATGACGGCCGCAATCACTCCCTGAACGGTAATGATAATGCGGCGCTTGGACAACCGGTCTGCGACGACACCACCAACGATCGAGAACGCGAAGAGGCCCAGGCTCATCCCGGTCGCGACAGCTGAGAGCGCAAGCGGACTATCATCGAGCGCAAGCACTTGGAACACCATGACGATGGTCCACATGCCAGTCCCGAAGACCTCGATGCCGACCGCGGCAAACAACAGTCGGTAGTCCCGTGAAGTCAGGGGGCGAAGTGCGCGCACTCGGCGGAGACTCTTGCTTTTCATACCCGCACCTCACTTTCTGCCATCGCGCTGAGTTGCAGCTGCGGCCAGGCGGCAACGTCGCGAAGAAGCTGACGGTCATGCGTCGACACGACCACCGCCGCCTGGGTTGCTCCGAGCGCCTCGGTGAGTTCATCGACGAGCGCGATCGAGAGGTGATTAGTGGGTTCGTCGAGCAACAACACGTGCGGGCGGGCCGCGAGAACTAAAGCCAGGTCGAGGCGACGCTGTTGCCCCATCGAGAGTTCACCGACGCGTTTACCTGCCTCGCGTGAGCGGAGTAGGCCGAGGCCTGACAGGCCGACCGCCTCCGACGCACGTACCGTTCCTGCAGAGACCAGCCCGTCGACGTGATTCGCGTATACGTCGCTCGCTCGGAGGTCTCGCGGTAGAGCCGTCTCTTGCCGAAGGAAGCCTACCCGTGTACTGCGGGACGCGCGAACGGTTCCAGTGTCCGCTGAGAGTTCACCCGCCGTTACGCTCAAGAGTGTTGATTTGCCTGCCCCGTTCGGCCCGGTCACCGCGAGTCTGGAGCGGTGCGACAGCGTGAACGACACCGGCTCTGCCAGTCGTCCGTCGACACTGACTTGCTCAACACTCAGGAGTGCCGCGCCGGTTCGCGTGGGCAGCTCAGGGAACCGGAAATGCTGCGGCGGTTCCGGCACGGTCACCGCATGCGCTTCGAGTGCTTCCTGACGTCGGTGTACGCTCTGCACCAGCCCGCCCGCGCGAGTCGCGCGACCGTGTTTGTTCGTACCCTTCTCGGGTCGCCACCCCGACACGAGTCGGTTCTGGGCAGCACTCAAACTGTCCTGCAGCCGCGCGTGCTCAGATTGCTGGCGCTCGTATTCCTGCTCCCAACGCTCCCGTTCGGCGACGCGCCCCTCACGGTACCCGTCATACCCGTTGCCATACACGCGCGGGCGCTTATCAGGTGTCGGATCGAGGTCGACGATCGTCTCGGCGACGTCGGCCAAGAGCGCTCGATCATGACTGACGATGACGATACCGCCACTGCGCGCTTTGAGCTGTGTGGTCAAGAATTCGAGCCCACTGCGGTCGAGATGGTTCGTGGGCTCGTCGAGCAGGAGAAAGTCGTCATCGGCACCCAAGAGGCACGCTAATCGCACCCGGTACCGTTGACCCACAGAGAGATCGGCGAGCAATCTGTCCATGTCAGTCTCAGCTTCGAGCGCTTCGAGCGCGACCTGCACGCGACGCTCGGCATCCCATGCATTCAGTGCTTCGGCATGCTCTAGCGATGTTTCATACTGCTCAGCGGCGTCAGCACTGCCTTCTGCGAGGGCGACGGCGGCATCGTCGAGGGCTGCCAAGGCAGCGAGCGATTCGGCAATTGCCTCCGCGACGGCCTGCCCGACGGTTCGGTGGTCGGAGGCTTCCATCTCCTGTTCAGCGAGACCGAGCGTGCCGATGCGTTGGACTTCGCCACCGTCCGGCGGCAGGGTGCCCGCAAGTACGTGCAGGAGTGTGGATTTGCCACGGCCGTTCTCTCCAACGATCGCTACGCGAGACGAAGCAGTGATGACGAGATCGACATGGTTGAGAACTGATGTGGCGCCTCGCATGACGGAAACGTCGGAGGCGGTAAGTTGCGCGCGATGGCGCGCCGGAATATGACGTGTGGGGGTAAGCATTCGAATCCTTCGGAACGACGCACCACGAAAAACCGTGAGGCAACGAGTACGTCAATGACGGCGACCTCAAAAGGGTCAGAACGAGCGACCGCCGCTGGCTCGGATATTCTCAACGAGCGCGGTAGGCCTGCTCCGTCATTACAGGAAGTACAAATGCATGCACCTAGTCTACCTCATAGAACATAGGCTCACCGAAAGAAGCCCAGTCGCTCATCATGTGGCGAAACGCTCCCTGCTGTGCGAACTTACCGGTTCTATGAACCCCTGACAAGCGATCGATTTCCTATCGGAAGCGACTTAGACTCGGTCGCAGCCTCTCGCCCTTCAATCCTCTCCCGATACCGAGCACGGCTCAGAAGTGCCACGCTGATCGGGCCGATCGCGATGAATTTCAACGCGTTCCAGACGCACAGTAGGACGACGAGGTTGAACCATCCTGGCGCGCCGTCGCCGATCGCAGATGAGCACCAATGCGCCAGCACGATGTACGGCGCGGCCAAGAGCATCGCGGGAATGCCCCATTTCAGGCCACGGCGCTGCCGGATCCGGCCCAACACAATGTTCGTGGGTGCGTATCGCTGCAGGACTGCGTAGATGAAGCTGCTGACCGTCAAAATCAAACGGATCATGATGGGGCCTCTCGTCACGCGTCGATCTCCGTCGAGGAAGCAGCATGTGAATCGAGCGCCCGAGAGGGCCGCCCCGAAGGGCCCGCAGAGTTGAGAACCTGCTTCGTCTCCCAGGGTACGCCTGCTCCGCATGAGGCAACAAGGGGGGGGCAGCATTCGCGCACCTTCTCAGTGAGATCTCACCTCGAAGGAGGCCATCATGCCAACGCTCTCGAACCTCGCTACAGATGAGCGAACTGCCCGCCAAGTGCTGTCATTGATCGGCACTCCGAACGACGCCGCAACGGGCGCACTCCTCGAACGAGTCGGTGGGGTCGAGCTGATCGCTCTGATCGAGCGCGACACCGCGATTCCCGGGATGGATCGAGTCGAGGCAGCAGTCTGGCGAGATCGATTGCAATCACGAGCGAATCCCGATCAGGTGGCCTCGCGGTTGCTCGCTGAGAACGACTATCGGGTGCTTGTACCCGAGGACTCAGAGTGGCCCGCCGCCCTCAACGATCTCCGCGAGCGAGCCCCGTACGCGCTCTGGGCTGCGGGACACGCAGAACTCCTCATCGCGCAGCCTTCCCACCTGATCACGATCACTGGCGCCCGGGCAGCGACCGCTTACGGCGTGCACGTTGCCGAGGACATCTCCAGCGAGCTGGCTCGAAATGGCAAGACCCTCGTCGCCGGTGCTGCCTACGGTATCGAAAGCTCCGTGCACAGGTCCGCGCTCATCGAGAGCGGCAACACGATCGCGGTGCTTGCCTCAGGCGTCGACCGCCCATACCCCGCAGGTCATGCAGACCTCATTGTGAGCGTGTCACGCCAAGGTCTGGTGCTCTCTGAGCTACCGCCCGGTGTCAGCCCGACCCGGCAGCGTTTTCTGGATCGTTCGCGCATTCTCGCCGCGCTCTCTGGTGCCACCATCGTCGTTGAAGCGGGGTTTCGGTCTGGAACGCTGCACACAGCGCGGGAGGCCGTACTCCTGGGTCGCATCGTTGGCGCTGTCCCCGGGCCCGTTACCTCCGCCGCCAGCGCCGGTACGAATCACCTGCTGCAGGACGGGAGCGCGCACGTCGTCACCAATGCATCGGACGTCACGCGGATGCTTGACACTGCGAACACCCCCAAGCGGAGTGTCATCCACCTGGGTGCGTCGCGTGCTGTAGCCGCTATCTCATCGTTGGGATCTCCACGACGAGACTCTTTCGCAGTTCATCCAGGTCAACCCTGATGAGGCGCCCGACCCGGTACCCGCGAACCGTGCCGTCGGAGATTCGGCGCCGGATCGTCTTGACTGAGACACCCAGGCTTTCGGCCGCGACGGCCAGTGAGACCAGGTCGGGTTCGTGCTCTTCGCTGCGAGTTCGAGAGTTCATGGCAGTGCCTTCCTGTGGATGGATTGGTGTTACCTCACAGGTGTCCGCGGCTGTCCGCTTACGACTCCTTCCCCGCGTTCTTCTTCCGGTCAAGGGTCGCTGCGACGCGTGCACTCATCCGATCCGCCAGTTCTCGGTCGCGATTCATTGTGGCGTGCTGATATCGCAGCACGATGTGAATGTCGGCGTGCCCGCCCCTGCGCATCAGCTCGGCGAGCGTCGCTCCTTCTTGAGCGAAGATCGTCAGCCCAGTGTGACGCAGATCATGGAATCGGAAACGGTGCGGCAATCCCTCAACTCCGTCGCGGACGTCGGCCCAGACGTAGCCCCACCGCGTGTTCGACAGCGGCATGGCGCCGCGGCTGCTTGCCGGGATCAGCGGAGCCTTGTCTTCGGTTGCGACGTGATCTTTGAGGTGCTGCTTCAGCCGATCGGTCATGAGCTTCGGGATGCTCAGCGACCGCTTGCCCGCTTCACTCTTCAGATCTGTGTAGTCGCCGGTGTTGGCGTTCAGCTGACGTCGCACGTGCAGAGTCGCGCTGCCGTCGTCATGCCACTCGACATCACGCCGTTGCAACCCCAGGCATTCCCCACGGCGCAACTGACACCAGGCGGCGAGCTGCACCATGATCGCCCACTGATCCGGAACCGCTTGATACAAGGCCTCAACCTGTTTCGGTGTGATGATGTCCTCGCTCTCATCATGGTCGGCATCATGGCGAACCGATTCCTGGCGAGGAATCGAAACGCTTGGCGCCGCAGGAATGATGCCGTCGCGAGCTGCTTGCCGCAGGATCATCATGAGCACGATGAGTACGGGCCGCGTGATGCCATTGAACTTCGACTTCGGGTTCAGCGGCGCTGGGATCTGGTCGAGCCGATCTGTCATTACACGGATGCGGTTGACGTCGATATCCCTCATCGGAGTGTCTCCGAACTCAGGAATGAGATAGCCAGAGACCTTGCCCTGATACGAGCGGACGGTCCCGACGGCACGTATCTTGCCGCTTCGGTTGGGCTCCGTCTTGATCATCTGCAGCCACCGTTTCGAGTACGCCTCGAACCCCATCGACCGACTCTGCTCGGCGGCAGTCTCGGCGCGGCGTCGCTCCGCAATGACTTCTGGCGGCTCCCACAAGCCGAGCGAGATCTTCGAGTGCATCGACGCGAGCCATTTCCGCGCATCGGTCTTCGTGACGAACGTAAGCGCCTTGTCGTCCTCAGTTCGCGCTGGGTACATCTCGCCATCTGGCGCGGGATAGCGGGCCTGCCAACGACCCGACGGAAGCTTGCGCAAGCTACCCCACGTCTCTCGTTTCGTCCCGCTCATGATGCCCTCCCGTGTACTCGGATGGACGCGGTTGGACCCTCGTGCCACTCCGTGCCACTAGATCCGTCTGAACCACAAAACCCGCGTGTTTCCGCGGATCCTGAGGCATCGCCTGAGCCTCGTATGGCACGAAGTGGCACGGCCTCGGCGGTGTGCCGACCCCAGATTTCGGGTGGCTGGCCTCCTCGCTTCCATGGGGAAGGTGTGCGCGTGCCATCCACGTGCCACTCTGAACGGACACTCCTGGTCATTTCTGTTCTCCTCTGTCGTTTGACAGAGGGCACGAAAAGGCCCGAACCCGCGAGATTTCGCGGATCCGGGCCTCTGACCAGGCTTTTCAGCCGGGGCTTCTCAGAAAACTTCTAGAAGTCCCAGTCCTCGTCTTCGGTGGCCTCAGCCTTGCCGATGACGTACGACGAGCCTGAGCCACTAAAGAAGTCGTGGTTTTCGTCAGCGTTCGGTGAGAGCGCCGAGAGGATCGCCGGGTTCACGTCGGTCATTTCCTTCGGGAACATCGGGTCGTAGCCGAGGTTCATCAGCGCCTTGTTCGCGTTGTAGTGAAGGAACTTCTTGACGTCTTCGGTAAGGCCTACGGGATCGTACAGATCCTGCGTGTAGAGGATCTCGTTTTCGTAGAGGTCGTACAGGAGCGCGAGGGTGTACTCCTTGAGCTCCTCCTGACGCTCGGGGGTCTCCTTCGCGACCGCAAGCTGGTACTTGTAGCCGATGTAGTAGCCATGCACGGCCTCGTCGCGAATGATGAGGCGGATGAGGTCTGCGGTGTTCGTGAGCTTCGCCTTCGAGGACCAGTAGATCGGTAGGTAGAAGCCCGAGTAGAACAGGAACGACTCGAGCAGCGTCGATGCGACCTTGCGCTTCAGCGGGTCGTCACCCTCGTAGTAGTCGACGATGATCTGGGCCTTCTTCTGCAGCGCCGTGTTCTCCGTCGACCAGCGGAACGCGTCATCGATCTCCTGCGTCGACGCGAGCGTCGAGAAGATCGAAGAGTAGCTCTTCGCGTGCACCGACTCCATGAACGCGATGTTCGTGTAGACGGCCTCCTCATGCGGGGTGATCGCGTCGGGGATCAGCGAAACAGCGCCGACGGTGCCCTGGATCGTGTCGAGCAGGGTCAGCCCGGTGAAGACCCGCATGGTGAGCAGCTGCTCATCAGGGGTGAGCGTCGCCCACGACTGCACGTCGTTCGAGAGCGGCACCTTTTCGGGGAGCCAGAAGTTGTTCACCAGACGGTTCCAGACCTCAAGGTCCTTCTCGTCCTCGATGCGGTTCCAGTTAATTGCCTGAACTGCATGGCCCAGCTTGAAGTTCATCGATTCCCTCTGCTCTCTCACTTACTCGCACCGCACGCCCGGCCAGGGCGAAACGCGAAGTTTGGTGGCAAACTCGGGGCTCCGCGCTGTGCGCGCGAATACCGCCGAGGCACCCTCAAATCCTACCCGTTTCGCCCAACCAATGTCTGCGCCGCTCCGAGAGATTCTCAACTACATGTTGTGGTGCGCAAGCCCACGCACCGCAACATAATGTGGCCTAGTCACGTGACGGGAAGATGCCGTACACGCAGATGGAATACGTCATATTGTTTGGCGCCAGCCCGCGCATGTCTGGCAGGGCAAACGTAGCTCTACCGTCTCCGCCATAAGTGTTCCCGAACAGCGAGTACAGCGCCGAGAAACTCTGGATGGAGAGTATCTGCCCGTTGGCTGGCATCCCGTCCGCCACCGCGCCAGCGGTCAGGAGCACCGAGCCGATCATGCACTCGGTGGCGCGGCCCGCGGCTGCCCGCTGCGTGTTCGTGCCGAAGAGCTTTTGCAGGTCACTGTTTCCTGCCGCGCCCGTTGACCCCGGGAAGCCCTGCGGCCCTGTCGCACCGGTCGCGCCCTTCGCCGCGAGCAGCGCCCAGGCGCTTGTGTCAGTTGGAGCTACGCCAGAGAAGCTCTCGTCGCGAGTGGCAACATACGTCGACCCTTCGAATTCGACGACGCTTGCGGGAGCAATGCCCGAGTACTCTGCCGCGGCGTCGTACGAGCCAACAAATGCCCAGGGGGCGACGCCCGCGAGCCCCTGAATGCCTTGGATGCCCTGCGCGCCCTGGGCACCAGCGGTTCCCCGCGCGCCAGCCTCCCCGTCTACGCCATCTCGACCCGCAGCGCCGTCCGCGCCTGTCTCGCCTTTTTCACCACGCTCGCCTTTCAGCCCAGCTGCCGCGATCAGGATCCAGTCAGAGGGCGACGCCGCAGGCGCGGCCCCGATTGACGATCGTGCTGCCACGTACGTCGACCCTTCAAAGGTGACGAGCGAAGTCGGCGGGCCCGCGGTGTAGGTTGCCGTCGGGCTCCATTCAGAGACGGAGTCCCACGCGGCGACGCCATCCTTGCCCGCCGCACCGGTGGTACCGGCCTCACCCCTCTCACCACGCTCACCCTGGATGCCTTGGATGCCCTGAATGCCCTGGGCGCCAACCGCGCCAGATGCACCGTCAGCACCGTCGCGTCCGGCAGCACCGTCGCGCCCAGCGGCACCGTCCTTGCCTGCCGCGCCATCCTTGCCAGCCGCCCCATCGCGCCCTGCCGCGCCATCCTTGCCTGCGGCGCCGTCCTTACCTGCGGCGCCGTCCTTGCCGTCAGCCCCGTCCGCGCCCTGGGTTCCTGCCGGGCCCGCCGCCCCGGCGGGCCCGGCAGCGCCGTTTGCTCCCCGTGCTCCGGCAGCGCCGGCGTTTCCCTGCGCTCCTGCAGCCCCCCGCTCCCCTGACGCGCCGGGAGTTCCAGCCGCACCATCGCGTCCGTGAGATCCAGGCTCCCCAGCGGCGCCGTTCTTCCCTGGAGCGCCGGCCTTGCCATCCGCGCCATCCAGACCGTCCGCGCCATCTGTTCCCGGCTCGGGCTCGGCGCTCTGCCACGCCACCGGCACGAGGCCGCTGCCGCACGTGTCACCCGCGTCAGCGAGCGTCAGTGTCCCATCAGCCGCGCTGAGGCAGCCCTGCATCGGGCTTCCTTCGCGCAGCGTGCCGCCACTCGAAATTGCGGTCGCGGCGACAGCGCCGAGGCCCCCCGAGAGCAAGCCCACCGCAACGCATGCGGCAAGCACTTTTCCTGGAACATTCATCTCGACTCCCCCATGTCAATCCGAGTACGCCGCGCCTCTACGCGCGGGCAACACTCCATTTCACTGGGTCTACGGGCCTTCACGCCAGATTTCGGGCAAATCTGCGCAATTTGCATGCGGCCATGCGCTTCTTGCACGCGACCCCGGTGAGGAAGCCAGCGCCATCAGTCGCCCCCGGCCAGGATCAGGTCGCACCGAACAACGCGCAAACGGGGCGCCCTTCCGAAGAAGGACGCCCCGTTCTTGCTCGCGAGGAGTTACAGCATGCAGCTGACGCACTCGGTCATGTCAGTGCCCTCGAGCGCGAGCTGGCGAAGGCGGATGTAGTAGATCGTCTTGATGCCCTTGCGCCATGCGTAGATCTGCGCCTTGTTGATGTCGCGCGTCGTCGCCGTGTCCTTAAAGAACAGCGTCAGCGAGAGACCCTGATCGACGTGCTGCGTTGCCGCTGCGTAGGTGTCGATGATCTTCTCGGGGCCGATCTCGTACGCATCTTCGTAGTACTCGAGGTTGTCGTTCGTCATGAACGGCGCCGGGTAGTACACACGACCGAGCTTGCCTTCCTTACGGATCTCAACCTTCGAGGCGATCGGGTGGATCGAGCTCGTCGAGTTGTTGATGTAGGAGATCGAGCCAGTCGGCGGCACAGCCTGCAGGTTCTGGTTGTAGATGCCGTGCTTCATGACGCTTGCCTTCAGCTGGCGCCAGTCTTCCTGCGTCGGGATCGCAACGGCCGCGTCGGCGAAGAGCTCGCGAACGCGCTCGGTCGCGGGCTCCCACACCTCGTCGGTGTACTTATCGAAGAACTCGCCCGACGCGTACTTCGAATCTTCGAAGCCGCCGAACACCTGCTTGCGCTCAATCGCGATCTTGTTCGACGCCGTGAGCGCGTGGAACAGCACCGTGTAGAAGTAGATGTTCGTGAAGTCGATGCCTTCTTCTGAACCGTAGTGGATGTGCTCGCGAGCGAGGTAGCCGTGCAGGTTCATCTGGCCGAGGCCGATGGCGTGCGACTGGGCATTGCCGTCTTCAATCGAGCGCACCGAGCTGATCGCGCTCATGTCGCTCACTGCGGTCAGCGAGCGGATCGCAAGGTCGACGGTCTCGCCGAAGTTGCCGCCGTCCATCGCCATGGCGATGTTCATCGAGCCAAGGTTGCAGGAGATGTCCTTGCCGATGTCGCGGTAGCTGAGGTCCTCGTTGTATGTGGTCGGGGTGTTGACCTGCAAGATCTCAGAGCAGAGGTTCGACATGTTGATGCGGCCCTTGATCGGGTTCGCCTTATTCACCGTGTCTTCGAACACGATGTACGGGTAGCCCGACTCGAACTGCAGCTCGGCGACCGTCTGGAAGAAGTGACGCGCACTGATCTTCGTCTTCGAGATGCGCGAGTCGTTGACCATTTCGTAGTAATGCTCGGTCACCGAGATGTCGCCGAATGGCACACCGTAGACCTTCTCAACGTCGTACGGCGAGAAGAGATACATGTCCTCGTTCTTCTTCGCGAGTTCGAAGGTGATGTCGGGTACGACGACACCGAGCGAGAGCGTCTTAATACGGATCTTCTCGTCAGCGTTCTCGCGCTTGGTGTCGAGGAACTTCATGATGTCGGGGTGGTGGGCCGACAGGTAGACCGCGCCGGCGCCCTGACGCGCACCGAGCTGGTTCGCGTAGCTGAAGCTGTCTTCGAGGAGCTTCATCACGGGGATGATGCCCGACGACTGGTTCTCGATCTTCTTGATCGGGGCGCCCGCCTCGCGAATGTTCGAAAGCGAGAGCGCCACGCCACCGCCGCGCTTCGAGAGCTGCAGCGAGGAGTTGATGCCGCGCGAGATCGACTCCATGTTGTCTTCGACACGGAGCAGGAAGCAGGAGACGAGCTCGCCGCGCTGTGCCTTGCCCATGTTCAAGAACGTCGGGGTCGCCGGCTGGAACCGGCCGGAGATCATCTCGCGCATGAAGCCGCGCGCGAGCTCCTGGTCGCCCTGAGCGAGCCCGAGCGAGACCATCACAACGCGATCTTCGAAACGCTCGAGGTAGCGCTTGCCGTCGAACGTCTTCAGCGCGTACGACGTGAAGAACTTGAACGCTCCGAGGAACGCGGGGAAGCGGAACTTCAGTGCGTATGCCTCGTCGGTGAGCTGCTCGATGAACTTCGTCGAGTACTGGTCGAGCAGTTCCTTCTCGTAGTAGTCGTTGTCGATGAGGTAGCGCAGGCGCTCCTCGAAGTTGTGGAAGAACACCATGTTCTGATTGACGTGCTGCAGGAAGTACTGCCGCGCGGCCTCGCGATCCTTGTCGAACTGGATCTTGCCGTCTGCGTCGTACAGATTGAGCATCGCGTTCAGCGAGTGGTAGTCCATCTCGCTGATCTTCGACGATTCAAGCCCCGGCTCCATCACTGCTGTTTCCAAAACTTTTCCAATCCTTCTTGGACGGCTGTCACATCGTCCGGTGTTCCAAAGAGTTCAAATCGATACAGGAAAGGGACCTGGCATTTGCGGGCGATAATGTCGCCCGCAATGCCGTAGGCCTCTCCAAAGTTAGTGTTTCCCGCCGCCATCACCCCCCGAATCAGTGACCTGTTCTGCTCGTCGTTGAGGAACTTGATCACCTGTTTCGGAACCGCACGGAGGGCGGGTCCACCACCATAGGTTGGCACGAGCAGCACATATGGTTCTGTGACCTGCAAGTGCTCTTCTCGCGCATACAGCGGAATGCGTTTCGCGGGGACACCGAGCTTCTCGATGAAGCGGTGCGTGTTCCCCGAGACGCTGGAGAAGTACACCAGATTGCTCACGGCGACCTCACACCCTCGCGTTAGAGAAGTCGACCAGCAAGCTCCGCGATCTTGTCGGGGCGGAAGCCCGACCAGTGCTCGTCGTCGGTCACGACAACCGGCGCCTGGAGGTAACCAAGCTCCTTGACTGCCTGCAGCGCCGCCTCGTCCTCAGAGAGGTCGTGAACTTCGTATTCGATGCCCTTGCTGTCGAGAGCGCGGTAGGTTGCCGTGCACTGAACGCACGACGGCTTGGTGTAGACCGTTACTGCCATTTTTATGCCCTTCCCTCAAAAGTCTCAGCTCGTGTGAGCCACAACATCTAGTGAACCACACCGAGGCCGACCACAAGATGATGTAGTTACACCGATGTAGTTTTCCACGGCCTTTCCACCGAATTTTTGGTCGATCTGGGGACAACTTTTGGCTCGTTTCCGCCCTCGCCCGATGGTTATCCACAGGCTGGGGAGGCAAAAAGAATTTTCATCCACCCCACCCTCTCGGCGTGTCGGAGTCGAAGCCAGTCCTCTGTGTAGTGAAACACCAATGAGGCCCCTTTTATGCCCGTATCAAGGCGCGACGAGAGGCTCGATTTTCACCCCAGCGTCACGTGCGCTGACCCCGCTGCGGGCGGCGTCGCCGCCGATAGACGCCAGCGCCTAGTCGACCGCTATCGGCCACAACAGCTCCGTCCCATCGGGCTGGAACCAGCGCAGCACGAGCATCGCATCGTGAGCCGCGGTCGCCTCGTCAGCACGCGCCCCGCGGACCGCAACCCGAATGCGAGAGCCGGGATGCACAGTCGTCGGTAATGACAGCCCGAGCATCCCTGCCCCAGATAGGGCGAAGCGCACCGAGTGAGCGACCTCTGCCCCGCAATGCTCGATCTCAATCACACCGAGCCGTCGCCGCACAACGTTCCATGGCACCGGCACAGCATGCGGGGTGCTGCCCGACTGATCGGAGCCCCCGGGGCCGGAGCCAGAACCGAGCTCAGGGCTCGCCCTCGCCCCACTCGCAGACGCGAGAACGCGCGCGGGCATCGTTCTGGTGCTGAGCCGGAAGGGTGACATGCGGTGAGGCTACAGGGGGCCTCAGACACTCGACGGGCCCGCCGGTCACAGCCGGCTACACGTGATGGTACGGACGGCCTGCGGCGATCTCCTGCGCCCTGTAGAGCTGCTCGGCAAGGATGAGCCGCACAAGCTGGTGCGGAAACACGAGCTTCGACAGGCTCCACACGAATTGAGCACGACTCCGCACGCTGTCGTCGACCCCATAGGCGCCGCCAATCACTATGACGACATGCTTGCCCTGTCCAAGCGCTCCTTGCAGCCGATCGGCGAGCGCCGGTGAGTCGACGTTTGCGCCGCGCTCGTCGAGCAGCACGAGAAACGCATCACGGTCGACCCGCTGGAGAATCCGCTCAGACTCCTCTACCCGCGCAGCATCGCCATCTCGGGCGGAGTGCGGAAGCAGCTGCCACGACACATCGAACGGCTTACGCAGCCGCTTCTCGTATCTGTCGATGCCGTCCTTCACCCAGGCCTCGTGCTTCTTGCCGACGGCGAGCACCTTGACGCTCACGGCACCCGCACTGTGCCAAGGTACTCGGCGATCCGCCCGATCGCTTCCTCGAGCACCGATACCTCGGGGAGCGTCACGAACCGCAAGTGATCCGGCGTCGGCAGGTTGAACCCGCGGCCGTTTGTCACGAGCACCCGCGTTGCGCGAAGCAGGTTGATCACGAACGCCTGGTCGTCCTCAATGGGGTATCGCTCGGGGTCGAGGCGCGGGAACAGGTACATGGCACCTCCCGGCAGTTCGCATGTCACACCGGGAATCTCGGTGAGCAGGCGGTGAGCGACGTCTCGCTGCTCAAGGAGTCTCCCGCCCGGGGCACACAGCGTATCGATTGACGACTCGATCTCGAGCGCCACAGGGATCGCGTACTGCGCTGGGGCATTTGAACACATGCGCATATTCGCGAGCAGCGTGAGCCCCTCAAGGAAGTCGGCAGCGCGCTCCCTGTCGCCCGACGCGACTACCCAGCCGGCACGGTACCCGGCGACGCGCTGCGCCTTCGAGAGCCCGCTGAACGTCAGGCACAGCGTCTCGGTCACGTGCAGGGCCGCGTGTTCGTGAGTCGCGCCGTCGTACAGGATCCGGTCGTAGATCTCGTCGGCCATGAGCACGAGCCCGTGCCGTTCGGCAAGAGCCGCGAAGCCGCGAACGAGCTCCGGCGAGTACACAGCACCCGTCGGGTTGTTCGGATTAATGAGCACGATGCCCTTGGTCTGTGGCGTGATGAGCGCCTCGATCTCAGCGAGGTTCGGCATCCAGCCGTTCGACTCGTCGCAGGGGTAATGCACCGCGCGGCCGCCCTGCAGCGTGACTTGCGCGGTCCACAGCGGGTAGTCAGGGGCGGGAACGAGGATCTCATCGCCGCGGCTCACAAGCGCCTGCAGCACGAGCGAGATGAGCTCGCTTACGCCGTTGCCGAGGTACACGTCCTCGGGGCTGACGTCGGCGACGCCAATCGCGGTGTAGTGGTTCGCGACTGCCTCGCGGGCGGGCAAGATCCCACGGGAGTCAGTGTAGCCCTGCGCGTGCGGGAGCGCGGCCCGCAGTGCCTCGACGATCTCCGGCGGCGCCTCAAATCCGAACGGGGCAGGATTGCCGATGTTGAGTTTGAGGATCTGTTCGCCGCCGCGTTCGAGCCGCTCCGCCTCCTGGAGGATCGGCCCGCGCACGTCGTAGCGTACGCCGGCGAGCTTACTGGACTGAGTAATCTGTCGCGTCTTCGAGCTCACGGGCCGAGTTTACTCCCCTCAGTGGCGGGCTATCTTGTCGCGCGGAGCAAAATATCGCCGAGTTCCACTTGCGCAGAGATCTTGTGAGGCGCACCAGGGGTGGTCGTGAGGCGGTTCTCGATCGTCCCGATGCCGCCCCGCTGCACGACGTCGTACACGCCGTCTGGCACCTCAAGCGAGATGGACCCCGCGCTCACGTTCAGGCCAACGTCGACAGGCTGCGCGCCGGTGAGTCGCAGATCGAGATCGCCGAGCGACACGTCGGCGTCGACTGTCTGAACGTCCGAGAGTTCGCCCTGCACCGTACCGACGCCGACGGTCGCGTTCAGGCTTGTCGCAGAGCCAGAGACTGTCGCCTCGCCGGCGTCGACCTTCAGGTTGAGCTCGCCGAACCTCCCTGCCGCCTGCACCTCACCGACCCCGACCCGAATGTCAGCGTCGATGGTGCGGTCTGCGAGCTCGTTCGGTAGCGTAAGCGTCGCCTGAACGTGCTGGCCGCGGTTGCTCGGGCACACCCCAAGGAAGCAGAAGCCCGAGCGGTCGACCTTCGGCGCCCGCACGGTGATGCTGTCGCCAGCACGGTCCAGCTCCCACTTGTCGGCGGAACCACCGCGGGCTTCGAGCGTCGCTCCCTCGACCGCGCCAAACTGGAGGGTGAGTTCCGCGACGCCAACGTTGAGGTCGAGGTCCGTGACCCCGGTCGCGTCAATCATCGTTCCCGCCGCGGACTGCGACAGCTCCACCCGCTGCGATGACAGCGCCATCCCGACAGCCGCTGAGGCCCCGAGCCCGAGAAGGACAACGCCGCCGACAACGGCTGTGACGATCCCGACGACGCCGATCCCGCGCTTGGGTGAGGCCGGACCTGTCGGTGCAGGGTGCATGGTCATGAGGTGAATCCTGTCTGTGGAATGTGAGTGGTGGCGGCACCGGGGCCACCAGTACTTTGCAGGTGAGCGATCGCTGCGAGTACCCGGCGGTTGCCCGACTCGTCTTGGTCAAGCTCAAGTTTCTGGAAAATCGCCGTGATGTGCTTCTCAACGCTCGCCTCTGAAACGAACAATTGAGCCGCAATCGCCTGGTTCGATCTGCCCTCGGCGAGCACCGCAAGCACGGTCCGCTCACGAGCTGTCAGGCGCTCCATCTTTGCGTCCTTGCTTCGCCTCGTGAGCAGCTGTGCAACGACCTCTGGGTCAAGTACGGTGGCGCCGCCAGCAATCCGATCGATAGCCTGGGCAAACTCCGCGACGTCTGCGACACGATCCTTCAGCAGGTATCCGAACGCCCCGCCATGTCCCGAAATGAGCTCGCTCGCGTACCGCTCCTCAACGTACTGCGAGAGCACAAGCACAGGCAGCTGCGGGTGTCGCGCACGCAGTTCGAGGGCGAGTCGGATGCCCTCGTCGCTGAACGTCGGGGGCATCCGAACGTCGAGAATGCAGAGGTCCGGGCGATCCTGATCGACTGCTTCAGCCACCCCGATCGTGTCTGCGAATGCGCCGACAACCTCGTGGCCCGAATGCTCGAGCAACCGCACGAGCCCCTCACGGAGCAGAACCGAGTCCTCGCAAATCAGGATGCGCACGGGACACTCACCTCCAGCGACGTCGGGCCGCCGAGCGGACTATCGAGCCTGAAGGTGCCACCCGCAGCGAGCACGCGGTTGGTGATGCCGTCAAGGCCTCCACCGGGAATCACGCGGGCGCCACCGACGCCGTTGTCCTCAACCCTCGCCCACAACGTCCCCGTGTCACGGAGGCGGACGGTCACGCGCACTTCGCGGGCGCGCGAATGCTTCGAGGCGTTCGTCAGTGACTCTGCGATGACGAAATAGACCGCGGTCTCGGCTTCGCGACTGCACCTACCCTCGAACCGCACGTCAAGCGTCACCGGCACGTGAGACCGACCCGCGAGAGCCGACAGTGCCGCATCGAGGCCGCGATCGTCGAGCACAGACGGGTTGATCCCGCGCGCGAGCTGACGCAGCTCAGTGATCGCGGCCTTCGTCGACGTGTGAGCCTCCGCGATGAGCGCCTTCGCGCTATCCGGGTCAGCATCGATCTGCTGCTGCGCAAGGCCGAGCGTCATGCCGACCGACACCAACCGCGGCTGCACTCCGTCATGCAGGTCTCGTTCGAGACGCGTCCGCTCGAGGTCCGCGGCACGCACAGCTCCAGCGCGCTGCTGCTCCGACAACTCCGCTGCCGCTTGCAGGTGCTCTGCCTCGGCGCCAGCACGGGCGATCCAGACCGTGAGCACCCTGTGCAGCAGCGCGAGCCCGACCATCGCCGCCGCGCACAGCACCGCGACGATCGCGAACGCAAACCACGGAAGATCAGCAATGAACGGAGCGAGAAGCAGCCCAGAGTTTGGGTGATACTCGACCGCACCGCCAGTCGCCGTCAGGATCGCGGCAGAAACGCCCCACACCAAGTTTTGCGCGCAGATGAGAAAGAACAGTCCGAGAAAAGTCGCGACCGCGAAGCTCGCGATCGCCTGCCACATGCGGCCCTCTACACACTGTGCCCACATCATGCGCAGGAAGCCACCAAACCCAGGCGCACGCTGCTGTACGGCGCGGAGCGGCGGAATGCCGAGAGCATAGAGCCCATCGACACGCTCAGTCTCACACCAGGCGGCCCCGAACAGCACGTAGACGAGGGCGATAAGAAACAGCAGGCCGATGCCGAACACCAGTGTCAGGCCAAGCCCGACGCCAAGCAACGCAAACACTGTGACGAAGAGGGCCCACCCCAGCAGTCCGAGCGCAGCGAGGTGCAGCATGGTGAGCGCGATCCTCAACGGGGGCTTCTCCCCCTGGGGGCGCTTCGCTGCTAGCTGCGTGCCGGCCGCGGGCCTCGCTGCGGCGGGTGAGTGAGGGGCCGGTGCCCAGGGCTCGCTTGTCATACTTCTACGTTAGAGCGCGCACGCGAGTACCCCTACCCCGCTGGCCCGAGAACCGTGTTCGGGTTTTCCCTACCCTGTCGCAACGCGCGGCGCCAGGCCGGGCGCTGCGGCATGGAGGATGCGCACCGCGCGCCAGCCGGGCTAGCTCTGCTGCGCGTAGAGCTCGGCGTACGCCCCACCCATCGCGAGCAGCTCCCTGTGCGTCCCCTGCTCGAGAATGCGGCCCGCGCCGAGCACGAAGATCCGATCCGCGCCTTCCACAGTCGAAAGCCTGTGCGCGATTGCCACGGTCGTGCGCCCCTCGCGCGCGTCGTCGAGTGCCCGCTGCACAATGCGCTCGTTGACGGTGTCGAGTGCGCTCGTCGCCTCGTCGAGCACGAGCACTCGCGGATTCTTCAGCAGTACGCGTGCGATTGCGATGCGCTGCTTCTCGCCGCCCGAGAGCCGGTACCCGCGCTCTCCGACAATCGTCTCGTACCCGTCCGCGAACGAGACGATCGTGTCGTGGATATTCGCAAGCTTCGCCGCTCTCGCCACCTCTTCGTCAGTCGCGTCGGGCTTCGCGTAGCGCAGGTTGTCTGCGATGGAGGCATGAAACAGGTAGGGCTCCTGCGTGACAACGCCGATGCGATCCATCAGCGCTTCCTGCTTGAGCTCGCGCACGTCGTCACCGCCGTAGGTCACCGAACCACCGGTCACGTCGTACAGTCGCGGGATCAGCGAGCCGATTGTCGTCTTACCTGATCCTGACGCGCCGACGAACGCGACGAATTCGCCGGGTTCAATGACGAACGAGACGTTGTCGATCGTTGGTCGGTCGTCTGGCCCGGCATCGGGATAAGCGAATACAACGTCATCGAAGACGATACGGCCAGCCCGGCCCGGCTCCTCGGTCGGTTCAAGGGCGTCAGGCTTGTCGACGATCTGCGGCGTGAGGTCGAGATACTCGAAGATGCGCGCAAACAGGGCGCTCGAGGTCTGCAAGTCGAGAGCGACACGCATGAGCGCCATCAGCGGGAACAGCAGCCGCGACTGGATCGTGGTGAATGCGACGATCGTGCCGGCGGTGATGCCTGCGTCGAGGCCCCGACCGGTCGCGCGTTCGATGAGCCAGCCCGACACGAGGTAGACGATCGCTGGGACCGCTGAGAGGAAGACGTTTACGAGCGCGAAGAAGACCTGGCCGCTCATCGCCTGCTTCACCTGAAGTGCAATCTGATTGCGGTTCTCGCTCGCGTAGCGCTCTGTTTCGGTGCTCTGGCGGGAGTACGTTTTCGCGAGCAGCACGCCCGAAACTGACAGCGCCTCCTGCGTGATTGCAGTCATCTCTGACAACGACTCCTGCGTTTTCCCGGCGATCCTGGCGCGCACCTGGCCGACCCGACGCTGCGCGATGACGAGCACTGGCATCAAGATGAGTGCGATGATCGTCAGCTTCCAACTGAGCAGAATCATCGCCACAGCCGCCGCGATCACTGTCACGGTATTGCCGATCACGTTCGAGACTGTGTTTGTCAGCACGTTTGCGACGCCGCCGACGTCGTTCTGCAGCCGCGATTGGATGATGCCTGTCTTGGTGCGGGTGAAGAACCCGAGTTCCATCGACTGCAGGTGCGAGAACAGCTTCACCCGCAGATCACCCATGACCCGGTTACCAACGCGGGCGGTGAAGTAGGTCTGTACGACGCCGATGAGTGCCGAGACCACGAAGACGACGATCATCGCCCCAACGAGCCAGGTAAGCACTGGCATGTTCGGTCCGCTGCCGTCGACGGGGAACAGCCCGTCGTCGAAGACCCGCTGGGTGATGAGCGGCGGCATGATGCCGAGCGCCGCCGAGATCAGTACGAGCACGACGATGATGCTCAATGGGCCGCGGTAGGGCTTAAAGAGCTCGGCGATCCTGCGCCCAAGGTTCGCGACCTTCGGAGCGGCCTCGTTCAGCTTCCGCTGTGCCTCGAAGTCACCGCCAGATACCCTGCCCCCGCGGCCACCGCCGCCTCCACCCATGCTCATGAGTTGAGCGTACCGGCAGGCGGCTCGAATCGTCGCTACGTCGTGCGATCAACTTTCGGGCGCACTGTTCAGCCCGGCCTGGCGGGCGCCCACGCGCTGCGTCCGGGTCTTAGCTCGCCTCGGTCGGGCCATCGACGACCATGACAGGCCCGGTCCTTGGCGGGCGCGGAGCGAACAGCAGCGTGAGCGCCGCACCGATCGCGATCACCGCGACCGGAAGCAGGATCGACTGTCCCATCGCGGCCGCAAATCCGTCCTGTAGCTGCGGCGGCAGCTGCCCTCCGGCGCCGCCCACCGCAGCCCCGTCACCAAGTTCGGCGGAGAGTCGGGAGGCCATGAGCGCCGTGATCGAGGCCGAGCCGAGCACCGCGCCGACCTGTCGGCTCGTGTTGTACACACCTGAGCCGGCGCCGGCGAGCTCGAGCGGCAGATTGAATGTCGTGATCGCCGACAGCGGCCCCCACATTCCGGCGTTTGCGACGCCAAGGATTGCGCTCGGAATGAGCAGCAGCCAGATCGGGGTGCCGGGCTTCAGCATGACGAAGTACAGGAGCATCCCAGCCGCGAGCAGCAGCAGGCCCGCTGTGGCAATGCGGCGCGGGTCGCCGCGGTCGATCAAGATCCCGGCGGGCCGCGCGAGCGCCGCCGACAGCACCGCCATCGGCACGAGCATGAGCGCCGATTCGGTCGGGGTAAGGCCGCGAACGAGTTGGAAGAAGAACATCAGCGGCATGCCCATGCTCGTCACCGCGAAGCCCACCGTGATGATCGTCGACGTGCCGACGGAGAAGTTGCGGTCGCGGAAGATGCGAAGCGGCAACAGCGGCTCACCGCGCTGTACGCGTTGCCACCAAATGAACAGCCCGAGCACGACGATACCGACGCCGATGAGCAGCCAGACGGAGATCGGACCCCAGATCTGCCCCCAATCGAAGTTCTCGCCCTCTTGAATACCGAAGACGACGAGGAACATGCCGACCGCGCTGAGCACGACGCCGAGCCAGTCCATCCGATGCGCGTGCGTTTCGAGCCTCGGCACGTACTTCAACGCGAGCACGAACGCGACAACCGCGACAGGCACGTTGATGAAGAAGATCCACTCCCACCCGACTGAGTCGATGAGGAACCCGCCAAGGATAGGTCCAACAAGCGTCGCAACGCCGGCGGTAATTCCCCAGACAGCCATCGCCTGGCCGCGCTCGCGGGGTGCGAAGATGCGGGTGATCACCGACATCGTCTGCGGTGTCATGAGCGCCGCGCCGAAACCTTGGAAGACGCGCGCTACAACAAGTGCCTCGATCGTCGGCGCGAGGCCGCACGCGAGCGATGACACAGCGAAGACGGTGAGTCCGATGAGGTACACACGACGCGGGCCGAACCTGTCGCCGAGCCTGCCGGTGATGAGCAGCGGGACTGCATACGCGAGCAGGTAGGCGCTCGTCGCCCAGAGCGTCGCCGTCATGTCCGTATTGAGGCTCTTCATGATCGTCGGGTTCGCGACAGACACGATCGTCGTGTCGATGAGGATCATGAAGAATCCGAGGACGAGCGTCCAGAGCGCGGCCCACGGGCGAATCTCTGACGGGTCAGTAAAGTTCTTGCGCACCGCACTAGCTTACGCCTCGAAAAACGACGAACCCCCGCGCCGGCGGCAGCCGGGCGGGGGTTCGTGAAAAGCGAAAGCTACTTCACGGCAGCCTTGAGCTTCGAGCCAACCGACACCTTGACGCGCTTGCCAGCGGGGATGTCGATGGTCTCGCCGGTGCGCGGGTTGCGGCCGGTACGAGCAGCGGTGGTCGCGGTCTCGAACGAGAGCCAGCCGGGGATCGAAACCTTCTCGCCTGCAGCGACAGTCTCGGAAACAGCCGCGAACAGGCCGTCGAGCACGTTCGAAACTGCTGCCTGGCTCTGGCCAGTCTCAGCGGCGATCTTTGCGACGAGCTCAGTCTTGTTGAGTGCCATGTTGTGTCCTTTCAGGGCGGTGACCGTTGGCCTGCCGGCCCCTGATCTATTCGGGGTGTCACCTCCGCTAAAGAGGTTCCGATCAGTTTGATCGGTATGAATCTACCCTACGTTTGCCAAAAAGCGGCGCGATTACGCGGATTTCTTTGGACTGCGTGTCGTATTCGCTATTGGAGAACACTTCGGGAAGACGTGCAGAGGGGCGAGACCGACCAGAAACTGATCAGTCCCGCCCCTCTGAAGATGCGGTGCTACCGGCTTACAACCGAGCGATTACCAGCTCGACTTGGTGATGCCGGGGAGCTCGCCACGGTGTGCCATGTCGCGGAAGCGAACACGCGAAACACCGTACTTCGTCAGCACGCCACGGGGGCGGCCGTCGATGACGTCGCGGCTCCGAACGCGCACGGGCGACGCGTTGCGGGGAAGCTTCTGCAGGCCCACACGAGCAGCCTCACGGCTCTCATCGGTGCCGTTGGGGTCAATGAGCGCCTTCTTGAGCTCGAGACGCTTCTCAGCGTAACGCGCAACAATCGCCTGGCGCTGCTTGTTCTTCGCAATCATGCTCTTCTTAGCCATGCTTAGCGCTCCTCTCGGAATTCGACGTGCTTACGGATAACCGGATCGTACTTCTTGAGCACGAGGCGATCGGGGGTGTTACGACGGTTCTTCTTGGTCACGTAGGTGTAACCAGTGCCTGCCGTCGAACGGAGCTTGATGATCGGACGTACGTCCTTATCCTTAGCCATTAGAACTTCACCCCACGCTTCTTCAGGTCAGCGACCACAGCCTCGATGCCACGGGCATCGATAACCTTGATGCCCTTAGCCGACAGGGTGAGGGTCACCTTGCGGCCGAGCGAGGGCACGAAGTAGGTCTTCTTCTGGATGTTCGGATCGAACCGACGCTTGGTGCGACGGTGCGAGTGCGAAATGTTGTGTCCGAAGCCGGGAACGGCGCCGGTCACCTGGCACACTGCTGCCATGATGTTTCCTCTCATACCGTGAGACCGGACGGCCTCACCCAAGATTTCTTGTCTGCGGGACCCGCCGAGGCAAGCCTCCGGTAACGGTTCCTGCGGTGCGTGCACTGGGACGGCGCACGACCAAGGGTCAAGCTTACGCGAATCTGACCGACAGCGCAACGCGCCCAGGAACCCGCACACATGTCAACGACGTACCATGGAGGGTGTGAGCCACCCAAAGATCCTGCTGTACTACGCGTTTGCCCCCGTCGCCGACCCCGAGGCTGCGATGCTGTGGCAGCGCGAACTCTGCGAGTCCCTCGGCCTGCGCGGCCGCATCATCATCTCCAAGCACGGCATCAACGGCACCGTCGGCGGCGAGATCGACGCGTGCAAGCAGTACCTCAAGCGCACCCGCGAGTACGGCCCCTTCTCGGGCCTCGACGTGAAGTGGAGTGAGGGGAGTGGCTTCGACGCGACCGAACCGACGCTCCTCAAGGGCGTCGATCGCAGCGTGCCGTGGCAGGCAATCTCCGACTTCCCGAAGCTCAGCGTGAAGGTGCGTGATGAGCTCGTCGCGTTCGGTATTCCCGAGGAGACCGTCGTTGACGAGAACGGCGTCGTTGGCGGCGGCGTGCACCTCTCGCCCGAAAAGGTGAACGAGCTCGTCGCCGAGCGCGGTGACGACGTCGTCTTCTTCGACGGCCGCAACGCATGGGAGGCCGAGGTCGGCAAGTTCAAGGGCGCCATCGTGCCTGACGTGCGCACGACTCACGACTTCATCGCACAGATCGAATCGGGTGCGTTCGACGACATCAAGGGCAAACCTATAGTCACCTACTGCACCGGGGGCATTCGCTGCGAGATCCTCTCAGCTGCGATGGTCGCGCGCGGCTTTGAGGAGGTCTACCAGATCGACGGCGGCATCGTCCGCTATGGCGAGGCCTTCGGCAACGACGGCCTCTGGGAGGGCTCGCTCGCGGTCTTCGACGGCCGCGAGACGATGGACTTCGCGCCCGGAGCGGCGGTGATCGGCGTCTGCGCCGAATGCGGCGCCCCCACAGCCAACCTCGTCGACTGTGCCGAGAACTCCTGTCGCACGCGCTTCGTTGCCTGCGCGTCGCACGATGCGCCCCGCTGCGAGGCGCATCTACTCACACGCGCGTAGGCGTAACGGAACAGCAACTGCGCAACGACGAAGCGCCCGAGGGATCACTCCCCCGGGCGCTTCGTCGTATGGCTACCGCCGCGGTTAGCCCTTGATCGCGTCAGCGAGCTTCACGCGGGCACCCGTGCGCATGATCGAGTTCTCGTAGATCCTGGAACCGGCCCAGAGCACGATCCCGATCGAGATCACGAGCACGCCGAGCGACACGATCGGCTCCCACCACGCGGCGTCTCCGAAGTAGAGGCGCATCGGCATCGCGGTCGGCGCCGAGAACGGCACGTAGCTCATCACGGTGAGCACCTGCGGGTTGTCGAAGAAGAAGATGATCAGGAAGAACGGGATCATCACGAGCATCATGACAGGGCTCGTCACCGAGCCGATGTCTTCCTGCCGCGACACGAGCGCGGCAGCCGCTGCGTACATCGCCGCAAGCAGCACGAAGCCGAAGGCGAAGAGGATCCCGAACCAGATGAGCGCGGTCCCAAGCTCCCCGAGCAGGATGTCTTGCCCTGTCGCGAGCATGCCGACGGAGGCGAGGGCAAGCGTCGCGACGACGGTGCCGAGCGCGAGAATGCTGTTGCCGAGGATCTTGCCTGCGAGCATTGTGCGCGCGGAGATCGTGGCGAGCAGGATCTCGACGATGCGGGTCTGCTTCTCCTCGACGACGCTCTGCGCGATCGTCGTGCCGAAGGTGAGGGCGGTCATGTAGAAGACCATGCCGAAGCCCATCGCGATGAGGTAGCCGAGCATGAAGCTCGTCTCACTCGGGTCGAGCAGTTCGATTGTTGGGGACGCCGAGAGCGCCTGGACGAGGTCGCCAGGTGGGCTGTCGTTCGCGATGACAGTCAGGCCAACAGGCGTGTCTCCGCCCGACACGATTGCGGCCTCGACATCGCCGTCACGGACGAGCTTTTCGGCAGCCGCGCGATCCGCGACCTCGGTCACTTCGAACCCCTCGGCGAGGCCGCTCGCAGTCTCACCAGAGACCGTCCCCTCGGCGACGGCGATCTTCGTCGGCCCGCCGAAACCGCCGTTCTGCGAGACGAGGCCGCCAATCACGACGCCGGCGAGCACGACAAGCAGCAGGATCGCCGTCGAGATAAGAAACGCCTTGCTGCGCAGCCGAGTCATGATTTCGCGCTCGGCGACGATCCAGGCGCCCTGCGGGGCACTCAGCTGGCGGTGGCTAGCTGTCTGCTTCAATGTGTCGGTCATCGGACTACCTCCTTGAAGATCTGGGCGAGTGACGGGGTGACAGGGGCGAAGCTCTTCACCACTGTCGCGTCGCGCTGCACGGCGAGGGCGAGCACTGCCTGTGCTGCTTCGTCGCTATCGGCGTCGAACCTTGCGAAGCCGCCGTCGAGGTGCGTCACCGAGACGCCCGGCTGCTCGCGCACCCAGCCGGCGTCGGCTGCTGGCCCGGCGAGCTCGAGCTCGAACACGCGTCCGGCGTGCTCGGCGCGGAGGCCTTCGCGGGACCCCTGCGCGCGGATCTGGCCGCCGCCAATGACGACGACGTCGTCGCACAGGCGCTCAACGATGTCGAGCTGGTGGGACGAGAAGAGCACTGGGGCGCCCTTGGCCGCGTAGTCCTGCAGCACCCCGAGCACGACCTCTACAGCCATCGGGTCGAGGCCCGAGAACGGCTCGTCGAGCACGAGCGCGATGGGCTCGTGGACGAGCGCTGCGGCGATCTGCGCGCGCTGCTGGTTGCCGAGCGACAGGCTCTCGAGGTTGTCGCCCGCCCGCTCCGCGAGTCCGAGCCTGTCGAGCAGTGCGGTCGCGGACTCGCGTGCCGCCGCCGTCGACATGCCGTGGAGACGGCCGAGGTAGACGAGCTGTTCGAGCACCGCCATCTTCGGATACAGCCCGCGCTCCTCGGGCATGTATCCGATGCGCGCGCGATCGCCAGCCGTGATGGGCTGACCGTTCAGGCTCACAGTGCCGCTGTCTGCTGAGAGCACACCGAGCAGGATCCGCATTGTCGTCGTCTTGCCGGCGCCGTTCGCGCCGACGAAGCCTGTCATCCTGCCGCTCTCGACGCGGAAGCTCACGTCGTCGAGCACCTTGCGGTCGCCGAAGCTGCGGGAAATTCCTACGATGTCAATCATCTCGCTCCTTTCGTTGCCACCAGGCTACGGGGAGCGAAGGGCCCGCCACCTCCCCCACACGGCTGAATCTGTCGCGCCCGGAACGGCGCCGCTCAGCCACCAGGTGGAGGTAACGCCTCCGCCGAGCGCCTACGCTTGAAATCATGAGAGCGCATTCACCCCCATCCGCGCACGCGCAATGGGCGCGGCCACGTCCGGGCCGCGCAGATCTCCGCGGCGACGCACTGCTGGCCCTTGCACTCGCAATTGGGGCGACGACAACGTCGCTGCTCTACGCTCGGACAGGCATCTACGAAGAGCAGCCCGCCCTGTGGCTCTGGGTCCTCGGGCTCGCGCTCTGCACGCTCCCGCTCGCGGCCCGCCGCGTCGCCCCGATCCCAGTCGCGCTCGTCGTCGCCGCCGGGTTCTTCGTCTGCGGTCAGTTCGGCGTGCCAGAGGTGCTCGTCATCAACATCTGCCTGTTCATCGCGATCTACACGGTGACCGCGTGGGAGCCGCGCCGCACCCTCGCAGCGTGGAGCCTCATCGCGATCACCGCGGCGATGATGATCTGGCTCGTCGTCTCGCTCATCATCGCTTCCTCGTCGACAGAGGACTTCCTGGGCGCACCTCGCTACGGGATCTTCTCCGCATACGCTACGTTCGCCGTGATCCAGATCATCACGAACCTGCTCTACTTTGGTGGCGCGATCTGGTTCGGTCTGCGCGCCTGGCGGGCTGCACGCACCGCGACGAAGCTCACCGCGCAGGGCAAGGAGCTCGACCTCGAACGCCAGACCAGTGCAGCGCAGGCAGTCGCGCTTGACCGCATCGCGGTCGCCCGCGAGCTTCACGACGTCGTCGCGCACCACGTCTCAGTGATGGGGATCCAGGCAGCTGCTGCACGGCGAAGCCTCGAGCGCGACCCAGAGCAGGCTGCCGCTGCTCTCGCGGTCGTCGAGGAGAGCGCGCATGCGACAGTCGAGGAGCTCCGCCGACTCGTGCACACCCTTCGAACGCCTGAGAATGAGGATAGTTCGAGCACCGTCGGCATCGCCCAGCTCTCGGTACTCGTTGAGGAGTCGCAGGGAGCGGGCGTGCCAACAACGCTCATTGTCGCGGGCACGCCGCGGCCGCTCCCGATGCTCGTCGATGTCACGCTCTACCGCGTCGTGCAGGAGGCGCTCACGAACGTGCGCAAGCACGCTGGGCGGGGCGCAGAGGCCGCGGTGCGCCTGCGCTTCATGGATGACGCAGTAGAGGTCGAGGTAACCGACGACGGCATTGCACGCCGCCTCACGAGCCGCGGCGTGCGGGCGTCTGACGCCCCCGCTGGCACAGGGCTTGGGTTGCGCGGCATGCGCGAGCGCGTCGGCGCGGTTGGCGGCGCGATTTCGGCAGAGCGGCGAGAACGCGAGGGCTTCATGGTGCGCGCCCGAGTCCCGCTCTCCAACCGGCAGGTGGTGGCCGCATGACGGGACTCGCACCTTCGAGCCCACCGGTTCGAGTTTTGCTCGTCGACGACCAAGCGCTCGTCCGTTCGGGGTTTCGCATCATCCTCGAGTCTGAGCCTGACATCGAAGTTGTCGGCGAGGCGGAGACCGGCGTGCAGGCGATCGCGCTCGCTGCCTCGCTCACCCCCGACGTGATCTGCATGGACGTCGAGATGCCTGAGATGAACGGGATCGACGCGTCTCGCGCCATCCTCCAGGCGGAGGGCACGCTCCCGGCAGTACTTGTGCTGACCACGTTCGGGCACGACGAGTACCTGTTCGACGCCCTCGCCGCGGGCGTGAGCGGGTTCCTCCTGAAGACGTCGCGGGCAGAGCAGCTCATTGAGGCCGTTCGAGTCGTGGCAGCTGGCGGCTCGCTCCTCGGCCCAGAGGTCACGGGTGCCGTGCTCGCTCGCGTGCGCAATACGGAGGCACCCGAGGCTACCGAACTGCCAGCCTCGAGCGCGAGCCCCGACGACACGCTTGAGTCGGCGATGGCTACGGCGGGCCTCACGCCGCGCGAGCGAGCTGTGCTTCTGTTGCTCGCAGAGGGCCGCACGAACGCTGAGATCGCTGGCGAGCTCTTCCTCGGCGAGGCGACAGTGAAGACTCACGTCTCAAACGTTTTGCAGAAGCTCGAGGTGCGCGACAGGCTCCAGGCGGTCGTCTGGGCGCACACGCGCACCTAGCTGCACACCGAAAGGCGGGTCAGGATCGGTGATCCTGACCCGCCTTTTCGCTCGCGTGGGAGAGCCGAACGCCCTACGCCGCGGCCTTCTGCTTTGCGAGGTCGACGAAGACGGCGGTGTTGAAGCCGTACGCAACGCGCACCTCTTCGATCATCCGCTGCTGCTCGTCTGCGCTGAGCGACTCCCCGAGGCTGTCGAGGCCATCGCGGTAGGTCTCCTTGAACGCTTTGAGGTCGCCGAGCGACTCGAAGTTGTAGAACTCAATGCCAGCGCCATCGAAACCGTGCTGGCGCGCGACTCGCTTAGCGATGATCTGGCCGCCCGACAGGTCTCCGAGGTAGCGGGTGTAGTGGTGCGCCACGATCCCGGGGAGCCAGCCCTCCGCCGCGACCTCGCGGATCCGCGCGGCGTACTCGGCGCTCGCGGGCACGGGGGTGATCTCGTCGCGCCAGTTCGCGCCGAGAAGGTGCTCGAGGTCAACCTCGAGCGTTCCAAGGCGCACGAGCGCTGCGGGATGCAGGCCAGCGTACGCAGGATCGGCGGCGAGCTGCTGCGAAGCCTCTTCGAGTGCCTCGTACATAAAGAAGTGCTGGATGACGAGGTCGATATAATCCTGCTTCGTCGCGACACCACGCATGATGTCCTCCATGAAGTTCGCGCCCTCGCTACTCGAGTGATCGGACCACGAGCTCTCACGGATGACACGAGAGAACGGCTTGGGGCCGTCAGCCTCGGGTTCGGCCGCGTGCGGGTTGGCGCCGTGCGCGTGCGGGTTCGCGCCATGCGGGTTCGCGCCGCCGTGGCCGCCGTGGCCGCCGTGCTCATGGCCACCAGCTGGCTTGTGCTCCTCGCGCGCAGGCACACCAAGCTTCGCGCAGGCGGCCTTGTACAGCTCGACGACCTGGCGACGCACCTGAGGGCGATCAGTGATTGGGGCGGTCGGCCACTCAACGCGCAGGTCGTGTTCCCCCTGCGCGTCAGTCACTCGCCACATCCCGGCGCGCTCGTCGAGCCCCACCATCGTGCTCGCAGTCGCCTCGGGGTAGCCGAATGCCTTCGCGATGAGCAAACTGTCATCGACGTGGTCATCATTCATGTGGCCCGTAACAGCAGAAATCACTGCGGCATCAAAATTCATCACATCTTTCATTCTACGCTCTTGTCGCGTGCAATGAGACTGAGAGTTCCACAGCGCCCCGCGGCGCTCAGCGACACCGAGACTTGCACGGAGTATCATCGAATTTCGTGCTCCCGCGCGCCCGCGGGTCGAGATTGGCGGTTTCGTGTTTTCAAGAGTCAAACGAGTTGGCCCAGTGGCGGCGCTCAGCATGCTTGCTGTGGTTGGCCTCACCCTGACCGCCTGCACCGGCAGCGAAGCCGGTACCGGAAACTCCGACCAGAACACTGTGAGCCCCGAGCTCGCAGCCGCCGTCGACGACGCAGTCGCGAACGCGCTTGCGCTCAGCGGCTCGACGGAAGCCGTCGTAGGCGTGTGGCAGGGCGACGACAAGGCCTACGTTCGCGGCTACGGTGAGGGCGTCACCGCTGCGACGACATTCCGCGGCGCACAGGCCTCACAGCCAGTCATGTGCGCGCTGTTGCTCGACCTTGTTGGCAAAGACCAGCTCGCCCTCGGACGCCAGGTATCGAAGGACCTGCCCCGCCAGGCAGGCATCGCCGACATTACCTATGCGCAGCTCTGCGATCAGACATCGGCGCTCGCCGACTTCAAGGGTGGCTTCACGGAGCGATTCACGAACAACCCCACCCGCTCGTGGCCCGAGCAGGAGCTCATCGCAAACGGCCTCGCCCGCTCGCCGCTCGCTTGGCCCGGCAAGAATGTCTACATGTCAGACACAAACGCAGTGCTGCTCGATCGCGCGATCCGCCTGAACGAGAACCGCGACACCTACGATCTGCTGCAGGAGCACGTGTTCGGCCCCTCCGGCATGACGTCGACGTCGTACCCTGACAACTTCGCCGAGACCGAGATTCCGGCGGGCAGCATGACGCCGCTCACCTACCCGAGCGCCGACAACAAGCCTGTGTGCGATGCTGGCGCTACAGAGATCACCGCACTCTCACCGACGATGATCCGGGGCGCGGGCGCGACGCTCACGACAGTCACTGACCTCAAGGATTTCTACAAGAAGTACCTCTCGGGCGGCTTCGGCGATGAGAAGGCGTCGAAGCACGTGACCGAGTTCCAGCCTGCCAAGAACCCAGATCGCGACGAAGAGGGCAATCCGAAAGAGGAGCCCGACACCGCCGGAACTCAGATCGGATTCGGCATCGAAAAGGTCGGCCCCCTGCAGGGCCGTGCGGGCGCGATGACCGGATCACTCACCGCGGCGTACGCTGACCCAGCGACTGGGCTGTCTGTCGTTGTTGCGCTGAACAACTCATCCGCTGGCGCCGCGTTCTCGCAGGCTCTCGCCTTCCAGCTCGCCGCGATCTCGGGGGCCGAGCTCCCGTGGTCGGCCGAGGACCAGGGCGGCAGGCTCTCTGAGCTCGCCGTCTGCCAGCCAGAGGGATAGTTTCGACCCGGAGTGTCGTCTCGGTGGCGAAGCGGCACTCCGGATTCTGCTACGCTCATATCGGTCGGGCTTTTGCCCCGGCTTGCCCCACCCGGGGCCGTCGTCTAATGGTAAGACATCAGCTTCCCAAGCTGAGAACGCGGGTTCGATTCCCGTCGGCCCCTCCAGTGCTTCATTTCGTGCGTCGCCCGGCCACTGCGGCAGCTCGCTGGCATCTTTCGCGCCGGTGATCGCAGGTGTTCGACGCATTGCTATGCGATCGGTCGACCGTATGCCGAATTCGGCTCGCTGAGGCATTCCGTCTACCGATTCCAGACACTGCGACCGGCGTCGCCGCTGTCCCGCTCTAGCTCGGCCCACCGCATTACAATTGGCGCCATGAGTTCGAGGCACGGCACCTTCACAACGTCCCTTGGAGATCTGCTGTTCGTCGCCGAGGGCGATGCACTGACAGGCGTCTACTTCCCTGAGCACCGATACCCGCCAGAGCCCGAAGCAATCGGCGAAGATCTCGGCACCGAACCGAACGATCCAGTGCTCACGGAGGCAGCACGCCAGCTCCGGCAGTACCTCGCCGGAGACCGCGTCGAGTTCAACATCGCTCTCGCGCCGCAAGGCGACAACTTCTCGCAGCAGGTGTGGGCGATGCTGCAGCAGATTCCCTACGGCACCACAACAACCTACGGCGAGCTCGCCGCCTCCCTCGGCAACCGAGCGCTTGCGCAGCGGGTCGGCCAGGCGGTCGGCCACAACCCTGTCAGTGTCGTGATTCCGTGCCACCGAGTGCTCGGTGCTGACGGCTCGCTCACCGGATTTGCCGGCGGGCTCGAACGCAAGCGGACCCTGCTGGCGCTCGAGGAGCCAGCGGCCGCAGACGCAGGGCGGCTGTTCTAGCCCAATCGCGGCACCTGGGCAGAGCGGGCAGTCACCCATGAGTACATCGCAACTGCCGCGGCGGCCGAAGCGTTGATCGAGCGCGTCGATCCATACTGCGTGATCTCGACGACGGCCTCAGCCGCAGCGATCGCCTCATCAGAGAGCCCGGGGCCCTCCTGGCCGAAGAGCATGACGCAGCGCTCCGGCCAATCGAACGTCTCCATCGGTACGCAGCCAGGCACATTGTCGATCGCGATAATCGGGATGCCCTCACCCCTGGCCCACTCCACAAGCGCTGCGATGTCCTCCCGGTGTTCGACGTGCTGGTAGCGGTCGGTCACCATCGCGCCGCGCTTGTTCCACCGCCGGCGACCGACGATCTGCACGCTGTCGGCGGCAAACGCGTTCGCGCTTCGCACGATCGAACCGATGTTCATGTCGTGCTGCCAATTCTCAATGGCCACGTGAAACGGGTGGCGTTGCTCGTCAAGGTCGGCGACGATCGCCTCCATCCGCCAGTAGCGGTAGCGGTCGACGACGTTGCGGGTGTCGCCGTTCTCGAGCAGCTCTGGGTCGTAATGGTCATCGGTCGGCCAGGCCTCCCGTCCACCCGGCCACGGGCCAACGCCCGCGGTAGTTCGTTCGGGGTGGGTCTCTGGGACAGGCAGTGGGGTCTCGCTCACGCGTCCATTCTCCCAGGCCAGCGAGGGGGCAGGCACCGCGCGATCAAGGCCCTCGCGCAGCTAGCGGGACCCGAACGCCTCACCCATACGCTGAATTGCCTCGCGCATGAGCGGGCGCGGCATCGCGAAGATGAAGCGCACGCTCCCCACGCCTGCGGCACCACACGCACTGCCGTCAGTGAGCCCAACCCCGGCGTGCTCCCTGAAAAAGTCAGCAGGGTTCTCGAGTCCTGTCTCACTGAAGTCGAGCCAGCCTACGTATGTCGCCTCGGGATGTGTCAGTTTCACTCCTGGGAGGTGCGCCGCGACAAGATCGACGAGCTCGTCACGGTTTCCTTGCAGATAGCTCAACACTTCGCTGAGCCACTGATCGCCGTGCTCGAACGCAGCTGCGCTGCCGACAAGCCCGAGGGTGGCAGTCCCCCGGCCCGCCCAGTACCCAATCTCATCCATTGTCGCCTGGTCCGCGGGATTCGAGACTATGAGCTGGGCGCACTTGAGGCCCGGGAGGTTCCACGCCTTCGAGGCCGCGGTCGCGGTGATCGTGTGCCCTGCAGCTACATCGCCGATCGTCGCATATGACACAAGCTCGTTGCCCTCGAAGACGAGCGGAGCCCAGATCTCATCCGAGAATACCCGGCCCCCGTTGCGATCAACGAGATCACAGATCTCCTGAAGCTCCACGCGCGTGAACACGCGCCCGATCGGGTTGAAGGGGTTACACAGCACTAGGATGCCGCCGCCGGCGTCGAACGCGTCTTGCAACGCCACGATGTCGAAGCGCCAAACGCCGCCCTCATTCCGCAGCGGAACCTCGATCACCTCGCGCCCGAGTGACTCGGGGACTGAGAGGAAGGGCATGTACGACGGTGTGGGGACGATGATTTTCGAGCCTGGCGCTGAGAACTTCGCAATTGCGATCTCGTACGCGGTAATGACGTCGGGCACTGGGAACACCTGCTCGGCTGTCGCTGACCAACCGTGTAGCCTGCGAAGGCGCGCGGCCGTCGCCTCCTGCAACTGCGCCCGATACTTCGGTGGTGTGTAGCCAAACGCCCCCTCGTCGACCGCCGCGTGCAGGGCCCGCTGAATAACTGGCGCGACACCAAAGTCCATCTCGGCGATAAACGCTCCCATGATGGCCGGATCGGCCCACTTCGTTCCGCCAATCTGCCGCAGGTCCGCCGCGGTCGTGGCGTCTACACGCGCAGCAAACGACTCAATACTCATCGCAGTGTGTCCCTTCACAGGCCCGACGGCCTGCTCCCCATTCTGGCGGATGCGGTGCAGAACCGACCTGACTGTCGTGCCGCGTTGAGCCAGGATCCTCACCCCCGGTTCGCTTGAGATCACATCAATTCGTACTTTTCTTCTTGACACCGGGCGAAACGCCCGCTTAACTTAGCGTCATGCATACTTTCGTTCGCACCCAGTCCGCCTCCGAGGTGAACTTTGGGATGACCGGCATGATGATGTCCGGTCGCGACGGTATGTGCTGCCGAATGTGCAAGTAGCCGACACACACGACTCCACCACTTCTGGCGCCCAGCATTCACGGGCCGCGCGATAGTTCTCATCGCCACGTCTGCCCCGCTCGGGAAGCCGCACCCCATTCGCAGCAATGCTCCACTTTGGAGCACACCAAAGGACTTCATCATCATGGCTCTCACCGCCACCCTTCCCACCCAGCAGACCGTCACCTCGCCCGCCGCTCAGCCGCGAGCGACTGAAAACGAGGTTCGCGGCTTCGCGCTGTACGTCGGCCTCTCCGAGGACAAGCTCAACTCTTCCGATCCGTCAATCGGCGCAGTAGTGAGCGAGATCAAGCGCCTCGTCGCTCAGCTCGCTCCGAACGCCGAGACGTACGCGGCCGTTGCGCTCGCCCCTGCAGGCACCGGCGGTCGCGACGTCGATGTCGTTCGCCTCGCGCTTGGCGACCCCGCCGCCGCTCATGCGCACCGCAAACCGCAGCCAAGCGCTGACCGCGCGGCAAGCGGCGTGGTGCTCGACCTGTCGCGCAAGCGCGTGCTGCTCGACAACGTCACTGCGAACCTGACATTCCGTGAGTTCGAACTGCTGCAGTTCTTGGTGCTCCGCGAGGGTCGCACTGTGGGCCGCGACGAGATCATCGACACACTGTGGGCAGACGCCGAGGGCGAGGAAATCCCGAGCGCCCGCACGATCGATGTGCACGTGCGCCGCCTGCGCGTCAAGCTCGCCCACTACCAAGACATCGTGCGCACGGTGCGCGGCACGGGTTACCGATTCGACCGCCACGCAGACGTCTCGATCCTGCCCGCTTCGTCGCCAAGCCCAGATTTCATCTAGGCCAGCCACGGCGTTCGCTGTAGTCTCGAAGTACCGCATTGTGGGTCGTCAGTTGACGGCGCGCAGAATCGTGCGCACGCAGCAACACGAAGGAGAAGGCTCCGATGACTACGCTTCCCCCTGAAGATAACGAGCAGGTGCCAGGCACCGTGGGCGATCCGTCCGCCACACCGCCTGTCGACCCGTCGGCTCCCGCTGCCGCGCCTGACGCCCAGCAGCCGACTCCGCCAGCGAGTTTTCCCGAGCCGCAGCAGCCCGCAGCACCGCAGCAGCCTGGAGCTCCGACGCCCCCTCCGGGCTACGGCGCCCCGCAGCAGCCCGGGTACGGCGCACCAGGGCAGCCGGCGTATGGCGCCCCACAGCCCGGATACGGCGCTCCACAGCAACCCGGGTACGGTGCCCCACAGCAGCCCGGATACGGGTACTACCAGCCGCAACAGGGACAGCAAGACCCGCTGCCGAACCTCACGGCGAGCTACTGGCTCTCGGTGTTCTTCCTGTTCATTCCGGCGCTCATCTTCTACCTCATCGAGAGCCCCCGCGCGACGCCACAGGTCCGCGCGCTGCACGCGGCGAACCTGAACTTCTCGCTGCTGCGCTCGGCCCTGTTCGTGCTTGGCTGGATTCTGACAATCGTTCCGATCCTCGGCCCGATGCTCCTCGGCCTCGCGCACCTCGCAGGCTTCATCTTCCACATCATGGCAGCGGCGAAGCTCAACGAGACCTACCGCAGCGGTGGAGGGGATCCGTTCCTCTTCAACATTCCGATGGTGAAGTAGCGACAGGCACACTCAACGCCGAAGGGCGGCAGCGCTCAGTCTCTGCCGCCCTTCGGCGTTTATGCGTCTGTGAGGCCTGGGCCCGCTGACCGTGCGCGCTTTGCAGCGCGGGACGCACGCCAGGCATTCCAGCGTTCCCAGAACCGTGCGAGCGCACGTCTGAGCCACCCCAGCATCCGTCGGGCCCAGTGATACTCGGAGCCGAGCACAGTCAGTCCAAGGAAGACGATCAGCCACCCTGGGCCCGGTAACGGCACAAGGATCAGCCCGATGATGACGATAAGCCCACCGAGCACCGTAATGACGACCCGGTAGAGCGCATCGAGCCACGGATACTTCCGGATCGCGGCGCGCCAGCGCGCCATAAACCGGGCGATGGGCTTCCCCAATCGCTGCGCCTTGTCGGCGTCGTCTTCCGGTCTCGTCACGGTTTCGAGCGTATGCGTTTCGGCTGAAAAGTTACCTGTGGCTCAGGGTTCGGCAAGGGTCGTCTCAGGGGTGCTTCAGGGGTGCAAGAGCGCCCCGCGTTCGAGCTACTTCGGCGCAACGAGCGCGAACGGGTAGCGCGCTGATCGCACTACGTTCAGAGACTCGTCCCCAGGCTCGGAATCGTCGGAGCCGACACCCCGCATGCGGTCGCCAGTCTCGCGATCCGGGTCGGTTGACACGACGACCCTGCCGTGCGCGTTCACGAGTGCGGCGCCAGCAATCCCACGGATGCTTGGGAGCAGCGACTCTTCGATTCCGGCGACGAGCACGTCGGCGCAGGCAACTCCCCAAAACTCGCCATCAACAACGACTGGGATCGCCGAAGTAAGGGTGATCTCGTTTGAGCACAGGTAGTCGACGAACGGGCCCGCGATATGCGGCTCACCCGTCTGTTTGGGCACCCGGAACCACTCGAGCCTTGCGAGATCGATAACGGCCTGGCCTGGTCCGAACGTCGACGAGGCCAGCAGGTGCCGATCGGCTCCCTGCCACCAGGCGAGCGGGTTGCCCTCGGCGACGACAGCCGCGCTGCCGCAGAAGCCAGCGCCGTAGAGCGGGCGCTCCTCCGCGTCGAGCACCCCGAATGCGCCGTCGCGTGTGAGCTCGGCGAGCGCCGGACCTGTCAGCGGGCGCTGAGCGGCCCGCAGGTCGCGCTCGAGCTCAGGCATCCAAGCCTGCAGCGGCGCGAACACGCCGTCGAAGAAGGCGTCGACCACGGCAATGCCGTCGGCCAGTTGATTCGCGTCACTGCTCATCTCGATTCTCCCGTTCGCGTCGTCTGCGTCGCGCCTCAAGTGTGCCACGAAGATCGGAATTTCGGGAACCCGCGTGCAGATCGGCGCGGAAGGCAATGAGCCAGCGTACCGAACCTCGAACACTTTCACGTACCGCCGAGCGCGCCGCCTGCACGTCGCCCGCCCGCGTCGCCTCGACCTGCGCCACAATCGCGGCGTGCGTGTGTTGTCGCGCCTCGTCGTCGAGGTCCTGCAACGCGAGCAACGGGGTGAACTCGGTCTGCAGCCTGACATGCTCGTTGGTGAGCCGCACTGACTGACTGAGGGCAGCAAGCTCGAGCTGCACCTCGGTGATTCTGCGTCGCCATTCGGCTGTTGGCGCGTCGCCCGACTCCGCGAGCACGTCTGCGACGATCTCAAGCTCCTCTGCGGTGGCGCGGAGACACGCATACTCGGCGCAGGCGGCGGAGACGACCTCGTAGTGCACGCCGAGGTCGGCGATCGCGACTCGTGATTCTGCGAGCAGCGTGCGCGCATTGACCTCCTCAACGGCGGCGGGGCTTGGTCGCACGAAGCTGCCGCCGTTTCTGCCACGTCTGGTCTCAATGAGGTCGCGGTGCCGCAGTTCGCTGAGTGCCTCGCGGACGGTGACGACTGCGACACCGAGGAGCGTCGAGAGTTCGTTTTCGCTCGGCAGCCGCTCACCCTCGGTGAACGCACCAACTGAGATCGCTTGCACGAGGCGCGAGACCACCATGTCTGTGCGCCCCTCCTCGCCGATGGGGGCAAATGCCGCCGTTCGCAGTCGACTCGGGGTCGCACCGTGCACTTGTGTGGTCAAGGGCGCGCCTCCATTCAGGGGCCGGGATTGAGCCCACGTACTTAAGCGTAATCAAAACGTGACGCCGAAGATGAGTTTGTGCTTAAAACATCTAATCCCCTATGTTATTGTTCTAACCAACCTGATCGACAACGACGTTGAGGAGCAGCGGCATCATGCCCCACACACCAAGCACCGAGCCCACAAGCGCAGTTTCACTGCGCGGCGTGCACAAGCATTTCGGCGATGTCACCGCGGTGAAAGACCTCAACATCGAGATCCGGGCCGGCGAGTTCTTCTCGATGCTCGGCCCCTCGGGCTCTGGCAAGACCACCGTGCTGCGCATGATCGCCGGCTTCGAGGAGCCGACCTCAGGCGAGATCCTCCTCCACGGAACAGACGTCACCCGCGCGGCGCCGTTCGACCGCGAAGTCAACACCGTGTTCCAGGACTACGCGCTCTTCCCCCACCTCACCATTGCCGAGAACGTCGCCTACGGGCTGAAGGTCCGTGGTGTCTCAAAATCCGAGCGCGCCCAGCTCGTCTCAGAAGCTCTCGAGCAAGTCCGTCTCGGTCACGTCGCGACTCGGCTCCCCTCGCAACTCTCGGGCGGTCAGCGCCAGCGCATCGCGCTCGCCCGCGCGCTCATCCTCCGACCAAAGGTCTTGCTCCTCGACGAGCCCCTCGGCGCGCTCGATAAACAACTGCGCGAACATATGCAGGTCGAACTCAAGCAGATCCAACGCGAAGTCGGCATCACCTTCATCTTCGTCACCCACGATCAGGAGGAAGCGCTCACGCTCTCCGATCGCGTCGCCGTGTTCAACAACGGCAAGATCGAACAGGTCGGTTCGCCCCGCGAGGTGTACGAGTTCCCAGAGACCGAGTTCGTTGCAGGCTTCCTCGGCGTCACGAACCTGCTCCCCGCAGAGCTCTCACTCGCACTCCTCGGTGAATCAGCAACGCACAGCCTCCGCCCCGAGCGCGTGCAACTTGCTGACCCGACCGCGCCAGTCGAGCCGGGCACCGTGGCGATTCCTGCAACTGTCGCCGAGACCGTGTACGCGGGCGCACACACCCGCTACCTCCTCGACACCGCCGATGGCACGCGCATCATTTCCGAGAAGCAGAACTCGCACACGCCACGCACCGAGGCGAGCATCCGCCGCGGCGACACCGTGAGCGTCCGCTTCGATCGGGGTCACGCGACCCCGATCCCCACCGCGCAGGCCCCTGCGGCGAGCGCGCCGCAGCCTGCCTGACCCGCGCCTAGCAGGATCCTCGCCTCTCAACGAGCCCTCAGTCCCCTCACGAAACCACACTCATCCCCTACAAAGGAGTACCGATGAACAAGAAACTACTCGCCGCACCGATCGCCATGGCGGCGGTGCTCGGCCTCGCCCTCACGGGTTGCTCGACAGACGGCGCCCAGCCCGACGGTGACGGCGGTCTCCAGATCGACGTCCCCGAGGTTCCGATGATGGAAAAGCTCGGTGACACCGAGAAGGAGCTGAACATCGTCGCCTGGTCTGGCTTCGTTGAGCCAGCCTGGGCCGACAAGTTCACCGCCGACACCGGTTGCGTCGTCAACCGCAAGGTGGCGGCAACCTCCGACGAGATGGTTCAGCTCATGCGCACCGGCGAGTACGACCTCGTCTCAGCTTCTGGAGACGCGAGCCTCCGCCTCATCGTCGACGGCAACGTGCAGCCACTGAACACCGAACTCATCCCGAACTTCGGCGACGACATCGTCGAGGGAATGAAGGGCCAGCTGTACGACACGCTGAACGGCAACGTCTACGGCATCCCGATCGGCCGTGGCGCGAACATCCTCGAGTACAACAGCGAGGTCGTGACTGAGACGCCCGACAGCTGGAGCGTTGTTTGGGAAGAGGACAGCCCCTACGCCGGGAAGATTGCAGCTTACGACAGCCCCATCTACATCGCTGACGCGGCGATCTACCTCATGGAGCACCAGCCCGACCTCGGCATCACCAACCCGTACGCCCTCGATCAGGATCAGCTGAAGGCCGCGACCGACCTACTCAAGCAGCAAAACAAGATGGTCTCGGAGTACTGGTCGCCAGCAACCAACGTGACGTCGTTCACAGGCGGCAACTCGGTCGTCGGAACCTCCTGGGAGGTGCTGCGCAAGGCGACGCAGGACGACAAGTTCAAGAGCGTCCTCCCCAAGGAGGGCGCGACAGGCTGGTCTGACGCGTGGATGCTCGCGACAGACGCGAAGAGCCCGAACTGTGCGTACGCGTGGATGGACTACACATCCGCTCCTGACGTTAACGGCGCGATCGCAATGAACTTTGGCATGGGCCCAGCAAACGGCGCATTCTGCGACATCAGCGATGAGGCGAAGGCGCACTGCGACTACTTCAACGCGACAGACGAGGAGTACTACAAGCAGGTGTGGTTCTGGACGACCCCTATCGACCAGTGCCTCGATGGCCGCACCGACGTGAAGTGCACGAACTACCAGGACTGGACGAACGCCTGGGCGACAGTCAAGGGCTAGCGAGCCCAGCGGGGCGCCCACGGGCGCCCCGCACCCCCTCTTCTTTCCACCCCACCCCGTCAGCGAGGACACCGTGAGCATCCAGTCAGCTCTTCAACGCAAGCCGCGGCCCATCTCGACCGCGCTCTACCGCCATCCGAAGGGCAGACTCGCGTCGCTCCTCACACTCCCGATGACCTGGCTCGTTGGCGTCTACATCCTGTCGCTCGCAATCATGCTCGTGACGGCGTTCTGGACGACCGACCCGTTCACGTCACGCGTGAAGCCCGGATTCACGCTCGACAACTTCGCGCAGCTCGCGACGGTGCCGGCCTACGGCATGACGGCGCTTCGCACCCTCGGCATCGCTCTCGCGGTCACGCTCATCTGTGCCGCCTTCTCAGTGCCGCTCGCGGTCTTCATGTCGCAGGTCGCAGGTCCGAAGCTCCGCGCCGTGCTCGCCGTGCTCGTCACCCTCCCCCTCTGGGCCGGCTACCTCGTGAAGGTCATCGGCATGCGCCTCGTCTGGACCGAGAACGGCTTCTTCAACTGGGCGCTTGAGCCCCTTGGCATCTCGGGTCCCGGGCTCGGGGTACTGACGGTCACGCTCACCCTCGTCTACCTGTGGTTCCCGTACATGGCGATCCCCGTTTACACCGCCGTCGCGCAAATCCCGCCGAACCTCTTCGACGCCTCCTCAGACCTCGGCGCCCGCGGCTTCCGCACGATCCGCACAGTCGTCGCGCCGCTGCTCATGCCGTCGCTCATCGCCGGGTCCATCTTCACCTTCTCGCTGAGTCTCGGCGACTACATCTCGGCGATGTACGTCGGCGGGTCGACACAGATGATCGGGAGCATCATCGCGCAGAACATCAACCTCAATCCGCCGCTCGCCGCCGCGTTCTCGTTCGTGCCGATCGTGCTCGTCATCGTCTACCTCGGGGCCGTCCGCCGCACTGGCGCCCTCAACAACCTCTAAGCCGAAGGGAGCAGGCAATGCTTCGACTGAACCGCGGAACCAAGGTCGCGCTTGGCGCCATCACCGTCGTCGTCCTCGGGTTTCTCTACATCCCGATGTTCGTGATCATCATGAACTCGTTCAACTCGGGCAGGGTCTCCGGCTGGCCAATTCCCGGTTTCTCGCTCGAGTGGTGGGGCAAGGCGCTCACGAACCCGGCCATGCACGCCGCGTTTGTGAACTCAGTGATAGTCGCATCCGTCGCGACAGCGTTCGCGCTCGTCCTCGGCACGCTCGCCGCGTTCGCCCTCCAACGCTTCAAGTTCTTCGGCCAGAACACGGTGAACCTGCTCATCGTGCTGCCGATCACGCTGCCCGGCATCGTCACCGGTGTCGCGCTCTCGAACACCTTCCACCAGGTGCTGAAGCCGATGGGGATCCATGTCGGGTACTGGGGCATGATCATCGCGCACGCAACCTTCTGCGTGGTCATGGTCTTCAACAACGTCATCGCACGCCTGCGTCGCATGAACCCGAACCTCGAGGAGGCGTCGGCAGACCTCGGGGCAGGCATCGGCCAGACGTTCCGCCTCATCACGTTCCCGCAGTTTCGGCCAGCGTTTATCGCGGGCGGCCTGCTCGCGTTCGCGCTGTCGTTTGATGAGATCGTCGTCACCATCTTCACCGCGCCTCCCGGCACGGAAACCCTGCCGCTGTGGATCATGAACCAGATGGGCAGACCGAACGAGGTCAACCAGGTGAACGTCGTTGCGACGCTCATGATCCTGCTGTCGCTCATTCCCGTGTATTTCTCGCAGCGAGCGCAGCGCCAGGACAAGTAACTGCCCGCGGGCACACCAGGATCCGATCGCGGCCGCTGCGAGCTTCTCAGGGAGCTCGCAGCGGCCGCTTTGGCGTTAGTTGACTTGCATCAACCATCGCTATATAGTTGACCGTCATCAACTTTTGAGAGGACCCCCTCACCCGAATGAGCCGCACCACCCCCGCTGCCACAGCACAAGAAGAGCAACCCGAGATCCTGACGGGCCGCGCGAAGAACCTCGCCCTCGCGGGCCTGTTCCTCGCGAACTTCGTCTCGATGCTCGCCATGAACGTCGTTGGCACCTCGATGCCGATCATCATCGCCGACATCGGCGGCACCCAGGCCGCCTTCACCTGGGTCGTCACCGCGACGATGCTCGCGAGCGCCATCGCCACCCCGATCTGGGGCAAGCTCGCCGACCTCACGAGCAAGAAAATGCTCCTGCAGGTCGCACTCATCATCTTTATCCTCGCGTCGGCACTCGCCGGGTTCGCACAGGATCCCACCTGGCTCATCACCTTCCGCGTCTTCCAGGGCATCGGCGTCGGCGGCCTCGGCGCGCTCGCGCAGATCGTTCTCGCCGAGATCGTGAGCCCCCGCGAACGTGGCAAGTACATGGGCATCCTCGGCGCGATCATGGCTGTCGCGACAGTCGGCGGACCGCTCCTTGGCGGCCTGCTCACCGACACCATCGGCTGGCGCTGGAACTTCTACGTCGCTGCGCCAATCGCGATCGTCGCGATCATCATGCTGCAGCGCACGCTGCACCTCCCAACCGCGAAGCGCAAGATCAAAATCGACTACTGGGGCGCAGCCCTCATCTCGCTCGGCTTCTCGAGCCTGCTCATCTGGGTCACGCTCGCCGGCTCGAACTTCGAGTGGCTCTCGTGGCAGTCAGCCCTGATGGTCGGTGGCGGTATCGCCGCGCTCGTCATCGCCGTGTTTGTCGAGCTTAAGGTCGACGAGCCTTTGATCCCGATGACGCTGTTCAAGAACCGCACGTTCACGATGGCCTCGATCGCCTCAATCGCTGTCGGCCTCGCCATGATGGGTACCGCCGTCTTCCTGGGCCAGTACATGCAGCTCGCCCGCGGCCGATCCGTCATCGAGTCGAGCCTGCTCACCCTTCCGATGATGGCGGGCGTGCTCATCTCGTCGACGATCGTCGGACAGATCATCACCCGTACCGGCAAGTGGAAGCGCTACATGGTCGCGGGAGCCATCGCGCTTCTCGCCGGCATGCTCCTGATGGGGCAGCTGCGCTACGACACGAACTACTGGTACGTCGGCATCTCGATGGCAATCATGGGCGCCGGCGTCGGCATGACAATGCAGAACCTCGTGCTTGTCACCCAGAACACTGTCTCGCCACTTGAAATGGGCGTCGCGAGTTCGTCGGTGACATTCTTCCGCACCGTCGGCGGCACCGCAGGTATCTCGGTCATGGGCGCGGTGCTCGCGCACCAGGTGACCGACTACGTCACCGAGGGACTTGCGAAGCTCGCGCCGAAGGATCTCGCCGGAGCCGAAGCGCTCGCAGGCGGCAAACTGCCAAAGATCGCTGAGCTCACCGCTCCGATCCGCGACGTCGTCGAGTCGGCCTACGGACACGCGATCGGCAACATCTTCCTCGCGGCGTCGCCAGTCGCGATCGTCGCCCTGATTGCGATCATCATGCTGCCGAACCTTCCGCTCAACAACAAGAGCAACGCTGAGCGGATCGCTGAACTGCAAGAAGCAGAGGCGGCGCTCGAAGCAGAGGGATCGTCGGACGCTACCGGTGGGTCCGCGGGCACGAGGACCGTCGATAGAGTTCTTATCGACACCACCGGACCGATCATGGTTCCGCACCACCGCCCAGGCACGGACCGCACGGCCGAACGATAGGACACACAATGTCTTCCATATCCCCCGAAGAGGAGACTGTCGCAGGAATCATCACCGAGTTCACCGAGGCGTTCGCGTTCTCGCGAACCCGGTGGACTCGGTACGCCAACGAGGTGAGCGCAGAGCTCAGCGGCGTGAGCATGCTCGTGCTACAGATCGTGTTTCGGCGCGGGCCGATCACGGCGACGGGGGTGAGCCACTGGCTCGACATGGATAAGTCGCTCGTGAGCAGGCACGTTGCGAAGCTGCGCGATCTCGACCTCGTCATCGCGACGGAGTCGCCGGAGGACCGCCGCGTGCAGCTGCTCACCGTCAGCGATCACGCGACCGAGCTCCTCAGCGGGGTGCGGGAGCGGTGGACAAACGCATACCGCGAGCGCCTCGTCGACTGGAGCCAGGAAGAACTCGAGGCGCTTCGCGCTGGCCTTCACAGGTTCAACGCGTCTGCCGACAAGCTGCCAGCGGACGGGCCCGACGCGCGCTGCTCCAAGCACTCAGGGGAGGGAGACTCGGCGGCCTAGGCCAGCCAGCCGGACTGGCCACCCTCTCCGGGCTCCTCGGCTGGCCCACTTCGGCTGCCCCGGCCCGGCCGCCCTACCCCGCCCCACCCCGGACGGCCTACCCCGCCCCCTCCGAGAGTTGGCAGTTGTGGTCGCCTCGCGACAGGGTGAGGCGACAACAACTGCCAACTCGGGAGCGGGAGCGGGAGTGGGCCCGTGCTCAGGCTGGGCCGGGGCTCGTGCCCGCGCCTACGCCCGCTACTACTGGAGGCGCTTGCGGATCCAGGCAGACGCGAGATCGACCGCAATGATCACGATGAGAATGATGATGAGGTAGGTCAGCATCTCATCGAACTGGAACGTCTTAATCGCCTTGTTGATGAGCAGCCCGATGCCGCCAGCCCCCACGAGGCCAAGCACGAGCGACGAGCGCACATTCACGTCGAAGCGATAGAGCAGCAGGCCGGTGAGCTGCGGGAGCACGTTTGGGATGGTCGCGTTCGCGACAACCTGCCAGCGCGAGGCACCCGCGGTGCGCAGCGCCTGCTCGGGGCCCTGATCCACGTCCTCCATCGCCTCCGCCCAGAGCTTGCCCATCACGCCCGTGTTGTGGCAGATGAGGGCGAGCACGCCAGCGAACGGCCCGAGCCCGACCGCTGTCACAAAGATCAGCGCGAACACGATGTCGGGCACCGCGCGGAAGAACGAGAGGATGCTGCGCGCGACCTGGTACACGGCCTGATTCGGCGTTGTCGTGCGCGCCGCGAACACGGCGAGGAGAAGCGCGAACGGCACAGACACCGTCGTGCCAAGCAGGCCGACCCAGAGCGTCGTGAGCGCGCCGCCGATACCCTTCTGCAACACCTCAGGGCTCAGGTCTGGAGGGAACGCCTCCGAGATGAAGTTCGCCATGCCCTTCGCGCCGGTGACGAGCGCCTCAGGTCGAAACTCGGTGGCCTGGAACGCAAACACGTGCAGGACGATGAGCACGACAACGATCACCGACCACGAGCCCGCGCGGTAGACAGTCTTCGGATCGCGCGGCACCTCGAGGCGGGTGGGGGCTGTGCTGTGGGTCACTTGGGGGTCCTAGAGGTAGAGGGCTGCGAGCTCGGCGTCGTCGAGATCTGAGACCGGGCAGTCGAATACGAGGTGGCCGTCACGGAGTCCGATAACGCGGTCGGCGTAGGCGCGGGCGAGGTGGGGCTGGTGCAGCACGGCGGCGACGCCGAGCCCCTCCTCGACGGCGAGCTGCCTGAGCAACCGCATGACGTCGTCTGCCGCGCGCGGGTCGAGCGCCGACACGGGCTCGTCGGCGAGGATCATGCGGGGGCGCTGGCAGAGTGCGCGCGCGATCGCGACGCGCTGCTGCTGCCCGCCAGAGAGGCTGTCGGCCCGGTCGTGAGCGCGATCGGCGACGCCGACGCGCTCGAGGCATGCCATCGCCTCCTCCTTCAGCTCCGCACCATAAAGGGGCGGAATCGAGCGCCAGGCCGGGAGCCTTGAGAAGCCACCAGCGCACACGTTCTGGAGCGCCGTGCGGCGGGGGACGAGATGGATCTTCTGGAAGACTGTCGCAGCCGAGCGGCGGGCCTCGGCCCGCCTGGCTGCGCTCGCCTCGTTGAGGCGGACGCCAGCGATCTCGATGTCGCCGGAGTCCGCCTCAATGATGCCGTTCACCGCGCGCAGCGTCGTCGACTTCCCGGAGCCGTTCGCACCGAGAAACGCGACGACCTCGCCTGCGTGGACGCGCATGCTCATGTCGCTGAGCACGACGCGGCCGCCGAAGCTCTTCGAGATCGCCTGGACGTCGAGCAGCACCTCCGGCTCGGAGGCGTGGGCAGCGGGAGTGCCCGGGCTGTGCACGGTGATTGTCATAGGGGTTACACGTCCTTTTCGGTGAGGCCCATGGTCTCGGCGAGGTCGAACAGCGGCTTGTAGGTCTCGTTCGTGACCGGGATCAGCGGCCCAGCGGGATCGACACCGAGGAAGCCGGAGACCTTCTCGACGTCAGCCGCGTCGAGGCTGAGCAGCGCCTCCGAGACAGCGTCCTTGAACTCCTGCGGCATGTTGCCGCGCACGGTGATCGGGTCGTTCGGGATCTCCTCGGACTTCCACACCTGGCGGAACTTCGACTCATCGAACGTTCCCTCAGCGGTCGCTGTCGCGAGCGTCTGGGAGTTGATCTGCGCCGCGTCGACGGTGCCGTTGACGAGCGCAAGCAGCGCCTCGGGGTGGCCGCCTGCGTAGTCAGCGGTCACGTCCTCGTCGATGCCAGCGTCCTTCAGCGCCGACATCGGCAGTGCGTCGCCCGATGTCGATCCGGGACTACCGAGGGCGAGGGTCTTCCCCTTCAGGTCCTCGATCGTCTGGATCGGCGAGTCCTTCGGCACCCAGATGCCGCCCGTGTAGGTTGTTGGCTTGCCGTCAGCGTCGCCGAACGAGACCATCGCAGTCGCGTCTGCGCGCTGATTCGCGAACACGAAGCCGAGCGGGCCGAACTGGGCGATCTCGAGCTGGTCGTTTTCCATCGCGAGTACCTCTGCCGCGTAGTCCTCGGTGATCGAGACCTCGACCTCGCAGTCGAGCTTCTCTGAGAGCGCCGCTGCGAGGGTCTGGTAGGCCGGCTCAAGGCGCTCGGGATCCTCGTAGGGAAGGATGCCGAAGCGGATCTTGCCGTCGGGGCAGGTCACGCTCGCCGTGTCGGCGTTCGCGCCACTGTCGTCGGCGGATGCCGAGCAGCCCGTGAGCCCGAGCCCGATGAGCGCGACCGCCGAAGCGGCGAGGATTGTGTTCTTCTTCACGATTCTCCTTGGGTGTGTGTTTGTGAAGCAGGTCTAGGTCAGAATGTGGCGATCGTGCGGGCTCCGAGGGCGGGGCCGACGGTCATCCCGATCCCGGTCGTGACGCTTACGACCGAGACGCCAGGGATCGGCTCCTCGCGCAGCAGCTCGCGTTCCGAGCTGGAGGCGTAGATTCCCTGCCAGCGCTCGAGCACCTCGAGCCGGGGAGCTCCAAGCAGCTCCGCCGCATCTGCGAGCAGCAAGTCGGACCAACGCTCATTCAGAAACGGGGGCGCGGCATCGAAGTAGTCGTGCGAGTCGCCAACGAGGAGTGTGCCGTCGGCCTGCTGCGTGAACATCACGTTCGCGCCAATCTCAAGCAGCTCGGGGCGGAGCCGCTCGGTCTCGGCCCGCAGCGCGTCCTGCGCGGGTCCGGCGAATGCGCCGTATCGCAGCATCGATGTCCCGCTGAGCACTGCCGGGCCGAGGCCCATGTCGTGCGGCGCGCGCACGCGGGCCATTTGTAGCACGCACTCACTGACATCACCTGCGAGATCCGGGAACAACCTGCCAACGAGGTGGCCCGCTGCGACGATGACGCGATCCGCAGCAATGTCCCCGCGGCTCGTCTCGAGCGTGAGGTGTTGGCCCTCGCGGACCCCGTGCAACGTCGTGCCGAACCGGACCTCGCCCCGCTCGTGATCGGCGATCCAGCGCGCGAGATCGGCGACGACCGTGCGCGGGTTCGCAGTGAGATCGCCCGCCAGCAACAGCCCGGAGCGGATCTCGCCCGGGGCCGCGAGGCGAAGCTGCTCCGCGGCCTGCCCAGCGGTGAGCAGCCCGCGCTCATCGGCGTCTTTCCGGCCGGCGAGCTCAACGAGCACGGCTTCCTCAGCTTCCGAGCGGGCAATGACGAGCGTGCCCGACACCCGCGCCTCGATGCCCACCCGCTCGGCGAGCGCGCGCCAGATCGGGTTCGCCTCGCGGGCGAGCTCGCCAACCTCGCCAGCCTGCACCGACGTGCAGACGTGCCCGAAGTTGCGGATGCTTGCGAGCACCGCCGCCGAGTCCTGCTCGATAACGGTGACGCGGTAGCCGGCGTCGAGGGCGGCAACCGCGTGGGAGAGGCCCACGATCCCGGCGCCGACGATTGCGATGTGCGAAGTCATGGTTCGAGAATGCGGGTTCAAAAGTAGTCATGACAACTTTTTTCGAGCCTGTTCGCGGAACGTTCACCGACGCGTTTTCTGGCCAGAAAACGCTCACCGATCGTTCACCTTGACGGCACCAATCGACCCCGAAATCGGTATCGACAAGTTGTACGCTGACCAGCATGACCGAGAATCAGCCGCTGCATATCCAGCTCTATGAAGAGATGGCAAGGCGTATTCGCTCCGGCCAGTGGCAGACCGGGCAACGCGTGCCAAGTGAGAAATCACTCGTCGCCGAGTTCGGCACTTCTCGCGGTCCCGTGCGTCAGGCACTGGCGGCGCTGCGTGCCGAAGGCGCGATCACCGGGGGTCGAGGAGCACCGCCGAGGGTCCAGCGCGGAGTGCCGTCGCAGTCATTCGGCACGTTCTTGTCATTCACTGAGTGGGCGAGGCTCTCGGGCTTTACACCAGGCCAGCACGTCGTCGAGGCCGTCAAGCGGCCCGCGACCGAGACCGTCGCACGCGAGCTCGGCGTGAAGCCAGAGGACACGGTGATTGAGATCGTGCGGCTACGCACACTCGACGGCGAGCCGGCACTCTTCGAGCGCACGTCGTTCGCGTATGAGATCGGCTGCCACATGCTCACCGCAGACTTCGACGGCGGGAGCATCTACCAGGAGCTCGCCCGCATCGGCGTAGTCCCTGCCCGAGCGCGCCACGTCATCGACGCCGTTGCAGCGCACCCGCTCGACGCCGAGTGGCTCCGCGTTTCCCCAGGCTACCCACTGCTGCGCGCACGCCGCACGTCAACGACTGTGGACGGCACCGTCATCGAGTACGCAGACGACAGACACCTCCCCTCCATGACAACGTTCGCCATCGAAAACACGGCGGCGCACCGAACCCAGCTCGTCCGCGAACCCGCGAACAGCTCAACCCTTATAAAGGACCACGCATGATCTCCCTCGCAGCATTCGACATGGCAGGCACCACAATCAACGACGGCGGCGCCGTCTACCGTGCGCTCGAAGACTCAGTCACCGAGGCTGGTGTCGCTGTCTCCCCCGAAAATCTGCAAACCTGGATGGGGGTGGAGAAGCGGGAGGCAATCACCGCGCTCATTGAGCTCGGTGGCGGGGTCGCCGACGAGGATCTTGTGGGAGCGACATTCGCCCGCTTCCGCGCGCTGCTCGACGAGTACTACACGGCGGAGCCGCCAACCCCAGTCGACGGCGTCCCCGAAGCGATCGCCGCGCTCCAATCAGCGGGAATCAAGGTTGCTCTCACCACTGGATTCTCGCGTGAGGTCGCAGAGGGCATCCTCGCCGGGCTCGGGTGGACTGTCGGCCCAGCGGACGCCACCGAAACTGGGGCAAGTGCTCCCGCGGGCTCCGTTCGCGTCGACGCACTGTCATGCGGCGACGACGTGGCTGCCGGGCGGCCCGCGCCGTTCATGATTCACCGAGTCATGGAGGCAACAGGGGTGACCGACGTCGCGAACGTGCTCGTCGCTGGAGACACCGCGGTCGACGTACGCTCGGGCCTGAACTCGGGAGCGGCGATCTCAATCGGCGTGCTCAGCGGCAAGCTCGACCGGGCAAGCCTCGAGGCCGAACGCCCGACAGCGGTGCTCGACTCGGTGGCGGCGATCCCCGAATACCTCGGCGTGTAGGAGAAGGCGGCGGGTGGCGGGGCGTAACTTCCGCGAGGCCCGCCACCATCTCACCGTGTGTCGTTCGGGGCGGCACGCGACAGCGCCGCCGCCGCCAAGAGCCCCGCGCCAACTGCGGTGAACACGCTGCCCGCCCCGCCAAAAGAAGAGATCCCCGCGGCAATAAGTGGCACACCAGTCTGGCCGATCCTGTTCCCGAGCAGCCGCAGCGACGCGGCCGTGCTTCGTTGATCCAGTGTGGTGATGAGCGTCATCCATGACATGGTGAGCGGCTGCACGGTGCCAGCCGCAAAGCCGTAGAGCGCACAGGCCAAGAGAATCGCCGGCACCGGTAAAGGCAGCACAAAGCTGACGAGCGCTATCCCCGCGAGACCGCTGCCCCCGATAAGCACCGGTCTACGACCAAATCTGCGCGTCATCGCTGAGAGGGTGAGACGCGACAGCATCGTTGCTGCTCCACGCGCGACGAGCATCGCGCTCACCCAGCCAGCCGAGATGCCACGACTCTCTGCAAGCAACGGCAGATACATGATCGCAATGTCGAGCGAGGTCAGCACGATCGAGCTCGTGTACAGTGCGGCAGGCACCCCCGGGCTGCGCAATAACTGCACGGCGCCTCCACCAGTACCCGCCCGCCCGCCGGCTCTGCTTGGCGGAATCCCACATGAAAGCCCGAAAATGATCACGGCGCCCCCAAAGCAGAGCCACGCAATCTCGGTAAGTGCGGGGGCGGTGTTGAGCGCGCCGGGCGTTGGTGTGAACGGGCGGATCAGCAGCAGCAGAGGGCCGAGCATCTGCCCTGTCGACGTCGCGAGCGTATACATTCCGAACGCGAAGTCGAGTCTGCCTCCCTGCGCCACGCTCATCACCCAGCTCTGCTCGCCTACGACCGAAAACAACACACCACAGCCAATCAAAGCTGATGCAGCAATCAAGCCCAGCGGGTTTTCTCCAACGACGAGCACAACGAGTATGGCAAGCACGAATGCGACAGCGCCGATCACCAGCGATGTTCGCTCCCCGAACCGTCGCACTAGCGCTCCGGACGGGAGTGCGAGGAGCAATGGAGGCAATGCGAATGCTGCGGCCGAGTAACCGAGCCATGCGCCGTCTTTGCCGAGCGCGAGCATTTCGTATGCGATCGCCGCGCGCAGTCCATAACTCAATACCTGCACGAGTGCCGCGTGCACGAGCAACGAAGTGTGGGCATGGTCTGTACCGCTCTGGAACCGAGGGCTCATGGCGATGTCTCCTCTACAAACAGTGGTGGGCCGCAGCTGAAGCGTTCGGCTTCAATTGCGGCCCACCGAGCTTGAGCGTGGCGGCTCAGGGCTAACCGGTGTAGTCGAAAATCTGCATCCAGAGCTTCGCGTCCGCCTCAAGGTTTGCAAGCGACTCGTCAAGTGTTGAACGGTACAGGAAGCCTGAATCAAGCGCCGGCAGTTCCACATCACCGATCGTTGGGTTTGGAGCTTTCTCGTTGACCGGGTAGTCACCGATCGAGGCTGCAAGTGATTGGCCGCTTGCCGACAGCAGCCAGTTCATGAATACTGTCGCGGCGTTCGAGCGTGAAGTCGACTGTGTTTGCCCGAGATAGAACGGGTAGGCAGCAGCCCCTTCTTCGGGCATCGCGATAGTAATCGGAGCGCCAGCGATAATCGCCGAGTAGGCCGTTCCGATCGGCACCATGCCAACGCCAATCTCGCCGCGCGCTAGGGCATCCGTGAGGTTGGCTGACGAATCAAAGACGCGCGGGTCATTCGCAGCGAGATCCTTCATCCATTTCTCACCGAGCTTGTCGAACTGGAAACGCGTAAGCGCTGCCGTGCTGCCGCCCGCACCTACCTGCACGAGGCCGACTTGCCCCTTGTACTCGGCCGAAGTGAGATCTGCCCAGTTGTCGGGGGCGTCGGCCTCCGCGATCACCTGGTTGTTGTACCCAAAGCTGTACACCCTGTCGAAGCTGTTGTAGTAGAGCCCCTCGTCGAATGCCGCACCTTCAATCAGGGATCCTGCTACATCGTCGGTAAGTTCAGTCTTCTGGAAAACCTCATCTTCCGCGAGCGCAACGATGAGGTCTTCGCCCGAGATACGCACAATGTCTGCGCCGAGTTTGCCGGCAGCGTTCTCGCTGAGGATTCGCTCCTGCAGCTTGTTCGGCGCCAGGCGCACAATCTCAACTGGAATGTCTGTCAGCTCCGTAAAGGCATCAGTGACTTCCTTCTCAGAAACCTCACTCGCCCCTGTGTAGAAGACCAGGGTGCCTTCTTGCTTTGCGGCTTCATATACCTCCGCTGATGCGACAAGCTCTCCGTCAACCACAAGATCACCACCAGCGGCAGGCGCAGGAGTTTCTTGGCCGTTGTCGGAGGCCGAGCAGCCTGCGAGGAGAAGTCCAAGGGACGCGGCAACCGCCATCCCCCGAAGGATCCGTGTTTTCATTGCATTTCCTCTCTGAAATGTGGTTCTTTGTCGAGGTACGTATGGAGAGTTATGACGTTCGCTGGCGTTCTTCGCCGAACCGACGCGCAAGCCAGGCAAGCAGGAATATAAGGACGCAGTAGAGCACACTCGTCGCAGCACTACTCTGGAGAATTCCGTTCTCGTAGTTATCAAAGATCACGATCGAGAGCAGCCTTGTATCGGTGGTGAACAAGAACAGCGGCACTGTCAGTTCACGCATCGACAACATGAGGAGCAACAGGAACGTCGATGTCAGCGGAACGCGTAAGAGGGGCACCGTCACTCGCCAAATCGCTCGGACGCGGTTTGCACCATGCATAACTGCGCTGTCTTCAAGGTCTTGATGAATCTGCAGAATTCCCGCGCTCGCCCCCTGAAACCCCTGCGGCATCTGAGCGGCAGTGAACGCGATCACCATTACGACAAGCGTCCCGTAAACGGGGAGTGGAATGAGCAGCCAGGTCCATAGCAGGCCGAGACCGAGCACAATCGCGGGGACTGCGAGCGGAATCATGCTGATGTAACCGAGACCAGCTCGCCCAGGAATCCGTGTGCGGTTAACAACATAGGAGACGATGAATGCAAGCACAGTACCGATAACTGCAGCCGAGATCGAGACAACAAGCGAGTTCGTCGTCGCTTTGTGAACAGTCGAGTTGGTCAGCACGTCGGCAAACGCATTGAAGTTCAGGTTCCCCGCCTGGATCGATCCGACCACGCTCGCAACATAGGGAGAATCATGCATCGCCACGAAGATGAGCGCGCCGATCGGCAAAACTGCAGTGACAACAAAGTACAGAGCGCCGAGGATGAGGGCGGGAATGCGGAACCAACCCAGGTCTACCTTCGCCGGCTTCAGCCCCTTGCCTGACACAGTGGTGAACGTTCGTTTCGAGATCACTCGCCGCTGTATGGCAGTGACAATGAGCACTACGGCCACGAGCGCAATCGCAACGGCCGCCGCTTCGTTGCCGCGAGAGGGCGCGGAGTTCATGAGCCTGAAAATGTACGTTGGGAGCGTATCAAGTCCACCGGCGGAGCCAATCATCTGCGCCACCGGAAAGTTCTCAACTGTCAGCGTAAAGATCAGGATTGCTGCGCCAAGAATAGCCGGCGTCGCAAGCGGGAAGGTCACACGCCGCAGGACCTGACCGGGGGTTGCACCGTGCACGCGAGCCGACTCTTCGAGATCCGGGTTCATCAGGCTAAACGAGGCATGAATCAACAGGAAGGCGTACGGAGCGTAATAGATCCCCAAGAGTACGATGAGGCCTGGCAGCGTATAGATGTTCATGAACGGGGCCAGCCCGAGGTCTCGAGCCAGAATGTTCAGCAGTCCCGCATTGGGCCCGCCAAGTAGCCCCCAGGCTAGGGCGCCGACAAAGCTTGGAAGAAACATCGGCATGAGGCCTGCGAAGTACAGAAATTTGCGCGCCGGCGCGTTCGTTCGCGCGGTGACGAAGGCCAGGAAACCACCGCACAGGAGCGCCACAGCCGAGCCGCCTATGCCGACGATCAACGAGTTACCCGCCGCCCGCATCGCCCCCGTTCCGAACACGGTACTGAAGTTCGACAGCGTGAAATTCGACAACGAGATGTTCCCGGGTCGCGGGGTCTCAGACGTGAGCGCTGAAAGAACGACGAGCGCCACAGGGAGCAGAATCAGGATCCCAAGAACTCCGTAGAGGGCAACGATGCCAGCAACTTTTCGAGGTTGAGCTTGCGCCGAAGAGGCGCCTCGCGTTTTTACCCCTCGCGGCGTCGTAATTACGCCTGTGGCATCGGATGGTGAGGTCTGTATGGTCACGCTGCACGCTCCTGCACGCGTTCACCGAGCTCGGGCGCCTCCGTTGGAAGGACCTGTACAGCCTCGACTGGCAGGTGAACACGCACGCGCTCTCCTTCGCGAGTGCGATTCGCCTGCTGCTTCGTGCCGAGGACGTCAAGTTCAACACCAGGGGCGATTCTGACCCGGAAGGTTGCAGTCGGCCCGAGGAACTCACGGGCAATAATCTCGCCCTCAAGTGTATTCGCGGACTCCGCCGGCACGTCATCACCGAGAAGAATGTCTTCAGCACGAATGCAGGCTCGCAGCTCATCAGCGCGGTGATCGTAGGGTCCGACCTGGATCGCAACATCGCTGCTTTCAAGGCCAACACTCCGGGTGCCGAGTGAGCGCACCGGAATGATGTTCGCCACCCCGAGAAAGTCGGCGATGGACGCACTGAGGGGTCGCCCATAGATCTCGTCCGGGCGGCCAATCTGCACGATCCTGCCAAACTGCATCATTGCAATATGGTCGGCGAGCGCAAGCGCTTCTTCTTGATCATGAGTCACGTAAACCGCGGTCAATCCAAGTCGGTGCTGTAGTTCACGGAGGTCCGTGCGCAGCCGATGCCTGAGGCGCGCGTCGAGGTTCGAGAGTGGCTCGTCGAGCAGCATGACCGACGGCTCCATGACGATCGAACGGGCCAGCGCAACGCGCTGCATCTGCCCGCCGGAGAGCATGCTCGCGCCGCGGTCAGCAAAGCCGTCGAGCCCAACTACTGAGATCGCTTCTGCGACTCTACGGGAGACCTCAGCTTTGGGAAGCTTCTTCATCCGCAAGGGAAACGCCACATTCTCGAACACACTCATGTGCGGCCAGATTGCATAGGACTGAAACACCATGCCAATGTTGCGTTTGTGTGAAGGGCGGTTGATCCCCCTCTCAGCGTCGAATAGAACTTCCCCGTCGACAGATATCCTTCCCTCGTCGGGTGTCTCGAGGCCAGCAATGCAGCGCATCGTGCTCGTCTTTCCGCACCCTGACTGACCAAGCAGAACCAGCGCTTCGCCCTGTTCAATTTCAAGGCTCAGATTTCGGACAGCGACGGAGTCACCGTAGCTGAGCGTGAGATTCTCAATACTGATTGTCATGCGCGAGCTCCTTCGCTTGTGTGCGCTGCGTCTGCCGTCGCGAGCAACTGATCGAACCACTGGATCGTAGCGGTACTCATCCACGTAGGTTGGCCGAGATCCTCGAGGTATTCTTTTGCGTCCGCGACTTCATGTGCACGCCGCGCAGCGTGCGTGGTTGAGCCATCAATCAGCCGCTGGATTAGTGCCTCCGCATCGCCGGAGAGCTCGGCCACGATCTGTTCGCGGAGCCATGTCTCGGCGCCCGCCAGTTCAGCTGCGCCTACGCTTTCAATAACGACCGCAGCCAGGCCTTTCATGAAGACACTGCGCAGCAGCTTTCTCCCGGCGGCTTCACCGGCCTTTCCATCAACCACCTGGACTGGCGTATCCGCAGCCTTGACGAGCTCGTCAAATCGCGCTGCGCCGAGGCCACTAGCCATGAGCGGGGTGCGGACGCCGGAGCGGGGAACAGGCGCAAGCACAGCCACGTCTGCGAACAGCACACCGCTGGCAGAGGCTTCGCTTTCAAGCTGTTCCTTGAGTGCGGGACTGCCAGTGTTGAGGTCTGCGTACACGGCCCCCGCGGCCATGCCTGCGAAGGCTTCGTTCGCCACAGCTGCCGCCGCCCGTGCTCCAACCAGGCTCACTACGAGTTCAGCACCAGAAAGGGCGGCAGTGAGTTCAGCCTCCTGGCGGATGCCAGGCTCACCAACAGTGGCGAACGGGTCGTACCCGGCGACCGCAAAGCCAGCGTCCCGAAATCCGCGGGCATAGATCGCTCCAGCCTCGCCGAGACCGAGTATTGCAACGATTGTCATCTTTGACTCCTGATTTGCGTGATGTTCATCGACGCTAGTTGATGTTTTCAATATCGGCAAGCATTTCGTTAACAATTTAGATAACACAATTGTCACGTCTTGCTCGCGGAGCTTACGCCCCGGCCGGAACTGGGAAGACTCGTCCTTCAAACAGCTTTCGAGCGGTGCGTGTCGAAACGGAACTTCCTTGCCACTCTCCGTCCGCCCCCAGCCGAGTCTTGACGTTAGATGCGAAGATTCCAGCTGCATGCTCAATGAGAATTTCGTTCCCGTGGACGCCCCACTCCGAGCCCACAGCACCCGGGATCGTAGTCGCCGCCGCAACGCTTGCGGCCATGAGCACCCCGATGGAGCGGTGAGCTCGATGCGGAATGAGGGCGCGAACCGTGATGGACCCGTCGGTTCGCGGAGGCGCAACGAACATCATCTTCGGCACCGAAAGCGCTGCGACGTTCCCGAGCCCCATGAGCCGTCCAGCTGCAAGCCTGATCGATTCGACCCGGTCTCGCACCGCGTCCAAGGCTTCCAGCTCTTCGGGGCTCTCGTACCCCGAGATCCCAAGATCGCTCGCCCGGATTACGACGACTGGCATTCCGTTGTCAATGAGTGTGACGCTGGTGCCCAGTACGTCCTGAGCGGGAAGGCCGGTCGGCAACAGCTTTCCGCTGCCGTGCACCTCGATGACGATCGGACAACCAGTTCCAGGGACGCCATCGAGTGCATAGTCGCCGTCATAGCGAAGCCTGCCGTCCTCGGTTGCGAGACTCACCGTCGCGAGATCTCCCGTATTGAGAAGGCGAACGACGGCGGTTGTTCGTCCGGCGCGTGGAGTGAGAATTCCGCGCTCGATCGCGAACGGGACAACGCCAGCAAGCAGATTTCCACAGGTCTGCGCCCGGCTCACCTCGCCAGATTCGACTGCCACCTGAAGAAATTCATAGACGAGGTCCACTCCGACTTCCGCACTTGGGGAAACAACGGCGACTTTGCTTGACAGCGGGTGAGCACCACCAATCCCATCGATCTGTTGAGGGTCGGGGCTTCCGAGAATTCTCTTTGCAAGATCAGCGCGGGCACACTCGTCGCTGGGCACCTCGGAGCCAAGTAGGAATGCACCTTTGGACGTTCCACCGCGCATCCAGACACATGGGATGCCCACTAGGCCGGGGTCATCGGCCACGGCTGATCTCCTGCTGTGCCACATACGTTACACCGAGTTCTGCGAGCAGTGGTCGCAACCCGTTGTGGTCGAGACTGAGCACCCCCTGCTCGTAGGCCGCACGAGCAACCACTTCGCGCGCGACGCGCGCTCGAGAACTCTCGAGCACTCGCGCGAGTTGAGCGCGCGGAACGCACACGACCCCATCGTCGTCAGCAACAATGACATCCCCGGCATCAATTTGGGCTCCGCCGACAACGATTGGCACGTTGACACTACCGCCGGTGGCCTTCACGGTTCCCTGCGCATTCTGGGCGCCAGCCCAGGCATGAAAACCCATTTCACGCAGCTCGGCGACGTCCCTGACCCCTCCCGAGGTAATAATCCCGCGCACCCCGCGGCGCTGCAACGCTGTTGCGAAGAGTTCCCCGAATGACCCGTCAAGCGAGGGCGACACGGTCGTCACAACGAGCACGTCCCCCGGCTCGCACTGCTCCACAGCAGCATGAATCATGAGGTTGTCACCCGGCCAACACTGCACAGTGACAGCACTGCCAGCCAAACGTGCACCGTGCTGCACCGGCCGAACACTTGGGCCAACAAGCCCGCACCGTCCCATCGCCTCGTGAACGGTTGCGACGCCCAATTCGCCGAGCTCAGCGATCGCATTGGAGTCTGCACGGGCGATGTCCGTCACAATCACATGATTCATGAAAGCTCCCCTGTCACCTGGGGGAAGAAACGAACGTAAGCCTCTCCCTTTGTCTCGTGCGGTAGACCAAGGTTCGGGCCCGCGTTTCGCTTGACTTGCACGCCCCTGCGCACCGCGAGATCCGTGTAGTAAGACCACATGTGCTTCTGCGCCGGCATGCACTCCATCGCACGACGCTTCCTGTCGAAGGACTCGGTGATGTCGAGCAGGAGGTTTGGCTTGAAGTCGCACTGCTCAGATTGATGCGGCTCAAAGAAAAACACGGGCGGTGCACCGATGATTTCCTCCTCCGAGGGAAACGAACCGTCTGAGTTCTGCACGCCGATGGCCTGCGCGAGTACCCTTGCCTGAAGCGCCATGCGAGCCGCAGTTGGGTGATCTTCGTTATAGGGATCAGCGAGCGGGTGAGTCAGTACGACTGTGGGTTGTGTGCGCCGAAACACGTCCACAAGTCGCGAAATCGCTTCCTGAGATTCGACGAGCGGGTAGTCGCCGAGATCCAGAAACTCGATATCTGCGCCGAGCTCAGCTGCCGCGGCCTCGGCCTCCGCGCGGCGCAAAGCCTTAATTTCTGCCAGGCTCTTACCCTGCAACCACTGGCTCGCGGATTCACCGCGCTCGCCATAGGAGAGGCAAACTACGGTGGCACGTTCGCCCTTCAGCGCAGCTGCGGCGATAGCGCCGCCAGCCCGCCAGACGAAGTCGCCCGCGTGGGCGCTAATGACAAGCAATGACGGTGTGGTCTGTGACAAGTGTGGTTCCTCCTCGAACTCACGTCGGAATACAACAGCAAAGTGCGCTACCGACAGCGGGCTTTGGTCACTACCCAAACACACAACACAAAATTGGTCAAGAAATTGTTTACAATTTTGCTTTAAGGGCGCCCATCGATGGCGCACGGGCAGTAAGCTCGAACGTACGCCGCACCTCGACCCGGAGACCCCGCCCAGTAAGGACTGCACGTGACGACTGAAACTGCACCGAAGCAGACAAGCGCACTCGACGACGCCATCGCTGCCATTCGAGATTCAATCTTGCAGGGTGAGTTCTCCCCGCAGCAGCGCCTCGTCGAAGTCGATCTGTGCGAACAGCTCGGCGTCTCACGCGCTGTGGTTCGAAATGCTCTCCTAAAGCTGACCACGGAGGGACTTGTCGAACATCTCCCGAACCGTGGGGTTCGCGTGAGGGCAATCACACTTGAAGAAGCGATCGAAATCGTGGAAACGCGTGCAGCGCTTGAGTCCTTGGGCGCCAGGAAGGCAGCCCAGCGGGTCTCACCTGAAGCCCGCCAACACCTTACATCTCTGCGCGAGGGCATCGTCGCTGCTGTTGAATCGGGCAACCTCGCCGAGTACTCCGCCCTTCACCAGCAGCTCGATCAATTCATTCGCGAGCTCTCTGGACACACCACTTCCTCTCAGATTCTTGAGCGCCTGCAGGCTCAGGGCGCCAGGCACCAATTCCGCCTCAGCTTCCGCCCCGGCCGGGCGGCCACGTCCGCTCCGGAGCACCTCGCAATCATTGACGCCCTCCTGGCAGAGGATCCCGATGCGGCAGCGGCGGCTACCGTAGCGCACCTAGACGGCGTCATCGCAGCAATGCGAGAAGGGTAGCCCCAGCCCATAGCCTCCAACTCCGTTATTGCACCCCAAACGCATGAGGCAGGTGGGATGCAATAGGCAATTTGGGCCAGGCAGCGGCGCTAGGCCGCGAGCGGCACGAGCGCCTCGTGGCGCTGCGCCGTCACCATGATCGGCAGATGGTCAGAGGAGCCGCGGCCCAGAGTCTGCACGCGGGCGATCTCGAACCCCGTCGAGGTGACGAAGTCGTAGTGACCCCGGAAGAGCAGGTACCGGTTGTACGTGCGCTTATCTGAGAAGTTTGTGTCGTAGCCCGATGCACGTACGTGCTCCATGAGGCGGTTATGGAAGACGGGGTAGTTGTAGTCGCCGACCATGATGGAGGGCAGGCCCGGGCCGATGGCCGCGAGCTCATCTATCGCTGCACTAATCTGCACGCGACGCAGCGAATTGCGCGCGGTGAGGGGTGCCGCGTGGAACGAGGCTGCCATGAAATCGGAGCCTGTCTCGCGGTCGTGGATGCGGGCGCCGAGCAGTCGCTCGTGCGCGGGCGACAGCACACGGTCGTGCAGCGACTTCTTGAGCTGGAATGCCTGAGCAGACCGCACGTCGAAGCGTTCTGCGTCGACGTACATTGCGAGCCCGAGCCGGTTCTTCTCAGTCGCGCGCACCAGGGAGAGCGATCCGATACGCGAGGGGAGGTTCACGGTGTCGGCCTCTTGGAGGCAGAGGAGTTCTGCTCCGTGATTGTCGACGAGGGTAGCGAGTTCACCGATGGCGCGGTTCTTGCGCAGGTTGTAACTAATCGTCTTCACTCGGCCAAGCATACGTCGCGAATCCTATGGTTCAACCGTGTATGTGTTTTCTGCGGATTTTGCCAGCGAAGCGGCCTCAATTGCGAGAGTTTCTCGTACCGCGAGCACAGCTGGCGACTCGGCGTTCGAGATGCGCGCCGCTGTGAAGATGGATCGATGGGGGTCTCCGGGCAGGTCGACCATCCGCAACCTGGTCTCGGCGCGCACGAGGCCAGGCAGCAGTGCGACCGCGTTACCCGATTCAATGAGCCGCACGTGGGCTTGGAGATCGGCGGTTTCGTAGCGCACATCGGGCTCAAATCCGGCCGTCCGGCAGGCCTGCTCAGCCCAGTGCCTTGACGCGGCACCCCGCGGCTCCATGACCCACGGTAAGGACGCCGCGTCTTCGAGCCGCTCGACGGTGTCGAACTCGGCGTCGCCGGCGCCGAGACGCGGGAGCGCGAGCTGGATCGCGTCGAATGTGAGCGGCGCGTGATCGAGCCCCGCGAACTGGGCTGGCGCGTGGCCCGGATATTGTTCGGCGACGACGAGGTCGAAGCCGCGCACGCTCGTCTCGTGGAGGGCGGTCTCGGGCTCGTGCTGCACCATCTCGACGCGCAGGCTCGGATAGTCGGTACGCAGCCGCCTGAGGGCTTGCGGCATGATCGCAAGCACGGCGGTCTGGAACACCGCGACGCGGACCGACCCGGCGACCTCCCCACGCACTCGGTGGGCGGCGGTCTCGGCTCGCTCAAGGCCTGCGAGCAGCTCGGCGGTCTCGGCGACGAGGGCCTCGGCCGCAGCGGTGAGCTCGAGCGTTCTGCCGACCCGGCGAAGGAGCGGCGTTCCGACCTCTTTTTCGAGCAGCGCGAGCTGCTGCGAGACGGCCGACGGGCTGTAGTTCAGCGCCTCTGCGACCTGCACAACGGTGCCGCGGGCGGAGAGTTCCCAGAGCAAACGCAGACGTTTCATCTCGAGCATTGAACGCTCCCCTCAATCATTAAGTCCCACTTCATATTATTGCTCAGAAAGGATCGCTTTACTTCAAGCTTCGGAGGATTCACACTTAGCTCATCGGGAATGGGCCCGGCGCATCCGCGCGCCCGGCCGCACCCACGTATGAAAGGACCGCCGTTGTCTCAGGCAACCCCACGCCCCCAGGATCTCGCGAACGAGGCAGTCGCTCTCGCACAAAAGTGGATCACTGAAGCAGCCACTATTCCGGCTGACGCGTCAGCCGCCCGCCTCGCAGGTGTGCTCAAGGATCCCAACGGCCTCGACTTCACCGTCGGGTTTGTCGACGGTGTGGTGCGCCCGGAAGACCTTGACGTAGCGGCGAAGAAGCTCAAGGAGCTCGTTCCGCTGACCCCAGGCTTCCTCCCCGGCATCATGAAGGGCGCAATCGGCCTCGGTGGCGCGTTCGCGAAGCCGATGCCCGGCGTCGTCGTGCCGATCGCCCGCAAGGTGCTGCGCCAGATGGTCAGCCACCTCATTATTGACGCGAGCGACTCGAAGCTCGGCCCCGCGATCGCGAAGATCAAGCGTGACGGTGTTCGCCTGAACGTGAACCTCCTCGGCGAGGCTATCCTCGGCCAGGGCGAGGCGGAGCGTCGCCTCGCTGGCACCCACAAGCTGCTCGCACGCCCCGACGTCGACTACGTCTCGATCAAGGTGTCGTCGACTGTGGCTCCGCATAACCACTGGGCGTTTGACGAGGCGATCGAGCACATCGAGAGCCAGCTCGTGCCGCTCTTCGAGCGCGCGGCAGCAGCATCGCCGAAGAAGTTCATCAACCTCGACATGGAAGAGTACAAGGATCTCGACCTCACCCTCGAGGTCTTCACCCGCATCCTCGACCGCCCCGAGTTCCTCGACCTCGAGGCAGGCATCGTGCTGCAGGCGTACCTGCCCGACGCCCTCGGCGCGATGATTCGCCTGCAGGAGTGGTCGGCGAAGCGCGTCGCCCGCGGCGGTGCCGCGATCAAGGTGCGTCTCGTAAAGGGCGCGAACCTTCCGATGGAGCTCGTCGACGCCGCCGTCCACGGCTGGCCGGCAGCGACCTGGGGCACCAAGCAGGATTCAGACACCAGCTACAAGGCTGTGCTCGACTACGCGCTGACCCCCGAGCACGTGAAGAACGTGCGCGTCGGCGTCGCGGGCCACAACCTCTTCGACCTCGCCCTCGCGTGGCTACTCGCCAAGGGCCGCGGCGCAACCGACGGCCTCGAGGTTGAGATGCTGCTTGGCATGGCGACCGGCCAGGCCGAGGCCGTGCGCCGCGAGGTTGGCTCGCTGCTGCTCTACGTTCCCGTCGTGCACCCCGCAGAGTTCGACGTCGCGATCGCCTACTTGATCCGCCGCCTCGAAGAGGGCGCGAGCCAGGACAACTTCATGTCGGCCGTGTTCGAGCTGAACGACAACGCGCAGCTCTTCGAGCGCGAGAAGACGCGCTTCCTCGCGTCGCTCGGTGAGCTCGAGCACATCACCGCAGACGGCGACCCCGCAAACTACGCTGTACCCCCGTCGAACCGCGTGCAGGATCGCCGCGCCTACGACCAGGCCGGTGCTGAAGCGCGCGTCGAGGCGCTCGTCGAGAAGGGTCGCAAGGGCGAGTTCGACAACACCCCCGACAGCGATCCGGATCTCCCCGGAAACCACGTCTGGGGCCGTGAGATCGCCGACCGCATGGTCGCGTCGAAGCTCGGCGACAACCTGGTTTCGGAGGCGCTCGTCGAGTCCGCTGAGGACCTCGATGAGATCATCGCACGCGGCGTCGCTGCAGCCGATGGCTGGCAGGCGCTCGGCGCAGACGAGCGAGCACGCATCCTGTACCGTGCAGGCGAGAAGCTCGAAGCGCGCCGTGCACAGCTGCTCGAGGTCATGGGCTCCGAGTGCGGCAAGACCCTCGACCAGGGCGACCCCGAGGTCTCGGAGGCGATCGACTTCGCGAACTACTACGCGATGCTCGGCCAGGTCATCGGCCAGGTCGACGGCGCAAAGTACAAGTCGCAGAAGCTCACCGCCGTGATCCCGCCGTGGAACTTCCCCGTCGCGATCCCCGCAGGCGGCGCGCTGTCGGCGCTCGCGGCAGGCTCGTCGGTCATCATCAAGCCCGCATCGAACTCGGCGCGCTCCGGCGCGGTCATGATCGAGGCGCTGTGGGAAGCGGGAGTCCCCCGCGACGTGCTGCAGTTTGTGCAGTTCGCTGACCGTGCTCTCGGTTCGAAGCTCGTCGCTGACCCCCGCGTTGACCGCCTGATCCTCACCGGCGCGTACGAGACAGCGGTGAACTTCCGTGAGCTCCGTGCCGACCTGCCGATCCTCGCTGAGACGAGCGGCAAGAACGCGATCATCGTCACCCCGAACGCCGATTTGGATCTCGCTGCGAAGGACGTCGTGCAGTCGGCGTTCGGCCACGCGGGGCAGAAGTGCTCGGCGGCATCGCTCGTGATCCTCGTCGGTTCGGTCGCGACCTCGAAGCGCTTCCGTGGCCAGCTCATCGACGCAGCTCGCTCGCTGAAGGTCGGAACCCCGGAGAACCTCGAGACGCAGATGGGCACGATCATCACCGCCCCCGACGGCAAGCTCAAGCGCGGCCTCACGACCCTCAGCGCCGGCGAGAAGTGGCTCATCGAGCCGAAGCCACTCGAGAGCGACAGCCCCCTCGCCCTCGACAAGAAGGGCGGCAACAAGCTCTGGAGCCCGGGCGTCCGCGAAGGCGTGAAGCGCGGCTCCGAGTACCACCTCACCGAGTACTTCGGCCCGATCCTCGGCATCATGACCGCTGCGACGCTCGACGAGGCGATCGACATCGTCAACGAGATCGACTACGGCCTCACGAGCGGCCTGCACTCGCTCGACCGTGACGAGATGGCGCTCTGGCTCGACCGCATTGAGGCCGGAAACCTCTACGTCAACCGCGGCATCACCGGCGCGATCGTTCGCCGCCAGTCGTTCGGCGGCTGGAAGAAGTCCGCGATCGGTGCTGGTACCAAGGCTGGCGGCCCGAGCTACCTGTACGGCCTCGGCGAGTGGGAGGACGCACCGGTATCGGCAGCGCTGACCGCGCCGCGCCCGGCGGCTGCCCCAATCCTCACCGCCGCCCAGCAGGCAGGCGTCGCTGGGGCGGAGCTTGAGTGGCTCCGCGCCGCGCTCGGCACCGACGCTGCTGCGTGGGAGTCTGAGTTCGGGATCGCCCGCGACGCCTCGGGCGTCGGCGTTGAGCGCAACCTGCTCCGCTACCGTGCAGTGCCGGTGACTGTGCGCGCGGCAGCAGATGCGCCAATCCACAAGGTGATCCGCACTGTCGCCGCGGGCGTCGCCGCGGGCTCACGACCCACGCTCAGCACCCCGACCGCGCTGCCCGAGCCGATCGCGAAGGCGTTCAAGGCGGCAGGAGTCGAGGTCGTATTCGAGGACGACGCCGCCTGGGCCGCACGCCTCGGCCGCGTCGCGTCGCAGGATGGCCCGAACGCGAGCGCTCGCATCCGCCTCATCGCGGGCGCAAGCCGCGCCGAAGGCCTCGCCGCGATCACTGCTGCGACGGGCGGCAAGCCCGACATCGCAGTGTATGGTGGCGACGTCGTGTCGGCGGGCCGCGTTGAGATGCTGCCGTTCATGCACGAGCAGGCTGTCTCAATCACCGCGCACCGGTTCGGCACGCCGAACAAACTCTCCGAGGGCCTGATCTAAGGTTTTCGGCCGCAGAGGGGTCGGGACCCGCAAGGATCCCGACCCCTCTGCGTATCCTGGGCTGGATTGGAATCGCTCACCAGCCCAGGGCCCCTTCCAACAAAGAACCCACACCCAGCAGCTCCGCCCCAACGCAACCAACGGAAAGGCGACACCGATGTCTGACCAGTTCTTCCTCTACCTCGCGCTCGGAATCTACTTCGCAGCCATGCTCTTCATCGGCTGGCTCGCGTTCAGGCGAACCAGCGACCACGAGGGCTACATGCTTGCTGGCCGCGGGCTTCCGCCGTGGGTCGCCGCCCTCTCCGCCGGCGCCTCAGACATGTCTGGCTGGCTCATCATGGGTCTCCCGGGCGCGATCTTCGCGACCGGTCTCATCGAGGGCTGGATCGCCGTGGGCCTCCTCATCGGCTCCTACCTCAACTGGCGGCTCGTCGCACCACGCCTACGCGCCTACTCCGAGGTCTCGCGCAACTCGATCACCGTGCCGAGCTTCTTCGAGAACCGCACGCGCGACCGCTCGCACCTGTTGCGCAGCATCTCGAGCGTCATCATCCTCGTCTTCTTCACCCTCTACGCCTCGTCTGGCATGGTCGCCGGCGGCAAGTTCTTCGAGAGCGCGTTCGGCGGCGACTACTTCGTCGGCATGCTCCTCGTCACCGCTGTGACGCTCGGCTACACCCTCTTCGGCGGCTTCCTCGGTGCCTCGCTCACCGACGTCGTGCAGGGCCTGATGATGGTCGTCGCGCTCGTCGTGGTGCCAGTCATCGCGATCATCACGATCGGCGGTTGGGGCGAGACAGTCAGCATCGTCGAGACGGTCGGCGCGGCGAACCTGTCGCTCTTCGGCGGCGGCAGCATGACGACGAGCGCCGTGGTGCTCGTTGTCGCCTCGGGCCTCGCCTGGGGGCTCGGCTACTTCGGGCAGCCGCACATCATCGTGCGGTTCATGGCGCTGCGAACCCCAGGCGAGGCGAAGTCAGCTCGTCGCATCGCGACGTCATGGCAGTTCCTCTCGCTCGCCGGCGCTGTTGCGGCAGGCCTCGTCGGCATCGCCTACTTCGACAAATTCGGGGGCGCACCCAGCGATCCTGAGACCATCGTGCTGCTGCTTGCGCAGGTGCTCCTGCACCCCCTCGTCTCAGGGCTCGTACTCGCTGCGGTTCTCGCCGCGATCATGAGCACGCTTTCGAGCCAGCTCATCGTCTGCTCGTCTGCCCTCGTCGAGGATCTCTACAAGATCATGCGCAAGACGCCCCCGAGCGAAAAGACGCTCGTCATCCTCGGTCGCCTCGGCGTCCTCGCCGTCGCCGTCGTCGCCGCGCTCCTGGCGATCAGCCCGAACGACTCGATTCTTGGCCTCGTCAGCTTCGCGTGGGCCGGCTTCGGCGCAGCCTTCGGCCCCGTCGTGCTGCTCAGCCTGTACTGGCGGAAGCTCACGAACTGGGGCGCTATATCAGGCATGCTTGTTGGCGCCGTCTCTGTCTTCGTCTGGAAGGCCTTCGACACCGGGCTCTACGAGCTGCTGCCCGCGTTCATCCTCGCCCTCGCGACAGCCATGATCGTGAGCCTTTTCACGTTTAAGCACGACGCAGAGATCGACACCGAATTTACGACGACCATGAGTCTCGTAATCCCTGGCGCCACAAGCGCCGAAAAGTAACCCCGGTTAAGCGGGGCTTCCCCGCCTAGCCCACCACTACGTTCCGAAAGACAAGCCGCAATGACGCAGTCACCCTCCAGCCTGACCTGGATCCACACCACCGACTACCACACGGCCGGTGAGCCGTTCCGCATCGTCCATGAGGGGCTCCCCGAGCTTCCCGGGGAAACGGTCGGGGAGCGTCGCATCGCGGCGATCGACAATGCGAACGGGGTCGACGATCTTCGGGCGCTGCTCTGCAACGAACCGCGCGGCCACGCAGACATGTACGGCGGCTTCATCACCCCGCCCGACGACGAGGGCGCGGCGTTCGGCGTGCTCTTCTGGCATAAGGACGGCTTCTCGACGGCCTGCGGGCACGGCACCATCGCGCTCGGCGTGTGGGCAACCGATACCGGCCTCGTCGAGAGCGACCCCGACGGTATTACCGAGGTCGTCATCGACGTACCCTCGGGCCGCGTCGCCGCGCTCATTGAGCGCTCGGGGGGCAAGCTCGTGGGCGCGACCTTCAGAAACGTCGCCTCGCACGTCATCGCGCGCGGCGTTTCAGTGCAGACCTCGCGCGGCGAAGTGACAGCTGACTTCAGCTATTCAGGCGCGATCTACGCGTCAGTGCGCGCGCAAGATCTCGGCCTGTCGGTCGAGCCCGAACAGTACACCGAGCTCATCGCGCTCGGCCGTGAGATCAAGTGGGCACTCAACGAGTCGCCCGAAGCGCAGTTCGCCGACGACCCCCGCCTGTCTGGCGTCTACGGCACGATCCTCTGGGACGACCTCGGCCGCGGCGACGACGGACCCAAGCAACGCAACATCACAGTCTTCGCTGACGGTGAGGTCGACCGCTCCCCCTGCGGGTCGGGCACGGGCGCGCGCGTCGCTCTCCTCGCCGACAGCGGGATCCTTGGCGCCACCGAAACACTCGAGCACCGTTCCATCGTCGACACAGTGTTTTCGGCACGATGGGAGGCTGGCGAGGCGCGCGCCGATGGCACCGCGACGGTGATTCCGCTCGTCACGGGCACCGCGTACCAGACCGGCGAACACCGGTTCATGCTCGACCCTGCCGACGACCTCGGCACCGGATTCACCCTGCGCTAAACACTCATCCAAGGCAAGTGGCCGGAGGGGTTTCTTCCGGCCACTTGCTGCCTCCTCAGCGCTGTCACGGGCTGCGCGGTATAGAGTTTCTGCCACGAGAGTGGAGAGGCAACGCCTGTGATCGAGATGCTACGGTTCCCGCCAAAGACGTTGCGGGAACAGGCGCTCGTCGAGCTGCGATCGCTCCTCGTGTCAGGCGCGCTGAAGCCGGGAGAGGTCTACTCGGCGACAGCGATCGCCGCAGAGCTTGGAGTCTCACACGGACCCGTGCGCGAGGCGATGCTGTCGCTCGTGAACGACGGCATGATGGAGGTCGTACGCAACCGCGGGTTCCGGGTCGTCACGATCAGCCGGCGCGATCGTGAGAACATCGCCGAGATTCGAACGCTTCTCGAAGTGCCGTCGATGATGAAGCTTGCGGGCTCACCCCTGGTGCGTGAGCGCGCCGACGAATTCTCCACGATCGTCGACAAGTTCTTCGCTGCCGCCGAAGACGAAGACATCCTGGCCTTCTTCGACGCAGACCGAGAGTTCCACCTTGGTCTTCTCGCGCTGCTCGACAACGCACGTCTCACCGAATTCATTGGCACCCTGCGCGACCAAACCAGACAGTACGGAATCTACGAGCTCGCGGTGCGGGGAGAGCTCGCGGCCTCGGCGCAGGATCACCGAAACATCCTCGACGCGCTCTTAGACGGCGACGTGGAGGCCGTCGAGCGGCTCATGCTCGGCCACCTCCAATACCTGCGGTGGAGCCGGTGGACGTTTCCGGACCTTGAGGCCTCTGTGGAGCCCGACGTGGAGGGCACGGAAGCGGGCCCCCGTTAATCGATCGCGCGGCCGCCCTGAACGATCGCGAGCCGAGCTGCGGGCTCCGAGAGCGCTGCCGCGACCTCGAGCGGGTTCTCAGAGAGCAGCAGGGCGTCGCCGTAGCTGCCTGGCACGAGCGAGCCGGCCCGCACGTCGCCGATGAGCGCCGCGTTCACCTCGGTGAGCGAGCGAATCGTCTCAGCCGGGCCCGCTGCCTCCGTCTGGAGTTTCACGCCGCGAAGCTGGTCGTCTTCAAGGTCACCCATGAGGTCGCTGCCGAAGCCGACCTGCACACCTGCGGCGAGCGCGAGCTGTACTGCCTCTTGCCCCTTCGAGAGGACCTCGGAGTTCTTCGCGAGCGAGATCTCATTCAGCCCGATCTCGGCGCCGCGTCGATCCATTGCATCGTAGGCGGCGAGGGTTGGCACAAGGAAGGCGCCCTTCGCGGCCATGGCCTCGGCGGTTACGGAGTCGATGAGGTTGCCGTGTTCGATCGAACGCACCCCGTTCTCGATCGAGTGCATCACGGCCTCAGAGGAGTATGCGTGTGCTGCGACATAGCTGCCGCGGCGGGCGGCCTCTTCGGTGACGGCCCGCACCTCCTCCGGTGAATACTGCGGGATGCGGAGCGGGTCGGCGAGCGAGAAGACGCCGCCCGAGGTCATGATCTTGATCGCGTGCGCGCCCGTGCGCAGGCGGTTCCGCACTGCAAGCCGGAGCGCGTCGACACCATCGACGACCTCACACATATGGCCGTGCGAAAAGCAGATGTCGACGTGCTCTGCGCGAGGGTCGCCGTGGCCACCCGTCTGGCTCAGCGCCGGCCCGGTGAAGAGGTAGCGGGGCGAGTTGAACAGGGAAGCGTCAATGGCGCGCGCGAGACCGATGTCTCCGCCAGCTACGTCGCGCACCGTCGTGAAACCACGCTTCAGCGCTTTCTCAAGCCTGCGGGTGCCGTTGATTGCGGCGTAGCTGAGCGGACCGCGCTCGTTCTCGAGACCGTCCATGCTTGTCGCGTAAGCGTGGAAGTGCGCGTCGATGAGCCCCGGTAGCAGCCAGCCACCTCTCGCATCGAGCTGTTCGGCGCCTTCAACCGGCGTATCGACCACAAGCCCGTCGGCAATATGCACATCGCGCGGGGCGAAGCCGTTGCCGTCCCACACCTGCGCGCCAAGAATCGAAAGCGATTGCGTCTTCAACGTGTCTCCTCCATGTGACGGCAGACAAATCCTGCCCTTGGTGAATTCTGTCAGATAGGTGTCGCGGGTAGGCCCGCGACACCTATCACCGAGTGTGCTAGCGAGCGCGCACCGCCGCGGTGGCGGCCTCGTCGACTACAAAATCTGCCCCAATCACGACCCCGTAGTCTCGGGTGGCAGACTCTGGCGAAACAAACCCGTTGCGCACGTCGCGGGCGACCGCAGCTGGGTCCCGCTCAAGCGGATTACCGTAGCCACCACCGCCACCCGTTGCGTTGACGAGCACATCACCGGCGTCGAGATGGTTGTAGCTTCCACCCTGAATCACTTCGCGTGGGGTGCCCGGGTTGAGCACAATTTGATTGGGCTGGCCCTCGGCGCCTCCCGCGATCGACCACGGCGCGGTCTTCGTTTTGTAGACCAGGCAGATGCCTGTCGCAGGCGCGGTAAAGCGGTACGTACGGGTGACTCCGACGCCGCCGCGGAACTTTCCCGCCCCACCCGTGTCTGGCCGGTAGCCGTAGTGGTCGATAATCATCGAGGATTTTGTTTCGAGCACCTCGACGGGGTTGTTGCGGCACCCTGGCTCCGACAGGTGCATAATGCCGTCTTCACCGTCATGGTGGGCGGTGCCACCGTAGCCGACGGCCTCGTTCGTAGCTTCTTGCCAAGGCTCACCGGTGCGGGGATTCACGCCGAGGCCCATCATCGAGCACACATCTCCGCCAGAGCAGGCTGGGACGAGGTCGGGCATCCCCTGCGAAAGTGCCTTCAGGATCACTTCGCCCGCGAGCAGCCCAGTCCACAGCGTAAACGTCGGCATCGGCGGAACCGCGTGCATCACTGAACCGGGAACGGTGACGACGCGCAGCGGCGCGAAGTTCCCCGCGACAACAGGGGAATCGGGTGTAGTGAGCGACTTAAAGATGAGACTTGATAGCGCCTCAGTCTGTCCGACGGGGAGGTTGATAGGCCCCTCGACGTTGTCAGCTGAACCGGTCCAGTCGACGACCATTTCTTCATCGGTCACGGTCACCGTGCACTGGAGTTTCACCAGCTGATCCTTCGATATGCCGTCGTCGTCAACGTAGTCGACCGCTGTCCAGGTACCCTTGGGCAGCTTCTTGAGAGCAAGCTTCGCCAGACGCTCACCGTGCTCATTGATGGTGTTCATCGCCTCCTCGAGGACGGCAACACCGTACTTCGCCGCAAGTTCCTGTGTCCGCTTGACACCGGTCACGCACGCTGAGACTTGCGCTTGGATATCGCCAATCGTGTGCTTCGGCATGCGGCTGTTGAACCTGACGATGTTAAACACATCGTCGTTCTTCACGCCTCGACGGTAGAGCTTTGATGCGGGCATCACCAGCCCCTCTTGCGAGCGGTCCGTGGAATCGAGCACGTACCCTGGATCCTTTTGATGCAGGTCGGTGATGTGGACGCGGCATGAGGCGAAACCGATGAGCTTGTCCTCTGCATGAATCGGCGCGAACACGAGGGGGTCAAGCGTGTGTGCGCTCGACCAGTAGGGGTAGTTGATGATGAACACGTCTCCGGGTTCCATCGCATCAACCCCGAGAAAATCCATCGAATGCTTGATTCCCGCGTCGTTGCCACGCGTGAACACCGCGATGCCGGGAGCATCCGCGACAACGTCTCCGTTCGCATCATGGATGCCAATACCGTAGTCGTGGATCTCGTAGACCACAGTGTTATAAGCCGTCCGGCAGAGGTTTCTGGCGATCTCTTCGGCCGCTGCGAGGAGGCCGTGCCTGATGATCTCGGTGGTGATTGCGTCAGCCATCTCAGGCTCCCTTCTGAATTGAAATGACGAGTTCGCCGTAGCTGCCGACCTCGAGTCGGTCACCCGCGTGCAGCACGGTAGTCGCCGTGTGTTCCGTAACGACGGCAGGCCCTTCGATGACATCACCGGCGAGCAGCTCTTCCCGAGCTACGAGCGAGTACTCGGCCTCACTCTCGTCGGGGAGCGTCACAACACGAGTCGTGGTGGGATAACTCTCCCCTGCCGGTCGGGCGGCAACCCGCGGCAGGTCTGGCTTGTCGACGATGCCAACCGCGTGCAGCCGGAGCGTCGTGATCTCGATGGGGTCGTCCATAGTGTGCCCGTACTGCCGGAGGTGAAGCCTGTCGAACTCTCCACGAATGGCTGTACGCGGGTCAGCACCGTCGGCCGGGTAGTCGACCGTCACCGAGTGCTCCTGACCCGAGTACCGTACGGCGACGACTCTGTTAAACGCGCGACGCTCGGCACCGAACCCCTCGAGCTCGAGCGCTTCGGCGGCCTCCGCCTCCATGTCGGCGTAGAGTGCGTCGGCGGCGGCAGCGTCGAGCTCATCGAGCGCCTGGATCGTCGTCCGCGAATAGTCGTGCTGAACGTCGGCCATGAGCATGCCGAGCGCGGAGAACGCCCCCTGCCCCGGCGGCACGATGACTTCGGGAACCCCCAGCTCCCGCGCCACGTCGACGGCAACGAGCCCGCCGCCGCCGCCGAATGAAAGCAGAGCGAAGTCCTTGGGATCGTGGCCAAGCTCAATGGTGATTGCCCGCACCGCACCGACAATCTTGGTGTTCGAGATCTGCACCATGCCGCGCGCAAGCTGCGTGACGGACAGGCCAAGAGTCTCGGCGATCGGCTCAAGCGCCGAGATGGACTTGTCGCGCGCCAGCGTCAACTCCCCGCCGAGCGGTGTGTCGACGCCGAGGTAGCCGATAGCGAGCGCTGCATCTGTGAACGTCGGTTGTGTGCCTCCGCGCCCGTATGCAGCGGGACCGGGGACTGCGCCGGCACTCTTCGGCCCGACCTGTAGCGCACCTGCTTCATCGAGGTAGCCGAGCGAACCGCCGCCAGCGCCAATCGTGTGAATATAGAGCGACGGCGTGTTGATGGGGAGGCCCTCGAACTCGGCGCCGTGATAGAGCACAGGCGCACTGTCCAGCACGAGGGATGCGTCGAGACTGGTACCGCCCATATCAATTGTGATGAGGTTCGGCCGATCGATCAGTCGCGAGAATCCGCCGGCGCCAACGACGCCCCCTGCTGGACCGGAGAGGATCAAGTTCACCGGCTGTTCGCGGGCCGCCGATGCGGTCATAGCGCCGCCGCCAGAGCGTGACATCAGGAACCGGCCCTCGAAACCGCGTTCAGCGAGTTCATCCTCGAGGGCGCGGAGGTAGCTTCGCATGATGGGTTTGATGTAGGCGTCGAGCACCGCAGTGCTTGTGCGCTCGTATTCGCGATACTCGCGTGAGAGCTCGTTCGAGAGCGTCACCTCAACCCCTGGCGCCTCCTCCTCGAGGATCGTCCGCATCTGGAGCTCGTGCTCAGGGTTCGCGTACGCATGCAGGAACGCGACGGCGACCGCGTCGTAGCCGCGCTTCGCGATCTCCCGCGCGACTGCGCGAGCATCATCCTCATCGAGCGGGGCCACCACACTGCCGTCAAACATACTGCGCTCAGTGACCTCGAAGGTGTCGTAGCGCTCCAGCAGTGGCTCCGGCTTCTGGTACGCGAAGTCGTACATAACGGTGCGGTCCGTACGCCCGAGGAGATAGACGTCTCGAAACCCGCGAGTACCGATGATGGCGATACGGGCGCCGGAACGGGTGAGCAGCGAGTTGAGGCCGAGGGTGGAACCGTGGTTGAACGTCTCGACCGTGCTGGGATCGGCCTCGGCTTTGTCAAACGCCGCGAGCACGCCCGCCGTCGGTTCCGACGGCGTCGTCGGAACCTTTTCGAACCGCAGTTCGCCTGTTTCTGGCACAAGTTTCACTACGTCGGTAAAGGTGCCTCCGACATCGATCGCTACGCGAACCTGATGTGACATGAGATGTGTACTCCTGTGAATTGTTGGGGGTGGACTATCGCTTGGTACGGCCGGCGGCTGCGAGGCCGACCGCTGCGAGAATGATGAAACCGGTGACCATGTCCTTGAGCTGTGGGTTCAGATCGAGCAGGTCGAATCCGTTTCCGATCAGTGCGATCAGGAAGACGCCTGCAATCGAACGCCACACGGCCCCCACACCGCCGTAGATGCTCGTGCCGCCAAGGATCACCGCGGCGATCGCCGAGAGTTCGAGCCCGGCGCCGGCGAGGGGTTGCCCGGAGGCGATTCTGGAGACCCCGATGGCTGCTGCGGTACCAGCCGCGAGCCCCGAGAGCATGAAGACAAAGATTCGGGTGCGGGTGACGCTAATTCCAGAAAGCTCGGCGGCCTCCGCGTTGCCGCCAACGGCATAGACGTGACGGCCAAATACCGTTCGGGACAACAGCAGCCAGAACGCGCCGGCGATGACGATCATGACGAACACCGCGACAAACACTCCGCCCACGCGGTCGCGCCCCAGCGCGGTGAATCCCGGAGTGGTGACCGTGATCAGGCTGCCACCGGTGATGAGTACCGCGATCGTCGTGAAGATCATCGACGAGGCCAGCGTTGCGAGAAATGAATGGACCCGGAGTTTGGTGATCACGGCGCCGTTAAACGTGCCGAGAATGAGGCCGACCACCGGTGCTGCGGCGAGCGCGACCACGACGTTTCCAGTCGACACTGCGAGCCAGGCGGATACGACGCCAGCCACTCCATAGATCGCGCCCGTTGACAGGTCGAAGTTCCCCGACACGATCACGAAGGTACCCGCCGATGCAATGATCACCAGTGGAGCGTTCTGGTTCAGGATGTTGACGATGTTGCCGAACGTAAAGAACGACGGCGACAGGATGGCTAGGGCAATGATGACCGCACCGAGCAGGATGAGAACGGCGTATTCGATTGCGATCTCGCCAAGCGAGAATCGCTTGCGTTCTCGCGTCTGCGTGGCGGTGGTGTTGGCAGCCTGGCTCATGCTGCTGACTCCTCTTCAGAAGGAACGTGGAAGAGCTGGAACAGCACATCATCCACTGTGGTGTCGGCGGGAATAATCTCTCCCATGGTCTTGCCGTCGGAGACGAGGTAGGCCCGGTGCGCGAGCTCCATGATTTCCTCGTGTTCCGACGAGATGAGCAGGATCCCGATGCCCTGCTCGGCGAGCCGTGCGATGAGCTCATAGATCGTGCGTTTAGCGCCAACATCGACGCCGCGGGTAGGCTCGTCGAGCACAATGACCCTCGGGTTCGTTGCGAGCGCCTTCGCAAGCAGCGCCTTCTGCTGGTTTCCGCCCGAGAACCACGAGACTGGAAGCTCGATGTTCGGCGGGCGCATCTCGAGCGCCCTCGCGAGCGATTCCGCATCCGCACGCTCCTTACGAAGTCGCACGACGCCCGAGGCTGAGACCGAGCGAAGGCTCGACAGCGATATGTTCTCTCGAACGGAACGCTGCAGCACGAGGCCGTCGCGATGACGGTCCTCCGAAACGAGCACGAATCCTCGCTCGATCGATGCACGTGGCGAGTGCTTGAGTACTTGATTGCCCGCAATCTCCACTGTCCCCGCGCGCAGTCTGTCGACGCCAAAGATTGCGCGAGCGCACTCCGAGCGCCCACTACCAACGAGGCCGAGAAGCCCGACGACTTCGCCCGGTCGCACGACGAACGACATGTCGGCCACGCCGGTGTCGGTCGCGATTCCGTTTGCGACGAGCACGGGTGGGACCGCCGTATCGATCGGGGCCGGACGTTCGGGGTAAGCCTGACCGAGCGAACGGCCAAGCATCGCGGTCACCACGTCTTGTTTTGTCACCGCCGCGGCGTCGACGGTGTCGATCCGTCGGCCATCGCGCATGATGGTGATTCGGTCCGAGACGTTGAGCACTGAGTCGAGAAAGTGTGACACGTAGATGACGCAGCATCCTCGGTCACGAAGTGTGCGCATCAGCGCTTCGAGTTGCTCCATCTCTTTGGCGGTGAGAGACGATGTCGGCTCGTCCATCACGATGACTCGCGCGTCACGGGCGAGGGCCCGCATGATCTCGACCTTCTGCTGGTCGGCTATCCGCAAGTCGCGAACGCGCGCGTGCGGGTCGAGTCCAAAGCGGATCTCGGTTTCCAGGGCGGCGAAGCGCTCCGCCAGGTTGCGGCGTTCCCACCCCAACCGGTGCTGCTCTGTTCCCAGGAACACGTTTTGGGCGACGGAGAGGTCAGGCACGAGCGCGAGCTCTTGAGCGATCATGGCGATGCCGCGGCGCTGCGCGATCCCTGGATTCCACCGTTCGACCGGGGCTCCCTCCACAAGGAGCTCGCCCCAGTCTGCGGCGTAGATTCCGGCAATCACTTTGCCGAGCGTGGACTTGCCCGCACCATTTTCCCCGACGAACGCGTGAATCTCGCCCGACGACACGCTCAGCGACACCTCATTGAGCGCCTGGGTTCCACCAAAGCGCTTGCTGATCTCACGCAGCTCAACGAGCGGCGTGCGCTCCGGAGAAGTGTTCATCGTGAATCAGCCGTTCCATTCGCCGGTGAACTCCGGCGCGGCTTCAAGCACTGCCCGGTCCGCGATCGGTCCAACTGCCACGAGGCTGTCTGCGTCGACCACGACCTCGACCTCGTTCCCGAGAATCGAATTCATGATCTGCTCGAGTGCCGCTTCACCCATGGAAACGGGGTAGTTCAGGAAGTCGTTCGTCCATTTCCCATCACGAACAGCCTGCACGCCCTCTGTCGTTCCGCCGCCACCGGTGAGGAAGACGGTCGAGGGATCGATACCGGCGTTCTCAAGTGCGATCTGCGCGCCCATGGTCTGCTGATCCGCGTTACTGAGGATGCCGTTGAGGTCAGGATTGGCCTGGAGCAAGTTTGAGACCGCGGTGAGCGACTTGTCGCGGTCATAGGCGCCTTCGAGCGTCCCAACCACCGTGATGTTCTTGTGCTCTTCAATGACGGCGTCCCATGCGGCAACGCGCTCCACGTCGAGCGGAGAATTCAGCAGGCCGGCAAGGTAGCCGATCTTGCACGGATCAATGTCTTTGCAGTATTCGACGACTGTTTCAGCCTGCAGTTTCGCGCCGTTCGCCGGGGGTGAAGCTACCGTCGTAACCACCCCTTCAACTTGCGGTTGCATTTCGCTGATCTCCGGCCCGATGGGGTTGAGCACTGCGGCGACGGGCTTGGGGTTTGCGAGGGGGAACGCTGCGGCGAGGGCCGGACCGTCATGAGGGACAACGATGATGCCGTCAGTCCCGCCACTCGTGCCCGCGTTCTGCAGCTGTGAGAGCTGGGTGTTGGCGTCGAACTGGCCATCCTGAATCTTGGTCTTTATCGTGATTCCGAGATCTTCAGACAGTTCCTTGGCCTTCCGCTCGACGCCCTCGTAGACGGCCTGGTTGTAGCCGTTCTGCGAGGAGGAGGCGAGCACGACGACCTCATAGGTGTCGCCTCCGGCTCCGCCAGAATCGGCCGAGCATCCGACCAGTGACGCCCCAATAGCGAGGACCGATAGGCCGGCGAACAGGGTTTTGGTGTGCTTCATTGCATCTCCACTCTGTGGGTGTATGTGAGGGTGTGGGTACGGTGAGTCAGTATGTGTTCGGCTTTGCGACGCTGTGGTCGATTTCGAAGGTGCGGCCGATGCCGATGCGGGCGCCGTCCAGCAGACGCTCGAGGTCTGGACCGGTGCGACCTCGGTTGGGGTGATCGATCCATTCCTGGTATGCGGCCTCATCGGGCCACACCGCCGTGACGAGAATCTCCCCGCTGCCATCCGTCGCGACCGAAATCTCAGACGCCACCGCCCGCGTGAGATCGAGCGACTCCTGGAGGATCTGCTCTGAGCGATACAACTGCACGACTGCCGGCGCGCGCCCTTCGAGCGGGGTGAGGGTGAGGAGGGTGCGAATCATGTGTCAAACTCCGTTGTGACAGGACCTGGGATCTCGTGAGACGCTACTCCGCCGCGACACAACACCAGCATGCATTTTGCCTGGACTGTGACATTGCACCAGTGCATTTTGCTATCGTCGCTCCATGAGGTTCGGTCTTCACTGCGCCGGCGACCGCGTTGTCGCCGCCACATTCGCTCGCGGAGTTCTCCGCGATCACCGCACCGTGCCCGTCATCTCAGGTGACCCGCTCACCGCTGCCGTGAGCCTACTCACTGGACTTCCCCAGACCGATTCCCGGCGCATGGGTTCGCCTGAGGTCGCCAGCTTCACGTTCGAAGTCTCCGAAATCCTGCGACCCGATGTGACGACCCCCGTCCATCTCGTACGAGTCAGCCCTCGCTCGGCTCAGGGGTCCCTTGATCCGTTCACCCTGCCGTGGCTTGCCACGACCGGGGCCGCTGGGCCCCGGATCCTGCATCTCCCCGGAGGGCACAACGCGAGGGGGCAGGAGATCGTTTCGCTCGACGCAGCGGCCCTCGCGCATCTCTCCCCTGCGACGCGTAGCGCTCCGCGCTTCGTGGTGACGGCGGTGGGCTCGCTTCTCAACCCGGCACACGAATTGCGAGTTGGCTCCGAGCTCCAAAGCCGGTTTCCGGGCGCGAATATCGAATACTCTCACCAGTTCCACCACACCTCATTCGCCGTTCGGGAACGAACTGCGTTTCTGAATCTTGCACTGCGGGAACGTGCCGAGAGCATCGTCACGGCACTGTCCGTCGCCGCACGCGGCGCGTATCCTGGCGCACGCCTGTTTGTCGCCACGAACTGCGGCGGCAGCATCCCCCTGACCAGGCTTGCCGCGACACCCGTCGACGCGCTCGCGTCCCTTCATGCAACGCAGGCGATGGGTGCCGCTGCCGTCTCAGGCGCGACTTCCGGAACCCTCACGTTCGAGGTCGGTGGGGAACGACGATGGTGCGAACTCTCTTATGGGATCCCCTCGGTCGTACCAGCCCTGCACAGTGCGACGTTTGGCAAACTCGCCACGCCGGCGAGCAATGTGAGATTCGGCGCCAGAATCGTTGCGAGCGCAGCAACAGCTGCCGGCCATCACGACTCGACAGTGGCTGAGGGCGAATCGTTCGCCGCGGCTGGGGCCGCCCGGATGCCGAGAGTCGACTGGCTTATGACGCTACTGCAGAGTCGCAACGAAGCAGAGATGCTCCGTTCAAAGGAGGCGGCCGAAGCCAGGCTGCACGCGCGACTCGTGTCCACAGGCGTTCCGCCGGAACACGTCCGAACTGTTGAGTCGCTCGTCACGGCAACGAGCTACGGCAACCCCGAAGTTATCGCGTTGCGCATTCGAGCGATCGCTGATGAAGACCGGCCCCTTGCGCGAGAGGGCGTTCAAGCATGACTCAACTCACGAACGATGACCTGCAGCACCTCGCAACCGGATCACAGTTCCTCGCCTGTTCGGTCGACGCCGACTGGCTCGCAGAGGCGTTCCAGCGAGTACAAATGCATGTGGCGAACGGGCTCAGCCTGCCGCCACTCGTCGCGGCTAGTCAGCTTCCTGACGACGCCCAAACGGTCTCGGTTGGCTTCGTCAACAATGGGTTGCCGCCGTCGGACCTGCACCCGGTCGGAGACGAGTTTGTGAGGAGCGTTCGCGAACTTGAAGCCGAACTTGGGGTGACCTTTGCCGGACTCATCCCGCTCGCGGGGGCGAACATCAACGTGATTGTCGCCGTCGAGACCGCGATGCTCCTTGGGGTTCCGGTCATTGATGCCGACCAGATGGGTCGAGTGTTCTCGCTGCTGTATCAATCGGTGTTTACGCTCGCCGGGCTTCCTGCCGGGCCGCTGGCCGCCACCGGCGCCGCAGGAGAATCCGCTGTCGTGCGCGTCTCTGATCCGCTTCGGGCCGAACGGCTCGTTCGCGCGCTGGCTGGCGAATTCGGCGGCTGGTCAGCGACCGCGCTCTATCCGATGACCGCCGCGACGCTCCGGCAACACGGCCTGCACGGCACGCTTCGCAGGAACATTCGTATCGGGAGCATTATCCACAGTGATGCTCCGCTGGACACGCGGTATCGACGACTCATGACCGAGGAAGGCATCCGCCGGATGATCCACGCGCGCGTGACAGACGTCACTGGGCTCTCACGCCCAGCGCCCCCCGGCCAGCCCGACCGTCCATCAACCGTCATGTTCGAGGAGATTGGTACCGGAAAGATCGTCCAGCTCGAGATCCAAAACGAATTGCTCATGCTCATGGTCGACGGCGCGGTCGAGGCGGTCATGCCCGACATCATCACCATGATGGATCCTGAGAGCGAGCGGGTAGCGAGCTTCGAAGATCTCTGGGTTGGGCACCGACTAGATCTGATGGTGCTCCCTGCCGCTCCCGAGTGGTACACCGAGGCGGGTCTCGCGCTCGCCGGCCCAGATGCTCATCACATTTTGCTTCGAACCAGGCAACGGAGGCAGCGATGATTCAACGCGCCCAGCAGTCCGTCACGCTGCGAACGCTCCTCGCGCAGCCTATGCGGATCGAACTCACCCAGCTCTGCGCCGCCGCGGACTCCCGCCCCGTTCGAACCATTGTGGTGATCTCTGACATCGACGAGATCACCTCGATCGAGCCAGACACCGTCGTTCTGCTCAGCGCGGACGTCGCGCGCGGCAGCTGGATGGTATCGGCTGCCCTCCGCTACGCCTGGGAACGGAACGCATGTGCGCTCATCGTGCCCGAGCGGCTACTGAACCCCAGCGTCGTCCAACTCGCAGAGCGATTCCAAGTTTCGTTGTTCACAACGCCCGCCTCGATCACAGCGGCCGCGATCGAGGTTGCGTCCGGTCTGGGGTTTGCCAGAGCACAACTCGTATCGACGCTGCACAGGCTCACGGCTCTCGTTGAGGCAAGTGAAGAAATCAATGAGATTCTCACCCTTGCGTCCGAGTGGCTGGAAGGTGCGCGCGTGGAGCTTGAGTCGGCTGGTGCGGTCGTGCGCACGGCGACGAGTCGCACCGCGCGGAGCTCAGCGCTCGGCCTGAATGTCCCCGGTCGGGTATCGGTACCTGTCGGAGCCGGCCCCACGAGCGCAGATCAATTGGTGACCGAAGTTCAACTGGCGTCGCGGGATCGGGCCGCCGCCGTACTGGAGATCTGCGCCACCAAGCTTCGCGCGCTCCTCGCGGAAGCTGAGCTTGCGGCGCTGCACCGATCGCTTCCGACGCTCGGCGTCGCAGTGCTTACCGGAAGCGAACCGCGACTGCCGAGGCAACCACGCGTCTCTCCCTGGCCGGATCACCCTGAGACGGCGAACGAGTACGTGGTGGTGTGCATTCTCTCTGAGCACATTGAGCGGCATGGTGCTGCGTTGCACCAGGTGTGGTTGGCCGAGTTCCGTGGAAGCAGTCTCATACGAGCCTCTGACGGGTGGCTTGCCGTTCTGCCGGTTCATGAGTCGAACAGCGACCGCCTTCTCGAACGGGTCCGGCACCGTCTCGGTGATTTGCACCTGCTCGACCTGCGTATCGGCGAGTCGCTGCGCCACGTTGGGGCGAGCGCCCTGCAAGGTGCGATACGCGAAGCTTGGCTCGCTGCTCGCGTCGCCGAGGCGAACGACCAACACACCGTCGTACGCTATGGAGAGATCCCGGAGGCACTCGTTCCGCACCTGTTGCCGCCTGCCTTCGCACGGGACACACTTGAGGTCCGTTACCCGGGCCTGTTCGGAGACGCCCATCGAGACGAACTCATCAGGCTATATATCGAATACGCTGCGCACCTCGGTTCAACCACGGAGACAGCCTCCGCGCTTGGCATCCATCGGAACACTGTGAAGCAGCGGCTCGCGCGGCTTCAAGAACTCGGGGTGCCAGTACATCAACCAGAAACAGCATTGGGGCTCCACCTCCTGTTCGCAGGATTTCGCGACTCCGAGGCCAGCCCCGACCGAATACAGCTGGCGCCCTGACCAGCCGAGGGCTGCGGTCGCCGCGAGAAACCGGCCCGCTGCAACAACCTTCTTGCGTTCCCCGCCGAACCTGGGTAACCTGTGCAATGTCACACACTACGTGCGGCCCAAGAACTCCCCACACCCACCTCCGAAAGGAACATCTCAATGGCTGAGAAGAAGCCCTGGCACGGCGTCATCGTCGCGTCCGCACTCCCGTTCAAGGAAGACCTCTCCGTCGACTACGACAAGTTCGCAGCGCACGTCCAGTTCCTCGCCGATAACGGCTGCGACGGCATCGCGCCCAATGGCTCGCTTGGCGAGTACCAGAACCTCACCCCGGAAGAGCGCGGGAAGGTCATCGAGGTCGCCGTTGACGCTGCGCCCGAGGGCTTCTCGGTGATGGCCGGCGTCGGCGCGTACGGCGCGATGGAATCACTCCGCTGGGCAGAGCAGGCTGCAAACGTTGGCGCCGACTGCGTCATGCTGCTCCCCCCGAACACGTACCGCGCGAACCGCGAGCAGGTCAAGCACCACTACGCGACAGTCGCGCAGGCTGGCCTCCCGATCGTCGGCTACAACAACCCGATCGACACGAAAGTCGACCTCGTGCCCGACCTCATCGCCGAGATCCACGAGGCTGGCCACATGGTGGGCGTCAAGGAGTTCACCGGTGACCCCCGCCGCATCTACGAGATCCAGGAACTCGCTCCAAACATCGACATCCTCATCGGCACCGACGACTCGGTTCTCGAGGTCGGCATTGCCGGCGCCGTCGGATGGGTTGCCGGATACCCGAATGCCATCCCGCAGGCGACGGTCGAGCTCTTCAAGCTCTCGACGTCGGGCAACGTCGCCGACCTCGAGCGTGCAAAGGTGATCTACCGCGATCTCCACTCGCTGCTCCGTTGGGATACCAAGACCGAGTTCGTCGAGTCGATCAAGCTGTCCATGGACGAGCTTGGCCTGTACGGTGGCCCGTGCCGCCCGCCGCGCCTGCCGCTCGCCAAGGAGGTCGCCGACAAGATCATCGCCGACACCCGCGCAGCTGCAGACAAGGGCTACGGCAAGTAGCAAATCGAAGTACCCTCGGGATGGATCGTGCAGCGTTGGTGTGGCACGATCCATCCCGGTTTTCGGGATCCCTCCCGAACACACAGATTCAACGAAGCATCCACGCAGGCTCCTCGTAGCCGCACTCCTCAGAAAGGCCGCCGATGCGCACCTCCCGCGTTTACCACGCAGTCGATTCGCACACCGAGGGCATGCCCACTCGCGTCATCACCGGGGGCGCACCTGTCTTCCCTGGCGAGTCGATGGCAGAGCGCCGCACCTGGTTCATGGAGAACAACGACGAGCTCCGCGAACTACTCATGTTTGAGCCCCGCGGCCACGCCTCCATGAGCGGCGCAATCTTGCAGCCGCCGACACGTCCTGACTGCGACTGGGGCGTGCTCTACATTGAGGTTTCGGGCTGCCTCCCGATGTGCGGCCACGGCACGATTGGCGTTGCGACGGTGCTCGTCGAGACAGGCATGGTCGAGGTCACGGAGCCCGTCACCACGATCCGGCTCGACACCCCTGCGGGGCTCGTCATCGCCGAGGTTGCAGTGACCGATGGTCACGCTGACAGCGTCACGATCACGAATGTCCCATCGTACTCCGAGCGCCTCGACGCGACGGTTGAGGTTCCGGGTCTCGGTACCGTGACCTACGACCTCGCGTTCGGCGGCAACTTCTACGCGATCGTCGAGCTGGAGAAGCTGGGCATCGAATTCCGTGAGGATCGGTCGAACAAGGACGAGCTCTTGAAGGCCGGCCTCGCGATCATGGACGCGATCAACGAGGCAGATGCGCCCGTGCATCCAGAGCGCCCAGATATCCGCGACTGCCACCACGTGTACCTCCAGGCCCCGGGTTCGACCGCTGAGCGCTCGCGCCACGCGATGGCAATTTACCCGGGCTGGTTTGACCGTTCGCCATGCGGCACCGGCACCAGCGCGCGCATGGCCCAGCTCCACGCCCGAGGCGAGCTTGCTCTCGACACCGACTTTCTCAACGAGTCATACATTGGTTCGCGTTTCGTCGGCCGCCTCATCGAAGAGACGACTGTCGCCGGCCGCCCCGCTGTCGTCCCAAAGATCACCGGCCGTGCCTGGGTAACTGGCACGGCGCAATACATGCTTGACCCGTCCGACCCATTCCAGAAGGGATTCCTGCTGTGACAGCAATGCCGAGTATCGATTTCTTCTCAGCCGACGAGGTGCGAGAGCTCCTCACGTTCGAGACCGCGATCGGCGCGCTCGAGTCAGCGCTAGCGACGGGGCTCAGTCCCGAGGACGATGGGCCGCGCCTCTTCGCCGACGCCCCAGATGGCGAGTTCTTGCTGATGCCTGCGCAGAGCGCGACGTTCAGCGGCGTCAAGGCGCTCACCATCGCTCCCTCGAATCCGGATCGCGGGCTCGAGAAAATCCAGGGACTGTACCTGCTGTACTCGTCTGACACGCTCGCTCCCATCGCTGTCATGGAGGGGTCTTGCCTCACGGCGATCCGCACCCCCTCGGTCACGCTCACCGCAATCCGCCACCTCGCCAGGCTCGCCCCGGAGGGGGCCAGGCTCGGCACCGACCCACGGATTCTCCTGTTCGGCGCGGGAACCCAGGCAATCGAGCACATCCGCGCCGCGCTCGTCGACTTCCCAGACGCAACCTTTGAGGTCGTCGGCAGACGGCCCGAGCGCATCGCAGCGATGATCGACGAACTCGCCGTGGATCCGGCGACCACGCAAGTCCGGGTCACCGCCGCAGACGACACCGACGCGGCGGTAGCCGCCGCCGATATCATCATCCTCACAACGACCGCGACCACCCCCGTCTTTGACGGTAGCCTCGTCAGCGACAACGCGATCGTGGCCGCGACTGGCACGCACGGCCTCGACGCCCGCGAGGTAGACGATGCACTCGTCTCGCGAGCGGATGTTGCAGTCGAGGGGCGCGGGTCTGCGAGGCGCGAGAACGGCAACCTCGCGACCGCGTTCGATGAGGCCCGCTGGACGTCAGCCCCACCCGCGAACCTCCAGGATCTCGTGCTCGGCAACTTCACACGCACACCTGGCCGCCCCGCGTTCTATACCGGCGTTGGGATGTCGTGGGAGGATCTTGTGTGCGCGAGCGCTGTTTACACAGCGCGCCAGCGCCCCTAGCCACCACAGGAGCCCTCTATGTCGACACAGCCTTCGCCCTCACGCCGCCTCACCCCGCTGAAGCGGCCACTCAACCTGCGCGAGACAGTACTCGAGCAGCTGCGAACCGCCATCATTACCGGCGAGATCGCAGAGGGCTCGCTCGTCTCTGCGCCAACCCTCGGGCAGGCGCTCGGAGTCTCGGCGACCCCGGTTCGCGAGGCCATGATGGACCTCGCGCGCGAGGGCCTTGTTGAGACGATTAAGAACAAGGGTTTCAGGATCACCGCGATGACTGACAAGGAACTCGATGACCTGGCGGCGATCCGTCTGCTCCTCGAGCCCCCGTCGATGCCTGCCGCAATCGGAAGGCTCTCGGATGAGGACTTCGAGGAGCTCGAACGACTCGCTGATGCCTGCCTCACCGCCGCCGAGACCGAAGACCTGCAGGGGTATCTCGGCTTCGACCGCGAGTTTCACCACTTCATCCTCAGCCACATTGACAACCCACAGCTCACCGAGCTCGCCACTTCGCTGCGTACGCGCACCCGCCTCTACGGGCTCAAAGAACTCGCAAGCAAGGGTCGCCTCGGCGACAGCGCCCGCGAGCACCACACGCTCATCGAGCTCTTGCGGGCCGGAGACGGCGCCGGCGCCGAACAACTCATGCGAGACCACATCGGTCACGCGCGACGCGTCTGGGCGACTGGATCGGAGGAGCATGACACCCAGGACGGAGTTGGTTCGTGAGCGAACGCGCTGACGTACTCATTATCGGTGCCGGCATTATCGGCGCCGCGACCGCATACTTTGCGACGCTGCAGGGTCTGTCGGTCACGGTTGTCGAGCGGGGCCTCCCCGCGAGTGGCACTACGTCTCGCTGCGAGGGCAACATTCTCGTCTCAGACAAGGAGCTTGGCCCCGAACTCGAGCTCATGCAGTACTCCCTCCATGTCTGGAAGGGCGAGCTTTCGGAGTTCGGCCACCTCTGGGAGTTCGAGGCCAAGGGCGGCATCATCGTTGCTTCACGTGAAACAAGTCTCGCCTCACTCGATCGAGTCACCACGTCACAGCGGTCGCACGGCATCGTCGCCGAGCCCCTCGACATTCCGGCGCTTCGCGCGCTCGAGCCGCACGTCACGGATCGCGCCCTCGGCGCTGCGTTCTATCCTGAGGACAGCCAGGTCCAACCCATTCTCGCCGCCTCCCACTTGCTGCGCCTCGCACGGGAGCGTGGCGCGCACCTCGTCGTAAACGCACCAGTCACCGACCTCCTTCGTGACGGGGACCGTGTGACGGGCGTGCGCACACCCAAGGGTGAATTCTCTGCGGCGCATATAGTCAACGCTGCTGGCACATGGGCGCCAGAGGTCGCGGCTCTCGCCGGCGTAAATGTCCCGGTGAATCCCAGGCGTGGCTTTGTTCTCGTGACCGAGCCGCTCCCTCCGATGGTGCACCACAAGGTCTATGCCGCAGAGTACATAGACAATGTCGGCAGCGGCGACGCATCGCTGCAGTCGTCGCCAGTCGTAGAGGGTACTCCAGCCGGAACGATTCTCATCGGATCGAGCCGCGAGCGCATCGGCTTCGACAGCACTGTCAGCCCCGACGCGCTGCGCCAGATCGCGGCAAACGCAATCGAACTCTTCCCGTTCCTCGAACGCACGCGGATCCTCCGCCACTACCACGGCTTCCGTCCCTTCTGCCCCGACCACCTCCCGGTGATCGGCCACGACCCGCGAGCGCCTGGGCTGTGGCACGCAGCCGGCCACGAGGGCGCAGGCATCGGTCTCTCGGTCGGCACAGGCAAGCTCCTTGGCCAAGCACTCGCCGGGATCACTCCAGATATGCCCCTAACGGAATTTCGACCCGAACGCTTCGATGAGCCAGGGTTCGCGAACCACGACGCAACGGAGGCGCACGCATGAGCTCGCAGCCCAGAGACCCAGCGCAGAGCGAGATTCACGCGACCTTCGAAGGCGATCCAATACGTTGCGCTCCCGGAGCGAGCGTCGCCGCCGCACTCATCGCGACAGGCAAGCGTGGCTGGCGCGAAACCCGAAGCGGCGCCTCCCGCGGCCTCTTCTGCGGCATCGGCGTCTGCTTTGACTGCCTCGTCGAGATCGACGGGGAATCGGGGCAGCGCTCGTGCATGGTCCCACTCAAGGAGGGAATGGACGTGAGAGGGGCGACGGGCCCCGGCGGCGACGCTGAGGCCACTGGATCAGCGACTGAGCTCGACGCGGAGGGCGGAGCATGAGCACACAGGCCCCCACCAATGCACACGTGTCGCGCCCGACAGGGCGGGCCCCCAAGTTCGACGTCGCAGTCGTCGGCGCTGGGCCAGCCGGTCTCGCGGCCGCCGCGGCCGCCGCAGACAACGGCGCACGCGTTGCCGTCATCGACTCCGCAGAGCAGCCCGGCGGGCAGTACTGGCGTCACCGCTCCGAGGCTGCAGGCGCGCCCGAAGCAGGCGAGTTCCACCACGGGTGGAAGCAGTACCTCGGGCTGCGCGCCAGATTCGATGCGGGCCTAGCTGACGGCAGGATCACCTTCTTTCCATCAACAAGCGTGTGGATGGCGCGGGCGCTCTCCCACAGCGATGTGTTCGCCCTCGAACTCGCACCGGCTCACGGCGGCGGGCAGAGCAGGGTTCCCTCGATTCGTGCGGCGTCGCTCGTGCTCGCGACAGGAGGCTACGACAGGCAGCTCCCAGTTCCCGGCTGGCAACTTCCTGGCGTCATGGCGGCAGGCGGAATCCAGGCTTTTGTGAAGCAGAACGGGATGCTCCCCGGCTCTCGTTTCGTCATCGCGGGCACTGGCCCCTTCCTCCTTCCAGTCGCCGCCAACATCACCCAGGCCGGCGGTGCTGTCGCGGCGGTACTCGAATCGGCCTCGCTCGCGGGCTGGCTTCCCCGTGCCCACCGCGCAGCGGGAGTCCCTGCGAAAGCAATCGAGGGCGCCGGGTACGTGGCTACGTTCCTCAAACACCAGATCCCGTACCGGGTTCGCACGGTGATCACCGAGATCCTCGGCACCGACTGCGTCACCGGTGTGCGCACCGCTCGGGTCCGTTCCACCGGCGAGGCGATTCCTGGCAGCGAGCGCGAGCTCACAGGCATTGACGGCGTCGGGCTTGGCTGGGGCTTCACCCCGCAGCTTGAACTGCCGATACAGCTCGGGGTCGAGACGCGCGTCGACGTCGACGGATCGCTCGTGGGAATCGTTGACGAGACCGGACTCTCGTCGGTACCAGGTCTCTACCTCGCTGGCGAGATCACCGGCGTCGGAGGCGCCCCGTTGTCGGTGCTCGAGGGCGAGATTGCAGGACGTTCAGCAGCTGTCGAGACGCTCGGAACACGCCGGGCCAAAGCTGCCGGCCACACGGCGACGCCTGGGCACGGATCATCGACTGCCCTCGACGCGGTGACGGGCGCCGAACGGCGGGCACTCGCTCGACACCGCGGTTTCGCCGAAGCGATGCACCTCGCGCACCCAGTGCCAGCTGGCTGGGCAGACAGGCTCACCCCAGAGACAACTGTCTGCCGCTGCGAAGAAGTCTCCTACGGCGAACTCGACCACGCACACGGCGAACTTGCGGCGGAGGATCTGAGAACCGAGAAGGGTCTCACTCGCGCGGGAATGGGATGGTGCCAGGGCAGGGTCTGCGGCTTCGCCGTATCGTGCCTCTCGGCAGGCGCGGGCCGCGTCGGTGCCGACGCCGTGCCCGTTCCGGCCGCGGCGGCGCAGTCGCTCGCGCAGTCGGCGAAGCGTCCGGTAGCGCAGCCGCTCCCGCTCAGCGCGCTGCGGGACTTGGAGGACTAACCCGCGGTCCGCGCGCCGCGCCGCGCCGCTCGCAGTTTCTTCACCGCCCAGTCGTAGTGACTTGACGTCGCCGATACGCAATACGATCCAAGCGACGTCGTCCCGGTCCAGGGATAGAACTTCTTCACGAAGAGTTCGTCGTTGGTATGCCCGTCGATGAGGGCCATCACGGCCGCATGGCTGTCTCCGAACTCTCGGAGGGCGTCGGCGAGGCTCGTCGACTCGTGCGCATCACGGAATTCGACATTCATGCCTGCGTAGTCCCGCCAGGTGTATGGCGAGGGCAGAAACGTCGACGGCTTCCCGCCCTCATTCGCCGCGACCCAGTCTCGCAGCAACCCGTGCCACGCAGTGAGGTGCACGATAACATCGCGCACGCAACGGTCGCGCGCCCAGTGAGCCTCCGACTTCGCAAAACCTGGGCCGTAATTGAGGGGGCCCTCCCGCTCGGCGTCGCTCATCTCCGCGATCAGCGCCACGAGCGTGTCGTACCCTGCCTCTGCAGCCTGCAGAAGCTCTGCACGGGTGGTGGGTCTCGCCATCGCTGGCCTCCGCTCGATCGCGCCGGGCCCAACGATTCAGAGGCCCGGTTCTGCCCCCAGGGTAACGCGAGCGGGTCTCCTTCGCGACCGCCCGTCGTTGTCAGACAATCGGTGTCAGGCCTCCGCACGGGTCCTCGTATTTGGCTCAGCCCTTCACACCGCTACTCGCGATGCCCTGCACGAAGACCCGCTGCGCGATGAGGAACACGATGAGCGTCGGGAGTGACGCGATGAGGGCCCCAGCGACCACTACGTTCTGATACTCAAAGCTCATCGTGTACGACATCAGGCGGTTGATCGTGAGCACAACAGGATATAGCGCCTCAGATTTCAGGATGGACAGCGGCCAGATGAAGTTGTTCCAGGCGTAGACGAACATGAAGACGCCGAGCGTGACAACGGCAGGCTTGAGCATCGGCAGCACAAACTGCCACACGATCCTCAGCTCGCCTGCGCCGTCCATACGGGCAGCCTCGATGATCTCGTCGGGAAGGTCGGCGATGAACTGCCGCATGAGGAAGATGCCGAACGGATTCGCGAGCCACGGCAGCATCACCCCGAGATAGCTATCATCGAGGCCCATGCTGCTCACCAAGTAGTAGAGCGGCACGAGCGTGACCACGGGCGGCAGGAACATCGTCGCGACAACGGCCCAGAACAGCGTGTCACGGCCGCGGAACTGGTGCTTGGCGAAGACGTAGCCCGCAAGCACGCTGGTAACGAGCACCGAGAGCGTCGTGCCGCCCGCGATGAGCAGGCTGTTGAGCATGGATTGCAGGAAAGGCACCTCTGTAAGCGCGGTGACGACCGGGTCGAGTGTGGGCTGCGCGGGGAACCATGTGGGTGGCACACTCGAGAACTCACCGGGCGTCTTGAACGCCGAGATGACCAACCAGTAGAGCGGGAACAGTGGGACCACGGCGACAAGCACGAGCGCCGCGTAGAGGAACGCTGTCTGCCACCGCTTTGGTGAACTCCGCCGAGGATGTGGCACAGCAGGCGCTCTGCCCGTCGACTCGCGCAGCAAGATCGCGTGGGTGGTATCTGCTGCGGCGCCTGGCACTGTCGCGTTCATTTCTTCCTCCCACGGAGTGCGACTCCAAGCAGGGCGCCGATCACCAGAATTGTCATGAACAGCGTCACCGCGAGTGCACTCGATTCGCCGGCGAGGCCATAAGAGAATGCAGATCGCTGAATCTCGTATGAAATCGTGTTGGTTGACCCGGCAGGGCCGCCCTGGGTAAGTAGATAGATCGGGTCGAATACCTGGATTGAGTTGATGAAGGTCATGAGGATCACGAAGAACAGCGTCTTGCTGAGCATCGGGATAGTGATTGACCAGGTCTGCCGAATAATTCCAGCTCCGTCGATGCGGGCTGCCTCGTAGAGGTCGCCTGGGATCTGTGTGAGCCCCGCAACGAGCAGGATCACGTAGTAGCCGAGCATCTGCCAGACATTGAAGATGACGAGTGAGATGAGTGCCCACGACGGGTCACTCAACCATCCAGGTGGGGTGATGCCAATGCTCTGAAGCATCGTCGAGAGCGGGCCGTAGCCAGGTGCATAAATGTTGCTCCAGATGATCACAATTGCGATTGTCGGGATCACGTAGGTCGAGAACAGGATTACCCGAATAAGGTTCTGCCCGCGCAGCTTCGGAAAGTACAGCAGCATCGCGATGAGTAGACCAAGCGGGACCGTGATGACGATGCTCAGCACGACATAGACGCCCGTGTTGAGCATCGCCTGCGTCCGGTTCGAATCGGCGAACAGTGTCGCGTAGTTGTCGAGGCCGACCCAGGTCATTTCCGTGATCGGGGTGAACATCGACCACTCGTGCAGGCTGATGACCACCGTCATGACGATTGGCACCACCGTGAAGATGGTAATGATGATGAGCGCGGGGCTGAGGAACAGGGCAGACCAGCGGCCCTGGCCTTGCCCGCTGCGGCGTTTGGGGTGCTGCACCGGCGAGGAGAGCGTCCCCGCCGGTGCAGCGTGTGTGGTCGTCACGACAGTAAAGTGCCTTCTTCTCGTAGGTGTCGCTTGCAGCTCGCGGCTACTTCTGGGCTTTCTCGAGAGCAGCGTCAACGTCGGCTGCAGCCTTGGTCATCGCTTCTTCGCCCGTGACCTGGCCGTTGAGCAGCGCCTCGATTTGCTTTTGGAGAGCATCGGCAGCGGCCTGCCCGCCGATGACGGTCGGAAACGGCGTTGCGTCTTCGAGCGCCCCGACGTAGGAGGAGAGGAAGGGAGTGTCGAGCTTTGCGGCGTTTGCCTCAAGGTCAGATGCTCGGCTGGGGAGGATGCCCATTGAGAGCAGGATGTCGGCCATCGCCGACGAGCCAGCCTCGCCCGAGTCTGCGCCGTTGAGCCAGGTGAGGAACTCCCAGGCGGCAGCGCGCTTCTCGTCTGATGCCTTTGCGTTGACGGTCGTCATCCACGAGTATGAGATTGAAGACGATTTGGTGCCACTGGGGCCGACCGGAATCGGCGATGTCGCGACGTTTGCAAATTTTTCGCCCATGCTGTCCTTCAGCGCCGACTCCCACCAGTTCGCCATGATGATCATGCCGGTCTTGCCGTTCGTGAAGTTGTCGAGGTATGGGCCGGTCGTGTTTGCGTTCGCAGTCGACTTTGCCGGGTCGGTGAGCTTGTCCTTCACCAACTGCTCGTAGAGCTCAGCGGTCTCGATCGCTGCCGGCTCGGTGAGCGCCGATGCGGTGCCGTCCTCGTTGAGGAAGGTGCCGCCGTTGGATGCAAGCAACGACAGGAACGGGTGGATCGCGCCCGATCCCCACCCTGTAATGAAGCCGATGCCCTGCTGGTCGTCGGTCGTGAGCTTCTTGGCATCCGCGACAAGGTCGTCCCATGTCTCCGGGGCCCCGTCGACGCCGGCGGCATCGAACAGCGCCGTGTTGCGGTTCAGTTGGTAGAGGTCGACCTCGTTGGGCACGCCGTAGACCTTGCCGTCTGAGCTGGCCGCGGCGATGAGGTTTTCGGGCCAGTTCGCCGTCACCTCAGCAGCCGCGGCCTCGGGTGCCGCGTCGGCGAGGCCATCGCGCACGAGCTCTGGCAGCCACAGGTCGTAGATGCCGGTAATCGTCGGGCCGTCAGCGGACGCCCCCTGGGTGCGCAGCGTCGAGAGCAGGTTGCCGAATGGGACCGCCTGAACATCGACGCTGATGCCGGGGTGGTCTGTCGCGAACTCGGCGGCAGCGTCCTTGAGCATCGTGACCTGTTCGGGGCCCCAGTGCGTAAGGAACGTGATCTTGGTGTCGCCCCCAGCGTCTCCGCCCGAGTCACCCGACGGACCCGAGCTGCACGCGGTGAACGCAAGTGCAGCTGTGATTCCAATTGCGGCTGCCTGCGCAAATTTCTTTCGTTTCACGATCGTTCCTTTCACGTTCCGCCGTCGCTGGCGAACGCTGTTGTGAGTGTGCTGGTGGTGTGAATGTTGGTGTACCTGGCTCCCTGGGGAGGATTCCGAGCGGGTATCCTGACGTGTCGCGCGTGGTTAGGGCCCCGCGAGCGTGAACTTCTCAGTTCCGGCGGATCGGAACGCGCATGCCCGCTCGTGGCCGACGAGGCAGCCTTTCACACGCATGAGCGCCTCGTAGTAGTCGATGAAGCGGAATCCGTAGGTCTCTCCCCTGGCGAAGGCGTGCTCGGAGATCCCGTCGAGCCAGCGTTGGAATGCGGGCTCAGGAATCGGCACGAAGACGTCCGCTTCGAAGCCCTCCATGTCCTCCCAGTTCTCGGCGTGAAGTATCTGCGGCACCGAGTGTCTGGGCAGCGGCTCCTCTTCGATCGGGATTGACGCGAGGAATGCCGCGCGGAGGGCCGCGGCCGCGGCGCGCTCGTGGTCACGGTGCATCGAGTGCAGCCAGTGAGTGATGAGCACGTCCGGCTTCGCCTCGCGGATCACGTGCGCGATCTGTTCTGCGACTGCCTCGTCGTCGGGCAGGAACCCGTCGCTGTAGTCGAGCACGATGAGTTCTGCACCGATAGCGTCTGCGAAGTGGCGTGCCTCGGCGAGTTTTTGTTCCCGGTAGACGGAGGGGACGAGCGTTGGGTGGCCGCGCTCTCCGTAGGTGCAGTCGATGATGATCGCGCGGGCACCTTCGAGCACCATCTTCGCGAGGGTGGGGCCGGCCGTGAGCTCCATGTCGCCGATGTGTCCGCCGACCGCGATGACTGTCTTTCCAGCGTGCTCCCCGTTCGCGTGTTCGGTCATGCTGCGCCGCCTTCCGTTGCGGTGGGTGCGCCGAGTTCGGCGCGGAGAATACTGAAGGTGCGGCTGATGCCGAATCCGGTCTTCGCGTACAGCTGCGATGCCGCGGAGCCGAAGTCTGCCCACAGGAACCAGGCGCTGTGCGCACCGAGCGCGCACATGCGCTCAAGTGTGACGTGGAGCAGCGCCTTGCCGAGCCCAGTGCCGCGGCTCTCGGGAACGACGCCGAATGGGCCGAAGCGCTCGATTACGCCCTCGTAGGTGCCGTGCATCGCCCAGCCGAGCAGGGTGCCCGCGGGATCGCGGGCGACGATGATGCGTTCGAGTGGGAGGCCCGACACCGCGCCCTCGCGGATCGCGCGCGCCCAGTCTGAATTGAAGCGCTCACCGGCCATCTGGATGAGCGGCACGAGTTCGTCGCGGGTTGGGCTCGAGAAGGTATAGCCGCGTTCGATAAGGCCGTCAACGAGCCCGCGCGCTTCGGCGGGCATCTCGTAGCCAATGAGCGAGCGGTCCATGGCGCTCGGGCGCTCGATCTCGGTGAAGCCGAGGGAGGTGAGCAGCTCGGCTGCCTCGGGGTATCGCTCGATGTCGAGCCCGGGGAGTACGTAGTTTGGCGTGTATGCGGAGAACACGACCTCTGTGCGCCCGTGACCCGCGAGCCACTCCATCGCGCGGGAAACGAGTGAGCGTCCGAGCCCGGCACCACGCGCGTTCTGGGTCACGAAGAAGAACGGGATCCACCCGCGCTCGGGCTCGAGGTCGCTGCCATCGTGTGCGATTCTGCGGCGCACCGCGTAGCTCGCCCCGACGATCTCGCCGCCCTGTTCTGCGACGAAGAGGCCTTCTGCGTCGAAGTTTCGGTCGAGCAGCACGAGCTCGCTGAACCGGTTGGCGGTCATCCCGTCTTGGGGTGCCGCGCGGGTCCAGGCTGCGGCGATGCGCGGCCCGTCACCGACCGCGAAGGTGCGGATCGCTGCGGGGAATGCTGGCTCGGACACTACTTGCCTTTCGTCGGGTGGAGGATCGCCGACGCGACCCTCCTCGGTCGTGAGCTTGAATGTACCCACCCAAAACGGGGATTGTCAAGAATTTTCAGAATCGAACTAGATTTCGGAGTTTTTTTCCGAACCGTGCATTCTGGTCGCAGCCTCGCGAGTCACCTTGAGCGCATCAACCGTCTCATCGAAGCGCCGCTGGGCAACTCCCGCGAACACGCAATCGACTACCGCGAGCTGGGCTATGCGGCTCACCATTGCTCCAGCCCGGAACGCGGTTTCGCGCACCTCGGTAAACAACGTCTCGTTCGCGACCTCATTGAGCGCCGAACCGCGAGCGCTCGTCACACCGACGGTGCTCGCGCCGGAGCGTGCGGCCTCACGCAGGAACGCAACGGTCTCCTGCGTCTCGCCGCGGTGCGAAAACCCGATTGCAACCGTCCGCGCACCGGGCAGCGCAGCGGCGGCGAGCGCCTCGTGTGGATCGCCAAGCACAAACGCGTTTCTGCCGATGCGAAACAGCTTGTGCTGCAGGTCTTCGGCGATGAAGTGGCTCGCACCGACACCGAACAGGAGCACCCGATCGGAAGCGTCAACTGCCGAGACGACGCGCTCAAGCGCGTCGTAATCGAGGCGGGCGACGGTCTCCTGGATCGCAAGAATCTCAAGCGAGGAAATCTTTGCCGCCATCTCTCGCAGCGAATCAGTGGCGGCAATGTCGGAACCGTAGTTCAGCGACGGGCCAAACTGCGCGAACTCACGCCCAAGCTCGGTCGCGAGTTCAATCTTGAGCTGCGAGTACCCACTCAGTCCGAGTGCTCGGCAGAAGCGAACCACCGACGCCTCAGACGTCTCGCAGCGCATCGCGAGATCGCTGATCGTGCTCTCAAGCACGATTGCGGGGCGCTCACGCACCACCTCCGCGATGCGACGCGTCGACGGGGGCAAGGTTTGGGCGACCGCTTCGATCGTTGACTGTATGCTCATTGCACTCCCTCGTGTATGCGGGTCGCGCGCGCGTCCCACCTCGAGTATGGCGCACACCCGACCTGCTGCGAAATTTTTTTCCACACTTTCATCAAATTGTGTAGTACATTTTCAGGCACCGCCGGCCACAGGGGTCCGGCCCCAGCCGGAGGAAATGCGTGACCACCCAGCCCAGCCAGACAAGCGTGCTGTGCCTCGACCTCGGCAAGACGCGAGCCCGTGCCGAGCTCCACGCAGCCGACGGCACGCTGCTCACCGGCCCAGACGGCGCACCCCTCAGCGCGGAGAGTGTCGGAGTTGCAGCGGGGTCGCGCGTCGGGACGGACTCGGCCGCAGCGCTCGCTGAGCTTGCCAGCGAGCTGCTCACCCGCGCCACGGCTGGGGCGCCGCTCACCCCCGGGCAGATCCGCATCGGGGCCGGAGTCGCTGGCGCACTCACGAACACAGCCGTCGGAGCGCATGTCGCGACAACTCTCGCCGCAGGCTGCAGCGCACACGCCGCAGCGACCTCAGACGTCGTCACCGCCCACGTCGGAGCTCTTGGCGGCGAACCGGGCACCGTACTGGTCGTCGGCACCGGCGCTGTTGCCCTCGGGCTTGACACCGCCGGCGCACTCCGTCGCGTCGACGGTTGGGGGCCAGAGCTCGGTGACCTCGGGAGCGGCAGTTGGCTCGGGCGCCGCGCGCTGCGCAGAGCCCTCGCCGAGCGCGACGGTACGGCCACCGCCTCGGGCATCCGCGCAGCCATCGATGATCTCACCGGCGGCGCAGACCCAGTCGCCTGGCTCGCTGCCGCCCCGAACACGGCACGCAGGCTCGCATCTGCGGCCCCGCCACTGCTCGATCTCGCCGCGGCTGGCGACCACACGGCCACGCAAATTGCCGACGAGGCGATTGGGCTTCTCGTCTCGAGCGCCCTGGCGGCGAGCTCCCCCGGCGACCCGGTTGCGCTCCTCGGCGGCATCACGTCACACGCCTGGTTCGGGCAGGCGCTTCGCGAGGCGCTCGCTGCCGGCGGACTCACGCCGACAATGCCACTGGGCAGCGCCATCGACGGCGCCCGACTCGTCGCGCTCCACACCGATCTTCCCCACGAAAGGCACATTCACCGTGCAGACCCCAGCAGCTGACCCCAAAGTGCGCGCGGAGCTGCGCGCAGAGCTCCTTAGCCTCACCACGGAGGCGGCCCGCTCTGACGCGGCAGACCTCGACGAGCTCGACACGCTCGAACTCGTGCTCGCGATGAACCGTGAGGACGCGATCGTACCCGGCATCGTCGCCAGTCAGGCCGATGACATCGCCCGAGCAGTCGACGGCATCGCCAATCGCCTTGCCCGCGGTGGGAGGCTCTTCTACCTCGGCGCCGGCACACCCGGTCGAATTGGCGTGCTCGACGCGAGCGAATGCCCACCAACCTTCGGCACTGATCCCAGTCTCGTCGTCGGGCTCATCGCAGGCGGGCATGACGCGATCCTCACGGCAATCGAGCACGCAGAGGACGACGATACGGCAGCACGGGCCGAGCTTGCTGCGCTCGACCTCAGCGAGCTCGACACCGTCGTCGGGCTGTCCGCTTCCGGGCGCACCCCGTACGTAGTTGGCGGGCTACTCGCGGCTCGAGAGGTCGGCGCATTGACAGTTTCTGTTGCCTCAAATGCAGGTTCACCGATCGCGGCGATCGCTGACGTCGCAATCGACGTCGTTGTCGGCCCCGAATTTGTCGCGGGCTCAACGCGCCTGAAGTCGGGCACTGCGCAAAAGCTTGTGCTCAACATGCTGAGCACGCTGAGCATGATACGCCTTGGCAAGACGTACCAGGGCGTCATGGTCGACCTGCGGGCAACCAATGAAAAGCTTGTCGCGAGGTCGGAACTTACAGTCATGCGCGCTACCGGCGCCGACGCTTCAAGCGCGAGTGTGGCGCTCGCCGCTGCAGACGGCGGGGTGAAAGAAGCGATACTGATGCTGAAGACTGGCGCAGGTCGCCCAGAGACCACGCGGGCGCTTCAGGAGGCCCGCGGGATTCTCCGCCTCGCGATCGAGGCGCTCACCCCACCGGTTGCCTAGATAACGCAGCGAGGACACACGGTCCCAGAGAAACAGCGGCTGGGCATGGCGAGACGCCAGGCCCAGCCGCATTGCTACGCTCCGAGGTACGCCTCGATCACGCGCGGATCCTCAGCAAGCTCCGCAGCCGGCCCCTGCAGCGTGACCCGCCCAGACTCGAGCACATACGCCCTGTCGGCGATCTTCAGTGCAGCCTTCGCGTTCTGCTCCACGAGTAGCACCGTAGTCCCCTGCTTATTCACCTCGCGGATGATTTCCATCACTTGCTTCACGATGAGCGGCGCGAGCCCCATCGAGGGCTCGTCGAGCAGAAGCAGCTTCGGCCCGCCGACGAGCGCCCGCCCGAGCGCGAGCATCTGCTGCTCGCCTCCCGAGAGCGTACCGCCCTGTTGATCGCGGCGCTCGGCGAGGCGCGGCATCAGCTCGTATGCGTGGGCCGCGCGTTCCGCGATGATCTTCTGATCCTTCACGAGATAGCCGCCGATGAGAAGGTTCTCGTGCACAGTCATCGTCGAGAAGACGCGGCGCCCCTCGGGGATGTGCAGCAGACCTGCCTCGACCATGTCCCACGGTTGGAGCTTGGTGAGATCCTTGTCGCCCCAGGTCACGCGGCCGTTGCGCGGCCGCTCGAGGCCCGAGAGCATCGAGAGCGTCGAGGTCTTTCCGGCGCCGTTGTTGCCAAGCAGCGAAACGATTTCTCCCTCGTTCACCTCGAGGCTCAGCCCGCGCAGGGCGTGCACTCGGTTGTAGTAGAGGTCTACGTCTTCGAGTACGAGGTTACTCATCCTCTTCCTCCCCTAGGTATGCAGCGATGACGACCGGGTCGGTCTTCACCTCGGCTGGCGTGCCATCGGCGATCTCCTTGCCGTAGTTGAGCACGACCACGCGCTCGGAGATCTCCATGACGAGGCCCATGTCGTGCTCAATGAGCACAATCGAGACGCCGAGGTCACGGATCTTGCGAATGAGCTCCATAAGCTCGTTCTTCTCGTTGTGATTGAGGCCGGCTCCGGGCTCGTCGAGCAGGAGCAACTTCGGCTGCGTAGCGAGCGCCCGCGCGATCTCCACGCGGCGCTGCTCGCCGTAGGGCAGCTGGGTGACGAGCAACTCGTCGTCGGCACGGAAGCCGACAAAGTCGAGCCAGCCGCGCGCATCCTCAGTGCACTGCGCCTCACTGCGCTTGTAGCGCGGCGTGTGCAGCATCGCATCGAAGACGTTTTGCCCGAGGTGCGAGTGCATCCCGGTCTTCACGTTCTCGAGCACACTCATATCGCGGAACAGGCGCACGTTCTGGAACGTGCGGGCCATACCGCGCTTCGTGATGTGCGACGGCTTCTTTCGCGTGACTGATTCGCCGTCGAAGACAACGGAGCCCGCGTTCGGGCGGTAGAAGCCCGAAATGCAGTTAAATGCGCTCGTCTTGCCCGCACCGTTCGGCCCGATCACCGAGACGATTTCGCCCTCGTGCACCGAGAAGGAAAGGCCCGCGACGGCTTTGATTCCGCCGAACGAGACCGCGAGGCCCTGCACGTCGAGGAGCACTCGGCGGGAGTCGCTCGCCGGCGCGCCGCCGTCTGCGTTACGTACCGACGCAATGGTTGCGTGAGTGTCGCTCATCGCCCACTCTCCTCTTCGTTCGAGTTGCCAGCGATTTCAGGGGCAGCTTGACCATCTGTCTCACCGTCATAGTCGGCTCCGACGCCAACTACGGATACTGCGGCCGTAGGCGGGATCTCGGGGATCTCACGTTTCTTCAGGAACGGCAGAACCGCGTTCGCTGGCCAGATTCCCTTTGGCCTGAAGATCATCGCGACGACGAGCAGCACGCCAAAGAGCAGGAAGCGCCATTCTGAAAACTCGCGGAGGAACTCGGGCGCGAGCGACACGAAGAGCGCTCCGATGATCACGCCGGGGGTGGATCCCATGCCGCCGAGTACGACTGCCATGAGTACGAGCGCCGAGTAAAGAAATTCGAAGCTGTTCGGTGAGATTGCAGACAGGTGACTTGCCATGAGCGTGCCCGCGAACCCGCCCCAGACTGCGCCGATGATGTACGCTGCGAGCTTTGTCGTGTAGCCGTTGATACCCATCGCCTCGCTCACGTCCTCATCGTCGCGCACCGACTTCCAGGCACGACCAAGCTTGCCCTTGCCGAGGCGCGAGACGGCGACGACCGCGAGGCCAATGCCGACGAACAGCACGAAGTAGTAGAGCAGGATCTTTGAGCTGAAGTGCACGCCACCGATATCGAGACCGTCAGCGAACGACCACCCAAAGAACCGCCAGGTTGGGATCCCGTGGATGCCAGAGGGGCCACCAGTGATTTTCAGGTTGTTGGCTGTGATGCGAATGATTTCGCCGAAGCCGAGCGTGACGATTGCGAGATAGTCCGAACGCAGGCGAAGCGTTGGCCCGCCGATGACGACACCGGCGATAATGCAGGCGAGCACGACGAACGGGATCGTCTCGAGCATCGACAGCCCGAACTGCGTCGTCAAGACTCCGCTCGTGTATGCGCCAACGGCCATGAACGCGATGTAGCCGAGGTCGAGCAGGCCTGCATAGCCGACAACAACGTTCAGACCCATCGCGAGCACGATGTAGATCATCGCCGAGGTCAGGATCGAGATGATGTAGGGCGTCGCCGTGATGAACGGGAGCACCGCAGCGGCGACGAAGAGCACAAGCCCGACGAGCTTCATGAAGCGGTCGGGGGCGAGGAGACCCGAGACCGGGGCGGGCCGCTCTAGGTAGGGCTTTGGCGCCTGCAGGCGCGGAACTGTGACACGTGCCATTGTCGATCACACCCTCTCTACGACGCGCTCGCCGAGCAGGCCGGTGGGTCGGAACACAAGGAAAAGGATGAGGAACCCGAAGGCGAAGACGTCGCGCCACTGGCCCCCGAACCACGAGGTGCCAAAGGATTCGAGGAGGCCGAGCACGATGCCGCCGAGCATCGCTCCGTAGAGGTTGCCGATGCCCCCGATCACCGCCGCGGTGAAGGCTTTCAGCCCGATGACGAAGCCCATCAGGAAGTCGATGGTGCCGTAGTAGGCGGCTGCCATGACGCCTGCGGCTCCGGCGAGCGCCGATCCGATGAAGAATGTGCGCGAAATGACGCGGTTCACATTCACACCCATGAGCAGCGATGCCTTCTGGTCGAGGGCGATTGCGCGCATGGCGCGCCCTTCGCGGGAGTGCATGACGTAGCGCTGCAACCCGAACATGAGGAGTGCGGCGACGACCATCAGCACGATCTGCGGCATCGTGATGCGCGCGCCGAGAATCATCACGGGTTCGCCCTGCAGGCGGATGGGGAAGACGAGCGGGCTCGCGCCGAAGATCTGGCGGACCGCGTACTCGAGGGTGAAGGAGACACCGACAGCAGTGATGAGCGCCGCGAGCCGCGGGCTCGTGCGGAGCGGCCGGTATGCGATGCGCTCGATGGCGACACCAATGCCGCCGGTGAGCAGCATCGTGATGAGCAGCACGAGCAGCAGGATCGGGATCGAGCCAAGCCCGAAGAGTCCGGTGAATCCGCCGAGCACGACGAAGGCCAGGAAGGATCCGAGCATGTAGAGGTCACCGTGGGCAAAGTTGAGCAGCTTGATGATGCCGTACACCATGCTGTAGCCGAGGGCGACGAGGGCATAGAACGAGCCTACGAACAGGCCGTTCCAAATGAGTTGGAACACAGGAGAACCTCTCTGCGACGTTGAGGAGGGGTTGAGGTGGAACCGCGACCGGCCGCCGCGTCTGGCGGCCGGTCGCACGGTCCCTTAGGACAGGTCGTCGGAAAGGACGAACGCGCCGTTCTCGCCTGTCGGGGATACGATCACGAAGCCGCCGCCCTCGCGTGAGCCGTCCTTCGCGAACGTGAGGTCGCCCGACAGCAGCGGGAATGCCTTCAGCCCGAGCAGCGCCTTGTCGACTGCTTCAGCGTCGGTGCTGCCAGCATCTGTCATCGCCTGCGCGATCGCCTTCACTGCCTCGTAGGTCTGCATCGAGTAGGGGCCGGGATCTGCCTTCGCGAGTTCGGTGTAGGCCTTCACCCATGCGTCGCCGCCCTCAAGCATGTCGGGGGTGCGGGTAAACGTGCCGAACACGTTCTCGATAGCGGGGCCCGCGATCGCTGCGAGCTGCGCGTCGACAGAACCGTCACCGACGAGGATCGTGCCGTCGTAGCCGGCGGCACGCAGCTGATCGATGAGCAGCCCGCCCGCCTGGTAGTACCCGGTCCAGTAGATGAAGTCGGGGTTCGCAGCAATGATGCTGTTGATGTTCGCGCCGAAGTCCTTCTCGTCGGGATTCACCGACTCGCGCTTCGCGATGTTCAGGCTGCCTGCCTGTTCTTCGAACGCATTCGCGAGGTCGACCGAGTAGTCGGTGTTGTCGTCGATGAGCACGACCGATTTCGCGCCGAGTTTCTCGGCGTAGGCGACCGCAGCTTTGCCTTGCTGGGTGCCAGTGCCGTTGATGAGGAAGGCGCCCTGGCCGACGAGCTTGGTGGAGTTCGCTGCCGGGATCACCATCGAGATACCGGCCTCCTTGAACACAGGGAGCGTGGGGAGCGTGGCGCCGGAGCAGTAGCCGCCTACCGAGCCTTCGACTCCCGCGCTGACGAGCTTGTTCGCAGCAGCGACGGCCGCGGTCGCGTCGCACCCGTCGTCTTCTGTCACGAGCTCGAGCTCGCGACCGTCGACGCCGCCGTCTTCGTTGATCTCGTCGATTGCGAGTTGCGCGCCGAACTTCATGTAGTCGCCGAATGCAGCTTCCGAACCTGAGAACGGCGCGAGCATGCCGAGCTTGATCGGGCCATCACTCGACCCACCGCTATCGCCGCCAGCAAGACCGCCCGAGCAGCCCGAGAGTACGAGTGCTGCTGAAGCAGCGATCGCGCCGAAGGCCGCAAGGCGCCGCACGCGGGAGTGTGAACGTGAAATCATTGACGATTCCTTCCAATCATTCATCATTGAATATTGAGCGGGAGTGCGGTTGGCGAAGCGCAGACCGTCGTTGGCCGTGAGCGCGACACCCGCAGGTACCCGTCAGTGCAATGTTACTGATTTAGAAGAAGAGCGCAAATGATTGAGGTCACGATTACGACACGGTCGCAATCGTGACCTCGGCGTTACTCGGCGATCACTACCCGCGCTTCAAGCGTGCCGATCAGCACATCGCCGGTAACCGGCGCGGGGGCACCCGGCTCGAGCTCGACCTGGTTCCCTGCCGAATCAGTGACGAACACGCCGTTCGTGGAGTTCAGGTCCTCGATCGTCCACGAATCACCAGACCGACGGAGACGCGCGTGCGACTTTGAGAGCGTCCGGGTGGGGTCGTTCACGACGAGCACCTCGGAGCCATCGAGCGCGACGGGCTTGCGACCCAACACGATGTCATCACCGAGGAGGTCAAGTTGCTGACCATCCGGAAGTTCAAGCACCCAACGATCCCGTTTTGCCACGACGACAGTGCTATCGAGGTCGTCATCAAGACCAAGAATCGACTGCGCGCTGAGATGCGAGGGGGCAACTCGCGGGGCCGCGACCGGCGGCGTCGGGGCCGGCGCAGTGGGAGCCGCAGGCGTGGCGGGAGCTGCAGGCGTGGCGGGAGCTGCAGGCGTGGCGGGGGCCACGGGCGCAGCAGGGGCGGCGACTGGCTCGGGCGCTGATGCGGGTGCGGGTGCTACCTGGGGCGCAGGAGGCTCTGCTTGCACAGGTGCTGGCGGCGCTGCCTGGACCGGATGCGCCGACCGCTGTGGCGGTGAGAACGGCAGCCCCGCCGGGTCCAGTTCAAGGCTTGCAGCGTCCATTGATGTTGCTTTGGGCTTGGGCCAGTCGGCCCCAGAAGCGACTGTCGTCGCCGGCCGAGGATCTTCAGCAGACGCGCCCTCGGCGGCCGGCTTGTGCGCCGGGGCGTCTGACTCAGCCCAAAAGTCTGGAAGCGGGACTCTGGCGGCAACCGGGGTGGACACGACCTGCGGCACTGTCCTCGGCGCAACTGCGTCAGGCTTCTGTGGCGCGTCCTGGCCCCCGGCGGGCGCAATCGGATCAGCCGAGGACGCCACGGGCGGGGCGGTAGGCTGCGCCACGGGCGGGGCGGAAGGCTGCGCCACGGGCGGGGCGGAAGGCACAGAGGGTTCCGCTGTCGCACGCCGAGGCGGTGCCGCCTCGGGCCACGAGAACGGCCGCAAGTTCTGCCCAGCGCCGAGCCCGGTCTCACGGGCGGGAACCTCTTCGCCAGCAAGGCGCAGGAAGTTGCCCTCGGTTGTCTTGCCGAAACCCCAAGGGTTGAGCTCCTCGGCGTTCGCCTCAGGAGCCGCAGTTTCCGCTCGATTCGCGGCAGGGAGCGGCGTTCCCCCCGGGGCGACGGGCACGACAGGTGAAACAGGAACGGCGGGCCGCTGGACGGGCGGCACGACGGGGGCGGCTGCCCGGTCGCTCGTCGGCGTGGGCTGCTGAGGGGAGAAGTTCTGGGGCACGGGCGGCATCGTGAACTGGCCCTGGGTTGCGGTGGGTTGTGGACTACCCTCCGGTCGCAGCAGCGGGTAAACCTGACCATCCGCGCCGTACTCGACGAGCCCGGCACCTGCCGCGTACCGTCCGCCAGTGCTTCCGGTGGCGTAGCCGCGATCCTGAATCTTGCTGCCAAGCAAGGTCGCCCACAATGGGGCAACGAGTGCACCAAGCACAGTCATTCCTGCGCCCTCGCCGTGCTCACGGTTCAACCTGTGCATCGCGATCACGGACATGACGTACGCGACAGCTCCAACCCCTGGAACAAGCGTGAGCACCGCCGTCCATCCGGGCAGACCACCGCGTTCGATCAGCCGCCATTGGTTCCAAATGGGAATCCAACCGTGAGCTGCGGGGAGCCCAATCATGGGGAAGAGCCGTGCGAGTGACCAGAGGTACCAAACGTAGATCCCGATCCCGACAAGCGACCAGACACCGAAGATCGCGATGACGGCCCCGCCGAAACCCGGGAATCCCATATCGTTGGACATATTTTCCTCACCTCACGCAGCAAACTTTGCTGTAACAACGGTACATCGGTCCGCAACGGTTGATGTGCACGCGCGGCAATCCTAATGAGTGAGCTAGAGCAGCATGGTGACGATCCACCACACGCCGGACACTGCGAGCGCAGCTACCGCAGCGCCCCCAACGAACGCGAAAATCGCGAAGCGACGATTCATCGCGGTGAGCGACGGCAGGTCAGCGCGGGCGGCAACCGGGAGGACGTAGCCCGCCGGAGGATCGCCGAGCCCAGTACTCAGCTCGCTCTCCGGGGCGGCGACGCCCTGCTTCTCGGACCGCCGGCCGTACATTACCGGCAGGCTCGAACGCACTCCCTCCCGGGGGCGATCATCATCAACTATCGGAAACGGCGACGCGGGCGCGCGGCGACGAGCATCGATAGGTGGCTTGAACATCTGGGCAAGAAGCTCGGGGGAAGGCTGCTCGACAGGTTCGGGGACTGGCGCACCGGGCTGCGCCCGCGCCGCCCGCGAGCGGCCTGCATCGTCACGCCCGTGCGACGCCGTGACAGGCTCGGTCCGTTCGACGTCGCCGTTGATGCCGTCGGGGTCGCCGCTCACGAGGCCTGCTCACTGTCGTGCGCCGCACTCGTCGAGGCTGCGTCCGCAGACATCAAAGCGCCCTCAGATGCGCTCGGCGCCTCGCTCCGTTGTCGGGGCACTGGCCGCGTTGCGGTCACCGTCTTTCCGTCATCAGTCTCTTCGTCTGTACCGTCGTCAACGTGCCAACTGCGGCCGCCGACAACAGTGTCAAGCACGATAACTGAGATGTTGTCGCGGCCCCCGGCATCGTTCGCGCGGTGCACAAGTTCGGCGGCGACTGCGTCGGCACGGCCTCCCATGGTCAGCACCGCTCGAATCTCTTCGTCAGCAAGTTCCGAAGTCAGCCCATCTGAGCAGATGAGCAGACGCGACCCAGTCTCCACGGGAAGCAGCCAGGAATCAGCTGTCGAATCACTCGATCCAAGCGCTCGAGTGATGATGTTCCGCGGCGGCAGCTCTGCCCCTGCGTCACCGCGCCGCACCTCCTCAACGAGCGAGTGGTCGACGGTGATCTGCCGTAGCTCTGAGCCGCGGTGCATGTAGACGCGCGAGTCACCAATGTTCAACACAAGCCAGTGCAGTTCGCCGTCATGGGTGACAAGGATGGCTCCGGTCAGCGTGCAGCCAGCCCCACGTTCCCGCCCGGCCGCGACCTCGGCGACAGCGAGACGAGCTGCGTTCAGCACCTCACCGGCAAGCGCGACAGATGACGGTTGACCGCGCTGAACCTGTTCAGCAAACACCGCAATCGCGGCCTGGCTCGCAAGGTCTCCCGCTTCGTGACCACCCATGCCATCGGCGACAAGGAAGCACGGTGTCTCGGCGAGCACCGAATCCTCGTTCACCTGGCGTAAGCGCCCGACGTCAGTCAGCGTCGCGTAGTCGAGCTCGACGCTGTTCATGAGCTGGCTCCTTCGTTTCGGGGAGTGGGGCGGGGGCGGCTACGAGCCGATGCGGAAGCGATGAATGACCCGAGCCAGTACTGGGAGCGTAGTCTGCCCCAGAACCCGAGCCGTGCATCACGTTCGCGGATGTGCTCGCGCACTACCGCCCACAGGTGATCGGCGGCCTCATCCGACACCCCCTCGCGAGCGTACACTGCCTGGTCTACGGTCGCAGCGATCCACGCCCCGTGCTGCGACATCACGCCGGCCTCAGAGAGCTCGGCGACGATGTCGGATCGGCTGCCGCCAAAGCGAGGGCGGTTGCCTGTGTCGGTGCAGTGGTCGACGAGCTCATTCCACGCCCCGAGCGCACGCAGCTCTGGCAGCGGCTGCCGGGCGCGCGCCCGTCGGCGCACTCGTTTGACGAGCGGAATGAAGAGCAACGCGAGAGCCAAGAGCGCTGCAGCTGCGGCGAGCAGCAGCCCAGTTCGAACCAGCGGCCAGACACCACGGTCGGCCTGCCGCTCAGGCTCGTCCTCAGCAGTGCCGTCGTCGTTGGACGAGCCGACGGGCGGGTCACTTTCGCTCGCATCGCGCTCCTCAGGAGTTGTCGGGAACTCGGGGAGCTGCTCACCCTTCTGCACGAGTAGCGGCGGCACCTCGGTCTGCGGCGAAACGTCGAGCGGCGCCCAGACCCCGTCGGCGCCCTTCGCCTCAATCCACGCTGCAACATGTCTGCCCTCGCACACATCTGCACACGCGGGCACTCCCGGCACTCCGGCAGACTCGGCTCCCACCCGAACGCCCACGACAACTCGAGAGTCGTACCCGAGCGCACGTGCGAGCAATGCGGCTGCCGTCGCAAATTGCTCGTCGTCGCCTATCGCTGCGACGAGCTCCTCGTCGGGAGCCCGATCCCCTGCAGCTTCCTGTTGCTCGATGAGCTGCGAGAACAGCTGCTCGACGCGCGCGGTCGAGTGGCCCCCTGGGCTTGATACGAACGAGGTCGGTGCGTCTGCACCAGACTCAGTCAACCACGCGTTCTCGCCGTCGCCGTCGGTGAGTGAATGACTGAGGTAGCCGCGCGCCCGCAGGCTGTTGATTGCAGACTCAAGCCCGCTCGCGGTGGGCGAGACACCCTGCATCTCAAGCCACCGCGTCAGTTGCGGGAATTCCTCGCTGTCAATGAGTGGCTGCGTGTGCGCTGGCGCCGCGCCAAGCACTGGGTCGGGCGCTGCCGACACCGTCGCGGTGAACGCATCACCAGCCTTCAGCCCCGCTGCGGTTGGTACCGCAACCGCAGCGCCCGTATCGCGATTGACGTAAAAACTGTCGGCGAGTTCAGCCGCGCGTGGTCCGCGGAACTGCGGCGGTGCCGCAAGCGGCGTCGCGAGCGGCACCCAGACGCCCGTGTATCCCTGCCCGATTCGCACTGTCATCTTCGCGGGGTCGGTCACGCTCGATCCGCTCGGGAACCGGGTGAACCTGCCGGTGCCGCCGGGGTCGCCGACGAAGAAATCGACGCCGTCGTAGCCGTCGAGCACGGCGATGCGGAGTCGACTCGGAAGGGCCCCGGCACCCTCCACGCTGAAGAGCTCGTCTCTGAGCGAGTCATCGCGCTTAAACGACCGGTACTCCGCAAGCGGACTCACATGCTCACGCACGACGACTTCAGGATCAACACTGTCGCGAGGCACCGCCCGGGTGCTCCCTGACAGCGCTGGGGCGGCAACCGCCCCGACCGTTACAGCCAGGGCAGCGACGAGCAGCGCGGATCCGCCACGTGCGAGCGTATTCCGGCGCGCAGCACCGACCCCAGCACCGCCGCCCGGTGCTGCCGCCCGCGCGATCCTGCCTCGCTTGAGCGCATCCCTCCGGTCGCGGCCGGCGGCCCACACCATCCAAGCCGCCGCAGCGGCTACCGCTCCAATCCACAGTCCGGTCTCGCGAGGCGCCACCACTGTGAGCGGGCCGATGCCGAGCGGCGAGCTCACCGCGGACGAGCCAAATACAGTTCCGAACACCGAGAGTGCGAGCATCGGAAGGGCAGCGAACACCGCAGCGCGGCGGCCGCCTCGGGCGAGCGCCGTTGACGCGGCCACGACAACGAACACAAGGGTGAAGAGGGGCACAAGCACGGTCTGATAGCTTCCGACAGGAAGCGTCAGCGTGAGGAGCTGTTTCCAACCAAGCGCGACGGCTGCGAGCGCGTCACCGAGTCCGCGAAGGATCCCCCAGACATCAGGCCCCGACGCCAATACCTGTGGAGTCGCCACAGGCAGCACGAGCGCAACGAACGCGAGCACGAGGGCGACGAGCGTGAAGCCGCCCCAGCGCAGAGCTGTCCCGAGCCACACGATAGCGAAGGCGGCCATTGCGGCAACGCCAACCGTGATCCAGAGCTGTGCCGTCTCGTAGATTGGCCACGCAGCAGCCACGGCGAGAACGACTGCAGTGGCCGCGAGAGCGGCGGCCCCAAACGTGCCGCCCGCGCCCTGACTGGCCCCGGTCTTACGCCGCTCGACGCGATTCACAGCAGCCCTCCCCGCGCCTGAAGTTGCGGGAGATCGGTGAGGGCACCGACGGTGAAGAACACGCTGCCGTCCGTGAGTCGCGCTGCAGGCTCGGCGAGAGTCTCGCACCTGACAACTGCAACTGCGATGCCCTGCGGCAGGGCGACGACCGCCCTGCGCAGCCGCGTGAGGTCGGGCGCCGACCCCGTGACAATCGTGACAATCGAGAGCTGGCGCCGCGACTCAGCGAGGCTCCGCGCAAGCCACTCGATTGGCGGCGGCTCCTCTGGAGCGACAAGTTCTGCCCAGGCGTCGAGCAGTTGCTCTGGAGTGTGAGAGGGGAGTTCGACGAGACCGCCAAGACGCGGAGCCTTCGCCCTCGCTTGCCAGCCCGCACCCCGAGCGATGAACCGCTCTCGCCCCTCGCGCACTGCTTGCACTGAGATCGACGCCGCGACGCTGACGCCGAGCTCGAACTCATCTGCTGTTTCGTACGAGTCGAGGTCGGCGTCGAAGAGCACGGCAGCTCTTGCCGTCTGAGATTCCTCGTACTGGCGCACCATCAGCGTGCCGCTTTTCGCCGTCGATTTCCAGTGCACGTGGCGCAGTGGGTCGCCAGGAAGGTAGTCGCGCACCGCATGGAATGAGAGGTCGGCGTCGGTGAGGCGCGAGCTCGCGGCGCCCTCGAGGTCGCGGACCATGCCCGCTGAGCCTGGCGGGAGCGTGGCAGTCTGCGGGTGAACACGCACCAGGTGGGTGTCCCGCCACGTGACTTCTCTGCGGAGCAGCCCGAGTGGGTCGCGTCTGGCGAGGGTCAGCGGCCCCACGGCGATGACCCCGCGCTTCGCCGCTTCAACAGCGACGGGCAGCTCGACGCTCGCGAGACCGGCAATGAACGGAACGGCCACCTCCCTGAGAGCATCGCCTACTGGCAGCTCAGCGGTCGCGGGCAAGGCAGGCCGCCGGCTCGCATTTTCGACGGCTACACGCACTTCAACTGCCGAACCCGCGACGACGCGCAGTCGGTCGACGCTAATGCGAACGAGGTAGGCGCGGTTGCCGAGCAGGAACGGCAGCGCGACTGCCAGCAGCACGCCGAACACGATGCCAACGAACCACGCCTCGACCCAGCCAAACAGCGCCCCAAGGGCACAGCCAATGAGTAGCGCGGCGATCGCCAGCCAGCCAGCAGGCGTGACCGCGCTCGTCGCCCGTCGCGTCACCCTGCGCAGCCGGCTGCGCGTCACCCGCCACGCACGGCGCACACGCGTGCCCCGAATGCCACGGCGCACCGACGCTTCAGCTAGCGGCCGCGTGGAGGTGTCCCCGGCGCGGGTGGTTCCGTGCGTCTGCGTGCGGCTCCACCCGCCCCGGTCGGGGGCGCGGGAGGTGTCCTGCTTCACGTCGCGCCGTTCTCCTGCGGAAGCGGGATGTCGAGCAGGATCCGGCCGACGACGTCGGCAGCGCTCACACCGTCGAACTCTGCTTCGGGTTCGAGTACGAGCCTGTGCGCGAGCGTCACAAGCGCGAGGTCGCGCACGTCGTCTGGGGTAACAAAGTGCCTGCCGTGCGCCGCCGCCCATGCCGAGGCGAGGCGCACAAGCGCGACAGTTCCACGAACGCTCGCCCCGAGCCTCACCTCGCGGGCGCGCCGTGTGGCTTCGACGATCCGCACCGCGTAGTCCGCAACAACCGGGCCAACGTGCACGCGGCGGGTGAACTGCTGCGCCTGGGTCACCATCGCCGTTGTCACGGCGGGGCGGATCTCCTCCTGATCCGTTCGGGTTCCCTGCAGGATCCGCATCATTGCCGCATCATCGGGATAGCCGATGGAGCTCTTGATCATGAAGCGGTCAAGCTGCGCCTCAGGCAGCCGGTAGGTGCCTGCCTGTTCAATGGGGTTCTGGGTGGCGATCACCGTGAACGGGGTGCCCACTTCGTGAGTCTTACCGTCGACAGTGACGTGGCCTTCCTCCATTACTTCGAGCAGCGCCGACTGTGTCTTTGGGCTTGCCCGGTTGATCTCGTCGGCGAGAACGACGTTCGCGAAGATCGGGCCGGCATGGAACTCGAACGCACCGTTTCGCTGGTCGAAGACAGAGACGCCCGTCACGTCTCCTGGCAGCAGGTCTGGGGTGAACTGGATGCGCGATGATGTTCCCTGGATCACCTGGCCGAGGGCGCGCGACAGGGCGGTCTTGCCCGTACCAGGCACGTCCTCCAGGAGCACGTGGCCGCCCGCAAGCACCGTCGAGAGCACGAGTTCCACAACCCTCCGCTTGCCGTGGATCACCTGCTCGATCGAGTCAGCGCACGCTTCAAATACCTGCGCCACCCACTGGGCTTGTTCCGGTGTCAATGTCGCCGAGTCGGCCTGGCGTTGCGATGCGGTGTCAGTGCTCATGGGTTCCTTTGGGTTGAGCTGGCTGGGAGAGTCGGAGGTGTGGCGCCTGCACGCGCCTGCTATTGAGTTGCACAAGCCGCTCCCTGGAACGTTACCGGGTTCCACTGCCCAGCAGGCCATGCGATCTCGACATCGGCTCCCGTCACAGTGACGGTCGGAGTACCCGGAGCGTCTCCCTCGACACGGAAGCTCGCAGCCGGGTCGCCGGCAGCTGGCACGCACTCGACGATCTGGGTGACGCGCACACCGCCAGGCCCGCCGTCGCGAGGCGCGACCTGCACCTCCGGCGAGCAGCGGCCGGCCGCCGGTGCACCGACGCACTGCTTCACGGAGAGGGAGCCAGATATCGGTGCCCGCGTCAGCGTGTCAACATCGCCGTTGCTGAAGTAGAGGCGGGCCGCGCTGTGAGTTCCCGAGAACACGGGCTGAGCAGCGATGCCGCTGTACTCCCGCACGCTTCCAGTTCCTGTCGCGTCGGGGGCGACGACGTAGCCCTGCGAGACGACAGGCGCCTCGGGCGTCCCGCCAACCCACACTGAAGTCAGCTGCGCAGTTGTCGTACCGAACTCAGTTGTCGCGCACATGACTCCGGAGTACTGCGAGAACTTTGTGAGGCCGGTGAACTTCGGGGACGACTGTGTGCACCTCGGCTGCCCGGCGCCCTCGCGGGAGAGCCCGAAGGTGTACTCAATCTTGGGCCCGTGATTTTGGCCCCACTCTTCATACTCGATGGTGGCAGCCCCGGCTCCCGCGGCGTCTGGCACGATCCTGCTCGCGGCGGCGATCGGGGCGCCGGCGACTGTCACAACCGCCGTCCCTGCGCTTCCCTGCCCTGACCCGGAGTACCCGGGTGGGATCTCGCCGTCCTCAGGGATGACGCTCAGCGTCTGTTGGCCGACGGGAAGCTGTTGCACGCTGCGGCGGCCAACCTCAATTGCCTGATTGTCGCCGACACTCAGCCTGAACGTCCTGGCCGTGTCCGAGCCGCTGATGCGGACATCCACTTTGCCCTGCGTCGTGGAAGTATTCGCCTTATCGGAGACCTGGGTGGCCTCGACCTTCGGCGCTGAAGGCGGGGCGTACGCCCAGGTCGTTGCACCGTTCGCAGTGCGATCGGAAGCTCCAACGCTGTTCACTGCCCGCGCATAATATGTGCGCTGGTTCGCCTTGCCAGGCTGCAGCCCGGTCACTGTGCATGTCGCGGAGCTACCTGCCAGCGAACAACTGCCCGCGGCAGCTCCGCTGCTCGTCACGAGTTCAACCCCCGTGACGGCGGGGTGCGCGGACTGCGGGTTGAGCGCGACGCTCAAGGTCACGCCGTCGGCGCTCGCCCCCGTCGGAAGAACGCTCACCGGCGCGCGAGGCACGCCCTGAGCATCGAGTTCAATGCTTCCCTCGCCAAGCCTGCCCTGCGCGTCTCGCACCGTGTAACCAACGGTGCACCGACCACCCGGCCCACGGTCGTCTGCCCAGGCCACTGAAATCCCGGTGTCGCTCGCCCGCCGCACCGTCGCAACTGCGCACCCGGAGGAAGAAACACTCTCGACCTTCAAGCCGCCGCCCTGCTTGCCTGCGAACGGATCGTACTCCCCGGCAGCACCGATCACGTTCGTGGCGCAGTTCGACCCGACCGTGCACCGCAGCTCCACGGTCGCGCCGCGCGGGGTGTCGCGCGGGAGCTGTCCGACCCGAAGCACGAGCTGCGCGCGGGATTCTCCTGCGCCCGCTACCGCGACCGTCAAGCTCTCTTGGCTTCCAGGGGTCGCATCTGCCCGCGCCTCGACTGTGACCGACGTGCCCGAGGCTCGCACGTCAAACTTCGAGCTCGATCCCGAAACCGAGAACTTGAGCCTCGACGCGTCGCCCGCGCGGTTGCCCTCCCACCTCACCATGTCGGCGAGGTCGATTTGCTCTGTAGCTCCAGGCGACACGGTCCGCGTGAGCGGATCGAGCTTCACGACTGGCTCGCGTGGCACGATCGTCACTGGGACGGGGAGCGATGTCCATGCTGTCTGACCGGCGAGCCGCACGTCGATCACGCAGACATCTGACCACGGCGCTTCTGACCCGGCCGAGTACTGCAGGGTGTCTGGTGACGTAGCCGCGCAGCTCGCCCCTGTGCGCCCGACAGGGAAGGTCGTCTGCTTCAGCTCTACGGTGTCGCCCGCCCCGACATCAACGAGGGTTGGCACAGTCGCCTGCACAGTCTTGTTTTCGTCGACTGACAGCGGCGCGAGCCCCTGTCGAAGCGTCAGACGAAGGTCATCGAGTGGGGGCACAATCAGAAACCCGTAGCTCGCGACCTTGGCACCCGCGGCGTCGGTGCCGCTCAGCTTGAACGCAACGAGGTCGCCCTCAGGCTTGTAGGCACCTAGAATCCGGTTTCCCTTCACCGTGTAGCCGGGTGTCGTCTCTTCCCAGAGCGAGAGCTTGAGACCCGCGACATCGCCTGCCGCCCATCGCACCTTGTCGGTCACAACGTCGACGCCGCCTCTGGCAAGGTCGTGCCTGTCGCGCACGCTCATCACTGTGTCTGTCACTGACGGCGCCTGCGACCCGACTCGGTCGGATGTCTGCACGAGGATAAGTCCGTCTGCGGTGCTCGACGAGGCGCTCGACTGCACTGTGTACCGGTACGAGATCGTCCCGGGTTCATCGCCCGAAACGACCGCGACGCGGCCCCGCTTCATTTCCGATAGGTCGATCCTGGCAGCGGCACGCGCGTAGTCAGGGTGCTTTGAGCCCCCTGGAAGATTCGGCTCGACAGTGAGGATGGACAGGTTGCCGCCAGCCGGGTCAATGTCGTTATCGAGCGGCGAGATCGTCACCGGAGCTTCTGAACCGAGCGCTACCCGCACGTAGTCACTTGAGACGATCGGCGCGCCGGTCTCCTGCTGAGCAGCGACGATGACTCGGATCAGAGCCTCCCCAGTCCCTCCCCTGCCGTCCTGCACGGTGTACGTCACGGTATGCAGGCCGGCCTCCGCATCGCCCGTTACTGACACCGAGATTGAGTTTCCTGCAGGTGTGATCGCTGCAGCGACGTGCGAGTCCTCGCCCTGGGAGACGCCGGTCAGGCGCACACGATCGCCATCGGGGTCAACGCCCGACAGCGGTACGCGAACCTCGGCAACGCCGCCTGGCGACACGCGCGTGGTGAGCTCGCGCGGGTGCGGGTTCGAATTCGCACCCTTCGGAATCACGCGCACAGTCACAGTTCCTGTGTCACTCGCTTCGGGCGACGAGGCGCCGTAGGTCGTGTAGGGGAGCTCGTACGTTCCAGCCTTCTCGGGGGCGAGGTAGCGAAGAACGCTGCCTGAGGCGAACGCGAGCTCCCCCCGAGTGCCAGATCCAGTGATCTCGGGGTGCAACACGAGCCGCTCGCCAGGCGCCGACACGTCATTATCGAGCACCCGGATGTCGACGACGTCGCCTGCTCGAACGGTAGCGGTATCGGCGACCGCGATGGCGCCACCGAGACTCGCCTCTGGCACCTGGAACACCGTGAGCCGACCCGTCGTCTGCGCATCCCCCTCAGTGACGACAACGTCGGCGGCACCGATGCGTCCAGCCGACCCATCCTCCGTACTGCCAGCGACCCGAACCTTCGAGTGGTCAATCACCTCTGCCCTGAGTTGACCGTCGACGACGTTTGCCGACGCGACAGTCAGAGCGCGGGAGCCAGCGCCGGCGATCGCCTCAAGCACCTCAATTGTCGAGTCGGCGAATGGCCGCACGAATGCTCGAAGTGGCGGGAGCGTGAGCGGGGCACCATCGTCTGTCGCCGTCACCCTGACAATGCCCGTGAGTTCTGCGCCAGTCCCGACGTCCGTGAGGCTGGCCGAGAGCAACGCCTGACCTGCGCTTGCTGCTGCAATCTCGACTGTCCCGTCTGCTGGCTTCGCTGTCGCCCGTACGCGGTCACTGCCGCTCAACACGTTGACGTCTCGCACCACGAATGAGCCTGAGCCGCCAGACACGCGTGCGAGCAGGTTCAACGTCGTGACAGACCCGACCTCGGTACTCACCGCGGTGCCGACGAACTTCGCCACAGCGTTTGGCTGCACTGCGACCTGAAGATCGCGGCGCGCTTCAGAGCCGTGCGCGTCCTTCACGATGATCCGCAGCATGATCTCAGACGCCCCGGCGTTCGGGTCGAGGTGTTTCACCGCGAGTCTGCCGTCGGCGGTAACCATCGCGCGAGCCGGATCCTCTGGGCGGAGCATCTCAACACCGGCGAGCTGCATCGGGTCGCCCTCGGGGTCAACCCAGCCCTCCAGGATCGGGTGCACAAGCGTCCCGCCGGGGGCGATCTCTGGCACACCCCACTCAAGCTGGCACCCAATGACCGGGCACCACTCAGGGGCTGTGTTCACGCTGTCGTCGACGACAGTAAGCTTCACCGTCGCGGCCTTCGAGCTCAGGGCGCCATCGGTGACTCGGTAGCTAAAGCTCGCTGAGCCAGAAGCGCCAGCCGCCTGCCGAAACATCAGCGACTGGGAGTCGGGCAGCAGCTCGACACTCCCAAACGCTTCAGGCAGCGGCGACTCGCTGAGCGACTCGGGAACGATCGTGAGCACGTCGCGCTTGTTCGCGTCGTAGTCGTTGAGCAGCACCTGCAGCTGCGCAGGCTCGCTCGCACGGACGCCAAAGGCGTCGTCCTGCGCGACAGGCGCGACCTGTTCCGTAACCTCGTCGACGACGACGGTACCGCGATCCTCTTTCGGCGGATCCGAAATCGTCCACTGGGAGAGCGGAATCAGCCTCCCCTCGGGCAGGGTCCAGAGCATGCCACTGCGAGTCTCACCGAGCACCGCCCGCTCCCCGTTCGAGAAGAACGTCGGCTCCGGGTCTCCGATCGTGCCCGCGGCTTCGTCGAAGCCCAGCGGTTCGAGCCCAGCCTGCGCCGTCGCGTCGCTCCGCCACAGCGTTCCGCCGGCCTGGTCAATCCATGCGGCGACCCGCGAATTTCCCGCGGCACTCGGCCGCGCGGGGACTCCCGAGGTCTCGGCGATCCGCTCGGGCTCGCCAGTGGCTGGCACACGCCAGAGTCCCGCCGTGTCGGCGATGAGCGCCGCAGTGCCGCCCCCGGCGCCTGGCCCGTCGCCTTCGCCGCTCCACTGCAGTCTCGCCGCGCCCGCAATCTCGATTTTCTGAGGCTCGCTGCCTGCACGAAACACGCTGCCGCTCGCAGCATCAAACACGACCCAGTCGCCGGAAACGATGGCGAGTTCGGGATCGGTAAGTCCAGTCGCGGCAGCCGGCAGCGTCACCCCGCTGCGGAACCGTTCTGATCCAATGTCGTACTGCAGCAACGTGTCACTGCTCGACGAGTAGAGGGCAACCGTACCCGAAGCGTCGAGCGCCGCAGCGTCAGCGAGGAACTCGAGCGCGGGATCCTGATCGTTGGACTCGCCCGCAGACTTCAGGTCGAGCTGCGTGAGTGAACCAGCATCCGGGCCGATGAACACTTTGCCAGTATCCGTTCGCACGAGAAGGTGCTCGCCCGCGCCGATGACCTCCTCGGCGCCTTCGGGGAGCGGAGTTGCCGCGGAACCAAGTGTGGGCTGCTTGCCGACCCCTGCACCCTCGGCCGCCTCACTGTCGACCCCGGCTGCAGGCTCCGTAGCGTCACCAGCTCCTGGTTGATCCTCTCCGCCGCGTGCCCGGTCGTCTGACAGGTCTTCAGGGCTGGCCGCATCGATGTGCCAGGCCTGTCCGTTTCCGTGGCTCAGCACCACACCGTCAGCCCCTCGCTGCACCACGCCGGAGGGCTCGCTCACCTTTCGAACGGTATCAATCTCGCCGGTTTCGGTGTTCACCCGCGCGTACTGGCCTGCGTCGCGCATCACCCAGACGCTCGGTTCGGCGCGTGGCGTCTCGCGAGAGTCAAACCCGCTCGAGATCACGCCGACCGTTGCGACCACGGCCACGGCTGCGACACCAGCGATCCAGCCGCGGGCGCGAGCCGAACCTGGCCGACGCGCTCGCTCGCGTTGCGACTGCTGGCTCATAGCCCGCCGCCAAGCGTCGCCCACAGCACTGCGCCAACCGCTATGACGACGCCGACGCCAATGCTGGCGCCGAGCAGTCCTGCCTTCACAGGCGAGAGCGGAGCCCGGTCGTGAACCACGCCGTCACGATCCGCGCCCCTGCGCTCCTCAAGTAGCCGCGCGCGTTCCTCCGCGCGTGAGGTCGCGCCGACTGTGCTCACCACTGGCCCACGAGTTCCAGCCGGGATACTCTCGACGCGCGGCAGCCATGCCTCGGCGACAACTTCAAGGGGCGTTACCTCAAACGCGTAGTGGCGTTGCAGCTCCTGCAACGCCTCGCCGAACTCGCGCATCGACCCAAATCTCTCGGCCGGCGTGCGACCAAGCGCGCGCGCCATGACCCTGTCGAACAGTTCATAGCCCTGTGCTCCTGGCACTGGGACGTACTTGGCCTTCGAAATCCGATCGGCAAGCTTCGACCTTGTGTTCTGCGCGCGGTCAGGCAGTTCGAATGGAGACCTGCCAGCTGCAAACGTATACAGTGTCGCACCGAGCGCCCACACCTCAGTCGCAACCGAACCACTCACCTTGAGGCTCAGCACCTCCGGGGCAGACCAGGGGATCGACATCGCGACCTCGGCCTCCTCAGGCTGACCGCGCTTCGTCACGTACGCGATGCCGAAGTCGGCGAGCACAGGCTTGCCGAGCGTTGTGAGTAGCACGTTCGAGGGCTTGATGTCTCGATGCAGCACTCCAGCGCGGTGCGCCGTCTCAAGCGCACCAGCGATACGTACGCCCGCATCGAGCACATCCGACAGCTGAGCCGGCTGGCCCTTCGTGAGCGCCCCCATCGACGCAGGGCAGTACTCCATCGCGATGTACGGCGAACCGTCGAGCGAAATGCTCGCCTGGTAGATCGTGACGACTGAGGGATGGCTCGAGAGACGCGCCATCACGTCTGCCTCGCCCTCGAACACCTCGCGCAACCTGGCAGCGTTCGGGGCCCCCTGCCCCGCGTCGAGTACCTTTACCGCGACGACGCGCCGAGGCATGTCCTGCTCGTAGAGGTGCACCTGGGCGAAACCGCCTGACCCGAGGGGTCGCACGTAAGAGAACCCCGGGATACCGGGTGGGCGGAGCTGCTGCTCAGCCATCTCACTGCTCCACCGAACGTGCCTGCGCACGGACGGTGAATTCGGCGACAAACATACAGCTATCTTACGCAGTGAGTGACGGCGGCGCGCCCGGGCCGCACCGGGTTGTGGACAAGTTAAGCGGGCCTCACCTGAGCCCACGCCAGGCGGCACGCCGTCACGGGCCCCGCATACGCGAAAACGGCCCCACCACCGAAGTGGCGGGGCCGTTCCCGCTGAAGCGTAACGCCTCGGCTCGAACCTTAGAGGCCCGAAACGTCGAGCGGAATGCCAGGACCAAAGGTGGTCGAGACAGCGCCCTTGATGACGTACTTGCCCTTTGCCGAAGCAGGCTTGAGACGCACGATCTCATCGAGAACCGACGAGATGTTGTCGTTGAGCTGCTCTTCCGAGAACGAAGCCTTGCCGACGATGAAGTGCACGTTAGCGTGCTTGTCGACGCGGAACTCGATCTTGCCGCCCTTGATGTCGGTGACAGCCTTAGCGGTGTCCATCGTGACGGTGCCGGTCTTCGGGTTCGGCATCAGACCACGGGGGCCGAGAACCTTACCGAGACGACCGACCTTGCCCATGAGCTCGGGGGTCGAGACAGCCGAATCGAAGTCGGTGTAGCCAGCGGCCACCTTCTCGATGAGCTCATCTCCGCCGACCTCGTCAGCGCCAGCGGCGAGAGCAGCCTCAGCTGCCGGGCCGTTCGCGAACACGATGACGCGTGCGGTCTTGCCGGTGCCGTGGGGAAGGTTCACGGTGCCGCGAACCATCTGATCGGCCTTACGGGGGTCGACGCCGAGACGAACAGCAACCTCAACGGTCGCGTCGGTCTTTGCCGAACCGGTCTCCTTCGCCAGGGCGACTGCCTCGGCGGGAGTGTAGAACTTGTCTGCCTGAATCTTTGCGGCAGCGGCGCGGTACGCCTTCGACTTCTGTGCCATGTTCGTACCCTTACTCGACCGTGATGCCCATGGAGCGAGCGGTGCCCGCGATGATCTTCGCTGCTGCGTCGATGTCGTTCGCGTTCAGGTCAGCCTTCTTCTGCTCGGCGATCTGGCGAACCTGCTCAGCGGTAACCTTCGCAACCTTGACGGTGTGCGGGGTACCCGAGCCCTTCTGAACGCCGGCAGCCTTCTTGAGGAGCTCCGCCGCCGGCGGGGTCTTCAGGATGAAGGTGAACGAGCGATCCTCGTAGACGGTGATCTCCACGGGAACAACGTTGCCGCGCTGGGATTCAGTCGCAGCGTTGTACGCCTTGCAGAACTCCATGATGTTGACGCCGTGCTGACCCAGAGCGGGACCCACGGGGGGTGCCGGGTTGGCGGCGCCGGCTGCGATCTGAAGCTTAATCAGACCGGTAACCTTCTTGGCTTTTGCCATGATTGTTTCCTTTCGCCGAACGAGCGCGGTCGCGCTCGTTCTCCCGCCTCGCCGGCCGTTCCGGCGCGCGGTGTTGTTGCAGCCGCGAGAACTCACGGACACAAACCTCAATAGTTTAGCGGATCACGCCCATTCCCGCACCTCCACCGAGAAACACGCAAACGGCCCGGCCAGATGTTTCCATCCGGTCCGGGCCGTTTGTATCTGAGCCGCCTGTCGGATTTGAACCGACGACCTGTTCTTTACGAGGGAACTGCTCTACCCCTGAGCTAAGGCGGCCTGGTGCAACTTGCGCTGCACACAAGCGAAAACTCTAGCACGAATGCCGAGTCAATTTCGCCCACCTACCTGCAGGTCGCACCCGATTCGGGAACCGCACCATCGACAAAGTAGCTCTCGACAATGTCGTTCACGCATCCGCTCTGCCCGTACGCGGTGTGCCCCTCGCCTTCAAACCTAACGAGCACGCCGCTCTCGAGCTGCTCGGCAAGCGCCTCGGCCCAGCGATACGGGGTCGCAGGATCGCCGGTTGTTCCAATCACCAGGATGGGATCGGCGCCCTCGGCGCGCACCGCCATGCGTTCCTGCACCCCCTTCACGGGCCACCCCGCGCATGAGACGTCGCCGAAGCCCTGGAACTTGCCGATTGTCGGCGCGATCTGCTCGAGCTCGGCCGCCTCCTCACGCATTCGCTCAGGGTCAACTGAGTTCGGATAGTCGAGGCAGTTAATCGCCTGGAACGCCTCCGTGGAGTTGTCGAGATACTCGCCGTCGAGCCTGCCGTAGTAGGAGTCGGCGAGCGAGAATGCGATATCAGCGTTGCCGTCGGCCACGTTCGCGAAGAGCGAGTTGAGGTAGCCCCAGTTCGACTCCGAATAGAGCGGGGTGATGATTGCTGTCAGCATCGTTGACGCTGTAAGCGTGCGCCCGTCGGAAGCGACGAGCGGCTGCTTGTCTACATCGTCGAGCATGTCACCGATCTGTGCCATCGCCTCGTCGACAGTGCCAGTCAAGGGGCACTCCTTGCCGGCGAGGCACGCCTCAACGTAGCTCCGAAGCGCGAGCTCAAACCCGCGGGTCTGCTCGCGTACAACGTCGGCCTCGCTCGCCGTCGGGTCGAGCACGCCGTCGAGCACGAGCCTGCCGACCTTCTCCGGGTACATCTCTGCGTAGCGCGCGCCAATATGGGTCCCGTATGAGTACCCGAGGTAGTTCAGCTGCGCATCGCCCTGGATCTCGCGCAGCATGTCGAGATCGCGCACTGTCGAGATTGTGTCGACGTGACCGAGCAGCTCACCCGTGTTCTTCAGGCAGGCCTCTCCGAACTCGCGAGAGGAGGCCTCGGCTTCCTCAATCCACTTCGCGCTCCCGCGCTCGGCCGTGCTGTCGCTGACCCCGAACAGATACTCGTCCATTTCTTTGGCGCTCAGGCACGTCACCGGACTCGAGGCTCCGACGCCCCGCGGGTCCCACCCAACGACGTCGAAGCTGCGCTGCAGTGGTGCGCCGGCTGCCGAATCTAGGGCATTTCGCACGAAGTCAGCGCCAGAGGCGCCAGGGCCGCCAGGATTCACAAACAGCGTTCCGAGCGAGTCGCCACCCGTGGCGGGGTGCTTCACCATCCGCAGCCGGATCGTCTCGCCCTCGGGCTCATCCCAGTCGAGCGGCGCGCGAACATCGGCACACTCAAAGCCGTCGCCACAGTCGGTCCACTTCGGCACCTGCTCCCCAAACGCCCCGCCCACGGGCTGGGCGGGAAGCTCGAGTTCGACCTCCGTTGGCCGCTGCACGGTGGGCTGGAACAACTGCCACACGCCTGTCAGCGACACGACGAGACCGACGATCACCAGCACGACACCGATGACAAGCACCCAGCGTTTCCACGGTGACCGCCGCCTGCTGCTTTCCTGGTCGTCTGGCCACGGGGCAAGTTCTGGCGCGCTCACGATTTCAACACCTTGTTGTCAGCCATCACAATCCGCGCAAACAGCGCCTCAAGAACCAGTCCGGGAGTGATGGCACGGCTGAGCCGCTCACGCGCCTCCTCTGTCGCCGACACCACGGCGAGCGCCTGCTCAGGGCTCCATCGCTCGGCCAGATCGCGAATCGCGGCGCCCGATTCGGCGTTCACGAGCTGCGGCAGCCCAGCAGCCGACCCGGCGTCTTCCCCGCCGTCAGCGGACTCGCCAACAGCGCCCAGTGTGGAGAGCAAGACGTCGCGGTAGAGCGACAGCAGGTCGGTCAGGATCCGATCAATGCCATCACGCAGGCTCCGCTTCCGACGCCGCTCCTGGTCTTCCTCGAGCGCTTTCATCTGTGAGCGAAGCTTCGGCGGGATCGCAGCGCCCGGAGCGATGCCGAGGTTGCGCATCGCGTCCTCCCGCTCGCTCGCATCGAGCTGCTCGGTCATCGCGTCGGCGTCTGCCTGAGCGATCGTCACAAGCGAGGCTGCGACGGCCATGGCATCGCCCAGCGTGTGTGCAGTCAACGCCCCGGTAATCGATCGCTCGCGCCGGTTCATCGATTCGGGATCGCTCGCGAGCCGTCGCGCCATACCGATGTGGCTCTGCGCAAGCCTGGCGGCCCGCTCCGCGAGAGCAGGCTCAACGCCATCACGTTCGATAAGCAGTCTCGTCACATCTGCGACGCTTGGAGTCACGAGGCGAACTGAGCGCGTGCGTGAGCGGATGGTCGGCAGCAGGTCTGCTTCGCTGGGAGCGCACAGCACCCAGATAGTGCGCTCGGGCGGCTCCTCGATTGCCTTCAGAAGGACGTTTGAGGTGTGCTCGGTCATCCGATCCGCATCCTCAATCACGATGACCCTGTAGCGGCCCTCGCTCGGGGCGTAGTGAGCCGTCGTCACGATCTCACGGGCGCTGTCAATGCGGATCACGGCTGCCTGCGTTGTGAGCGCAGCAAAGTCTGGGTGCGTGCGGCCACGCACCTGGGCGAACACTCGCTCACGGTCGGACTCCTCACGGGCAATCAACGCGGCGGCGAAGCGGTAGGCGAGGTTCGAACGGCCGGAGCCGGGTGGGCCCGTGATGAGCCATGCGTGCGCGGGCCCGCCATCCGGGCCTGCCGCGCGCGACAGCGCCTCAACGGCCGCGGGCTGCCCGACAATCTCAGACCAGAAATCCATGCCGCAAGGCTATCGCCTCCCACCGACGCCCAGACTGGCAATGTGGAGGTTTCCGCCCGCACGGCGGCGCTGCACCCGCGGATCCGCGCAAGACATGTAGCCTTCGCGAGGCTCGAGCATATCTCCTGCAGATCCCAGATGTTCTGGCGCACCAAAACAGTTGGTTCACGAGAGCCAGCGCTCCCCCGGGTCCGGCTTACAGGTCCACGTATCTGGCGGCTCCCCGAGTCACTTCCGCAGCACCCGCACTGAGCTCTGCGGCGAGCGCCTGGAGCCCCGAGACCTCCTCCTCGGCGACGGCGAAGCGCTGCAACACAGTGTCGCTGTACTCGGCATCGCCAACCGAATACCCACGACGCCGTGCCTCAGCCTCGATCTGGGCAGCAACCTCGTAGCTCGCGTCGACAGCGACCTCGTGGCGAAGCCCGCGGCGCACCCGCTTACCTTCAAGCACGGCGCCCGCGACTGAGGCCCGGTACGCTCTGGTGAGCCCTCCGGCGCCAAGCAGCACACCGCCGAAGTAGCGCGTGACGACAGCAACGACGTCGCTGAGCCCTGCCGATACGATCGCGTCGAGCATGGGAGCGCCCGCCGTGCCGCTCGGCTCTCCGTCGTCGTTGGAACGCTGCACCCGACCGTCTGGCCCGAGCACGAACGCGGAGCAGTGGTGCCTCGCCCTCGGGTGCTCCGCACGAACGTCGGCGATGACTGCCCTCGCCGCGTCCTCATTCTCGACTCGTTCGAGCCGTGTGAGAAATCGCGAGCGTGAGATCTCGATCTCGGTCTCCACGCGGCCAGCGATCGTCTCGTACTCAGCAGCCATGCCCCTATCGTGTCACGTTCCTGGTGCTCGAGCGCGGCCGACGTCCGCGGCGACGCCCGGTGGCGACACGGGCAATCCAGCCCGCCACGTTACGATCGATGCGTGACTTCAGTGCGTGTGGACAGTTGGGTGTGGGCCGTTCGGCTTGCGAAGACCCGCAGCCAGGCGACGGCCGCGTGCCGCGCCGGGCACGTGCGCGTGAACGACGCCCCGGCGAAGGCCTCACAGCCTGTCAGGATCGGCGACATCGTCCGCACCCGTCTGCACAGCATCGAACGCATCTACAGGGTGACTGGTCTCGCGACCAGGCGCGGGAGCGCCACGGAGGCAGCGACGAACTTTGAGGATCTCACTCCTCCTGCCCCACCGCGCGTCGAACGCCCCATGACTGTGTACCGTGACCCGGGTGCGGGGCGGCCAACCAAGCGCGACCGCCGCGAACTCGAGAGGCTGCGTGGCCGCGAGACCTTCCTTCGTTCGGACGACGAATGAGTGTGGCAATCGCGCGCGACGAGTGGCGCGTACGCGAGGCGGGGCATGAGGCCCGCGCCGACGCCCTCACAGCCGGGCATCGGGCGCGCAGGCTTCGGGGCGAGACGCATCCGATCGAAGACTTCCTGTTCACCTACTACCCGTTTAAGCCCGCCGAGCTGCGCCGATGGCACCCGGGAGCAGGCGTCTCCCTTGCAGGCGCACAGGGTCGGGCCGACTGGCGGTACTACACCGTCGCGCCTGACGGACTGGCAACTGTCGATCTGGCTTCGTTCTTCACGAAGCGCGGGCAGACAGTGGGCTACGTCGAAGGGCTGCTCGCAGCAACGCTGGATCGCACCCCACAGTTCGGCTGCTTCGGCCTTCACGAGTGGGCGATGGTCTACAGCCTCACCCCTGAAGAGCTGCGGCACACGAGGCTGCCGCTACGCATCGGTCACGCGGCGACCGACGCAGTTGTCGAGTCGCACACGATCGGCTGTAGCCACTTCGATGCCTACCGCTTTTTCACTCCGAAGGCCGCACCACTGAACCGCCTCTCGCCGACGCGCGAGACGCAACCCGAAATGGAACAGTCAGGCTGTCTACACGCCGGCATGGACATCTACAAGTGGGTCACGAAGCTCGGCCCGATCATCCCAGGCGAGCTGCTGCTTGACGCGTTCGAGTTCGCGCGCGACATCCGGTTCGTTGACATGCAGGCTTCGCCCTACGACGTCACCGGATTTGTCGACAATGAGGGAGTTGAACTCGAGCCGATCCCGATCGAGACGACCCGCGGGAAACAGGAGTACGTTCGTCGCCAGCGCGAGTTCGCTGAGCGTGGCAACGTGCTCAGACAGCGCGTACTCGACGCAATCGCGGCCGCGCGCGAGGCCGCCGAGGTTCCCGCGCGCGCGGCCGCTACGGGCTAGAACTGCCCAGCTGGCGTGCTCAGTGCCTGGCGAGGATAGCCGCGTGATCGGTGCCAGCCGGCAGCACCCCGTAGTCGATACCGCGATCCTCTCCGAGGCGTGCACCGATAAACGCATCGGCGCTCGCTGAGGGGGCATACCTGAGCATCAACCCGGCCTGGAGCGCGAGCCCCATGGCGCCGACAAGGCGGCGAGCACCGGCCTGTGCGACGTCGGGGGCCGCGCCGGCGATCTCAGAGAGCTCGCGCTGCACGCGCGTGCGCAATGCATCGAAGCGAGAGTCCGCTCCCGAAGCGAGCGCGAGCTCGGCATCGAACGCTGCGACGCTCTCGGGTTCGCGGGTGAGCGCCCGAAGTACGTCGAGCGCAATGACGTTGCCCGACCCCTCCCAGATCGCGCTCACTGGCTGCTCGCGGTAGCGCATGGCGAGCGGGAAGTCTTCCGTATAGCCGTTGCCGCCGAGGCACTCCATCGCCTCATAGGCGTGGGCAGGCCCGCGCTTCGTCACTCGATACTTGGCGACCGCAGTCGCGAGTCGCCTGAACGCCTGCTCCTGCGCGTCCGCGCCATCCTCGTGGGCAGCGGCGAGCCGCATCGCGAGCAGTGTGGACGCCTCAGATTCGAGCGCAAGATCAGTGACTACCCCGGTCATCGCCGGCTGGTCAACGAGCGTGCGCCCAAATGCTTCGCGGTGCCGCACGTGCCACAGCGCCTCCGCAACGGCTTGGCGCATACCCGCCGCGGTGCCGAGCACACAGTCGAGCCGCGTGCGCGCAACCATCTCAATGATCGTGCGCACCCCTCGGCCCTGTTCGCCGACGGGATAGGCGACGGTGCCGTCGAGCTCGATCTCGCTTGATGCGTTCGACTTGTTTCCGAGCTTGTTTTTCAACCGCTGCACGCGAAACTCGTTGCGCGTGCCGTCCTCAAACACACGGGGGACGAAGAAGCAGCTGATCCGCCCCTCCGGATCGCCCTCATCACGCGCCAGCACAAGGAAGGCGTCGGACATCGGTGCCGAGCAGAACCACTTGTGCCCGGTGAGTAGCGCGCCTCCTTCAACACGGCGCGCTACGGTCTCGTTCGCCCGCACATCCGAGCCGCCCTGCTTCTCGGTCATCGCCATTCCCATGAGCACGCCCGGCTTCTCGCCTGGACTGCGGAGCGCCCCGTCGTAGCCGGTTTTGAAGAGGCGTGGGAGCCAGGTTCTCGCGAGCTCTGGCTGCTGTTCGAGTGCGGGCACGACGGCGTGCGTCATGGAGACTGGGCAGGCGTGGCCCGGCTCGATCTGACCGTAGAGCGAGAACGTGGCGGCACGCGCAACATGCGCGCCGGGTCTAGGGTTCGCCCACGCCGAGGTATGCGCCCCGTCTGCGACCGCCGCACTGATGATGCGATGGTACGACGGGTGGTAGCGCACCTCATCGATTCGGTTGCCACGATGGTCAAAGCTCACAAGCTCCGGACCCTCTGCGTTTGCGAGCTTCGCGTCCTCTTGAAACTCCGCGGTGCCGACATGGGCGCCAGTCGCGACGAGCGTGTCGTCGGCCCAACCGGCACCGAACGCCTGCACTGCATCACGCAACACCGGGAAGTCGACATACTCGTTGACTCCGACTCGCTCAGGCGGCTGGTTCTTCACGGCGTGCGTACGGCCAACGGGGGCTGGACGCAGCGGGGCGCTGGCGGCAGGCGGTGCGCTTTCCTGAGGAGTTGCGTGAGTAACTGTTGCGGTTGACATCGGTGTCTCCTTCGAACGTACTTTGCGTGGGGTGGTGGCTGAAGCGGCGGTTAGGGCGTTCTCGACTCGCGGTTAGGGCGTTCTCGACTCGCGGCTCCGGCTCAGCAGGCCGGATCGCTCTCGCGACGCGAACCCAGCGAGGCGCAGGCACGCAGCGGCAAGCGAGTCGAGCACCTCGCTGGTGTCTGCCTCGGATCGGCCACCCGCTGCAGGCGAGAGCGGCCGGATGAAGGCCTCACCGAGCGCCCCGACGATCGCCGGGGCGAGGAGGTCAATCCGCTCCGTAGACAGTGTTCCCTCGGCAACGCCATCGGCGAGCACCTCAGCAACAGTCTCGGTGTAGGCGCGTCTAAACAACAGGCGCTCGCGCTCAACGCCGACGTCTGCGGCCTCGAAGAGCAGGGCCATCGCGAGCGTTCTCCCGCGGAGCGCACGCGCCCCGAACACGCGTACGAGCGCGTCCAGCCGCTGGTCAGCTGGTGTCTCGAACCGGGCATCCGTACCGAATGCAACGGCCGCGCGAACAACCTCGAGTTCGATCCCTGCGGCCCGGTCAAAAATGGCCGCGGTAAGAGCGGTCTTATCGGGAAAGTACGTGTATACCGTTCCAGTCGAGACACCCGCGCGGTCGGCCACTCTGGCGATTGTCGCAGCCGAGAACCCGCCCTCCGCGACGAGGCCAAGGCCAGCGTCGATGAGCGCCGCGCTTCGTGCGGCGCGGTGCCGCTCAGTGCGTTCGGTGCTTCGGTACGCCATCGGATCCTGCTTTCTCCGGGCGGCCCATCATCGGCCGCTGCGAGGTCGCCCTCTCGTGTGAAGGCCGAACTGCGCCTTTCGCAAACAATTGAATCATGGTTCAATTGTTTGCGAAAGGGGCGGCGTCGACATTGCTCCGCCCCCTTTCGCCGCTCAACACCGTCGTTGACCTAGGAGGACCAGATGGATCTCAGCAGCATGCTCGAAAGCACCGCGAGAAAGTTTCCGCACAAGGAGGCAATCGTCGCGGCCGACCGCCGCTACACGTTCACCGAACTCGTCGAACACTCGCGACGCGCTGCACGCGTCTTCCGAGACGCAGGCTTGACGCGCGGAGCATACGTGCCAGTCATCACACTCAACACCCCCGGATTCGTCTTTGCGGCGTTCGGGCTGTGGCGCGCGGGCATGGCTCTCGCGCCCGTCAACCATAAACTCACGGCCCCCGAGCTGCGATTCCTCATCTCGCACTGCGGCGCCGAGGTCGGGGTCGTCGATGCGACACTCCTCGAGACCGCGCGCCAGGCGGCTCCTAGCGTGCGCTGGCTCGTCACCGAAGCCGAAAGCTTCCCGGGGATTGATGTCGAACCCGGCAACGACTTCGACGCGCTCGTCGCGGCTGCCGAGCCGTGGGACGGCGTCGCCGTCAGCGAAACCGAAACCGCCGAGCTGCTGTACACCTCCGGCACCACGAGCGACCCCAAGGGGTGCATCCACTCACACCGCGGCATCACGACTGTCGCCGCGTACTGCGCGATCAGCGGCGGGCTGCAGACATCAGACCGGTTTCTGATCGCGATGCCCATTTGGCACTCGTCCCCTCTCAACAACTGGTTCCTCCCAATGATGTTGCTCGGCGGCACGGCGGTGCTGCTGCGCGAGTACCATCCACTCGAGTTCCTGCGAACCATCGAGCAAGAACGGGTCACCGCCTTCTTCGGTCCGGCGATTGCCTACCTTGCGCCGCTCCAAGCGACGAAGGCGGCCGGAATCAAGTGGGACGCATTCGACCTCTCGAGTGCACGCATCTGGTTTGCTGGCGGCGCTCCAATCGGCAAGGACACCATGCAAACGATGCGCGCAGCATACCCGTCGGGTGGCTTCCAACAGGTCTACGGAATGAGCGAGATGGGGCCCGTCGGCACGGTCCTCCGCCCAGAGGATCAGGAACGCAAGGCAGGCTCCGTCGGTCACGCCGGCATGCCGGGCGTCGACATCCGCGTCGTCACGCGCGAGGGCCGCGATGCACTGCCAGGCGAAACCGGCGAGATCTGGATGCGATCGGACACGCGCATGGTCGGTTACCTCGGCAATGACGAGGCCACCGCACAGGCATTCGAGGGCGACTGGTACAAGTCAGGCGACCTCGCGCGACTCGACGACGACGGCTACCTCTTTATTGCCGACCGCATCAACGACATGATCATCTCGGGCGGCGAAAACGTATACACGCTCGAGGTCGAAAACGCGGCGCGCGAGCACCCGGGCGTCGCCGACATCGCCGTGGTGTCGAAGCCACACCCCGAGTGGGGCGAAACCGTCGTCGCAGTTGTCGTTCCAACGGCAGACGGCGGGCCCACGCTCGAAGAACTGCGCGAGTTTCTCGGCGCACGTCTCGCACGCTACAAGGTGCCCCGCGACCTTGTAGTGATCGACACGCTCCCGCGCAACCCCTCGGGCAAGGTGCTCAAACACAGGCTTCGCGCCCTCGTACGGGAGGGCGTCGCGGCGTAGCGCACAGTGCCGCGGCAACCCAGCAGGCACAGTCGGGATCGGGCTCGGGCTCGGGCTCGGGCTCGGGCTCGGGCTCGGGCCAGCAACTCACACGTCGGCTTCGCTCAGAACAGCGTCAACGCTGGGGCACCTGGCACTTCATCCCACAGGGGCAACGCCGCGCTTTCGCCGGTGCTCGGCAGCTGTCGCGCGCCACGCCTTGCACGTGCGCCTACAGCGGGTTCCGACCCCCCTGTCGGAGCCCGCGCGCCGGCCGCAGCGATGGGCGGGTACGGGTCGCGGCTGCGCCTCGCGTTCCCCGTGAACTCGAGTCCGTACTTGCGAATGAGCGGCCGGATTCGGCCCGCGAGCTCTAGCCTGTACGCCTGCGTCGCCTTGCTCGACGACCCCGGGTAGAGCCGGTGGTATGCGGGCACAAGATCTGGATACTCACGCCCAAGCCAGGCGAAGAACCAGGGCCTTACCGCCGACCGCAGGTGCAGCGCCCCGTACATGACCGAACGCGCGCCCGCCTCTCGGATGTCGCGTAGCAGCGGCTCGAGGCTGCCGACGGAGTCAGTGAGATATGGCAGCACTGGCATCACAAAGACGTCGACCTCAAGTCCCGCGGCGCGCGCTGCCGCAACAGTGTCGAGGCGGGCCCTCGTCGTCGGGGTCCCTGGTTCAATCGACTGCTGCAGGGCGTTGTCTCCAACCGCGATCGACATGGCGAGCTCGACAGGAACACGCGTCGACGCCTCCGCGAGCAGCGGCACGTCCCTGCGAAGCAGCGTGCCCTTGGTGAGAATCGAGATAGGAGTCTTGCGGGCTGCGAGCGCCTCGATAATCCCAGGAAGCAGCGCATACCGACCCTCGGCCCGCTGATAGGGGTCGGTGTTCGTGCCGAGGGCGACCATCTCGCGCCGCCACGACGGCCTAGCAAGTTCGCGCCCCAGCACCTCTGCCACGTTCACCTTCACGACAATCTGCGAGTCGAAATCGGCGCCAGCATCGAAGTCGAGATACTGATGCGAGCCGCGCGCGAAACAGTAGACGCAGGCGTGCGAGCAACCACGGTAGGGATTAATCGTCCAGGCAAATGGCATCGACGACCCCTGGGGCACCCGATTGAGGGCGCTCTTTGCGAGCACCTCGTGAAAGACCATGCCCGCGAACTCGGGCGCCCGAGTGGTACGCAAGTGGCCAGGGATCGCCGCAACCTCGGCGAGCTCCAAACCGGGCAGCGCGGCCGCGACCGAGCCGCCTGCGTTCGCCTGTGCGGCGCCGATCCTGATTGACCCGGCGCTCTGTCCGCTCCACCTCATGGATTCATTCGAACATATGTTCGAATGAATCGCAAGTGGGTTAGCCCACTCGCCCGGCTCCGGAGCCTGGGGAGGTCCGGCGTTTCCCACGGATCGCGCGGAGCGCCCACAGGATCGCAACCAAGTCGACAACCTCCTGCATCCACGCGCCGACAATCGCGGGGAGGAACCCGAACGCAGCGACGAGCATCAGACCGACACTCACTGCGATACCCATCCAGATGCTCTCGAGAGCGATGCGCACAGTGTCCTTGCCAATACGCACCGCCTCCCCGACTCCATCGATCCTGTCGAAACGGTTCACCACGTCGGCCGACTCGCTTGCCGCCGTCGAACCGCGCGCGCCCATGGCGAAGCCAACGTCGGCCGCAGCAAGCACGGGGGCGTCGTTGAGCCCGTCACCCACCATGATGAGGGGCCGTGGTTGAAGCTCGCTGGCGATCCGAACCTTGTCGGCCGGACTGCACTCGGCATACACCTCATCGATACCGGCCTGCGCAGCCATCGCGTTTGCGGTCGCCGGGACATCGCCCGTGACCATCGCGAATCGTTCGACTCCGAGCCCGCGGAGCTCGCGCAACACCTCAGGCGCCTCCGGCCGCAACTCGTCACGCATGACGAGCGTGCCGAGGAAGCGGTCGTCGAGCGCGACGTAGATCGCAAGCTCACCCGCGTCGAGCGCTGTCACCCGTAAACCAGGCGCCGCCTGGGCAACCCAACTCGGTTTGCCGACACGCACCGTCCCCGCAGCGACGACTGCCTCGACACCGTTCGTCGCACTCTCCGCGGCCGATTCGACGGGAAGGAGCGCGATGCCGCGCGCCTTCACTGCTCCGACGACCGCGCTCGCGAGCACGTGCGAGGAGTACACCTCGGCGCTTGCGGCGAGCTGCAGCAGCTCCTCCTCTGACACACCGGCGGCCGGGCGAACCTCACGCGGTTCCGGCTTGCCCGTCGTGAGCGTGCCCGTCTTGTCGAAGGCCGCCGAGCGCACCTTCGCGAGCTGCTCGAGCGTGCCGCCGCCCTTCACAATCAGCCCACTCTTCGCCGCCCGGCTCATGCCGCCAAGGAACGCGACTGGCGCCGCAATGAGCAGCGGACACGGCGTCGCGACGACGAGCACCTCGGCGAATCGAACGGGGTCGCCGCTCACAAGCCACGCCGCTCCAGCGATCACCAACGCGACGACCGTGAACGGAAGCGCGTACCTGTCGGCGAGCCGGACCGTCTTCGCACGGCTTCCCTGCGCCTGCTCAACCAGGTCGACGATCTGCTGATACTTGCTGTCTTTCGAGGTCGCGGCAGCGCGCATCGTGATCGCTGTTGATCCATTCACGACGCCGCTCGCGACGCGCTCATCGGCGGCACGCAGCACGGGAAGACTCTCGCCCGTGAGCGAAGACTCGTCAAACTCGGCGGAGCCACCGAGCAGGATCGCGTCGACAGGGACAAGCTCTCCAGGCCGCACGAGCAGGTGATCACCGACATTGATCTCGCTGACGGGAACAGTCTCGGTGCGCTCTTCCTCCGCGACGCCAGCTGGAACTCCAGACCCGGATGCCGCCGGGGCGAGGAGCAGCCTGGTGGCCTGCTGCGGCGCACGCTTCAGCAGGGCCGTGAGCTCTTGTTTAGACCTGTTCTCGGCGTAGTCCTCGAGGGCCTCGCCGCCGGTAATCATCAGGACGACAATGAGCGCCGCCCACGGTTCGCCGACGCTCACTGCGGCCACGATGGCGATAACCGCGAGGATGTCCAACCCGGCATGACCCCGGAGGAGCTGCCGAACCATCTCGTACGCCTGCCATGCGGCGATCACTAGCGCGTAGCCGCCGACAAGCCACGGGGCGAAGTCACGCCATGGCGTCGCAAGCAGCGCGAGGCCCACAGCACCGACAACGAGGGTCAGCACGACTGCCGGATATGCCTTCGCACCGCGCACGATGAAGTTCATAGCCCCATCCTGCTACCTCCAGGCAAACTCGGGCAACATGCGTGCGCGAAGTGTTCGGGCACCTCGGCTCCTTCGGCCGCTCCGCTCGCGCCCTCCGCGGCCGCCCCTCCTCCGCCCTTTCCCCCTATTCTCCGCAGCACCCCAATTCCCGGGGGACTTTGGGAGCGCAGAGCAAAACTGGGTGGGTCGAGATCGCGCCGACGGCGCGGGAAGCCTACTGGCCGCGTGGAATCAGGCGCTGCAGCTGCGTCACGTGTGCCGGGGTGAGCTCTTCAAGTGACTTCACCTCGAGCAGCTTCATCGTGCGCACGATCTGGTCGGAGAGGATCGCGATCATGCGATCCACCCCCTCGCGCCCGCCCGCCATGAGGCCGTAGAGATAGGCGCGCCCGACGAGCGTGAACTTCGCGCCCATCGCGATCGAGGCGACAATGTCAGCGCCGTTCATGATGCCTGTGTCGATCGCGATCTCGGTGTGGTGACCCACCTCGCGGGCGACCTCAGGCAGCAGGTGGAACGGGATCGGCGCGCGGTCAAGCTGGCGCCCACCGTGGTTCGACAGGATGATGCCGTCGACGCCGAGGTCGACGAGCTTTTTCGAGTCCTCGACGTTCTGCACGCCCTTCACGACGAGCTTGCCGGGCCACATCGAGCGGATGATGTCGAGGTCTTCGAATGAGATTGACGGGTCCATCGCAGAGTCGAGCAGTTCGCCGACGGTGCCGCCTGTCGACGAGAGCGATGCGAACTCGAGTTTCTTGGTTGTAAGGAAGTCCCACCACCACCACGGGCGGGGGATCGCGTTCGCGATTGTGCCGAGCGACAGCTGCGGCGGGATCGAGAAGCCGTTGCGTGCGTCGCGCAGCCTGGCGCCGGCGACTGGCGTATCAACGGTAAACATGAGGGTGTCGAACCCGGCTGCCGCGGCACGCTCGACGAGACCGTATGAAATCTCACGCTGCCGCATAACGTAGAGCTGGAACCAGTTGCGGCCGTTCGGGTTCGTCGCCTTCACATCTTCGATCGAGGTTGTGCCGAGCGTCGACAGCGTGAATGGGATGCCGGCGGCAGCTGCCGCACCAGCGCCGGCGATCTCGCCCTCGGTCTGCATCAGCCGCGTGAACCCTGTCGGCGCAATGCCGAAGGGCATCGCCGATTCGCCGCCGAAGATCTGCGCGCGGGTGTCGACAGTCGAGACGTCTTTCAGAATCGAGGGGTGAAACTCGATGTCTTCAAACGCCTGTCGAGCACGACTGAGCGACAGTTCTCCCTCTGCTGAGCCGTCGGTGTAGTCGAAGGCCGCCTTTGGGGTGCGCCGCTTCGCGATGCGCTGCAGATCGTAGATCGTGAGCGCGCCATCGAGTCGACGCTTCTTCCCGTTGAGTTCAGGTTTCTTGAACTTCATGAGATCGAGGATCTCTGTGGGGCGCGGGAACTGTCTCTGTACCACTTTGCGCAGCCTTCCTATTGTCGAAATGAATTGGGGTTAGATGCGGCCTGAAGCCCGCAACTCCACCCACCCAGCACCACCAGGGAACACCCACCGATCACGCGACGCCTCAAGCATCTCAGCACCCGTCCCAGCCATCACGGGAGCAACATAACTCCCATCAACCACCCGAGCAGGCTCAACAAAGTGCTCATGCAGGTGATCAACAAACTCAACCCGCTTCCACCCAATCTCGCCAGTCAACGACGCGTAATCAAAGAACGAGTAATGCTGCACCAACTCGCACAACCCCACACCACCAGCGTGGGGGCACACAGGCACACCAAACTTCTTCGCCATCACCAAAATCGCAAGATTCTCATTCACCCCAGCAACACGCGTCGAATCAAGCTGCAACACGTCAAGCGACCCAGCCTGCAACATCTGCTTAAAGATGATCCGGTTCATCACCGCCTCACCAGTGGCAACCTTGATCGGAGCAACTCCTCGACGAATATCAGCGTGGCCAAGCACATCATCAGTGCTCGTTGGCTCCTCGATCCAGAACGGATCAAACTCAGAAAGCGCGTTCGTCCACGCGATCGCCTCGTCAACCTCCCACCGCTGGTTCGCATCGATCGAGATCCGAATGTCCGGACCCACCGCCTCACGCGCAAGACGCATCCTACGCACGTCATCTTCAAGGCTCGTGCCAACCTTCAGCTTGATCATGTCGTACCCGGCAGCAACCGCTTCCTTCGACAACCGCACAAGCTTCTCGTCCGAGTACCCCAGCCAACCAGGCGTCGTCGTGTAAGCGGGATGCCCATTCGCGGCAAGCTCAGCCAGCCGTTCAGCTTTCCCAGCCTCACCCGCCCGCAAGATCTCGAGCGCCTCGTCAGGCGTCAACGCATTCTGAATGTGCGTGAAATCAATCGCCGAAACAATCTCTTCCGGGCTCATCTCGGCAAGCAGCCGCCACAGCGGCTTCCCCTCGCGCTTCGCCCGCACATCCCACAACGTGTTAATGACCGCGCCGGCAGCCATGTGCGAAACACCCTTCTCCGGGCCAAGCCACCTGAGCTGCGAATCATGCACGAGCCGCTTCGCCGCGGCCCCCAAATCATTCACCAGATCATCAAGCTCAAGCCCAACAAGCCTGGCACCGTAACTCTCGATCGCTTTCGCAACGATCTCGTTTCCACGCCCAGCAGTAAACACGAGACCATACCCGCGCTCACCGTTATCGGCTTCAAGCACCGCATACGCAGCCGAGTAATCAGGATCAACATTGACAGCGTCAGAACCGTCAAGCTCAAGCGAAGTGGGGAAGCGCACATCGTAGCTACGCACCGAAGTAACAACAGGCATGTTCAGAATCCTATACGACCTTGCAATTTCCTACACGATTAATTGCGACGCTGCTGTGTTTAGCGACGCGAGAACACGCCCTGGCGTTTTTCGGCGAACGCGCGACGCCCTTCAGCGGCATCCTCTGTCGCGAATGTCACGGTCTGCAGCTCACGCTCGAAGCGCACCGCTTCCTCCTGCGGCAGGTTCGCGGCCGCGCGCAGGTTCGCCTTCGCAGTTTCTGCGGCGATCGGCGGGCGCGATGCGATCGTTGCCGCGAGCTCGCTCGCGCGCGCGAGCAGCTCGTCGGCCGGCAGCACCTCGGTCACGAGCCCCCACGCGAGGGCACGCGCAGCGTCGATCGAGTCGCCGGTAAGGAGCATCGTGGCCGCGTTCGACTGTCCGATCGAGGCGGCGAGAAACGCACTCATGCCTCCGCCGCCGATCCAGCCGAGCTTGATCTCGGGGGCCGCGAACGTCGCCGCCTCCGAAGCGAGTCGAATGTCGCACGACAGCGCAGTCTCGAGGCCGCCACCGAGGGCGTAGCCGTTCACCGCGGCGATGATCGGTTTGCGGCTTTCGCGCAGCGCATCGCAGTAGTCTCGGCGGTTGCGAAAGTCCCAGGGTGTCGCGTACGTGTCGAGGGTGCGAATGTCGCTGCCGGCGCTGAAGGCGCGTTCGCCGGCGCCCGTGAGGATGATCACGCGCACGTTCGCATCGTCGTTGAGCTCGTGGATGATGCGCTCGAGGTCAGCGCTCATCGCAGGGGTCACGGCATTGAGCTTGTTGGGCCTGTCGAGAGTGATCGTCGCGACGTGACCGTCAATGTCGAGGCCAATGCGCCCATCTATCGTTTCGCCTGCCGCGGCCTGGGTGGAGAGAGTCATCGCAAAGTCCTTAGGTCTGGGGTTGGAGCGGGGGAATTGTGACGCCCGCCAGGGTACGTGCATACTCGCCCTGCACCGCGCGCCAGGCACCCGCGGCGTCGGCGGCGGCGACGTGTTCGCGCAGCAGCCCTGAGGCGGTCGCCTGAAACGCGGTGAAGCCTGGAAGACGCGGCCGCACCCACGATTCGTCGAGCGTGCGCCGCGTCGCGGTGTAGAAGTCACCGGCCGCTCGGTTCACCTCGGCGTTATGCCAGGCCGCCCCATTCGAGGGTTGGCCTGAGTGCTCGGGGATGAGCGTTGCTTGAGTGAGGGGGTGCATGAGCCAGCTGAGCAGAGCGACGAGCTGCGGGTCTGGCGTCGTGCGGGCCGAGATGGCGAGCCCCGTGCCACCGATGACTGAGCCGATGCGACCGCCCGGCCCTTCGGGGGCGTCGCCGAATGCGATCGACCCGGGCCCCGAGGCGTAGTTCACATAGCCGTAGACGAGTGGCACGTATGCCACGTCGCGCTCCGCGCGCATGCGCTCGAGCAGTTGAATCGGGTTGAGCTCGGCCGTGCCTGAGGGCGCGGTCCGCGACAGCTCGATGAGGATCTGCGCGGCCTCGACCCCCACCCGCTCAGACACGAGTTCGCCGGCGCCGTCGACCGCGGGCTCCTCACCGAGGGCGACGCAGATCGACAGGTAGCTGAGCATCGCGTGTGGGCCCGCAAGGTTCGGGGCGACAGGCTCGCGCCGTGCGAGCCGAAGCACGTCGTCCCATGTGCGGGGCGCCTCAGCGACCCGCTCAGGCAGGCGCGCAGACACCTGGCTCGCGGCGTCGAGCGGCAGCGCCCACGTCTTGCCGTGCGCCTCGTAGGAGGCAAGGCTCGGCCCGACGGCGTCGGCCGAGACCCGCTCGATCTCGGCGGCGCCTAGCCACGACTCGACCGGGCTGAGCGCGCCGCCAGCGAGCGCGTCGCCGAGGTGCGGGTGGTCAATCACGAGCACGTCGTAGCGGGCGGCGAGATCCTCAATCGGGCTCGACTCAAAGCCCTCAAGGGAGTGCACGTCCCACTCGATGAGCCCCGGAGCCGCGAGCGCCGCACGCTCGAGCGCCGCGCGCCCGCGCGGGTGATCCCAGGTGAGCCCGCGATATGTCACGCGGTTACTCCGGCGGGAAGCAGCGTCTCGGCAACCGTGCCCTGCGCGATCAGCGCGTCGATGCGGTCCTCCGCGATGCCCACCTCGGCAAGCACTTCACGCGAATGCTCCCCCACAAGCGGCGCGCCACGGGTGATGCGCGCGGGAGTGCGGTCAAAGCGGTACGGAAAGCCGGGCGTGCGGACAGTGCCCTCGGTCGGGTGCTCGTATTCGACGAAGGTGCCGTTGTGCGCGATTTGCGGATCGTTCACGAGATCCTCGTAGCCATACACCGGGCCGACCCAAATGCCTGCCGCACCGAGCTTGTCGAGCCAGTGCTCGCTCGTCTCGAGCGCGAGCCGCTCCTGCACCCCGCGGTACATCTCGTCGCGCTTCGTCCACCCCTCGACCTCGCCGCTCCAGCCCACAAAGCCTGGTTCGCCGATGAGCTCACCAAGCACCGCTGGCTCGGCGAACGCGAGGGCGATGAAGCCGTCGGCGGTCTTGAAGATGCCGTACGGGGCGCGAATGTAGCTGTGCGCGTGCGGCTCCGCGGAGCGGGCCTGCGGCACACCGCCGACCGTATACACCGAGAGCTCCTGCATCTGCAGCGTCGTCAGCGCATCGAGCATGTTCACCGTCACGAGCTGACCTTCACCTGTGCGCTCGCGGTGCAGGAGCGCGGCGAGCACACCCTCGAAGGCGGTCGACGCAGTGATGGCGTCGGCGAGGAACTGGCCGGCGGGCGTCGGTGGCTCACCCTCGCGGCCCGCGGAGAGCAGCGCGCCGCTCATCGCCTGCAGCAACAGGTCCTGGCCAGGACGGTCGCGGTACGGGCCGTCCTCGCCGTAGCCCGAGATCGAAACGTAGACGATGCCAGGGTTCACGGCGCGCAGCGACTCGTAGTCGACGCCGAGTCGGCCGGCGACACCAGGCCGGTAATTCTGCAGAAACACGTCGGCCTCGGCGACGAGGGCGAGGAGCGCCTCGCGCCCCTCCTGCGCTTTGAGGTCAAGCGCGACCGACCGCTTGTTGCGGTTGAGTGACAGGAACGAAACATTGATTTCGTTCCCCGGGGCTCCCCCGGCCGCGGTGTGCCGCTGCCATTCGCCTGAGGTCGGCTCGACTTTGATGACATCGGCGCCGAGATCGCCGAGTCGCTGGGCCGCGAAGGGGCCAGCCATGGCGATCGAGCAGTCGAGCACACGGTAGCCAGCAAGCACTGCTGGTGCAGGGGTGGTCATGATGTTGTCCTCCGGGATGGGGTGAGTGCCTCGTGCAGCGGCGGGAGCAGTATCTCGGCGCCGCCAGCGGCGGCCGAGCGGTGCATGGCGTCGATGAGTTCGACAGAGCGCGCGGCAACGCGGGCGTCTGAGTGGTTCTCGGTCTCGCGGCCAGTGAGCAGGTCGACAAAGCGCGCAGGCGGGGCGAGGCACTCGTAGCCCCCTGCTCCGGGCTCGATCTCAAGGTCCCACCGCTTCCCGTCGTAGCGGTGCAGCGACACCCGCTCGCGCTCAGTGTCGAGCATGAGCACACCTTCTGAACCGAAAACGCGGATGTCGACCTGGTAGGGATCCTCGTCGGGAAGCGTCGCGGCTCCCGACAGCGCACCGAGCGCGCCGCCCTCAAACCCGAGCACCGCCGAGTTGAACAGATCGACCGCCGCTCCTGGCGCCGTCATCTTCGAGATGACGCTCTCGGCGCGCAGCCCGGTCAGACAGAACAGCAGCGCGCTCGAGTGGGTGACCTGGCCGTGCGCGTAGCCGCCGCCGCGCTCGGGCGACTGCCATGTGCTCGCCTGCGGGCCCGCGGTGTTCGAGTCCCACCGGCTGCGAATATCGTCGGGGTTGCCTGCGAAGAGCCCGCGCGTCGGCGAAGCCATGTGGCACAGCACGTGCTGAATCTCGCCAAGGTGGCCGGCGTCGACGAGGCGCTTCGCCGCGATCGTGAACGGCTTATAGTTCCACCCGTACGGCACCAGCACATGCGTGCCGGCCGCTTCGCTTCTGCGCACGAGCTCCCACGCGCTCGCTGCGTCGAGGCTCACGGGCTTCTCGACTTGGACGTGAAGTCCGCGGTCGATTGCCCGGAGGGCATGCTCGACGTGCAGATCATGCGGGGTCGTAATCACGACACCGTCGAGGTCTGCGTCAAGCAGCTCGTCGTAGTCCTCAGTCGCGAAGCCGAATCCGAACTCATCTCGCACGGCGCCGAGCGTCGGCCCCTGGCCGCACACACCCACAAGCTCGACATCGTCGCGCGCTGCGTAGATCGGGAAGTGGTTACTTGTCGCCCACCAACCAGCGCCGATCGCACCGATTCTCGCTTTGCGCCCCGCGGGCAGCGCCGCGCTCATCGCGCGAGCTCCCAGTGACGCCTGCCGTCGCGCATCAATTCGCGCACAATGCCACGATCCCGGAGCCGCTCGAGGTTTCCAGTGACCGGGAAAATCGAGTAGTCGAGGGCTGCTGCGGGCCAAGGCCCGAGCGCCGCGCCTGCCGCTCGAATGACAGTGAGCGTGGACGCAGGCTCGGCAACTGTGTCGAGGGCCGCGAGGATCGCGCCGTCGACCTCAGCAACATAGTGTTCGCTATCGTCGAGAAACTCAGCTACCGCCTTGCCTTCGTACACAGGGTAGTGCGCGGTCAGAAGCAGATCCGCGTCAAAACCACGCACCTTGGCAATCGTCTGGAGATAGTCATCCGTGTCCCGGTAGGTGGGTGGGAACGCAGGAGCTCCGCTCGCCGTTGGAACAGTCCGGCCAAGCACTGCGTCGCTGATCGCGAGCGCTTTGTTGTGCTCGTCCCAGAGCGCGAGGTGACCGGGGCTGTGCCCTGGCACGTGAACCACTCGAACGCTGCGGCCGCCAAGGTCGAACTCTTCACCGCCGCGTAGCTCCCCATCGAGCGCCACGAGATCACTGTCAGCACGCACTGCAGCTGTCGTCGCGGGCGGGTCATCAAACCCATCGACCGCGGCAAACTCGCCGTAGCGTTCGGCGATGAGAAGCTCGACGTCTTCGGTCAGCGCACGATCGAGACCGTGCGCGAGCAGTGTGACGCCCGGAATGGCGTCACGAAGCGCGCCGTTGCCTCCCGTGTGGTCGAAGTCACAGTGGCTGTTGATCGCCCAACGAATGCTGCTCGGATCAATGCCGTCTGCAGCGAGCGCTGGGAGCAGGGTGCCGGTGACTGAGTCGCGGACTCCCGTGTCGAACAGCAGCGCGGCGTCGGTGCCAACGAAAAGGTAGAGCGCAACAAACCGCTCTCCAAGTGGGGCGACGTAGCGGTGCAGCCCTGGCCGAATTTCACTCATCGCTACCGCTCCGTTCCGTCAAGAATGAGGCGAAGGCCCGCCCGCTCCGGGCGCATGTGCGGGCCGGCTGGATTACTCCATCCCTCACCGGTTGCGGCCGCGGCGATGCTCTCCTCATCGATGGTGATGCCTGAGCCGGGGGCGTCGCTCAGAATGATTCCGCCGTCGTGGAACTCATGGTCGACCGCAAGGCCTGGCGCGAACACTGTGTCTTGCACTTCGGTCGTGAGGTGATTTGGCACGGCGGCAGCAGCGGCGGCAACCGCTGGATTCGCGTTGTAGCCGACGATGCTCACCGGAATATCGTGCGCGTCTGCGGCGAGCGCGAGCCTCAGGAAGTGGGTGATGCCCCAGACCGCACCCGCCTGGGCGATATCTGGCGCCCCCGCGTCGAAGAATGGCCTGAACTGGTCGATTCCAGTGAGGTTTTCGCCTGTGGCGACTGCTGAGCGCACCTGCGAGGAGAGTCGGGCGTGGCCGGCGACGTCCCAGCGGCGCACTGGTTCTTCGATCCAGAGCAGGTCGTGGCGCTCCTCGATTGCGGAGATGTAACGCACAGCCTGCTTGGGCTGCCAGGACTCGTTCGCGTCGAGCATCAGGCCGGGCCGGCTCGTGTGCGCTGAGAGCGCATCGGCCATGATCTGTAGCCGCCTGAGGTCCGCGTCAAGGTCGAGCCCGCCCTTGAGCTTGCCGGCGACGTAGCCGCGCTCAGCGTACCCGGCGTAGAGATCGGCGAGCTGCTCGTCTGGTAGGGCGATGTCGAGCCCGGATGCGTATCCCGGCACGAACCGATCGCGCCCACCGAGAAGTCGCCAGAGGGGCTCGTTCGCCGCCTTTGCTTTGATATCCCAGAGCGCCGCGTCGAGAGTCGCGATTCCCCCGTAGGTTGCGCCGGAGTGGCCTGATTTGAATACCTGCGCGACCATCCTGTCGAACAGCGAGCCCACGCTGCGGGGGTCTTCTCCGAGGATCGCGGGGAAGATCCTCTCGAGGTCTGCGTGCGAGCCGACGCCGACGCCCTCGATGCCTGCATCGGTCTCAACGATCACAATCGGGGATTCGGTGACGGCCGGGTTGATGTGCCCGTTTGCGTCCCCGATGGGCCGCTGCCAATCGTGGCGCGTGTGCAGGGTCCTGTACCCGGTGATCTTCATATCGTCCTTGATGCCGCTCGATTACACTTAACATACATCATACGACTTATGACTCACTTTGGCGAGCCCAGCTCGCCTTGCGTCATACGTCGCACCTTTATCGCTAGACTCGCCCCATGCCCCCGCTTCCCCAGCAGCCCAAGACTCTCGGTGCTCCGCGCACCCCGACGGCACGGTTCGGCACGATCGTCGTACACGACCTCGTCACAGCAATCGTCGTCGGCGATTTCCAAGCTGGCGAACTGCTTCCAAGCGAGACAGAACTCTGCGACCACTTCGGCGTGAGTCGCACCGTGATCCGCGAGTCGATCAAGCGGCTCGAAGAGAAAGGGATGGTCTCGGTCGCTCAGGGACGGGGAACAGTCGTCACCGAGCAGCACGACTGGAACATCCTCGACAGAGTCGTGCTCACCGTGATGATCGAGAATGACGCTGAACTCGGCATCCTCGACGAGATCGCAACGGTCCGCGCTGAACTTGAGTCAGGTATGGCTGGCCGGGCCGCCGCCCGCAGGGACGATGCCGCTATCGGGGAACTCGTTGCAGCCCACGAACACCTCGAGGCGACAATCGCCGACGCCGAGGAATTCGCGGCGAGCGACGTCGAGTTCCACGCAGCTGTGATGGCCATCGCCGGCGACAGGCTCGCGCAGGGCATCGCCAGAACCCTCACGAGCCGCGCACGTGACAATGCCCGCTTTTACGGTGCCCCCGGGCCCGAGGCAATGCCCGCCACCGTCGAAGAGCACAAGCGCATCCTCGACGCCATCATTGCAGGCGACAGCGAGACAGCCGCCCGCGAAATGAACGATCACATTACCCAGGCCTGGGAACGCCGCCGGATCCCTGCAGGTAGTTAACTGCGGGAGCCGAACGCCCGCGGAAGCTACGCGAGCCCAACAGTTCGCGGGTCGACGAGCCCGTGCTCGACAAGATCGCTCCACAGCGCCCCAGGAATATCGGCAGCGAAGCGGCTGAGGTTCGCTCGCACTTGCTCGGCGCTGCGCATTCCGAGCGCAACGCCCGCGACAGCCCTGTGCAGGAGAGGGAACGCGAGTGCGGCCTCTGGCAGCGAAACCCCGTGCCGCTCGCAGACATCAGCGAGCAGATTCGCCCGCCCAAGCAGTTCAGCTGGTGCGGGCAGATAGTCATAGGTAGCGTCGGCGGGCGGACGCGGGGCGGCAAGCAGACCAGAGTTGTACACGGCTACCGCGATCACCGAGGCGCCGGCCGCACTCGCCGGCTCGAGCACGTCGTCAAGCGCGCCCTGCTCGAGCAGCGTATAGCGACCAGCAAGCATGACCACATCGATGAGGCCATCGCCGAGCAGCGCGGCGAGACCAGCGGACTGATTCGTGCCGACACCCACCGCCGCAACGAGGCCCTCAGCTTTGAGCACGGATAGGGCCTCAAGCCCCTCTCGCGCCGCGCCTGGATAGGCCGCGTCTGGGTCGTGCACGAACACGGCGTCGACCCTGTCCACCCCGAGTCGCTCGAGACTCCCCTCAAGCGACCTGCGAACGCCATCGAGACTAAAGTCCCACTCTCGGGTGAGCGTGTCAGGCACCGCGAACCCCTCGTCGCGGCCACGCGGCGTCGGGTTCGACACGAGGAGTCGCCCGACTTTCGTGGAAAGCTGAAACTCCTCGCGCGGATAGCACGCGAGCGCCTCACCGATCCGTCGCTCTGACAGGCCAAGCCCGTAGTGCGGCGCGGTGTCGAACGAGCGGATCCCGCCCTCCCACGCGGCCGATACCGCGCCCGCCGCCTCGGCGTCGGTTGTCTCGCGATACAGGTTGCCGAGTGACGCTCCCCCAAACCCCACAGGGGTCGTCCACGCGGTTGTCGAGCCAAGAACTACTCGCTCGAGCTCCCCCCTCATCGCGCTGCCCGCGCCGCGAAGCTGGCTGCGTAAACGGCTTGGGCTGTGCCAGCGAAAACGCGCTCGCGTTCAGCGACTGTGAGACGAGCGGTGGCAGCGCGAACGCTGTCAACCCAACCGCCGTACCCCTCATCGCTCAACCGCACGAGGGGCCAGTCGGAGCCGAACATTGCCCGGTTCGCGCCAAACGCGTCAAGCGCCACGGCGAGTGCGGCTTCTGCCGTGGTGTTCGTAGCCAAGCCCGAAAGCTTACAGACCGTGTTCGGTAGCGCCGCGAGTCGCCGAAGGTCCGCTTCCCACACCGCCCTCCCTGCCGCGTCACTCGGCGGGTTGCCTGCATGGTCGAGCACGAATGTCGCCTCCGGGACCCGCCCAGCGAGCGCTGTGGCCGCGGGAAGCTGGTGCGCACGCACGACGAGGTCACAGGTGAGCCCATGCGCCGCGACTACACGGATACCGCTGGCGACATCATCGCGGGCGAGCCAGCCGGGATCCGGATCGACGTGCGCGAGGTGCCGAACGCCGCAGAGAGAAGCGGCGGCTGGGTGCTCGCCTATGTCGTTCAGCTGCGCTTCGACGTCAGCCGTGAGATCGACCCAGCCGACGACTCGATGCCCGCGCGACGACGATACGACGGCGTCAAGGAGAAAGCGCGTCTCGGCAAGCGAGTTGTTCGCCTGCACGAGCACCGCGCTGCCAACCGCATGCGTCGCGAGTACCTCATCCAGATCGTCAACCGCGAAGTCACGGTCGATTGCAGCCATACTCTCGCCAACGATCCACTCCTGGGGTGTTACCGCAAGGTCCCACAGGTGGCAGTGCGCATCAATCACGCCGACAGCTAGTCCATGTGCCATGCCATCTCCATCTCACGCCACCCAGTCGCGGCCACAGCCGCACCGAACGGCACCTGACAGGGATCCGTGTGCGTCCACCATTCGCGACTCGTTTCGTCTGCCTGCACGCGGGCCATATCGGCCTCGTAGTCGTCACCGACATAGTCGTAGACGCCGAAGAGCGTGTCATCGACGATGAAGATCGAATAGTTGTGTATTCCGTTCTCGCGCATCGCTTCCTCGACACGCGGCCACACTGCGCGATGCAATTCGAGATACGCAGCGCGCTTCTCGGGCAGCACGTTCACGACGAAGCCGAACCGTCTAGCGCTACCGCCGCAGACCGGGTATCCCGTCATCCCTTCGTTCCGCCCGCTGTCATGCCACTCACGAGGAAGCGCTGGCTGAACAGGAAGATGATGAGGATGGGAAGGATCGACAGGAGCGTGGCGAGTGCAAGCGTCGGCAGTTCAATCACGCTCGTTGCAGCAGTCGTCGGGTTGAACTGCGGAACGTTCGCAAGCATGTTCGCGAGGCCCACCTGCACGGGGGACTTCGTCCCTCCGACCATAAGGAACGGCAGGAAGTAGTTGTTCCAGTTCCCGGTGAAGTTGAAGAACCCCGTCAACGCGATCACCGGCGCCGCGAGCGGCATGGCGATCTGCGCAAACACGCGGAGCTCCCCCGCGCCGTCGATACGGGCAGCGTTCAGCAGGTCGCGCGATACCGTCGTCGAGAAATAGATGTAGGTGAGGTAGACGCCGAACGGGAAGAAGGAGAACGGGAGGATCACCGCAAGCGGGGTCCCGATGAGCTTCAGAGCCGAGAGTTCCAGGAAGATCGGCAAGACGAGCGCCGTATTGGGAATCAGCATGACAACGAGCGTCGTCATCAGGAGTGTCTTGCGCCCCTTGAAGTCCGTCAGGGCGAGCGCATAGCCTGCCGGAATCGTGACGATGAGCATGATGAGGATCGCGCCGAACGAGTACAGCGTCGAGTTGCCGAGCCATGTCAGAAAGACGCCGTCCTGAAACCCGAAGAGCGAGTTCCAGTTCGCGGCGAGCTGCTCAACCGAACCAAACGAGAAGGGCCCGTCGAGCAAGAGCTGCTTCGGGTTCTTCGTTGGGGCAAGGAGCAGCCACACGATCGGCAGAATAAAGAAGACCGCGAAGCCGATGAGCACGACCCCGATCGTCACCCGAGAGAGCCACTGCTTCGGGTCGACTGCTGCGCGCGCGCCGCCGCGCTTCTGTGAGACCTGTTCGCTAGTCACTTTCAAACAACTTTCCGCGGAAGATGAAGATCGACGAGAGGATCAGCGCGATCGCGAGCAGCACGATCGAGATTGCCGCTGAGCCTGAGAAGTCGTTCTGCCTGAACGCATAGAGGTAGGCGAGCTGATTGAGTGAGTAGTCTTCGGGCACGACGCCGCGCGTCGCCTGCGAGAGGATTCGTGGCTCGACGAAGAGCTGAGTTCCCGCCGCGAGGCTCATCACTCCCATGTAGGAGATCCACTTCGTCATCATCGGCAGCTGGATGTGCCATGCGGTCTGCACAGCGTTCGCCCCGTCGATTCGCGCGGCTTCCATCACCTCGGCGTCGATGTTATTGAGCGCACCGTACATGATGACGATCCAGGAACCGGCGCCAGTCCAGAACGCAATGATCGTAAAGATGACTGGGAGGTTGTCGATCGAGACAGTACGCACGAGCGTGTCCAGACCGATCCCGCGGAGTAGGCCCGCGACGGGGCTCACAGTCGGGTCGAGCAGAAACAGCCAGAGCATCACGCTTGAGGCGCCGGCGATTGCCCCCGGAATGTAGTACAAGAATCGCGCGCTCGCCGATACCCATCGCACCTTGATCGCATGCACGATCAGCGCGAGGGCGACCACGACGACGATCAGGCTGATGAGCCAGAACAGAATGTAGACAGCGACGTGGGTTGCGGCTGGCCAGAACCTGTAGTCGGCGAAGATGCGGGTGAAGTTCTCAAAGCCAACGAATGCGCCGTTTCGCGTAAACGAGAGGTACAGCGCGTAGAGCGCTGGGACGATGCCGAACGCAAGCAGCAGCAGCGTGTAGCCGCTGATGAAGATCTGGCCGAACCGCGCTTCGCGGTGCCGCAGCGATGTGCGCTGCCTGGGTACTGCCCGCCGCCGACGCGGCCCGTTTTGGGCCGCGTCGGCGAGCAGGATTGTGCGGGTTTCAGACAATTACTTCACCGTGTACCCGTTGACCGTGGCTTCATTCTTCAGCTTCTCTTCCCAGGCTGGGAGCAGCGACTCGATCGTCTTTCCCTCGGCAACGCCGGGGATCACAACTGTTGCCCAGGCGGTTTCGGGGCTCCACTTCGTGACCGACCAGCCTGACCAGATTGAATCGGCCGCGGACGTCATGATCTCCTTGAAGTCGGCGTTCACGAAGTAGTTGGTCTCCTCGAGCTTCGCGAGCCAGCCCTCCGCCGCCGCCGTGTATGCGGGGTAGGCAGCCGAGGCTTCAACCTGGAACTCCGGTGCACTCGTCACGAATGTCATGAACTCGGCAACAGCCGCGAGGTTCTTGCTGTGGCTGGATGCGTACCAGATTCCGCCGCCAACGTTGCCCGTGGCAACCTCGCCGCCTTCCCACTTGAGCGGCGCCGCTACGCCAATCTTGCCCGCGGGAGTTGCAAGTGCGCCCTGGAAGATAGCTCCCGTGTACCACACCGGCCCAGGCAGAGCCACGATCTTGTCCGCGTACTTGTCGGCAAACGTCGCGCTAAAGAAGCTGTCCTGCACGAGGGTGCCATTTTGCAGCATGCGGTCAAGGATCTTGGTGATCTTCTGAGTGTTCTTGTCAGAGGTGTCGGTAGAGAACTCTGTCCCTTCAGCTTGGAAGACTGGCGACTCGGTGCCGCCGTAGTAGACATAAGTCATGAAAGCGTCACCAAGGCTTCCGAGAATGTATCCCGGGTGCTCCTCTGCAAGTTTGTCGCCCAGTTGGCCATACTCTTCCCACGTGGTGGGAACTTCGTAGCCGAACTCATCGAGCAGGTCCTGGTTGTAGTAGGTCACCACCTGCGCAAGGTCGTTGCGAAGCCCGTAGACGGTACCGTCGACGGTGCCATAGTCGAGCGATCCCGCAGCGAAGCCCGCAAGGAACTCATCAGATAGGAGGCCCTTGTTCAGCGGTGCGGCAAATGGCTGCACACCATTTGTCTCCTGTGACGCCCAGATCGCGTCGTTCTGCTGCGACGAGAACACGACGTCCGGCCAGCCCTCGCCTGATTGGTCCATGAGAGCGACCTTCGTCTGGAAGGTACCTGAGCCACCCGCATTGCCGTCGTACACCTCGTACTCGACGGCAATATCTGGGTGCGCCTCTCGGAACGCAGCGATCGCGGGCTCGCGCGACGCGTCTACCCACACCGTGATCGGGCTGTCGGCTACCTGTTCTGCCGCCGCGAAGCCGAATTCCGACTCGTCGGCGCCGCCGCCAGCACCCGAGGCGCAGCCCGTGAGAGCAAGGGCGCCGGCGAGCAGCGCACTCCCCACTGCGAGCAACTGGGTACGACGGGAGATTGTTTGCTTTGGCATGTCGGTCCTTTGCTGGTCGACGTCGTTGACGACTAATGTTCCGGTCGGAATAAAGTTATTACATCATACGTGTGACCTTAGGCACAAGTGCGCGCTCAATCTCCCCCCAAGGCTGACGAAAAAGAGCGTGGCGCGGGACGCACACACTGCTCCCGAGCCACGCTCACTCTATTTGGTGGCAGTTCAATAACTGCCCCATCGACTACCCCTCAGCGGCGATCCTCCGCTGCCCCGCCATGAACTCGCGAAGCCCAACCGACCATCGCGGCAGCTCAGACATTCGTCGAACCGTGTTTCGCAGCGTCCCCAGATGTGGGCTACGAATCGTGACACTGTCCCCATACTCGTGGGTAAACCCAAGACCAGGCTCGCCACGGTCCGCCGTCGGGGCAAACAGGGTCCCAGTGAACAACACAAACCCATCGGGGTACTGATGATGCTCACCGTAGGTTGCGTCGACAAGATCCTCGAACGGCCGACTGATCCGCGCGACCGAGTTCACGCCAGTCATCACGTACCCATCCACGCCCTCAACTCTGAGCTCGATGTCCTCGCTCCGCACCGACTCAAGGGTGAAGTGCTCGTCGAACAGCCGCAAGAACGGCCCGACCGCGCTTGAGGCATTGTTGTCCTTTGCCTTTCCAAGCAGCAGCGCGCTCCGCCCCTCCACGTCGCGCAGGTTCACGTCGTTGCCAAGCGTGACACCGCGAATCTCGCCACGCGAGTTCACCGACAGCACGAGCTCTGGCTCAGGGTTGTTCCATGCCGAGAAGTCGGGGACACCAATACCCGCGCCGACTCCGACAGACGCGAGCACAGGCGCCTTCGAGAACACCTCGGGGTCAGGGCCGATTCCAACCTCAAGATACTGCGACCAGAACCCGCGATCCTGCAACACGCGCTTCGCATCGAGCGCCGCGGCCGAGCCAGGCTGGAGCGAGGCAAGGTCCCCTCCGATCGCCGCGGCAACTTCCGCTCGCACCGCCGAGGCGGCCGCCGGATCGCCCCCACAGCGCTCCTCGATGACGCGTTCTACCATCGAGTCAACGAAGGTGACGCCGCACGCCTTCACAACCTGCAGGTCAATCGGCGCGAGCAAGTGCGGTCGCTCAGTATCGCCCGCAAAGCTCGCCTCGAGCACCTCATCAAGGCTCCAGCGATGCGTTGACTCTGTTTCTCGGAGGCGAGCGACAGGGTCAAGCTCATCAAGCAAGTCAGAGACGGTGGCGATGTCTCGGCTCAGGTCTACAAGCTCATCTCCGCGCACGACCGCGACTCGCCCAGCACGAACCACCGGGTCCCATACTCGGGCTATGAGCGTCGCCTCCGCAGCGTCGACAGGGAGCACATCAATTGATTTCAACACCGTTGTCCTTTCAAATTCTTGCAGCAAGGCCGCCGCTCCCCTGCTCTCGGCAGGAGCGCGGCGGCCCGAGTGTGGAGGCGTGAGTTACGCCGTCGGCCGAAGCCGCAGTCCGTCCATACCGCCGTCGACGGCGATCGCGGTGCCCGTCGTGGATCCAGCGAGCGGGCTCGCGAGGTAGGCGACCGCGGCCGCAACCTCCTCGGGCTGCACGAGCCGCAGGTGCGGCTGGCGCGCCTCAAGCGCTGCGCGCTCCGCCGCTGGGTCCGGTGCCGAGTCCAACAGCCGCTGCACCCAGGGCGTGTTTGCCGTCCCGGGGTTCACGCAGTTCACGCGGATTCCCTCGCGAAGGTGGTCGGCAGCCATCTGCAGCGTGAGCGAGTAGACGGCTCCCTTTGACGCGCCGTAGAGCGCGCGCTCGGGAAGCCCGGCCGTAACAGCGATCGACGCCGTGTTGACGATCGCCGCCGACGGCGACTTACGCAGCCATGGCAGCGCTGCGCGCGAGACGCGAACGAGCCCGAGCACGTTGATGTTCAGCACGCGCATCCACTCAGCGTCGTCGTTGGCCTCGATTGTGCCCTGCGCGCCGACGCCAGCATTGTTCACGACAATGTCGATGCGGCCGAAGCGCTCGGCAACTGCTTGAATCCCGGCGTTCACGCTGTCGGTGTCAGCGATATCGACACGTACGGCGAACACGCCAGCTGGAACGTTCTCGGTGTTCAGGTCGAACACAACCGCTTCGGCACCGCCCGCGCGGAATCTGTCGACGATCGCGGCTCCGATACCCGAGGCCCCACCCGTGACGATCGCTACGAGTCCTGCAAACTCTCCGCTCATCAGTTCGCCTCCTCGTACGCGACGTACTCCTGACGCTGGCCGCCGAGGCCGTCAATCGACACCTCGACGACGTCGCCTGCCGAGAGGTAGGGGAACCGGCCAGAGAGCGCGACGCCCTCAGGGGTGCCGGTGAGCACAAGGTCGCCCGGCTCAAGCACCATGTACTGGCTCAGCTCGTGCACGATGTGCGCGATGCTAAAGATCATGTCTGAGGTCGACGAGTCCTGCCGAGTCTCGCCGTTCACGCTGCTCCGCAAGCGAACGTTCTGGGCGTCAATCTCATCGCGGGTGACGAGCCAGGGGCCAGTCGGCGAGAAACCGGGGGCAGACTTGCCCTTGCCCCACTGGCCTCCCGACAGGTCGATCTGCCAGGTGCGCTCCGATAGGTCGTTCACCACGACGTACCCCGCGATGTACTCCTCGGCCGCCTCGAGTGACTCGATGTAGCTCGCGCGCTTGCCGATCACGATGCCAAGCTCGACCTCCCAGTCGGTCTTCACGCTTCCCTTCGGAATGACGACGACGTCGTTCGGCCCAACAACCGTGTTGGGCAGCTTGTTGAAGATGACCATGTTCTCGGGCGGCGCGGAGCCTGATTCGGCGGCGTGCGCGGCGTAGTTCATGCCGACGCACACGACAGCGGAGGGTCGCGCGATGGGCGCGCCGACGCGCATCTCGGCTGCGCCCTCAAGCACTGGCAACTCGCCAGCGTCGAGTAGGCGCTGAACCTCGGCGGTACCCGCCTCGAGGAATGCGCCGTCAATCTTCGCCGTGATGGCACGCAGGTCGTACGTGGCCGAGTCGGTCACGAGGGCGGGAATTTCAGCCCCAATGGGACCAAGCTGGGCGAACTTCATTGAACACTCGTTTCTCGCAAAGGTGGGATGTTTACAAGAAACTGTACCCGAATCCAGGCGTGAACCGCACCGAAACACCTACAAATAAGCTGAATATCCCTGCAGCCAGCCCCAAAAGTGGGATCTCTAAGACTGTGCCGTGCCAGCCGGAGCCACGGTTGCCTCCCGCAACCAGCTCTCGATGCCCGCGATATGCGCAGTCATGAGCGCCGCGGCAAGCTCAGAGTCGCCTGCGGCGATTGCCTGAGCAATCGCGCGATGCTCAGACACCGTTCGACCGGTCGCGCCATCCTGCGTGAGCGCGCGCCAAACGCGCGCGCGCACTGTGTGGGCAGCGAGTGACTCGACGAGGCTCGACAGGTACCCGTTGCCGACCGCAGCGACGATCGCGCGGTGAAAGTCGGAGTCGTGGCGCACGAGCGCATCGGTGTCGGTCTCCTCGCTCACGCTCGCGACCTCGCGTTCCAGGTCGGCGATCGCCTGAGCGTCCATGACACGAGCCGCCTGCGCCGCGGCCTGCGGCTCGAGCATTCGCCGCACCGCGAACATCTCAAGCACCGAATCGTCGCTGTGCAGGTCTGCAGCGAAGTTCATTACCTCGAGCAGCATGCTCGGCTCGAGGCTCGTCACGTAGGTGCCGTCGCCGCGCCGCACGTCGAGGACCCGAATCACCTCGAGTGCCTTCACGGCCTCGCGCAGCGAGTTCCGGGAGGCGCCGAGCAGCTCACCGAGCTCCTTCTCCGGGGGCAATCTGTCGCCAGGCGCGAGATCCCCGGTCCGGATCATTTCCTTAATGCGAAAGATCACATCGTCAGTGACTGCCATGCTTTCGATCCTAGAGGAGGACGCCCGCCACGATTCCCCATTACGCTTGACAGCGCAGGCACCAGCAGGGGTGACCGCGCATACTCCCGAGGGGATCTCATCCATGGCTTCACACCCGGATCACTCACAGGCTGACCCGCACGCCTTCGCGTCGGTGTACGAACTGATCCGGTCGCGTGTGCTTCGCGAGGAGATCCCGCCGAACGCGCGCATCAACATTGACGCGCTTGCCCGCGAGCTCGAGGTGTCCTCGACCCCCGTGCGGGAAGCCCTCAGGCAGCTCCAGGGCGACAACCTCGTCGTGCAGGAGCCTGGTCGTGGCTATCGAACGACGCCGATCTTGAACGCCGCTGAGCTTCGCGAGCTGTTCGAGTTCAGGCTGCTCGTCGAGCCGTGGGCGGCAAAGATCGCCGCCACCGACAGGCTACAAAACCCCGGCTACGTGCTTGAGCGGGAGATCGCAGACATCACCGACCTCATCGGCCGACAGGCTGACATTCGATACGAACTCATGGACCACGACATCAGGTTTCACGACGCGATCCTCAGCAGCACAGGCAACGAGGTGTTGCGCACCGCCTACTCGCAGACTCACTGCCATCTTCACGCATTCAGACTGCACCCTGGCGAGCGCACCGGGCAGTACACAGTCGCCGAGCATCGGGTCATCCACGAGGCGATTCGCAGCCGCGAACCAGAAGCCGCCGAGCAGGCAATGCGCGATCACCTCACCGCCGCCTACCTGAGGTTTGAGGTCGCGCACGGGGTGAATTCGGGTGCGCCGTACTTGCCGGGAGCCCATCAGGATCGGCCCGCACCGACAACCTCGCTCGCCCTCTGACTGGGCGAGCTACTCGTGGTGGAAGACCTCGGGCAGCTCGGTCCACCAGTCGCCCTCTGCACGGTCGGGAAGCGGCTGCTGCAGCGGTTGCTGCACTGACCACCACCGCTGCGTTTCGGGGTCTGCGGCCATTTTCGCCATGTCGGCTTCGTAGTCGTCGCCCACGTACTCGAAGTACGAGAACAGCAGTTCGCCGTGGCGAAAGATCGAATAGTTCTGAATGTTGCTCGCGGTGATTCGTTCAAGTACAGTCGGCCAGACGGCGGCGTGATAGCGCTCGTACGCCTCGCGATGCTCTGCTGGCAGGCCGATGACCTGCGCCACCCGCTTCATCGCGCGCTCCCGGCCAGCGCCGCGGCAGCGGCACCGACAATTCCAGCGTCTGTGACGTCGAACTCAGGGGCACCACCCCCTGGGCCGCTCGGGGCCGTACTCGTCGAGGGGCGCTTCGCCGAGAGATGGATCGCGGCGATCCCAGTCGCCACGAGCGTCGGGATCGCGTCGACTGTCACTCCGCCACCGGCCATAATGTCGAGTCTGTCTGCCGCGGCTTCGACGAGACGCGCGAGCGTTTCGGCGCCGTCGAGGCTCTGCGCGGCACCACCGGAGGTGAGTATCCGCGTGACGCCCGCGTCGACGAGCGACTCGAGCACTCCCTCCGGCTGCGCAAGAGTGTCGATCGCACGATGGAACACGAGATCGGCAGCGCCTGCCGCGTCGCGCCAGCGCGCGAGCGCCTCGGTGTCGACGAGCCCGGCCTCAGTGAGCGCGCCGACGACAACGCCGCCGGCTCCTCGCTTCGTCGCTTCGGCAATGTCACGGCTCACAAGCTCGATCTCGTCGGCGTCGTAGACGAAGCCACCGGGCCTTGGCCGCACGAGCACTGCGATCCGCTCGCCGCCGACGGCGTCGACAACCTGTTCAATCGTGCCGATCGAGGGAGTCAGCCCGCCGACGCCGAGCGCCTGGCAGAGCTCCAGGCGATCCGCACCAGCTCCGATCGCGGTGCGGGCACCGGCGACGTCTTGGACGGCAATTTCGAGGAGAGTCATACTGTGATCCTTACACGTTGACTGTGAGCATCGCGACAGGCTCGGCGCGAAGACCAGCGGGGATCGAGACGCGAACGACGCCGTCGGCGCCGGTCTGCTGCACCGCCGCGCTCCCGTCGGCCCAGACGGCGTCGCGACCCGCGAGCTCGGCTGGCAGCTCGACCTCGCCAACCTCGGGCTCCATGACGTGCACGTGCACCGCCCCGGCCGACGTTGTGTACCGGCGAGAGACGCCGACGCGCTCCTCGGCACGGGTCCACGGCCTGGTGCCATAGATGCCCTCGCCATTGACGTTGAGCCACGCCCCCATCTCGCGCATCGCTTGGAGCTGCAGCGGCGGGATCTCGCCGGCGGCGGTGGGTCCGACGTTGATGAGCAGGTTGCCGTTCTTCGAGACAACATCTACGAGGTGGCGCACGAGCTGCGTGCCCGACAGTGAATGCTTCTCGCTCTCGTCTTGGTTGAACCCAAACGAGAACCCGAGGCCGCGCGTCGACTCCCACGGCTGCTGCTGGATCTCTGCAACGTTCGTGTACTCGCGCGTGAGGTAGCCGTGGTAGGGCACACCCCAGCGGTCGTTGACGACGCCGTCTGGGACGGCATCGAAGTAGCGCCCAAGCAGCGACGCAACGCCATAGTCCTCGTGACCTTTGCCGCCGTCAGGCCAGTCGATGTCGTTCCAGAGCACGTCCGGCGAGAAGCGCGCGATGAGCTCGTCGACCTGCTCGGCCGAGTAGCGTGAGAAGGCGGGGTCGTTGCGACGGAACCTGAACAGGTCGGTGTCCGACTCGATCGGCGGAAAGTCACTCACGTGCCAGTCGAGGGCCCCAGAGAAGTAGACGCCGAAGCGGGCGTTTGCGCGACGCGTTGCGTCATGCAGCTCGCCGATGAGGTTACGCTTTGGGCCGCGGGCGACCGAATTGAACCCAGTCGTCTCGGTGTCCCAGAGACAGAATCCCTCGTGGTGCTTCGTGACGGGAACGATGTACTTCGCCCCGGCTCCGAGCAGCTCACCCACGAACTGCTCGGCGTCGAACGCGGCCGCGTCCCAGCGGTCCGCGAGATCCTCGTAGCTCACGCCGGGCCCGTAGACCTCCTGATGGCGCTCCCACGTCGGGCTCCCCGCGATGCGCACAGTGTTCCCGTACCACTCGGCGTACTGGTGCCAGGCGTACGCATCCTCCGTCGGAATGAACCGCTCGCCGTGCTCGACTGCCCAGGCAGGAACCGAGTACAGGCCCCAGTGAATGAAAAATCCAAGCTTCGCATCGCGGTACCAGTCAGGCACGCCGTTCGTTGGGTAGATCGGGGCATTGTCGCCGAAGTCTGGTCCGACCCGAGACTCAAAGTTCATCATGAGAGGAGAGCTCCTTAATCGTCTTCGCCACGGCGGCCGACGACAGCCGTGAGTGCGGGCGTCCCGCTGGTATCGAACGGGTAGACCCCCGAAGCGAGCTTGTGGTGGCCGAGCCGCAGCAGATCCTGATCCACGCCGCCCGGGGTGAGCGCGAGCGTCCACCCGCGCTGCAGGTCGTAGAGTTCTGGCTCGAGGTAGCCAATCTTCACGACGACGATGTCTGCCGCTTCGGGGTCGAGCCCGAGCATGCGGAAGTCGTCGAGGTGGTGGAAGGGTTTGCGCCGCTCGGTGATGATCGCATGCACGCCGCCGACAGCGATGACAACCTGCGTGCCAGCGTCGGGGTCGCCGTCGGTGATTGAGAAGACAGTGCCCCTGAGCTCTGCCGGGCCACTCGGGCCTGCATCGACTCGCGCGCCGGCGGTCACCAGCACGTCGGCGCCAACACCTGCAGCCACTGCCTGTGCGACCGCATCGGCGTCGAAGATTGACGCGACAAGCGTCGTGACGTCGCCGTTCGTGAGTTCCTCTCGCTTCACGAGTTCGGTGAGCGTCCAGGTGACATCGCCAGCACCGCCAGCCGTCGGGTTGTCGCCAGAATCCGAGATGAGGTATGGGCGAGCGGCACCAGGAGCGAGGGCGTTCTCGAGCGCCCCATCGAGCGAGGCGGTCTCTGCAACGAACACGAAGTCCTCACGGGCGTCCCAGTACATCCTGGCAACGCGTTCGGCCTCTCGAGCAATGACCTCACTGTCGTCGCCGGTAACGACGACGTAGGCCTGGCAGCGCGGCTCGTCTGCCCACGCGTAGCCCACCCAGACGGCGGCGTCGACGACGCCATCGAGCGCCTCGATGCCTGGTAGCTCGGCGTAGATGCTCCGCGCGGGCTCGAGCCGGGTACTCGTTTTCTCGCCAGGCAGCAGCACGGGCACGGGAACCCAGGCCTTCAGCGGCCGACGCGCGAGCGGATCGGTGCCGTGCTCGCCGCGGAGCCGCGTGAGCAGCGCGTGCACCGCCCGCTCCTTCGTATTCAGCCAGTCCTCGTGTGGGGCCATGCGGTAGCAGGTGAGTAGGTCGACGGCGTCGCGGAGCGTCTCGGAGACGTTGCCGTGGAGGTCCATCGACGTCGTCACGAGGGTGTCGGGGCCGAGGGCCTCGCGCACCGCGGTCGCGAGGTCGCCCTCGGCGTCGACCATGCCCTGCACGCTCATCGCGCCGTGGATGTCGAAGAAGAAGCCATCGAAAGGGCCCTCGGTGCGGATCGCGTCGAGAATCGCCTGCCTCATGCGCTGATACGTCGCGGGGGCGACGGCGCCGCCAGGCAGCGAACGGCCGTGGTAAAGCGGCACCCACTCGGCGGCGTCGCCGAGCTCGCGCCCCTCCTCCAGGAACGGGTAGTACCCGCGCAGGTCTGCGCCTGTCCTGATCGTGAACGCCTCGTCGCCGGAGACGTGCGGGGAGAAGGTGCTCGATTCGATCGATATGCCCGCGATCCCGATCCGGGGCCTCGCCATGCCGCCCTCGGACAGCTCAGGCAGGGGCCCCATCCAGATCTCGTGTGCGTCAAGGTCGTTCTTCACCGTGCGGCTCCTTCACTTGTCTGTGTGCTCAACTGTGCGTGGGCGAGGGTCGCCCTGAGAAGCTTTTGCGCCGACGCTGCAGCGCCGAGCGCGACGGCGTCGCCGCCGCGCTTCGCCCGCTGGATCCGGAGCGGGGTTCCGGTGATTGGCGCCGCGGTCCGCAGCGTCTCATCCATCACCGGCGAGAGCAGATCCCACGCGTGCGAGACCCCACCCCCGACAATCACCTCGGCGACGTCAAGGAGGGTCGACATCGACGAGCAGGCGAGCGCGACCGCTCGCCCAGCGTTCTCGAACACGGCGCGCGCGTCGGCATCGCCCGCGCGCGCCCGATCCGCAATCTCCTTCGCCGTCAACCCGGACACTCCCGTGCGCTCCGCGTAGCGCAGCCCGATCGACGTCCCCGATGCGAGCGTCTCAAGGTGACCGGTCTGCTTGCAGGTGCAGACGAGGTCGCTGTACCCAGGGGTGTGGCCGATCTCGCCGGCGCCGCCGCGGGCGCCGCGACGGAGCGTGCCATCAAGGATGAGCGCGCCGCCGACTCCGGTCCCGAGCATGACTCCGAAGGCGTCGGGTTCGGCGTGCGCATCGAACGAAACCTCCCCGAGCAGGAACGCGTTGACGTCGTTCTCGATTGCGATCGGAACGCCAAGGAGCTCCTCGAGTCGTGTGCGCAGCGGGAAGCCGACCCAGTCAACGAATGTCGAGGACGCCGCGGTCACCACACCCGTGTCGTAGTCGAAGACCCCGGCCGCACCAACGCCCGCAGCGCAGAGCGTGCCACCGCTCTCGCCGAGCAGGTCGGAGGTGAGGCGGGCAGCCGTCGCAGCCATCGCTTCGCCGCCCTGCTTCGCCGGCGCGACGGCCGAGCCGCGGGCGAGGATCTCGCCCGCGGCGTCGACGAGCACGACAGCGATCTTGGTGCCACCAATATCGATTCCTGCGAAGACGCCCGGGTGAGTGTCTGCTGTGTGCGTCATCGTCCGCCGAGACCTGCCATCGCAATGCCTTTCACGAGGTGCTTCTGCAGCGCGATCACCAGGATCGTCGTCGGGATCATTGAGATGATCGCTGCGGCCATCTGCAGGTCCCACCGCGTGCCGGTGAGGCCCGAGAAGCTCGCGAGACCAATCGGAAGTGTGCCACGCGCCGAAAGGTCGACGGTCACAATGAGCGGCCACAGGTAGCTGTTCCAGAAGCTCATGAACGTGAAGACAGACAGCACCGCCACAGCCGACTTCGACAGTGGCAGAATGATGCGCAGGAACGTGCGGATCGGGCCCGCGCCGTCGATGCGCGCGGCCTCCTCGAGTTCGTACGGGATGCCGCGGAAGAACTGCCGCATGAGGAATGTGCCGAACGCCGTGAACGCGAACGGGAAGATCAGCGCGGGGTAGGTGTCAACCCAGTTGAACCACTGCATGACCTGGAACATGGGGATCACAAGGACCTCAGCGGGAACCATCATCGTTGCGAGGAAGATCACGAAGACCGCGTCGCGGCCTTTCCAGCGCAGTCGGCCGAACGCGTAGCCAGCCGTCGTCGACACGACGAGCACGACGAGGGTGCCCGCGACCGCGACGAAGAGCGAGTTGCCGATGTACGTCCAGAACGGCCCGAACTCGAATACCTCGGCGAAGTTCGACCAGCGAATCTCGGAGCCGAAGAGGCTCGGAGGCATCGCGAACATCTCACCGTTCGGCTTGAGCGCCGAGAAGAACGCGTAGATGAGAGGCAGCATGAACAGCGCAGCGGCGACGTAAATGCTGATGTGGGCGATGACGAGCCGGATGCGCTCGCCTGGGGTCATCGGCTCGCGCGAACGCTTCTTGGCCCCCCGCACCGCGGCCTCGCCGCCGGCAGCGGCGACAGCCATCACCCGTGTTGCGTTGAGATCAGTGCTCATAGTGCACCCACTTCTTCTGCAGTCGGAACTGGACCGCGGTGATGATGATGATCAGCGCGAACAGAATCCACGCACCGGCGGCGGCGAGGCCGAGTTCCTGGTACTTGAATCCCTGGTTGTAGATCCACATGACGAGAGGGGCGGTGGCGTTGCCTGGCCCGCCGCCCGTGAGCATTTGCGGCTGCACGAAGACTTGCAGCGACGTGATCATCGTCATGATCGTTGCGAAGAAGATCGACGGGGAGATCATGGGGATCGTCACGCTCCAGAGCAGGCGGAAGCCCTTCGCGCCATCGATGCGGGCTGCCTCCATCACGCTCTCGGGGAGCTGCTCAAGCGCCGCCGAGAAGATGAGCATGTTGTAGCCGAGGCCCTGCCAGACGCTCATGACGACGACCATAATCATCGCCCAGTTCTTGTCTGCGAGGAAGTTCGGCAGCTCGAGGCCGAACCATGTCTGCGCGAGCCCGTTAAAGAGGCCCTGCGGCTGCAGGAGCATCTTCCACACGAGCACGTTCGCGACCATCGGGGTGACGACAGGGATGAAGAAGAGCACCCGCAGCGCGCCGCGGCCACGAATCCTCGGGCCGAGAGCGACTGCGAGCAGCAGCGAGAGAATCACGCTTGCAGGCACGTAAAGCACCGTGTACACGAGTGTGTTTCGAAGCGCGGGCATGAATGCCGGATCCTCGAAGAGACGGGCGTAATTCCCGATCCCGATGAAGGTGCGTTCGCCAAACGTCGGCCAGTTGAAGAAGCTCATCACTACGGACAAGACAACCGGAACGATCGTAAACAGGGCGAGGCCCACCAGGGCCGGGCTTGCAAAGCCCAGCGCCTGGCGCGCCTCCATCTTGGCGAACGACCGACGGCTGCGCTGGCGCGCCTGCAATGTGGTCATTCTCTGCTACTTACCTAGTTGTGTGCTGAATCAGTTGCTGAACTGCTTCTGAGCAGTCTCGAGCACGGTGCGCATGTCGGCCTGACCGTTGTAGACGCTCACGAGTTCGGGCTGCACGAAGGTGCCGACCTTTGCCCAGTTGTCTGAGACGCGCTGTCCCTCAACGTCCTTGAACGCCTCATCGAAGACTGCCTGCACGTCGTCACGGTACGCCTCATCGAGCGACTCGAAGTAGAGCGGCTGGCTCTCGGCGCGTGCCGGGTAGCTGCGGCCCGACGATGCAACGTAATCCTGTGCATCCTTGCTGAGCAGCGAGCCCATGACCTTGAGCGCCGCTTCCTTGTTTTCGCAGGTCTCGGCAATGCCGAAGCCCGAGCCAAGCACGAGGCTGAGGTTGCCGTTTGCGCCCGTAGGTAGCGGAGCGAGGCCCGCCTTGAAGCCTGCGTCGTTGGTGAGGTAGCCAACTGCGTTCCAGGTGCCGTCGACGGCCATCGCTGCGTTCTCGCCGGTGAACTGGTTCTCGCCCCAGCCGCCGTCGGATGCCGATGCGACGGGTGCCGCGACCTTCTGCTCGGTGACGAGCGACGCGTACCACTCGGCAGCATCGGTGAATGCCGAGTCGCCGATCTGCAGCTCGCCGTCCTCGGTGACGGGCTGGGTACCCGACTTCGCGATCGGGAGCGCCTGCCATTGGAAGTCACCCATGCCGATGCCGAAGCCGTACTTGCCGCCAGCGGTCGCCTTCTTGGCGGTGGCCTCGAAGTCCTCGAAGCTCCAGCCGGCCTTCGGCAGATCAGCGCCCGCGGCCGTCAGCTGATCCTCGTTGTAGTACGTGACCATGGTGGAGACGTCGAACGGCAGGCCGTACATGTTGCCCTTGTTCTCGAGGATCTCGGTCGCGCCCGGCGCGAAGTCATCCTTGCTCAGGCCGGCGGTCTTCAAATCCTCGTCAGTGAGCTTCACGAAGCCGTCGGTGTAGCTGGAGAGCATGCCGCTGTTCATGCCGGTGACGCAGGCCATGTTGCCCGATGCCATGTTGGTGGTGAGCTTCGTGAAGAAGTCGCCCCACGGCGCGGTGCGAAGCTCAATCTTCAGATCAGGGTTCTGCTCCTGAGCGATCTTGAGCTGCTCGTTGAGCGCGGTCGTGTCATCTTCCGAGCCAGCCCACATGTCGACGACGATCGTGTTGTCGTCCTTGGGTGCTGATCCGCTGCCGCTGCAGCCTGTGAGCACTGCGGCCGCTCCCACGGTCATGGCGACGAGTGGCACCAGGTTAATCTTCTTCATTGAACGCCTCCTCAGGCATCGGATAAGTTTGTTCGAGTATCGAACAAAGTTTGTTCGACTTCGACAGATGTCATACTGCCAGAAGATTCGCATCCCGACAAATACCAGTTTTTTGGCAGCGCCGAATCGAAACATTCACGCGGATACGGCCTTTCTTTCCGTGGATAGTACGGGCTAGGCTTCTACCAAGATCGAAGAAAGTTGGAACGTGCCACTCTCCCCGAACCCCCTCGATGACCAGAATCGTCGGATCGTCGAGCTTGTCGCCGGCGGGCAGGCGGCTTCGCGCAGCGAGCTTGCCAAGATCCTCGACGTCGCCGTCTCGACAGTTTCCCTGCGCGTGCAGACGCTCATCGACGCCGATGTACTACGCGAGGACGGCCACGGCAATTCGAGCGGGGGCAGGCGGCCGCGCCGGCTGCGCGTGAATGTCGCGGAGGCCCGGATCCTTGCCGCCGAGCTCGGCGGCGGCCACGCCCGCATCGGCCTCCTCGACCTCACGGGCAAACTTTACGCGTCCGAGACAATCCAGATCAACATCGCCGCCGGCCCGGAAGAGACCCTGAAGAAGGTCGCAGCGGGCTGCCGAGCACTCGCAGGTGACACCGAGATCCGTGCAGTCGGAATCGCTCTTCCAGGGCCCGTGCGGCCCCAAACCGGCAGCGTCGATCAGCCGTCACGCATGCCCGGCTGGCAGGGGTACAGGGTGCGCGAGCGACTCACCGAGCTCCTCGGGGTCCCGGCTGTTGTCGACAACGACGCGAACCTCATGGCACTCGGAGAGCACCACAGGCGGCTCTCCCCTGCCGAGGACAGCATCACAGTCAAGGCAGGCACCGCGATCGGTAGTGGAATTATCGTGCAGGGCGCGATCCACCGCGGCGCGACAGCCGCGGCCGGCGATATCACGCATACGCAGATCGACCCGACGCTCAACGAGCCCTGCTCCTGCGGAAACCGCGGCTGCCTCGAGACGGTCGCAAGCGGCGCAAGCCTCGTGCGGCAAATGGGCGAGCTTGGTCATCAGGTGCCAGACGCAGCTGCTGTCCTCGCACTCGCGCGAGATGGCGACCCGACCGCGACGACGCTCATCCGCACCGCGGGAACCCATCTCGGCCAGGCACTCTCTGGCGTCGTGAACTTCTTCAACCCGCACGCGGTGTTCCTCACCGGGAGCCTGAGCGCGAGCGAGCCGTTCATCGCCGCAGTACGCAGTCGCGTCTACGAGGCCTGCCACCCGCTCGCGACGCAGACGCTACTCATCGAGGCTGCCGCGTCCGGGCAAGACGCGGCACTGTACGGTGCGGCACGAATTGCGCTCGACGCCGTCGACCTCACCGCGTAGTTAGGCCCCATCGACGAGGCGTAGCTCGATGACGGGCATGAGCACGTCAGGGCGCTGCACTGGCAGGTGCACGGTGAGCGTGCCCGCAGGCTGCCCGGCTGCCTCCATCTGCGAACCCTCCGAGCTCGGGTCGCTCTCCGACGTGCGCAACCAGGAGCCGTCGTTCAACAGGCGAGTAAACCTCACTTTGCCCGCGAGGCCAGGCAGGTGCACGTACCCGAGCGGCCAGCTGGCCATGTGCAGATAGAGCCGGTCGCCACGGCGGGTGTAGGTGCCCTCGCGAGGCGGCGCGAATCCGGCGTGGCCGGCGCCCACAATCGCGTCGCGGTGAAGGGCGGTCCACTCACCGAGCGTCTCGAGCACGGCTCGGTCTCGGGGTGAGATCGCACCGCGCCCGTCTGGCCCGATGTTCAACAGCATGTTCCCGCCCATCGAGACCGAGTCGGTGAGCATCTGCGCAAGCAGTGGCGCTGACTTCTGGTCAAGGTTGTCGCGATGGTACCCCCACGATCCATTGATCGTCTGACACGCTTCCCACCTCACCAGCTCGCCACCGCGACGCACGGGCTCAGTCGGCTGGTACTGCTCGGGCGTGTAGAAGTCGCCGGGAATTCCGAGGCGGTCGTTCACGAGCATGTTCGGCTGGAGCTCGCGGCACATCGCGAGCATCGCCTCAGAGTCCCAGTCGGCGGGCCCCTTGCCGTCCCACCCGTCCTTGTGCTCCGGGTAGCTGAAATCGAAGAACATGTAGTCGATCTGCCCGTACTCGGTCAGCAGCTCGCGCAGTTGCGCGTGCATGAAGGCGCGGTAGCGCCCCATATCTCGGCCTGCATTGAGCTCGTGGGCGTTCTCGTCGTCGCGACGTGGATGTACCCAGTCGACGAGGAAGTCGGGGTGGTGCCAGTCAATAAGCGAGAAGTACAAGCCAACACGAAGCCCCGCCGCGCGAAGCGCGTCAACGTGCTCGCGCACAAGGTCTCGCCCGCAAACTGCGTGTGCGGTGAAATCCGACTGGCGCGAGTTCCACAGCGCGAAGCCCTCGTGGTGCTTCGTGGTCAACACTACGTAGCCTGCGCCGAGTTGCTGTGCCTGGCGCGCGATCTCACCGGCGTCGAAGCGATCCGGATCGAAGTTCTCGACGTATGGCAGGTACTCGGCGTCAGTGAGACGCTCGTAGTTCTGCACCCACTCGTGGCGGGCGGCGACGCTGTACGCCCCGAAGTGCACAAACATGCCGAGGCGCGCCTCGTCAAACCACTGATGCTCAGGCTGTGAAGACATGCGCACAATCTTCACACAGTTCTTTTGAGCGCGCTCGTCAAATCTCTCCCGGCGCGTGGGCTCGCTCAGCCCCCACCCGATCACCGGCGGGTGCGCCACCCAGGCGTGGCCTCACCCATCCCTCCAAATACTCTTGTGCCCCCGTTCTTTCGCGAAGAATGGGGGCACAAAAGTGATTGAGTAAAAATGAAGGTCCCGAGCAGCCGGGGCACATCTGGCGACTGGGCTATGCCTCGTCGCGCGAGTCGGCGGCGATAGCAGTGTGGTGCTGGATCACCTCGGCAACAACAAAGTTGAACCACTTCTCGGCGAACTCAGGGTCGAGGTTCGCGTCCTCTGCGAGGCTCCGCAACCTAGCGATCTGCCGCGCCTCGCGGGCGGGGTCAGCGGGAGGCATCGCGTGCTCAGCCTTCAACTGGCCGACCTCCTGCGTGCACCGAAACCGCTCCGCGAGCATGTGCACGAGGGCGGCGTCGATGTTATCGATGCTCGAACGGAGTCGCCCGAGGCGCTCCTCAGGAGTGGGGCTCGTCATCGCTCTCCTTCTTAGCTCAGCAGGTCGTGCAGCTCGACAACCTGCTCGCGCTCCGGACCAACGCCGACGGCCGAGAACCTGGCGCCGCTCATCGCTTCGAGCGCGCGGATGTAGTCCTGCGCGTTCTTCGGCAGTTCCTCAAACGAGCGGCAGTCCGAGATGTCCTCGTCCCAGCCAGGGAACTCCTGGTAGATCGGCTTCGCGTGGTGGAAGTCTGACTGGTTCACGGGCATGTCGTCGTGGCGAACGCCGTTCACGTCGTAGGCCACGCACACGGGAATCGACTTAATGCCCGAGAGCACATCGAGCTTCGTGAGAACGAAGTCGGTGACGCCGTTGATGCGGGCCGCGTAGCGTGCCATCGGAGCGTCGTACCAGCCGCACCGGCGCGCGCGACCGGTGGTGACGCCAAACTCGCCGCCCTTGGTCTGCAGGAACTCGCCCATCTCGTCGAATAGCTCGGTCGGGAATGGCCCCGATCCGACACGGGTCGTGTACGCCTTGATAACCGCGATGATGCGGTCGATCTTGTGCGGCGGAACGCCCGAACCCGTCGCGGCACCGCCGGAGGTCGCGTTCGAGCTGGTGACGAACGGGTAGGTGCCGTGATCGATGTCGAGCATCGTCGCCTGGCCAGCCTCGTACAGCACTGTCTTGTCATCGGCGAGCGCGTTGTGCAGCAGCAGGCCGGTGTCGCACACCATCGGCTCGAGGAGCTCGCGGTACGCGAGCAGGTCGTTCACAACCTCGTCGGCGTCGATCGCACGCCGGTTGTAAATCTTGACGAGCACCTGGTTCTTGAAGTCGAGCGCGGCTTCGACCTTCTGTCGAAGGATGCCCTCGTCGAAGATGTCTTGAATGCGGATGCCGACGCGGTTGATCTTGTCTGCGTAGGCAGGCCCGATGCCGCGACCTGTCGTGCCAATCTGGCGCTTTCCGAGGAAACGCTCGGTGACCTTGTCGAGGGTCCGGTGGTACTCGGTAATCACGTGCGCGTTCGCGCTCACCTTGAGCTTCGAGACGTCGACGCCGCGCTCCTTGAGCGCGTCGAGCTCAAGCTTGAGCACCGCGAGGTCAACGACAACACCGTTAGCGATCACCGGAACGACGCCCGGTGTCAGAATGCCCGATGGGAGCAGGTGCAACGCGTATTTCTGGTCGCCAATGACAACCGTGTGACCGGCGTTGTTACCGCCGTTGAACTTTACGACGTAGTCAACGCGGCTCCCGAGCAGGTCGGTTGCGCGACCCTTTCCCTCATCGCCCCATTGGGCACCGGTGATCAGTACAGCGGGCATCTCAGCCCCTTCCTTCGCACTAGGCAGATACCGAGCCAGTCTAGCGGAGCCGCGCTTTCCATGCCCGGCAGGCGTAACACGAACGCCCCGCGGCGCCTCCTGACGGTGTGTCGGGGGCGCCGCGGGGCGTTCGCGAGCGGCTGCGGCGACGTGCCTACGCTTCGGCGATGTGGGAGTGCAGGAACCAGCGATCCTTATCGAGCTGCTGGGCGATCGCGATCGCGATGTCCTGACTCACGGGGTCAATCTCCTCAAGCCCCTCAATCGCGCGATAGATCGTCGCGAGCGTCGCGTCGAGCTGGGCGACCATTTCGCGCACCGTGACGTCAGACTGCTGGAAACCTGGCGACAGCTCGGGAGTCGTCGTACGCGATGCGACCGTCGCGATGCGCGAGTCGACGGGAAGGCCGAGGGCGACGATCCGCTCGGCAACCTCGTCAGCGCCAGCCTGGGCATTCGCGACGACGGTGTCGAGGAACTCGTGAACCCCGATGAAGTTCGCTCCGCGCACGTGCCAGTGGGCCTGCTTGGCGTTGACGTGGAGGGCGACGAGATCCTGAACGACCGGGCTCAGGTATTGCGCGACCCCACTCGGGCGGTTCATGTCGCCCTGCGCGGCCGGGATGCGGGCTTCTTGCATTGTCATACTGGCTTCCCTTCTCTCGGGAGCGCCCGTACGTGCCGGGCACTCGGTGTTGTCTAGGTTACGCGGAGAGTCTGGGCGCTGGCCTCAGAGTTCGATGAGTGTTTGCCAGGCGCTGGCTAGGCTATGACTAAGCCGACACGGGCCGTTCACTGCGAGGGGGATCATGGCACGCAGACGCATCGTCATCGGAGGCGCATCAGGGTTTCTCGGGTCGAGGCTCCGTCACGAACTCACCCAAGACGGATGGGAGGTCGTAACAATCGGCAGGGCCAGGGCTGACGCGTCGTGGGACGACAAGGCCGCTATCCTCAGCCTCGTTGACGGGGCCGACGCAGTAATCGGACTCGCTGGCAAGAGCGTTGACTGCCGCTACAACGACGCGAACCGTGACGAGATCCTGCGTTCTCGCGTCGACACCACTCGCGCGCTGTCGGAAGCGATTGCGGCGAGCACCGCACCGCCCAGAGTGTGGTTGAACTCGAGCACGGCCACGATTTACAGGCACGCCATGGACCGCCCACACACCGAGGCGAACGGCGAACTTGGGGCGGGTTTCTCGGTCGACGTCGCGCGCAACTGGGAGCGGGAGTTCTTCGCCGCCGACCTGCCGGGTACCCGCCGCGTCGCCCTCAGGATCGCGATCGCCATCGGAGACGGCCCCGCCACGAACACGCTATTCAGGCTCGCCAGACTCGGCGTCGGCGGGCCACAGTACGACGGCCCGTGGTTCCCGCACCGCCGCTACCGGGGCATCGGCCCCGAGCCGACCGAGCCGACCGCGAGCTGGCACCGCACCCGCGGCCGACAGCGTTTCAGCTGGGTGCACATTGACGACATCGTTGGCGCGGTGCGCTTCGCGCTGCAGAGCGAAACCCTCAGCGGTCCAGTGAACGTAGCGTCGCCGGGCCCGAGCGACAACCGCACAGTCATGCGGGCGCTTCGGCGGACTGTCGGGGCGTGGTTCGGGCTGCCCGCATTCCGCTGGATGCTTGAGCCGGCGACGTGGGTGCTGCGCACCGAGTCTGAGATGGTGCTCAAGAGCCGCTGGGTTGTACCCGAGAAACTTCTCGCAGCGGGCTACGAGTTCACGTGGACCGAGATTGAGCCGGCTCTGCGCGACGTGTGGGAGGGGCGGCGGGGATAACGCCGAGGGCTCGGGCCCTGTGCTGGCCCGGCCCGGCCCACCTGGCCCGGCCCGCCCGGCCCGGCCCGGCCCACCTGGCCCGGCCCGCCCGGCCCGCCCGGCCCGCCCGGCCCGCCGAAGAGCATCTTCTCTGCAAGAGGACCCGAACGCGACCGCCGGGAGGCGGCTCTTTTGCGGGGAACAGGCTGTTTGGCAAGGCTCAGCCAGTGACAGAGCGCGGCATCGACAGTGCGCAGCAGCCGACACCAAGCCCGGACGCCCCAAGCTGCGGGTACGGTGGAGGGGTGCAGTCCCGTCGTAAGTACCCCAAGACGAGGTCGGCCGCGACGAGCGCCCGCTACGCGAAGCGGCGCAAGAATCGGCTCGCCCGCGTCGACAACGACCTCACTGACGATCAGTGGCAGACCCTGCTCGAGGCGTGGGGATGCTGCGCCTACTGCCAGGGCGACGGCGCCGCGCTGCAACGCGACTGCGTGCAGCCGGTCTCGCGCGGCGGCCGGTACACGCTCGGAAACGTCGTGCCAGCCTGCGCCTCGTGCAACGCAAGCAAGCACAACTCCGAGGTCACCAGCTGGCTCAGGCGCAAGAAGCTCGACGAACGAGCATTCCTGCTGCGGCACGCGACGATTCTGCAGCAGCTGCTCCCGGATCCTGAACCAGACGGCAGACAGCTGGCCGAGCCCGAGGCTAGTGCCCTCGACACGCCTCCCGTCGCATTGCACGACGACGTGCCACCCCACCCAGAGCACCACGCTTAGGCGGCCGCGCCGCCCGTCAATTGGTTAGGCGTCGAGCCTGAGCGACAGCAGCATCCGCTTCGCCTTCGCGTAGTCTTCGGTCTGCATGAACGCGCGCGCCTCGTCCATCGAGCCGAAGTGTTTCGTTGCATCACTGATGCTCACTTGGAGCGTGTCAGCGAATCTAACCAAGGCCGATTCCGTTTGCAACAGATTGTAGTAGAAGCAGTACGGCGCGCCCAGCGATGTGTCGCTCACTGCCATCGTCGCGAACACGCCCTCCGCGTGAGCGTTCTCAATAGCCCGATAGGTGAACTGCGTCGGGGTCGTGCCGGGTAGGGCGTCGCCGTATCGCACGTAGCCCGGAATCTCGACAGGCACCGACTCGAGTTCGGTCACAGTCAGAAAGCTCGACTCGTCTGGCCCGCTGGCGTCACCCCCGCAGCCTCCGCCGAGCCCCATGACCTTGCGGGCGTACGTGAGCTGCAGGTCGCCTTCCTCGTCGACGACATCGAACAGGTAGATTTCGTGCTCGGGCTCCGACCGCTCGCTCTCGACGACGCTCCACCCCGGCGCGACCTCAAAGCTGCCAACGGTCCGAGGGTCTGAGAAGCGCTCCCACTGCGCCTCAGGTTCCGGGGCGGGTTCTTCAGTCGGCTCAGGTGAGGGCTTCGGCGACGGCTTCGAGGTAGTCGGCTTTGGAGCCGGCTCCGAGCTCGGCGCGCAAGCGCTGAGTATCAGGGCCGCGGCAAGCGCGCCAATCGCGACGGCCGTGACGGACGCGCGTCTCCACCGGCTTCCGGGCGCGGGGCTCATAGCCCGATCCTAGGGGAGGACAGTACGCGCGGCCAGAAATGTGCTCTCGGGGGCTCCAAGGCCACCGAATCTCGCTATTCGGCCTCGATTGCGTCGATCGCGGTCGCGTCCGCGCCGTTCAAGAACTCGGTGAGGCGCTCGACCTCGTGCGTCTCGCCGATCGCTGCGGCGCCTCGGCGCAGCGCGTAGAGCGCCCGCAGTACTCCGCGGTTGGGCTCGTGCGACCACGGTACAGGCCCGGCGCCTCGCCAGCCAGCCTTGCGGAGCGAGTCGAGGCCGCGGTGATACCCCACGCGGGCGAACGCGTACGCGCCGATCTCGTCGTCGGCCGCTGCCGCGCGGTCTGCGAGCACGGCCCAGGCGAGCGGGGAATCAGGGTGCGCCCGCACGACCTGTTCGGGGTCTGCGCCGGCGGCGAGCGCGGCCGTCACGTCCGCGTCGGGAGCGAGCAGTGTGGGTTCTGGGCCGAGGAGGTTCTCACCGATCATGTCGCCAGTGTAGCGACAGCGCCGACCCAGGAGCGGCTACTCAGTAAAGGACAGAGAAGAGAGGACCCGGACGAGTTGTTCGTACTCCGCCGTATCTGCGTATTCCTTGGCTTCCTCGACTGAACCGAACAACCAGGGGGACGCGGCGGGATCAAACGAGTCAACCTGGAGCTGAGTCGCGAACATCGCGAGCCCAGCATCCGTATGCAACAGGTTGTAATACATGCACGCCTCGGGCGGGATGTCGTCAGAGAGCGAAAGGCTCGCGAGGGCGCCATCCTCGACCTCTGAGATGCGGTAGACGACTCGCGGAGCGACGAGTGGCGCAGGGGTCTCTGCCGCCGCGACGTAGCCCTGCAGCTCGACGCTCCGCGTATCTGCTTCCTGGATTCGCAGTACCGGGAGCTCCTGACATGCGCCACCGAGTCCCTGCACTCGGCTCGCAAACGTCAGGAGTTGCCTGCCCTCAGGGTCGATCACCCCAAACTGAAACGCGCCGATCTCAGCGTTGCCTCCGAGATCAGCGACGGTCCACCCGGGAGGCACTTCGAACGAGTGAGGCAGGCGCGAGTCGGTGAACCGCACCCAGGGCTCCTCACTAGGCGTCGGTTCCGGCTCTGGGCTCGTGGCCGGTGTCGGTTGCGGGCTCTCGGGCGCGGGTTGTGGTGAGCACCCGGCAAGCACCGCGCCCACGACGAGGATCGCGACGACGCCCACCACCGTAGCGAGAATTTGCGCGTATCGCTGAGCGCGCGAAAGGGCCCCAGATGCTCTCATAGCCTTAGCTTAGAGCGCAGCCGGGGCCAGCGCGGGTGCAGCCTAGCGGTAGTTCACGAACTGGAGGGCGACGTCGATGTCTGCGCCCTTCAGCAGCGCCATCGTCTCCTGCAGGTCGTCGCGGCTCTTCGAACTGACTCGTAGTTCATCGCCCTGGATCTGGCTCTTCACGCTCTTCGGGCCCTCGTCGCGGATGAGCTTGTTGAGCTTCTTCGCGGTCGCCTGGTCAATGCCCTCCTTGAGCTTCGACTCAATGCGGTACTCCTTGCCGCTCGGGTAAGGCTCACCCGAGTCGAGCACCTTCAGCGACATGCCACGCTTGATGATCTTTGACTGCAGCACGTCGAGGACGGCGTTCGCACGCTCCTCGGTATTCGCCTTGATCAGGATGGTGTCGCCGGAGTAGGTAACGTCGGCACCAACGCCCTTGAAGTCGTAGCGCTGCTCGACCTCCTTGCGGGCCTGGTTCACTGCATTCTCGACCTCCATGGAGTCGATCTTGCTCACAACGTCAAATGAGGAATCAGCCATGCCCTAAGCGTAGACGAAAGCTCGCACATTGCGCAGCGATCACATACATGCGTCACGAAACGTAATGTCTGTCATAACGGTAGCGAATCTATTGGTACGATCGTTGTTTGTCGCCCACACCCGGCGCGACTCGCCTCGAAAGGATCACCATGTCGTCTTCGACAGCACCGCCCGTCCCCTCAGCGCAGCCGGCTGCGCCTCCAGCGGAACCCGGGAAGCGTCGCCTGCCGAAATGGATGACCTCCTTTGGCTGGCAGATTCTCGCCGCGCTCGTGCTTGGCCTGGTGCTCGGAACCATCGCCCTCAACCTCGGCCCTGACGCGGAAGGCAATCCGAACGGGCTGCACGCAACGCTGAAGGTCATCGGCTCGAGCTACGTCACGCTGCTGCGCGCGGCCGTCGTACCGCTCATTTTCACTGCGATCGTCTCGAGCATTGTCGGGCTCCGCAAGGTCACGAACGCCGCCCGCCTCGCCGGCCAGACGCTTTTGTGGTTCGCGATCACCGCACTCATCGCCGTCGCCATCGGCATCACACTCGGCGTCACGCTACGCCCCGGCGCCGCCGCTTCGGGCTCTGAGCTAACCCCGTCTGACCCGTACACCGTCGGCACCTGGTGGAACTTCCTCACCGGCCTCGTGCCCCAGAACTTCCTCGGCCTCGGTATCTCCGGCGGAGTCGACCTTGAGACAGGCGCGCTCACGGCAAACGCGAGCTTCAACGTGTTGCAGGTCATCGTCGTGTCAGCAGCGGTCGGCATCGCCGCGCTGAAGATCGGCCATAAGGCCGAACCGTTCATCGCGCTCACCGAATCCGCACTTACGATCATTCAGAAGGTGCTCTGGTGGATCATTCGGATCGCACCGATCGGCACCCTCGGCCTCATCGGCAACGCGATCGTCGAGTACGGCTGGGGCAAGATGGGCACGCTCACGCTGTTTGTCGCGGTACTCTACCTCGGGCTCGCGATCGTGCTGTTCGTCGTCTACCCGGTTCTCGTGAAGGCTCACGGCCTCTCGATCCGACAGTACTTCTCGGGAGTGTGGCCCGCGGTGCAGCTCGGCTTCGTCAGCCGCTCGTCGATCGGCACATTGCCGCTCACCCAGCGCGTGACCGAACGTAACCTCGGTGTGCCCCGCGGCTACGCCTCATTCGCGGTGCCGCTCGGCGCGACGACCAAGATGGACGGCTGCGCCGCGATCTACCCGGCCGTCGCCGCCATCTTCATCGCCCAGTTCTTCGGCATCGAACTGTCGCTCGTTCAGTACCTGCTGATCGCCCTCGTATCTGTCGTCGGCTCTGCGGCAACCGCTGGCACGACTGGCGCGACAGTGATGCTCACACTCACGCTCTCCACGCTCGGCCTGCCTCTTGAGGGCGTCGGCCTGCTCCTTGCGGTCGACCCGATCATCGACATGGGCCGCACCGCGGTGAACGTCGCTGGCCAGGCGCTCGTGCCGACAATTGTCGCGAAGCGCGAGGGGATCCTCGACGAGGAGCTCTACAACGCCCCGCGCCAGGGCCTTGCGTTCGACAACTCGGACACCGAGGACGAGCCCGCTCACGACCAGGCGGTCGAACCGGCAGGGGCCGGCCGCTAGTCCCGTCTCGGCCGTCACCCGCTTCGCCCCGTGCACCTGGCTCGCCAGGCGCACGGGGCGTCTTGCGTCATGAACCTCCGGTTAAGGTAGGTACGCACATTGGAACGCCCTTGCGAAAGCGCAGGGAACGAAAGGACAAGCAAAATTACTCTGTCACGCACCCGCCTCCGTTCAGCAACCGGGGCAACCCTTGCAACGCTCCTGCTGCTTCCCGCCCTCGCTGGCTGCAGCATCTTCCCCGTAACGGCAGTCGAACGCGACGACTCGGGTGCAGTAACCGAACAGTCGCAGGCGTCGGTCGACCAGATCGCGGTAGGCGACTGCATGGACTCAACCGACGACTCCGTCGTGTACGACGTTCCGGTGGTGCCCTGCGCGGAGGAGCACGACGAAGAGATCTTCGGCGAGTTCGAGCTCGCTGGCGAAACGTTCCCTGAGGCTGCCGCGCTCGAGGAAGAGAGCAATGACAAGTGCATCGCAATGTTCAACGAGTTTGTCGGCATCGACTACTTCGATTCCGAACTCGACTTCTACACCCTCACGCCGACCGAGGACGGCTGGAACGAGTTTAACGACCGCACCGTGAACTGCGTCATCGTTGACCCGGCGGGGAAGATCACCGGCAGCCTGAAGGGCGCGGCCCGCTAGGTCCCAGCGCGCACAGCTGCGCTGGTGGCACAGTTACACTCCGAAGTATGGAATCACCAGTACTGAGCTACCTTCGCAGCGTGCACGCCGAACTGGCGGAGCTGCGCGACGGCGTCCCGTATGCGGTCGGGCCGTCGAGCGCAGACCTTGATCCCTCCGACTTTGGCATCGCCCTCGCGACCGTTGACGGTCACGTCTACGAGGTAGGAACCACACGCAAGCAGTTCTCGCTGCAGTCGATCTCAAAGCCGTTGAGCTACGGGTTCGCAATCGCCGAGCTCGGCATGGATGCTGTCGATGCGCACGTCGACGTTGAGCCATCGGGCGATCCATTCAACGAGATCTCGTCGAGCCCGGAGACCGGGAGACCCGCGAACGCGATGATCAATGCTGGCGCGATCGCAGTCGCCTCGCTCATCAAGGGTTCGGGCGGGCGCACCCCAATTCAACGCATTGAGCACACTTACTCCGAGTTCGCTGCCCGCAAGCTTCGCAGTGACGGCCGCGAGTACCGGGCCGAGCGCGCGCGCAGCGATAGGAACCACGGGCTCGCCTACCTCCTCAGCGCCGCGGGCGTCGTCGAGGGCGACCCCACTCGCGCGCTCGAAACCTACCTGCGCCAGTGCACAGTGCAGGTCGACTGCCGCGACCTTGCGATGATCGCGGCGACGCTTGCTTCTGGCGGCACGAACCCGGTGACAGGCACCGAGGTGCTCCCTTACGAGGCAGTCGAGCGTGTGCTGTCAGTCATGATGACCTCAGGAATGTACGACGACGCCGGGGACTGGGCGACGAGTGTCGGACTGCCGGCGAAGTCAGGCGTCGGCGGTGGAATCATCGCTGTGCTCCCGGGCCAGGTTGGGCTCGCGGTCTACTCGCCCCCGCTCGACACGCACGGCAACAGTGTGCGCGGCGCGGCAGCGTGCCGCCGCATTTCGTCAGACCTCCAGATGCATTTTGTGCGCTCGGCGCGCCAGGGGCGGTCAGCGATCCGCTCGATCCGCACGATCGACACGGAGCCGTCGAACATCCGTCGAACCGAGGCCGCTGCAGACGTACTGCAGGAGCAGAGCGAGCGGGCGCTCGTGATTGAGCTCGCGGGCGACCTGTTCTTCGCGGGCACTGAGACAGTCGTGCGTGAGTTGAGCTCCCTCGGCGACGAGATCGATGTCGTTGTCATTGACGTTCGCGACGTCGACGAGGTCGGCGATGCCGGGATCCGCATGATCAACGCGGTGTTCCAAGACTTCAGAGACAACGGGCGCGAGATTCTGCTCGTTGATCCCGACGATGTGCTCGATGGCGTCGACACGCGTGGCATCACAATATTCGACTCGCGCGATCGCGCAATCGCCGAGTGCGAGCACCGCCTGCTCGAGCGCTACGGTGGCCCAGAGGCAATGCCCCGCGCCGTCTCCGTAGTCGATTCCCCCGTGCTCGCGCCGCTCACCCCAGCCGATGCCGACGCGCTGGCGGCGCACATGAGCCGTCGCCACTACGACGACGGCGAGGTGATTCGTCGCGTGGGGCAGCGTTTCGGCGGCGTGTTCTTCATCCTCTCGGGCACCATCAGCATCGTCGCTTCCCACACAGACGGCACGAGGTTCCGGCTACGCACCCTCGGCGCTGGGATGACGTTCGGCGAACTCGCGCTCGGCGAGGACGACCGGCAGGAGACCACGGCGAAGGCCGAGGGTCCCGTCGAGCTCATGGTGCTGACCGCAGACGAGATCGAGGCGCTTGAGGAACGCGATCCTGCCCTTGCTGTGCAGCTGTGGCGTGCGCTCGCCCGCGACGCCTACATGCGCGTCGACCGCTTCAGCCGCGCAAACGCGGCGCGTATCCGAGACTGATCGATAGGCGCTGAGTACGCCCCTGAACTGGGGAAACGTCGTGCTGTACAATAGGTTCTTGTGGAAATTAATCCTCCTCCCCGTCGCTAACACTCTGGTTTCTTGAGTGGCGCCAACACCTTCGAGCACAACGAAGCGCGAGAACGATGAGGGCGGACAGCGAAAGGGACTGTGAGTTTTCTCGAATTTTTAATCAAGCGCGCAGACGACATGCTCGAAATGGGCATCGGCCATGCCGCAGTTGTCGGGATATCTGTGCTCCTCGCCACGGTATTCGGCGTAGCGCTCGGCGTCCTCACGCACCGCAACGAGCGGGCGCGTGACTTCACCCTTGCCGTCTCGGGAGCGATGCTGACGATCCCGTCGTTTGCCCTCTTCATCCTGTTGCTCGGCCCCCTCGGCCTTGGCGCGAAGCCCGTCGTCGTGGCGCTCACGATGTATGGCCTCATGCCGATCATCCGCAACACTGTCGCTGGCTTGAACGGGGTCGACCCGGCGATCACCGAGTCTGCCCGCGGGATGGGGCTCACCCGAGCACAGCGACTCTTCCGCATCGAGTTGCCCCTCGCTTGGCCTGTCATCATCACGGGCGTCCGCGTGACCACGCTGTCACTGCTCGGCATAGCCGCGATCGGGTCGATCGTGAACGGGCCTGGCTTCGGAAACTTCATATTCACCGGCCTCGCACGCGTCGGCACCCCCGTGGCGATCAATTTCGTGCTCGCGGGGGCGCTCGGCGTCGTCATCCTGGCCATTCTGTCTGACGTGCTGTTCCACATTGTGCGTCGACTCACGACTTCTAAGGGAATCCGATGACTGAACAGCCCACGACAACCGAGACCGTGATGATCAACCTCCAGGGGCTCACCAAGCGCTATCCCGGCCAGGATCGCAACGCTGTCGACAGCCTCGACCTTGAGATTCGCGCCGGTGAGATCGTCGTGCTTGTTGGCCCGTCTGGCTGCGGCAAGACGACGACAATGAAGATGATCAACAGGATCATCGAACCCTCTGGCGGGCGGATCATGCTCGACGGTGAAGACGTCACTCAGGTGAATCCAGACAAGCTCAGGCGCCGCATCGGCTACGTCATCCAGCAAATCGGGCTGTTCCCGCACATGACGATCGGTGAGAACATCGCGACAGTGCCGAAGCTTCTCGGCTGGGACAAGGCTCGCACCGCGAAACGCGTCGACGAGCTCCTCACGATGGTGAGCCTCGACCCTGCCGAGTACCGTGACCGGTACCCAAAACAGTTGTCTGGCGGCCAGCAGCAGCGTATCGGCGTCGCGCGTGCGCTCGGCGCGGACCCAGACGTGCTGCTCATGGACGAACCGTTCGGGGCGATCGATCCGATCACACGCGATAGGTTGCAGAACGAGCTGCTTCGCATGCAGGCCGAGATGCGCAAGACGATCGTGTTTGTCACGCACGACATCGACGAGGCGATCAAGCTCGGTGACCGCATCGCGATCCTGCAGGAAGGATCGCGCATCGCACAGTACGACACGCCAGAGCAGATCCTGACCGCGCCCGCGAATGAGTTCGTGAAGAACTTCATCGGTCGCGGCGCCTCGCTGAAACGGCTCGGGCTCACGCGCGTCTCAGACATCGCGCTCCGCGAATGGCCGACGGTGGCAGCAGGCGAGTCTGCAGAGGCGGCACTCGAACAGCTTCGCCATGCCGCAGAGAGCGCGCTCCTTGTGCTCGACGCCGCTGGGCGACCGATCCGATGGGTTGACGCCGATGAGCTCAAGGCAGCCGCAGGCCGACCCCTCGCCGAGCTCGGCACGTCGGTGAACCACATGGAGCCACACGCCACACTGTCTGACGTGTTGAACGCCCTCATCACCTCACGCCACAGCGTCACTGCGGTTGTTGATGGCACGGGCGCATACATCGGCGTTGCCGACTTCGAACAGATCCACGACACGATCCGCGCGATGCGCAGTCGCGCAGTCGGCGAAGCCCGTGCGGGCCTTCAGGACGAGGAGCACGGATGAGCGTCGTCGACGTCGCCGCGGCAAGCCGCGTCCAATCGGGAGGCGGCGCGGGAAGCACAGGGCGCTGGCGCAAGGCAGCCGGGCGCTACCTCACCATGCCGCTCGTGCTCGCGGCCGTCTGCCTCGCGCTCTACGCCTACGTCTCCAGCCAGACACTCGACACGATCGAGGCGCGTGCGCTGAGCACCGAGCGGCTCACCACTGCGATCTGGCAGCACGTCCAGTTGACCGCTGTCTCGACGCTCTGCACGCTTGTCATCGCTGTGCCCCTCGGTGTCCTGCTGAGCAGACGGTTTGCGCGCTGGTTCCGCCCGTATCTCATCACCCTGCTCACACTGGGCCAGGCAGTTCCGACGATCGCCATCCTGGTGATCCTCGCCGTCGCGTTCCTGTTTCTCGGTTTTAACGCGGCGATCGTCGGCCTCACCGCCTACGCGATCGTGCCGGTGCTGCTGAACACGATCGTCGGCCTCGAGCAGGTCGACAGGTCGGTGCTCGAGGCGGGCCGTGGGATGGGAATGTCTCGCTTCACTGTCCTGCGGAAGATTGAGCTGCCGCTCGCGGTACCAGTGATCCTTGCGGGGATTCGCACCGCCCTCGTCATCAACGTCGGCACTGCAACGCTCGTGACCTACATCAACGCGGGCGGGCTCGGTGACGTTATTGTCGCTGGCCTCACCACCAACCGGTTCGTCGTACAGCTTGTTGGCGCAACGCTGACCGCCGTGCTCGCGCTCACGATCGACTATCTCGCGGGGCTCGCCGAAGACATTCTGCGGCCGCGCGGACTCTAGACTCACCATCCATCAACTCAGAGGAGACACTCATGAAGACCTCACGTAAGGCGCTCGCGGTTCTCGCAGCAGGCGCGGGCATCGCGCTCGCGCTCACCGGCTGCAGTACCGGCGATTCCAAGGCGCCAGCCGCCGACGGCGAGCTTTCGGGCGCCAGCATCACCGTTGGCTCGAAGGAGTTCACCGAGTCACACGTGCTCGCGCAGATCACCGCGCTCGCGCTCGAGAATGCAGGCGCCAAGATCACCGACCAGACTGGCATTTCTGGCAGCGCGACGGTTCGCGAAGCGCTGGTCTCGAACGAGATCGACATCTACTGGGACTACACGGGTACCGGCTGGGTGAACGTGCTCGGCAACACGACCGAAGACCTTCCCGAAGATCTCTACGCTGCGGTAGCTGAGGCGGACGCGGCCAACGGAATCGCTTGGCTTGAGCCTGCGAATTTTGAGAACACGTACCGCGTCGCGGTGAAGAGCGACTTCGCGAAGGAACACAGCATCTCAACGATGTCAGACGTCGCAGCCTACGTGAATAAGAACCCGAAGGATGCTGCGATCTGCGCGGCAAGCGAGTTCATCAACCGCGATGACGGGCTCCCGGGCCTCCAGGACGCCTACGGGTTCAAGTTCTCGGAGATCGTCGAGCTTGACCTGAACCTCATCTACACGCAGATCGGCGACTCGTGCTCGTTCGGCGAGGTGTTCTCAACCGACGCGCGCGTGATCTCGAATGACCTCACTGTCATCGATGACGACAAGCAGTTCTTCGTGGAGTACGCCGGAGCTGTGACGCTGCGTCAGGAGACGCTCGACGAGTACCCGGCGATCGCGACAATTCTTGCCCCCATCTCGGAGGCACTCACGAACGAAGCGATCACCGAGCTCAACGGTAAGGTCGACAACGACGGTGAGGATCCCCGCGACGTCGCCGAGGAGTGGCTGACCGCCGAGGGGTTCATCTCGTAACCCAGCAGCGACACCAACACGGCGGCCGGGGAGGAACGTTCCTCCCCGGCCGCCGCGTCGTTTCTGCCGGCCTCGGCTACGCTTCGACGAAGCGCCCGACCGTGCGTTGGGCGTCGATCCCTGGGAGCGCTTGCGAGAAGATACGGTAGTAGGCGAGCTCCTCTGCGGTGCGAAGCGGCGGGTCGAGCTCGGGGGCCGCTGCACGCAGCTCGTCCGGCGTTACCTCTGTCGCCTTCGGCACCGCCGAGAAGTGGTCGCCGAGCACATCGTTCATGCCTGTGCCCTCGCCGAACTGCTCCTTGCGACGCCAGAGCACCTCGTCGGGCAGCCAGCCGTCGAACGCGCGCCGAAGCAGCCACTTCGCGGGGCGCTTCTCACTGATGAGTTTCCACTCCGGCGGCAGCGCCATCGCAAGCTCAACGACGTCGAGATCCAAAAACGGGAGCCGCGGCTCGAGGCCGTGCGCCCCGGCGACCCTATCGACCCGTTGCAGGCCACCAGCGTGCATGCCGTCGAGCGTGTCGAGTAGTTCGCCGTGGAGAGCCGCGCCGTCGGTGTGCCTGCCGAAGTGCGAGTACCCGGCGTAGAGCTCGTCTGCCCCCTCGCCCGCGAGCACGACAGTGACGTGCTCGGCGGCGAGCGCCGCTACAAGATGGTGCGGTACGGCGGAATGTACGAGCTTCGGGTCGAACGATTCGAGCTCACCGATGATTGTGGGCAACAGCTCTATCGCGTGCTCCGCGGTGTACGTGAGTTCGTGGTGGTCGGTGCCAACGTGCTGAGCGACAAGCTTCGCAGCGGCGAGGTCGCGGCTGCCGGCGAGCCCGACGGAGAAGCTCGGCAGCGTCACCCCGCGTTGTGCTGCGAGCCGCGCCGCGATCGCGGCGATGATGCTCGAATCTACGCCGCCCGAGAGGAGTATTCCGACTGGCCTGCGCGCGTCGAGCGTCTCACCGACAGCGCGAATGAGTGTCTCCCGCACAGCGTCGAACACCCACGCAGGCGGTTCTTCGTCGGCCGCTCGACTCTGTAACAGGACCGGCACGGTAGACACCGCTGCGGGGTCGGCGACGAGACCACCGCTCGGAGTCCAGGCGTGACCGGGAGGGAAGGGCTCGACGAACTCGCGCCATTCTTCATCAAATGCTTTCATCTCAGACGCGAACAGCGTCGTCGCACCCCGCCTTGCCCAGTACAGCGGCGCGATTCCGAGAACGTCACGAACGACCGCAAATTCTCCGGCCTCGCCTGCGATGGCAAGCGCGAACGTGCCCCACAGTCGGGTGAAGGCTGCGACCCCGTCTCGAGCGTAGAGCCGCAGGGCGGCCTCCAGGTCGGAACCTGTTGCAAATCCGGCGTCGCCGAGTACCTGCCGGATGCGCCGATGGTTGTAAATCACCCCGTCGCCGACAAGCCAGAGCCCCGCATCAGGGGCCGACAGCGGCGGCGGGTTCGCCCCGGGGTCCATGACCGCAAGGTGGTGTGTCCCGATCCAGGCCTCACCGACCCGCTTCACACCGCGGCCGTGCGGGCCCCTGTGCTGCATTCGGTCGAGCATTCGCTGCCCGAGGTGTTCATCAAACGGTCCGTACGCGGCAACGATGGCCGACATCACGATCACTTCCTTGGAGAGAGTTCCGACGAACCTCCAGGCTATCGGCTGCCGCTGCGGGCGCGCTCTGAACCAGCGCGCCCGCAGTGCGGCTTAGCTGTCGGTCGGCTCTGAGGCCTCGCCTGCACTGTCGGCCCGCGAGGAGGCACGCCCGCGCCTGACCAGGAGCAACGCAGCACCGAGCAGGATCACTGCCCCACCGCCGAGCAGCCAGGGCAGGGTGCTCGCGCCACCCGTCTCCTCGAGCGGCGGAACTGGCTGCTCCGGCGTCGGAGACACTGGGTTTTCGGTGCACAGCGTCGATTCAGGCTCGCAGACAGTCGGCGGAGTCACGCCAGGCTTCAGCACGAAGTTGCCGAGAACGTCATCGCCTCGGTCGGCGTCGGGAAGCACCCTCACCGTGTAGGTGACGTTGACTGTCTCGCCTGGGTGCAGTTCGCCTCCGATCAGGATCTTGTCGCCGACGAGCGTCGCCGAGAGCAGCTCGCTGTCGCTATCTGGCCCTGACACGAGGGTCGCGTCGTCGAGCACGCCACCGAGGTGATCCTCGTACGCGACCTCGCCAGGAGCGTTTCCGAGGTTCGAGAATGTCAGCGTGTAGGAGAGATCCTGGCCGGCAACGACAGTGGTTCCCGACTCGGGGTCAACGCCCTTCGTCACGACGAGGTCGGCCGCGGGATGCGTGGTGCACGAGTCGTCGCCGGGCTCACAGGTGGTCGGCGGCTCGGTGCCCTCACCGAACACGAAGTTCGCGAGTTGGTTGTTGCCTGTGCTCTCGCGCTCAGTGTCGGGCTTGACCTTCACGCGGTACGCGACGGTGCCTGTCGCACCGGCCTCGAGCGATCCTGTCACGATGATCTCGTTCTCAGTCGGACCTGAGGCTTCAAGCCCCTCGCTGGCTGCGAGCGAGCCATCAACGAAATCGGCGTCGTCGAGTACGTCACGCAGGGTGTCGCGATAGGCAACCTTCCCGGCCGCAGTTCCAATGTTTTCAAACTGCAGCGTGTAGCCAACTTCTTGCCCCTCGACGACGGGCTCGCCCGAAGCCGGGTCAGAGAGTTTCTTCGCCACGACGTTTGGCATCGGGTTGACTGTACAGTGCCAGTCGGTCGGCAGGCACTCGGTCGGCGGCTCGCCACCACTCTCAATGACATGGTTGCCGAGCTGATTTGGAGTCGTTCCTGTGGGAGCTTCGCCCTCTGGCACCCGTTCGGCGTCAGGCTTCACTTTCACCTTGTAAGTGACAGTTGTCTCAGTGTCGGGCGCAAGTGTGCCGGTGACCCGGATCTCATCGCCCGCGAGAACTGCCTTGAGCGCTGTCGTGTCGACTTCGAGCGATCCCTCGACGAAGTTCGCGTCGTCAAGCACGTCGGTCAGGGTGTCGACGAAGTCAACACGCTTCTCGGCGGGGCTCCAGTTGTGGAACCAGAGCGTGTAGGTCACGACCTGATCGGCCTCTACCGGCGTGCCGGAGGCTGGATCGGCGCTCTTGTCGACGTCGAGCTCGGGTACCACAGCGGGGTGGTCGGTGCAGCGCGGGTTCTCCGGGAGGCAGAGCGCAGGCACCTCCTCGCCAGGGGTGAGCAGGTAGTTCGTCAGTCGGGCGCCGTGGTCGATGCCGACCTTCACCCTCGCTGTGTACGTCACAGTCACGGTGTCGCCCGGCGCGATGGGGCCAGCGACGTCGATGCCGTCGCCGCTCAGCGTCGCGGTCGCACTTGATCCCTCGCCCTGCGCGACTGTCGGGCCGCGGACGATATCCGCAGCGTCCAGGACCTCTGCAAGGTTGTCGCGATATGCGAGTGCGCCAGCACCGGTACCGGTGTTCGCGAAGGTGAGGGTGTACCGGACCTCGTCGCCCTCGTGCAGCACTGTCCCTGAGGCAGGATCGGAGCCCTTCGCGGGCTCAATGGCAGGGAACACGACAGGGTGCTCTGTGCAGTTCTCTGCCTCAGGGTCACACACAGGGTCCTCGCCGGTCTCGACGACAACGTTGCCGAGGACGTCGTTGCCGCGCTGACCGTCAGCGTTGACAGTGACCTCGTAGCTGACTGTCACAGTTGCGCCGGCCGCCAGCCGACCGGTCACCCGAAGCTCATCGCCAGTGAGTGTCGGAGTCAGCGACGCGTCGGACGAGGCAGGCTGCGCGGTGATCCCAGCGTCGTCGAGCACATCACTCAGATTGTCTGTGTAGTCGACGTCGCCGGGCGCAGTGCCTGTGTTCGTAAACGTCAGCGTGTACTTCACAGCCTGGCCGGCAACAACCTCGGTTCCTGTCTCCGGGTCTGACGACTTCTTCACCGAGACGTCAGCTGACTCCGCCGGGTGTGTGGTGCAGAGATCATCACCAGGCTCACACGTCGTCGGCGGCTCAACTCCCTCCTCGAACAAGAAGTTCGCGAGCTGCTCGTTCCCACGCTCGCCATCAGCCTTCACCTTGACCGTGTAACTCACATTCGCCTTCGCGCCAGCAGCAATCGACCCCGAAATCGGGAACAACCCAGTCGCCTCATCAATCACACCAACAAGCGCGCCAGCAGGATCAACAACCGGCCCGGCCACAAGCTCAGCATCATCAAGCACGTCACTGAGATCATCGACATGGTTCACCGCTGCAGGCGCCTTCCCAGTCGAATTATCAAACGTCAACGTGTACGTCACTTCTTGACCAGCGATCACAGACTCACCAGAAGCGGGGCCCGCTGATTTCGAAACCTTCAGGTCGGGCTTCTCGACGGGGTGCGTCGTGCACGTGTCGTCGCCAGGCTCACACGTGGTCGGCGGCTCGCTACCCTCCTCGAACACGAAGTTCGCGAGCTGCTCGTTGCCGCGCTCATCCTCGGCCTTCACCTCGGCGGAATACGTCACAGTGATTGTCTCGCCCGCCGGCACAGCACCTGTCACACTCAGAGTTGCCCCTGTTCGCACAGGAACGAGCCCAGGCGCCGACGCCACCGGCTCAACCGAAATATCGGCATCGTCGATCACGTCACTGAGATCATCGACGTGGTTCACTGCCGCTGGGGCGCTGCCCGTCGAGTTGTCGAACGTGAGTGTGTACTTCACCACATCTCCCGCAATGACTGCCTGCCCTGATTCGGGGGCGGCAGCCTTCGACACGCGAAGCTCGGGCTTCTCGACAGGGTGAGTCGTACACGTGTCGTCACCAGGCTCACACGTCGTCGGCGGTTCAGCGCCCTCCTCGAACACGAAGTTCGCGAGCTGCTCGTCCCCTCGCTCGCCGTCGTTGTTCACTGTGACGCCGTAGCTCACCGTGATGCGCTCTCCCGCAGGGACTTTGCCCGCGATTGTCAGCGTCTCACCGTCACGTGCGGGCGTGAGACCTGCAGCCGATGCTGTCGGCTCGGTGGTGACTGTCGCGTCATCGAGTACGCCAGTGAGATCATCGACATGGTTGACAGTGGCGGGCGCTCCGCCGTCGGTGTTGTCGAAGGCCAGCGTGTACTTCACTTCCTGGCCAGCGACAACGGCCGAACCAGAGGTCGGATCTGCCGACTTACTCACGACGAGCTTCGGCAGCTCGACAGGGTGCGTGGTGCAGAGCTCATCTCCCGGCTCACAGACCTCGGGCGGTGTCGTGCTGCCCTCGGTAACAACGTTCACAAGCGCCGGCGTTCCTGCTTCCGGGGGCGTTATCGGGTCGTGCACGCGCACCACATACTCGACGCGGCCGCCGTTCTTCGGGTGCATCTGCCCGGTCACGCGAATGCTCTGCGTAGCGTCGTCGTATGCCGCTTCGATTGAATACTCTTCTGGCGCGGGTGGGGGCGGGCTCCCCGGGACGAACGCGCCGTAAATCTTGATGCTTGCTGGGTCGAGGTCAGCGTACTTCAGCACCTCCGTGAGGTGGTCCGTGTAGTCCACGGGCGCGATCGCGGTGCCGTTGTTCTCCAGATCAATCCGGTACGTGATCGTCTGGCCGGGCCGCACTACCTGTCCATCGCCCGGAAGCGAGCCTTTCTTCACCTCAAGGTCGGCGCCGAGTACCTCGTGCGTCGTGCAGCGTGGGTTGCTAGCGAGGCACTCGTCGGTCTCCTCATCGGGAAAGGGCTCTCCATCGTCGTCAACGTGCAGCAGGTAGTTCTCTAGGACGTCGCCAGCAGCGGCGGCGGCCTTGACCGTCACCTTGTAGGTGATGTTGACGATCTGCCCGGGTTGAAGAGCTCCAGTGATGTCGAGGCGCGCCGGGCTTCCAGTTGGGCCGTCACCGACGACTTGGATGCCGTGCGGATCTGGCCCATCGAGTGATTCAATTGAAATCGAGCCGGGCACGAAGTCGGCCTTATCAAGCACACCGCCGATGAAATCGTCGTACACAATGTTGCCCGGAACCTCGCCGATGTTCCGAAGGGTCAGGGTGTAGGTGATCTCTTCTCCGGGCAGCACTGGCGAGCCCGAGAGCGGATCCGATTCTTTGAACGCTTCGATCAGTGGGACGCCGAGCGCGTAGTCCTCGACTTCGCCCGCCGAACCAATGCCTGTTGGCACGAGCACGCCGGTGGGGTTCAGGCCGTCGACCGATGCCGCGATTCGCAGGCGGAGGTACACGACGGGCGAATAGGCGCCTTCAGCGGGCCCAAGTTCCGCGAGGTCAGGCCATTCGAGCGTCGCTGACCCTCCGGCGCACTCCGCAATGGTCGACCGTTCGGTGTCAGGGTCGAAGGCCCCGTCGCGGTTCCAGTCGAGCCAGCCAGCCACGTAGCCGTCTCCGCGGCACTCAACGATGAGGGGATCACCGTCGTTGAACAGCTGCCCCTCTTCCGCGCGCGGGAGCGCGTCGAGCGGAATTGCGTCCTCGTCACTTCCGGGGAAGGTCCCGTCATCCAGATCCCTTCCAGTCTCGTCATCGAGCAGGGCATCCCAGCTGTGAAGGTGATGGGTTTCGGCGTCGATCCGCTCGCCAAGCGTCAGCGGAGATTCCCCCGGCGCTCCAAGTTCGAAGTCGTCGGCGAACACGTCACGCGGAGCATCGCCCCTGTGAATCTCGGTGCCGGTCCACTCGGGCTGGAAGATCGCTCCTGCCGCGCCGAAGGAAGCAGGAGCATCGCCGAAGTCGACGCTCATCACCATTCCGAGCGCGACGGCGCTGTGCCCTCCGCCATTCATCGACACATGCGCGGAGGTCGCGCCCTCCATGAAGCCGACAGCCATCGGCCCAAAACCTTCGCTCGCCCACCCGATGCACTCGTAGCGGGCGGGGTCGAACCGCAGCCCGCCCTCGGCGGTGGGCGTTGCCATCGTGGTGTCTTCAGCGGGGCAGCTCGCGTTCTTCGCGCGATCGATAATTCGCCAGGTCACGTCGGTGCCGACCGGGCGCGGATCGACCTGGATCCACTCGTCCGTCGCATTGCTCGAGGATTCGGCGTCGGCAACAACAAGCCCCTGCAGCGGAATCTCTGTCGTCACTCCCGCTGAGGTGACGTATGTCGCGGAACAGTCGAAGAGGAAGTCTGCAGCAGCACCAAACTGCGTGTTGGTGATGCCATTCACCATCGTGTTCGCGGTTCCGGGGCCGCCCTGGTAGTAGAGCCGCGAGAGCCCGTCGCCAGCGAACTCGCCTGAGCGGTAGGTGCTGACCTCGCCGTGAATCCCCGAGATCGTGCACGTCGAAACGATTGTGTCGTCGCCGATCTCGCGTTCATTGGTGTACGTCTGCCCTTCGGCAATCGGCATGCCCGGTTCCCCGAACGTGAACCAGTCGATCGATGCGCGGTGGTCGCCGGTGCCACCCGATGCAAATTCAGCCTGCGCTGCCACAGGTGGTACTACGAGCGAGCCGACGACAACCACGGCGCCGACCAGGGCTGACAGCACCGGCCTCAGTCTCAACCTGCGCTTTCGGCTGGCGCGTTTGGTTCCCTCAGTCATGCGTCCCCCCAACCCCTGCGACATCCCGAATGTGCCGCGTTCGCCCGCAATGTCGGTGCGTGAACAGTTCGACCGACTCCGTGTCAATGACCGTTCACTTCTTTTACGGGCTGCCTGCAAATATACACAGCCAATCGGCTTCTGCATATGGGCAGGTCGCCGGTGCCGCCGCAGAAACTTGCGGCACAACGTTCGCAGCATCTTGCCACGACGTAGCGGATGCAATAGCGCCCAACTTCCGTATAACATTCAAGAACACGGTGCACCCGCAGTGGCTGCACAGCAACCCCGGTCGGACACAGCGATGTCGACGGCGCAGAAGGAAGCGGTGGCATGCGCGCAAAGGAACTGAGCAAGCTACTCCATCACGCGCGTCGTCACGAGAGCGTACGCCTTGTATCAAGCAAAGAGTTCGGCCGAACGACGCTCCTTGCAGAGCTCGAATCGGCGTTGAATGCGCAGGGATTCACCGTTATCAGGATCGCCGGCGAACCGACCCTTGCCACGACGCGCTACGGCGCTTTGCGGCAAGCATTGTCTTCCGGGGACCGCCTCGCGCCGCAGATCACCCCCAGCGAAGCACGCGATATCATCGCGATCGAACTCAGCCGCTCTCCCAGCCCCGTGATCCTCATCGACGATGCCGAGTGGCTCGATCTGCACTCGGCTGAGGCCATCGCCCCGCTGTTTGAGCGTGATGGCGTGTCGGGAGTGTTTGTCACCCCGCCGTTCCAGAACCTGTCCGCTGAGCAACGAGTCATTGCCCACATGCTGCGCGCTGAAGCTCGTGTAGAGCTTTCCGCGCTCAGTTTTGAGCAGGTCGGCGTGCTCTCCCAACGCTTTTTGCAGGGCAACGTCAGTCCGGAAATTGCCTCGGAGATCTTCTCGATGTCGTCGGGCATCACTGGCGTCGCAGCCGACATTCTCCGCACAACCCAGGCCGCCGGCCAGCTCATCCAGCATCCCGATCGCTGGATCTCAACAGAGCGCAGCCTGTGGAACGAAGGCCTCGAGGAGATCATCGAACGCCTCCTGGCGCCTCTCGACGACACCTCGATTCGGCTCCTGCACGCGCTGTCACTCGTCGGGGATCTCGCGGCCGACGAGTTTCAGAACTTTGATCCGGTCTCCGCTGACAGACTGTCACGCAGCGGTCTCGTAACGGTGTTTCGCGACCCGCATGGGCGCTCACGCGTCTCACCACGCCCCGCGCTCGTTGCCGACTACTTCCGGCAACGTCCCATCGACTTGCAGCACATCGCGGCACGCGAGTTGCTGAGCCGGTATGCGGCGGTACACAAGGAGCAGGTTGACTCAGGCGTCGAGCTCACGGCCCTGCGCGCGGACTTCTACTCGATGCATTCTGATACGGAAGAGACCCACAATGCAGGCTTGGCTCGCTTCTTGCGGGAGCAGACCGAGCATAGGCTGGTTGTATCTGGGCGCGAGTGGCGACGCAATCAGGATCCGGCTCGGGCCCTTGCGTACCTCGACACTCTCCTGCAGTCAGGCACCTACGTCGCGACGGCTGTCGAGGTTCTTGAACGAACCTCGCCAGATGCAGCATCGGATTCCGAGCTGCTGCAGCTCGCCTTGCATGAGCAAATACTTCGGCAACAAGACATCGCGCTGCCACTTCGACACTCGGAGGCGCTCCGGAAGCTGCACCCGAGCTTCGCGCCAGCCCTCGATGCTTACGACATGTACCTGCTGTTTGGGCGTGAAGGCCTGAGGCCCGAGGTCAAACGCTGGCTGAAGCGTTCCGACACGGATCCCGTCGGGTTCACTCGGACCATTGCCGCCTACATCCGAACGACCTCGGGCGAGGTGCTCTCTGAAGCAGAAATCGCTGAGCCGGCAGGCTCCCTGCCGATTCAGCGAGTGATCTCGGAGCAGAGCCGCCTCGTGACGCTCGCCCGCCGGGCAGTCGCGATGGACGCGGTTGAGGAGTTCCTGACGGACCCCCTGAGCCTCGGTCCTGGCGATGATCCGGTTCCGTTCCTGGTCAACTCCTACGTTCGAGCACAGCTTCTGCTCGGTATCGGTCGAGTGACTGCGGCCCGTCAGATCCTCAGTCAGGCCCTTTCGATCGGCGATCTGGATCTGCGCTACGGCGCACTGTACGCTGCAATGCTGCGGTGGTCAGCGTTTCTCCATTTCCGCGACGGACGCGCCGACATCGCAACCGCGCTGCTCAGCGAGAGTAGGGGCTACTCTGCGCTGCGGGGCCCGCTCCCTGCGATGCGGCCGGAGTTTGGTGATGCGCTCGAGGTTCTTCTCACTGGCGACCGGCAAGCTGCAGGTCGGATCTTCTATGGCGAGGCTCTTGAGTGCTACGAGCATTCTTTCTTTGACGCCGCTTGGTCCTCGGCACGCTTCGCCTTTCAACTCGCTCCCTCGGAGGAAACGCTTGAGGTTCTCGAGCGAATCAGTGCGAAGGACCCGTTTGTCTGGACAAGGCCGTTGATCAAGTTCGCGCGCGCTGCGCTGCGTCAGGATCCGAAACTGATGGTGCATCTTGGGGAGCTCGTCACCCAGTCTGAGCTCACGACGGCGGCTGATTTCCTCGAGGACGTCGAATATGCGCAGCAGGAAGCAGGTATTGTCCCCTCGGCAGACTATGCGCGTGCAGTCTCCGAAGCCCACCAGTCCTTCCAGATCTACCGGGAGCCACTGAGCCACGTCGTTGTCCGAGAACCAGTGCGATGGGTCGAGACGCTGACGCCACGCGAGCGCGAGATCGCCCCGTTGACAGCAACGCTCAGCAATCGTGAGATTGCTGAGCGGCTGACGCTGAGCGTCCGAACCGTTGAAAATCACATCGCCAGGTCCATGAAGAAGCTCGGCATCTCGTCTCGCGGCGAGCTGAGCGCGGCGGTGTCTAACGCGCCCAAGAGTGGCAGCGCAACGGGAACAGGCGACGTCGCTTAGTTTCGGCGACCCCACGGCGGGCCACGGTCTCCCGTTCCGCCAAGTGGCATCCCCAGTCGTATTCGTCCCCTAGTTCACAGGACACTCTCGAACGATACCCACACGATGTGGAGGCTTTCGCTGCTACGGTCGTAGACACCCAACAGACCTAACGTTCCGTTCTGGGGAGTGCTGACAAGTACATCCCGGATCGGAGGACGGGAGAGGCAAGATGCGAGACTCAACGCGCCCCAGGCCCGGCGGTGCGACCGGCCCTGACGAAAGCACAGAACTCGACGACCACGAGGGCGCCGATGCGTTCGAAACCCGCGATGCTGCTCAGAGTGAGCCGAGGAAGGGTTCAACTGAGCGCCAGGACGAGGAGATCATCACGCTCGATACGCCTGACTAAGGGGCGAACGCCACATCAGCAAGCGAAGGGGAAGGAAGCTGGAGATGCCACAACAGCAGACGCCACAGTTGAAGGACCCAGAACTTTACGACCGGCTACGTGCCGAGGGAAACTCTGAAGAGAAGGCCGCAAGGATCTCCAATGCCGCCGCGCGGGAGGGGCGGCAGGCGCTCGGCCGACGAGGCGGTGAGGCGAAAGACTACGAGGATCGCACCGTGCAAGAACTGCGCGAGCGTGCGAAGGAGCTCGGCCTCACTGGCTACTCGCGCAAACGCAAGGCCGAACTCATTCGAATGCTGCGCGAGCACTAACCGGAGAACACCGCCCGCCACTTCTCGGCAAGTGTGTCCACGTTCTCGTGCGCGTTGAGACCACTGGGCTGCGGCACTACCCACAGCTCGACACCGCGTGGCCAACCCTCGATGCGTGAGGAATCCTGCTTGCCGAGTACTGCCTTGGGCTGACCAAAGGCGATCCTGAACGCGGTGATTCCCGCGACGGCGACCCGCTCCGGCTGGAGCTCCGTGACAACGCCTAACAACCTGTCTGCGCCGGAGATCAGCTCGGCTCGGCTGAGCTCGTCGGCTCGCGCAGTGGCGCGGCCGACAAGATTTGTAATGCCGATACCAGCGCCAATCAGCGCCCGCTCGTCAGCCTCGCTGAGACCGCGCGAGGCATCGACGAGGGTGTCGGTGAGGCCCGCGCGATACAACGCGGGCCAGAAGCGGTTTCCCGGTCGCGCGAAGGGCGCGTTTACTGCGGCGGTCCACAGGCCCGGATTCACTCCGACGATGAGCAGTCGGAGACGCTTACCTCCGGCCTTCGGAAGCACGTCGTCGAGCGCGTTCGCGTCGAGACCCGCGAACCTGGCCAGGTCCGCTGTCGTGGGCTTGCGCCCACCCATTGGCGAGGGTCGTCGATCCATGCTCAAATCCTACGACGTGGACTTCAAGACTTCCGCCCGGGCCGCTGGGTCGCCGAGTACACGAAAGTGCCCGCCGGTTGGCAACTTGACGTTCTTCGCACCGGCGAGAAAGCTTCCCTCTGGGATGTGCGGGTCGAAGCTCGGGAAGATCGACACGATCTTGGCGTTCGCCTCAACGGCGCGGGCCAGCGAGACCATCGTCTCGCTCGTGGGGGCGAGCGCACGAAGCGATCGATTCAACAAGTACGTCGCGTAGCGAGAGCCGCCGAATGGCGTCGAGATGGTGATGACGATGCGCACCCGCGCCGCTGCGTCGCCAAAGGCGAGCAGGTGTTTCGCGATGAGGCCGCCCTTGCTATGCGCAACAAGTGCGACGTTGGTCAGGTTCTCCCGTTGGAGATATGAACCGAGCATGTTCGCCCCTTCGATGACCGGAACCCGATTTCGGCCGAGGCCGGGAACGATGTGGACTGGATGACCGTTCGCATGAAGCTCGCGGACGAGCGGAAGCATGAACTTCCAAGACTCGTAGACCCCGGGCAAGATGACCACAGGAGCTTGTTCACCGTCGAGAAATTCTTCGGGCTTGGGCCCGGGGAGTAAGGAACGAACCTGCCAAGCAGCTGCGTACCCATAGTCGAGCGCCCACCAGTACGCCTTACGCAACCGGCCAACGCCTGTCATGCAGCCCCCAAAACCCTCGGGCGGCGCACCCATTCCGTGCCCCACACTGGCTATCGTAGCTTCACTGCGGTGCGGGTGGACAAAGGTCCCTGAAATGACGAAAGCCCCGGAGCGCAATTGCTCCGGGGCTTTCCCAACAAAATGTTCGGCGGTGTCCTACTCTCCCACGAGGTCCCCCTCGCAGTACCATCGGCGCTGTCAGCCTTAGCTTCCGGGTTCGGAATGTGACCGGGCGTTTCCCTGACGCTATAACCACCGAAACTCTATTGACATGAAACCAACCCCGACCAGGCACGTAACGTGCTGGGGTTGTGGCCATACGTCAAGAACCACAAAGTAGACGCGAACATCGTTACAACACTTTACTCATGCCCCAAAACACTATTTGGGATGAAGTCAAGTCATCGGCTTATTAGTACCAGTCAGCTCCACACGTTACCGCGCTTCCACATCTGGCCTATCAACCCAGTCATCTACTGGGAGCCTCACAGGAGTAAACTCCTACGGAAATCTCATCTTGAGGCCGGCTTCCCGCTTAGATGCTTTCAGCGGTTATCCATCCCGAACGTAGCCAACCAGCCATGCCCTTGGCAGAACAACTGGCACACCAGAGGTTCGTCCAACCCGGTCCTCTCGTACTAGGGTCAGATCCTCTCAAATTTCCAACGCGCGCAGAGGATAGGGACCGAACTGTCTCACGACGTTCTAAACCCAGCTCGCGTACCGCTTTAATGGGCGAACAGCCCAACCCTTGGGACCGACTCCAGCCCCAGGATGCGACGAGCCGACATCGAGGTGCCAAACCATGCCGTCGATATGGACTCTTGGGCAAGATCAGCCTGTTATCCCCGAGGTACCTTTTATCCGTTGAGCGACAGCGCTTCCACAAGCCACTGCCGGATCACTAGTCCCGACTTTCGTCCCTGCTCGACCTGTCAGTCTCACAGTCAAGCTCCCTTGTGCACTTACACTCGCCACCTGATTGCCAACCAGGTTGAGGGAACCTTTGGGCGCCTCCGTTACTTTTTGGGAGGCAACCGCCCCAGTTAAACTACCCACCAGGCACTGTCCGAAAACCCGATCAGGGTTCGTCGTTAGATATCCAATATGACCAGAGTGGTATTTCAACAATGACTCCACGAACACTAGCGTGCCCGCTTCACAGTCTCCCACCTATCCTACACAAGCCACACCGAACACCAATACCAAGCTGTAGTAAAGGTCACGGGGTCTTTCCGTCCTTCTGCGCGTAACGAGCATCTTTACTCGTACTGCAATTTCGCCGAGTTTACGGTGGAGACAGCTGGGGAATCGTTACGCCATTCGTGCAGGTCGGAACTTACCCGACAAGGAATTTCGCTACCTTAGGATGGTTATAGTTACCACCGCCGTTTACTGGGGCTTAAATTCACAGCTTCGCAGACAAGTCTGCTAACCGCTCCTCTTAACCTTCCAGCACCGGGCAGGCGTCAGTCCGTATACGTCCACTTGCGTGTTAGCACGGACCTGTGTTTTTAGTAAACAGTCGTTCCCCACTGGTCTCTGCGGCCACCACACCCTTTCCGGAGCAAAGCCCGTATAAGTGGATGGCCCCCCTTCTCCCGAAGTTACGGGGGCATTTTGCCGAGTTCCTTCACCATAATTATCTCGAGCTCCTTAGTATTCTCTACCTGACCACCTGTGTCGGTTTGGGGTACGGGCAACTAGCAACCTCACGTCGATGCTTTTCTCGGCAGCATAGGATCAATGACTTCCCCATACGGGTCCCCATCGCATCTCACCCTTATATGCGGGACGGATTTGCCTATCCCGCAGGCTACATGCTTAGCCCGGGACAACCATCGCCCGGGATCACCTACCTTCCTGCGTCACACCTCACGCTCACCACCCCAGTTCGGGTTCGCAGCCGCCACCCCACATCACCCGAAGGATCCATGAAGCTTTGGTTTGCTTAGCACTACTAGTTAGGTCTTGAACGGTTACCAGCCGGTACGGGAATATCAACCCGTTGTCCATCGACTACGCCTGTCGGCCTCGCCTTAGGTCCCGACTTACCCAGGGAAGATTAGCTTGACCCTGGAACCCTTGGTCTTCCGGAGGACGGGTTTCTCACCCGTCTTTCGCTACTCATGCCTGCATTCTCACTCGTGTGGCATCCACGGCTGGTTCACACCGCCGCTTCACTCGCCACACGACGCTCTCCTACCCATCCATACGGCTGGACCACGAAGGCCTACCTGTTATATGAATGCCACAACTTCGGTGGCGTGCTTGAGCCCCGTTACATTGTCGGCGCGGAATCACTTGACCAGTGAGCTATTACGCACTCTTTCAAGGATGGCTGCTTCTAAGCCAACCTCCTGGTTGTCACAGCAACTCCACATCCTTTTCCACTTAGCACGCGCTTTGGGACCTTAGATGGTGATCTGGGTTGTTTCCCTCTCGACTATGAAGCTTATCCCCCACAGTCTCACTGCTGCGCTCTCACTTACCGGCATTCGGAGTTTAGCTGACGTCAGTAACCTTGTAGGGCCCATCGGCCATCCAGTAGCTCTACCTCCGGCAAGAAACACGCAACGCTGCACCTAAATGCATTTCGGAGAGAACCAGCTATCACGAAGTTTGATTGGCCTTTCACCCCTATCCACAGCTCATCCCCTCAGTTTTCAACCTAAGTGGGTTCGGCCCTCCACGCGCTCTTACACGCGCTTCAGCCTGGCCATGGATAGATCACTTCGCTTCGGGTCTAGGACATGCGACTGAATCGCCCTATTCAGACTCGCTTTCGCTACGGCTTCCCCACACGGGTTAACCTCGCCACATATCGCTAACTCGCAGGCTCATTCTTCAAAAGGCACGCTGTCACAGCAACAAGGCTGCTCCAACGGATTGTAAGCAAACGGTTTCAGGTACTATTTCACTCCCCTCCCGGGGTACTTTTCACCTTTCCCTCACGGTACTAGTCCGCTATCGGTCATCTGGGAGTATTTAGGCTTATCAGGTGGTCCTGACAGATTCACACGGGATTTCTCGGGCCCCGTGCTACTTGGGATACGCCTCGCGCAGCCAGATCATTTCGGGTACGGGACTCTCACCCACTCCGGTCCGCCGTTCCAAGCGGTTCCCCTATAACCTGAACATTCACGCTAGAAGCATGGCAGCGCTCCTTGAAACGTCCCACAACCCCGATGATGCAACCCCTGCCAGGTATCACACACCACCGGTTTAGCCTCATCCGGGTTCGCTCGCCACTACTACCGGAATCACATGTTGTTTTCTCTTCCTGTGGGTACTGAGATGTTTCACTTCCCCACGTTCCCTCTACCCGCCCTATATATTCAGGCGGGAGTCACCAGCTACGCACGCGCGCTGGCGGGGTTTCCCCATTCGGAAATCCTCGGATCACAGCCCGTTTATCGGCTCCCCGAGGCTTATCGCAGATTACTACGTCCTTCTTCGGCTCCAGATGCCAAGGCATCCACCGTTTGCTCTTCGAAACTTGAAATCACATAAGTAAATTATTTAGAAACACGTAAGATCCGAAAATCTCACGTGACCAATGAGACACACACCACAACCTCGAAAGGTCAGGTGCGTGTATCGAAGATGCTCGCGTCCACTGTGTAGTTCTCAACGTACGGTCAATCCCTGGACAACTAGACAACACGTTCTAGACACCAGGGCTGAAGAAACCAAGCACCACCAACACCCAAAAAGCATCAGCAGGTCTGGGTCTCCAGGACCCAACAGTATGCACTTAATGAAGCAATCACCAACTCACCCAAGCTTTCCTCCCACACCCGTAAAAAACGGACATGATGTACTCACACCGGCGAGCTAATCACAGCTTGCTTTATCAAATGTTCCACCCATGAGCGGTTACGCATCACACGATCGGTGATGAACGCACCATTCTGCAGCAACCATGTTGCTGAGTGCTCCTTAGAAAGGAGGTGATCCAGCCGCACCTTCCGGTACGGCTACCTTGTTACGACTTAGTCCTAATCACCAGTCCCACCTTCGACGGCTCCCTCCACAAGGGTTAGGCCACCGGCTTCGGGTGTTACCGACTTTCATGACTTGACGGGCGGTGTGTACAAGGCCCGGGAACGTATTCACCGCAGCGTTGCTGATCTGCGATTACTAGCGACTCCGACTTCATGGGGTCGAGTTGCAGACCCCAATCCGAACTGAGACCGACTTTTTGGGATTCGCTCCACCTCGCGGTATCGCAGCCCTTTGTATCGGCCATTGTAGCATGCGTGAAGCCCAAGACATAAGGGGCATGATGATTTGACGTCATCCCCACCTTCCTCCGTGTTGACCACGGCAGTATCCCATGAGTTCCCACCATAACGTGCTGGCAACATAGGACGAGGGTTGCGCTCGTTGCCGGACTTAACCGAACATCTCACGACACGAGCTGACGACAACCATGCACCACCTGTAACCGAGTGTCCAAAGAGTTCTGTATCTCTACAGCGTTCTCGGTTATGTCAAGCCTTGGTAAGGTTCTTCGCGTTGCATCGAATTAATCCGCATGCTCCGCCGCTTGTGCGGGCCCCCGTCAATTCCTTTGAGTTTTAGCCTTGCGGCCGTACTCCCCAGGCGGGGAACTTAATGCGTTAGCTACGACACAGAACCCGTGGAACAGGCCCTACATCTAGTTCCCAACGTTTACGGCATGGACTACCAGGGTATCTAATCCTGTTCGCTCCCCATGCTTTCGCTCCTCAGCGTCAGTAGCGGCCCAGAGATCTGCCTTCGCCATCGGTGTTCCTCCTGATATCTGCGCATTCCACCGCTACACCAGGAATTCCAATCTCCCCTACCGCACTCTAGCTTGCCCGTACCCACTGCAGGCCCGGGGTTGAGCCCCGGGATTTCACAGCAGACGCGACAAGCCGCCTACGAGCTCTTTACGCCCAATAATTCCGGACAACGCTTGCACCCTACGTATTACCGCGGCTGCTGGCACGTAGTTAGCCGGTGCTTTTTCTGCAGGTACCGTCACTTTCGCTTCTTCCCTACTAAAAGAGGTTTACAACCCGAAGGCCGTCATCCCTCACGCGGCGTTGCTGCATCAGGCTTGCGCCCATTGTGCAATATTCCCCACTGCTGCCTCCCGTAGGAGTCTGGGCCGTGTCTCAGTCCCAGTGTGGCCGGTCACCCTCTCAGGCCGGCTACCCGTCGTCGCCATGGTGAGCCATTACCTCACCATCTAGCTGATAGGCCGCGAGTCCATCCAGAACCGATAAATCTTTCCACCTACACACCATGCGGTGATAGGTCGTATCCAGTATTAGACACCGTTTCCAGTGCTTATCCCAGAGTTCAGGGCAGGTTACTCACGTGTTACTCACCCGTTCGCCACTCTTCCACCCAGCAAGCTGGGCTTCATCGTTCGACTTGCATGTGTTAAGCACGCCGCCAGCGTTCGTCCTGAGCCAGGATCAAACTCTCCGTAAAAAATTACATGCCCACACACACAGCGGAATAAGCCATGCAAGCGAGCGAGTTTAACCTGACAACAGAAACTCATCAATACTGACGAAATTTCTTTGTTATCCAAAAAAGGAATCTCCAACACCAAACCAGAAAGCTTGATGCCGGGGATAATAAATTGGCATTTGACAATTTAAGTGCACACTATTGAGTTCTCAAGATCCAGACACTCACCGTACTCACCCTGAGGCTTTCCGAAGAGCAACTTTTCTATCTTAGACCACCCAGACGCTTTCCCGCAAATCCGTGCCGGCAGCATTCCTGCTACCACCCGAACCCGCCCGGACACATTCCGAAGAACAGTCACATCGAGGTGAAGATGAATCCCATTTTCCCTACCCGCTTTACAAACCAAACTGCGGTTCAAGTGGGGGTGTTGTGTGAGAGATCCTTGCAGCCAGTCGCGATTTCCGCGCCGGCCAACAGATGAATACATTACGCGGGAAACACGCAACACACAAATCGGCGTTCGTTCGACTCTCAAGAACCCAATGAACACAACGAAGTGCCCTCATTGTCGGGCGTGGCGGATCTCTCCTTGGTCACCGCTTCGGCCTGGGTGTATCTGGCCGGGTCGTCCAGCGAACATACATGGCGCCAACCGCTATAGCTCCGACGAATCCAGCGGCCCACCACGGGAACCCAGGAAGGCCCGACGGGGTACCCGCCGCCGCAATGTCTTTCACTGGTGTGGGAGTAATGCGCTCGCCCGTCACGAGAATGCGGTGACTGTTCACCCCGAGTGGGGTGCAGGTAATAAGCGTGACAAGGTCGCGGCCGGCGACTTGGTGGAGCGTCTCGGTCTGATCGGGCTCCACAACGAGTATCTCCGTGACCCTGTACGTCAGCACCTCACCGAACGTCTCTAGCGTGAAGGTGTCACCGTTCTTCACCCGGTCAAGGTCGGTGAACATCCGTGAGCTCGCGAGCCCCCGGTGACCTGTGATGACTGAACGGGTGCTCCGCCCCCCGACAGGAAGCGACGTGCCCTCAAGGTGCCCTAAGCCACGCAGCAATGTGTCATCATCAGTGCCGTGGGCGATCGGCAGATCTACGTTGATCGTCGGTATTCGCAATCGTGACATCACGCCACTCGGAGTTTTGAGCTGCGCACGGTAGTCCTGCGGCAGCCCACTCATTTCGCCGTTGCCCACCGCCACATTCACACCAGCGGCAAGCAGTGCGCCCGCTGACAGCGCCTCGTTGTATGCCCGAGCAGCGGTGAGCTGAGTCGCGACATCGGGTTTGACCTCGTCTATCTCCGCGTCATATAGGCCGACCAGCGAGGACTGGTTCACCTGCGAGAACCAGGACGCTGTGGTTGGGTACAGCAGCACACTCACCCCGAGAAGCCAGCAGGTCAGCGTTAACCAAGCGCTCACGCTGACACGTCGTCGTGCCAGCCTCGAGCCGCGCGTACGGTCGCGGCGCAGCGCTTCGGGCCCCCGTGCAGTTTCATCGTCAGAGTGATCGGCTGGCTGGGTCACGCAGCTTCCCTTCCATGGGGTAAGACAGGGTATCGCCGGCTCGGCGCGAGGGGTGGGGGCGCACCGAACCGGCGAGTCTAGGGGCGGATGGGCGACACTCGGCCGCCCACCCGGGAGGCTACGCCTGGCTCTACTGGCGGCGGCGTGCGACGAGCACGGATCCTGCCGCAACCGAGACGAGCGCGAGGCCACCGATGACCATCAGGATCTGGCCTGCGCCACCGGTGAGGGGCAGCTCAGGGACTTCCTGCTGCTTGTTGGCAATCTCCTTCGAGACCACAGTAACCTCGCCGGCCTTCACAATGACCTCGGACTTGGCGGCGTCACCCGTAGGCAGAACGAACCCATTCGGGGCCTTCGTCTCAACGAGCACGTAGCAACGCTCCTGAAGACCGTTGGTCATGGTGCCGCCGTTGAGCTCATCGTCGCCGATCCAGAGACCGGGGATGGAGATCTCGCCGTTGGCTGCCGACGTAACGGTGTAAGCGCTTCCGTCTGCCTTGGTCACCGGAACGAGGTCAGCGTCTGCGAGGCAGTCAGCTGCCTTGTTGCTCATGAGTACGGTGAACTCGGCCCCCTGCAGGCCCTTGCCGCTCTTGTCGGCGTCGACTTTCTTGAGGAGCGCGCCGCCCCAGCGCGTCCACACCTCGTTGGTCGGGGTGCCCGGGTTTCCGTCGCCATCCACGTCGAGGTCGTTAACGTTAACGCCCGCCTGGTTGGCGATCTCGCCGTTTCCCAGTGACTCTACGGTTGCAACGAAGTCAACCTTGACGACTTCACCGGCCTTCAGCGTTGCCTTCGCCCCGGTGAGGGTTACGGTCAGCGTGTGCTGAACGGGCGTGCCGCCGGTCGTCCACGCAGCGGTGTAGTCGGTTCCTTCAACCAGGGGCCGACCGTCGATCGATACGACCGGCGCCACGCTGCCCGACAGGCGGGGATCAAGCGTGTCGGTGATGATGAACTTCGTGTAGACGTCGCCGTCGACGGCCGGTGCCTTCTGAGAGATCGAGTAGTTCACGTCTGCGCCGAGTACAAATCCATTGTTCGGCTGGTTCTGGATCGTCTTCGTGGGCAGATCACCAACGTCGTTCTTCGGGTACAGGTTCACGTCGTAAACCCAGGTGCCATCGCCCTCGCCCGTGTTGATGCCAGGGGTCGGCAGGGTCACGATGAACGGCTCAGAAAGCTTGGTGACGGTTGCCGGAGCAGACTTCTCGCGAACGAGGTATGCGCCGAGCGGCAGGTCGCCGCTCTTCGCGATGCCGCCAACCGTTGCGGGCAGCTCAGTGCAGCCGGTGAGCGAGAGCGAGCCAAGCGCAGCGCCGGATCGCGCCGCGACGAGGTCCGCGCTCGATACGGCCTTCAACGTGTCCCAGCCAGCGTTGGTGCCGCTGAGCAGGTCAACACCGTTGATCGAGCAGTACTCGAACACGACGCCGTCGATCGGCTTCGACGTCGGGTTCGTTCCGGTACCGCCAGGGTTCTGGGCCCCGCCACCGGGGTTCTCAAACTTGTGGACAGTCAGCGACCCGAGGCGCTCGGCGTCAATGTTGTCCGCCTGAGCGGCGGAGCCACCGACGAGAATCCCGAGGACCCCGACGGCGAGCGCCGCGGAGGCCGCAATGCCGCGGCGCAACGCGCGCGGGGCAGTGTTCTGAGACATGGGTATTCCTTTCTGAACTACCGTTGTTCGGCAGGTTGGCACCGGGGGCGGCGTCTCCGCCCCCGGAAGTGAGTTGGTTAGATAAGTCGACGTGCTCTGACCGAGCGCACTGCAAATACGCACATCAGTACGAGGAATGCTCCGCCGCCAAGCATGAAAAGGAAGGTCCCTACACCGCCGGTGAGCGGGAGTTCAGGTACCTCGACCTGGTGATTCACGATGCCCTCCAGATCCACCGCGGTATCCCCCACGACGGTGACTTCAATTGGCGTATCGAGCTTCACGAACCCAGCCGGAGCCTGCGTCTCCACGAGGTGGTAGGTGCCTGGCGGTACATTCGTGAGCCTGAACTTTCCGGCGAGCGGGTCAGTGTCGTGACCGGCACATTCCTCAGCAGAGTCGGCGACACAGTCGCTCAGTGACATCACGGATCCGCCGGGAACTGGCTTCCCTGCTGAGTCGACCGGCACAAGATCCCAGTTGGAGCCCGCGAGACGCGTTCCAGCTGTATCCACCTTCTCCCAGGACAGATCTACTCCGGGTTTGAAGTTCGCAATCGTGCCGAGCTCGTACGTCCAACTGTCTCGGTCCAGATTGCCCTCACCAAGCGTGAACCTGATGGGCTGGCTGGCGAGCACGAAGCCCGAGGGGGCTTTGGTCTCAACAAGCTCGTACGTGCCCCACGGAATAGCGCTGAGAGTGAACTTGCCAGCGGCCGGATCGCGATCTTCACCACAAGTTCCTCCAGTGCAGTCAACGATCGTGCGCGGCCACTCACCAGGGGGCATTATGCCCCCCTGCGGAACAACAGGCGTAAGGGTCCACTCCGAACCGGCGAGGAGCGTCGTGGCATTCGCGCCATCTACCTTTTTCCATGCGAGGTCGGGCGTGAGCTGCAGTCCAACCCGCTGTGCCTCACTCGGAAGCATGGGAACGCCGTTCGAAGTACGCTTCGCGGCAATGGCGACGTTGTTCCATGCGGTGCCAGTCAGGTCGCCGCCAGAAGCAACGGCTGGGAAGGTGCCCGTGTAGGTGTCGCCGGGCGACCAGACCATGGCGTCAAAGTCGAGGCGGATCGCGGTGACGGATGCCCAGTCTCCCGCAACGTCAGTTGCCCAATCATTCGTGCAGTTCGCAGGCGCACTGGTGAGTGTGCCCGTGCCCTTGCCAGCGAGTTCGCCTCGGCAGGGTTCGGTGGCTTTCGAGTACTGCACCGTGGCGCCTGCAGGCAGCCCGGTAACGGGGCCAGTCATCCGGACGTTGAACTCTGAACCTCGCGCGTCTGCGCCGGGCTTCGCGCCGTGGTCACCCACGCGCGGCAGCATGTCGTAGACCACCACGTCACGCATATCAACGTTGCCGGTGTTCCTCACCGGAATGCGGTAGGTAGCCTCGCCATCGCGGTCTGTCGAACCGATACCGGGGGCGGGGATGAACTCGTTGTCGCGGGTGCCGCGCACCTCCTTTACGGAATTCATTCCTGGCCCTTCGACCACGGTGTACGGTTTCTTACCGCGACAGCCGGTGTCGGCGTCGGGGCCCTGCACGGCGTTATTGAAGCTCAGGTCGGCCCAGCTCTTCTGGGGGTCAAGTATCTTCGGGTCGGCATAGCTCCCCGGGCTTTCGCACACCAGGTACCCGGTCGCCGCTTCCTTCGCCTGCACAAGCATGTAGTTCTCGTAGGTATTGACTGGGGTGTTGTCGCGCACTCGCGCATCAAAGCCGATCTCGACCTGGTCGTTCAGCGCGAGCCCGCCGCCCTCCGGCACATTCGGGAAGTCGATAACCACCTGGGTACGGGTCACTCCGCCAACCACCACGTCCCTCAAGGTGAGACGAGGCTCGCCGAGCTTCGCGAGGACCGCCTCGGCGGCGGCGCCGCTCTTGCCCGACACGTTGAGGTACACAGGATTACTCGGGTCCTTCGGCGAATACACGAGGTTCGCTGGAAGGATCTCGGTGATGGTGGGGGTAAAGGTATATGGCCTGCCGGTAGACACCTGCCCGTACCAGTTATCGCGCTGCGTGACGACCTCGACGCGCACGGGGTCTCCGGGTTCGAGCGAAGGCTGGTTCCCCTTCATGCCGTCGTCCGTCACGACGTCGGGGTTATACATGCGCTTCTCGGCGTAGACGTTCACCGGGTCGCGTGCCACCCGCGTGTACCCGCAGCGTCCCTCCTTATTCGAATCGACGACGGAACCATTTCTCGTCATCGAACCGCCGTTCCAGCGCACGGTATTGTCCGCCGTGCAGTTCTCGATGGTCACCCAGAGCGGGTGCTGCGAAGCGGGTGTGACGCCGGCCTGCGGGGTCTGCCCTACAGTCTCCACTTCCCCACTAGTCATGAAGTGTGGCTGGTAGACACCATCGCGCACCGCATCCGAATTATCGAGCGGAATGTCATTGCTCACGCTACCGAAGAGGAAAAGGCTTCCCTTCGTTCCGCCCTTCACCGGGTTCTCGTCAAGCCAGAACTTGGTGATCCACTCTCCGGCGCCCATAGAAATCGGCTGCCCTGCATCCAGACCATCGCAGAACCGCATCGAGCTATCGCCCGCAACCATGCCCTCTGCGATTGTGCAGACTCCGACCCTGCCTTGGTTCGTCTGCCAGTTCACCTTCAGCTCAGACATGCTGCCGTTTGAGCCGAAGGAGACATCACGATACGCCGGGGTGGCACACGAGATATCGTTTGTATCGGTCGGCGAAGTCCACCCACAGGGCAGCATGTCGACGAGCGACCAGGTTCCTCGTGCGTTGCCCGTTCCCGCGATCGAGTAGTCGTGAAGGTAGCCGCGAACGTAGTCTCCCCCGGCAAAGGTTCCACCGCGCCATAGCTGCCGCGAGGCCTTGTTCGACTGCGCATAGGAGATGCCCTTCTGCACCGTGAACTCGCCGTCTGCACCGATCTGCAGGTAGTGCGTCACGCTTGTCTCGTCTGAGAGGGGCGCGCCCGTTGCCCAAGTCTTCGCAGTGACCGCGACCTCGTTGGTCTGCGGGAGCTGCTGGTTTGCATCGTTGGTGAAACGATCCTCAGGGAAGTTCACCGTCACGAGAAGCGTCTTCCCGAAGGTGGACGGGTCACATTTGGCTTGACCGTTCTCGACCTTGGCGGTCTTCCCGAGATCCCAGGTAACGGTGTGGGTAGCTGCATCGTAGACGCCACCTGCCGAAGCAGACTGAAACACCGTGCGTGGCGGAAGTGTATCGGTCACCTTCACGTCTTCCATGGCCCAGAGGCCAAGGGTGTTGCACATGTTCGAGTAGGGTGTGAACCCTCCGCTTGCGTTCCACTGCTGCGGGTAGCCAACCTTGACCTCGTAGGTGGCATCGCTGCCGACGTAGGGGTCTTCCTGAGGGGCGAACTTCGTCTTCACAACCTGAATATCGGCAGCCGAACGCACGACAGCCGGTTCAGAAGTCTCCTCAACTGACTGCGAGTTCGCGGAGAAGGTGGCCGTCGGAGTCATCGCCGTGCCGTCTGGAGTGACCCAGTTCTCCGTCTGCAGCGTAAACGTCACCGTGCCGGTGTTGGCGCCTGCCATCGTGGCGGGGAAGTGCCACACGATCTTGCGGTCAGCGCCCGTACCGACGACCCCAACTGGAAAGGTCTGGGCTGGGGTACCGAACCGAACGGGCGTAAAGCTCGTCACGGCGAACTGCATGTTGCCTGGCTGACCGAGCGGCACCGGCACCTCAAGTGAGGCACCGGAGCAGCCGTTCGAGACACCGCCGCACTGCCACTGCACCTCGAAAGTCACAGTCTCGCCAGCTGTCACCTCCACGTCAGTGGGTGCCGGATGGATATCCACGGTCAGGTCGTTGCCTGCGGCGAGCGCCGGCCCCCCAACGCCCGTGAGCACCACGAGTGCGCTCAGCACCGCGCCAATAATGCCGGCAGTCCACTTCGACCGTCGTCCCTTTCGACGTGCAGCAGTCACTGCTTCCCCCTTGAGTCTTCATCTTTGAAACCAAACATGGCCCCAACGTAATTAAAGAGCTCCCGGAGGAAATAATGTGACGCAGTTTGTGAAAAGTTTTTCAGAAGTTTTTGGAGAGCTTTCTGCTTCCATATTTTTGCGGATGTTCCCGCCGATGGCCTGCCTACCCTCGCCGCGGTCTCGCGGCGACCACGAGGCCACCCGCAACGAGCAGCAGCGCCCCGCCGCCGGCGATCAGCAGCTGGCCACTTTGGCCGGTTCTCGCCAGCCACGATCCGGGCTCCGCGGTGTTCGGTATGGTGACGCTCTCCACTGCCTCAGCCGTGTCCCAGCCGCGAACGATGATCTCGCTGCGGGCCGCCTGACCGATGGGGAGCAGATAGCCAGTAGGGGCCACAATTTCCTCAAGTACATAGCAGCGGGCCGACAGCCCGCTCGAGAACTTGCCGCCATCGATCTCGTCGTCCCCGACCCACAGAGGCGGAATTTCGAGCACTCCGTTCTTGCCACTCTCAATGACCATCGCCTCACCGTCGTCGCCCACGACCGGTGTCAGTTGCTGCGCAGTTCGACAGCCCTCGGGCTGCTCGCTCGCCCAGAGCAAAAACTTCGCCCCCGGCAGCCCGATCGCCGCGTCGCGCGCGTCAACTTTCACCACCGCTGCGGTACCCCACCTCGTCCATACGGTGTTCGTTGGCGTACCGGGCACACCGTCACCATCGAGGTCCAGGTCATTCACGTTGACATGCCCCGTGTTCGGGATCTCGGCGGACTCCGTGGGCATCGACTCGAAACCGGCTGGGACCCCCTCGCCGGGGAGCATGTCTTCGCCCTCGGAGGCAGCGTCGCCGCGAGTTGACCCGACGTAGCCTTCAGCCACTGTGCCACCCGGCCCAGCTGCTGTGGTCTCCGAGCTTCCACCACCCGCTGAACCAGCCACATCGCGGTCGACGTCGCCAGCTCCGTCGCCTGGCTCCGTCGGACCCTGCAAGGGACTAGTCGGCAGTTCAGAGACGTCAGTCGTGCCCTGCAATGCCGGAATCGCTACTCCAGCAGCCACAACCAATGCTCCCGCAGAAGCGCACGCGGCGGCCGTCAGAAGCGCTTTGCGCTTCCACCCGCGCTCCATCGCAATCACACCGGTACTTACCATGCCAATGACGCTCGCTTGCTCAGCAAAGCGGCGCCACCGAGCTTTGCACTGCGGGCAGCCTTCGACGTGAGCAGAGGCCCGAGCGGCCTTCCGGCTCCCCTTACGCCCCCAGCGCATCTCGCTGAAGTCACTCACGCAGGCGGCGCAATCAGCCGCGAGCCCCCTCGGTGGGTGCATCTGTTTCAGCCAAGAGCGCTTCAGCCCTTCGCGTGCGCGCTTCAACAGAACCGAAGTCGAGTTCGGGGTGAGCTCAAGGTCAGCTGCAACTTCTTGGACTGGCTTTCCGGCGACATCGACCGCCAGAATCACATGCTTCCAACGCAGCGGCAAATCGTCGAGCGCCGCTGCCGCAGCGTCTTGCTCTTCGAGGTCGGCAAGGTGGTCGTCACTCGCTCCGCTCTCAAGCTTTTCGGCGTCGAAATCGTCGAGCGATATCTCTCGGTTATCGGCACGCCAGTGTTTCGAGAGCTGCGATGTAATTGTGCGAAACAGGTAACTGGTGAACGACTCAGTAGGGCCGCCTCCATCGAGCAATGCGCGGTAGATCGAGTCAAACGCGTCAGATACCGCATCCTCGGCGTACGTCACGTCTTTGCGCTTCGCCCACCCCACAGCAACCGCGTGGTACCGCTCCCAGAGAGTCGCGAGCGGCCACGCCTCACCGCTACGGATCAGGTCGCACAACTCACTGTCCGTAATCGACTCGGCCCCGCTCGGCCCTCGCTCGTCAATCACGTGGGTCATGCTACCAAGCGCGCAAAACAGCGCAACTCCGTGTCCTCGAACACGGCGCGCGCATGACAACGAGCACGAACACAGCCAAGAAACTCAGGATGCTGCGCCTATGACATCTGTCATGGGAGCAGATGACATTGAGACACTTCTCCGCACTTGAAAAGTGTTGTGGACTTGGAACACATCACAGCGTGTGCCTGGCACAAGCGTTTCGAACCGAGGACCAATGCGCAAACCACTCAAGATCATCCTGCCCACCGTCGCCGTGCTGGCTGCGGTGCCAGTTCTCGCCGTCGCAACGAGCGCGATCTTCAACGCCATCGCGACGAAGTCAGACCTCGCCGCGATCACCCCGTACGGTGAATTCGTGCAGGTCGCGGGCAAGCGTATGAACGTTGTTGATACGGGTACCGGCGATGAGACCATCGTGCTGCTTCCCGGCCTCGGTACCGCCGCCCCCGCGCTCGACTTCGAGCCTCTCGTAGCAGAGCTTCGGGCCACGCATCGTGTCATCGCCATCGAGCCGTTGGGGACTGGACTCAGCGACCAGGCAGACACTCCCCGCACCGCCGCGCACATCGTCGAGGAGGTGCACGAGGCGCTGCAGCAGCTCGGCGTCGAGAAGTACGTGCTGATGGGGCACTCGATCGCAGGCATCTACGCGCTCGAGTACAGCGCACGGTATGCAGATGAGCTCGTCGCGTTCGTTGGAATCGACAGCAGCGTCCCGGGCCAGCCCGGCTCAACTGACGAAGTGGCAACCGATGGCCTCGCGGCGCTGAACCACCTCGGCATCATCCGCGTCCTCTCCGCGATATCGGGTGACCCGTACGCGGGCATGCAGTTTGACGACGAGACAAAGCGGCAGATGCGACTGCTGTCGACGAAGAACTCAATGGGTCCAGCGATCCTCGACGAGATGCGGCTCGCTCCCGAGAACTTCGCCGCGCTGCGTGACGCGCGGTTCCCCGAGTCGCTCCCCGTGCTCTTGCTTGTCGCGACAGAAGACACCGAAGTCGCCGGGTGGGTCGATCTGCACGAGCAGCAGGCCGAGACGGTCGCACATGGCGAGATGAAACTCTTCGCGGGCGGGCACTACCTGCACCACACTCACTCGCCAGAGATCGCCGCCGAGACGACTGCGTTCCTTGCGGATCTCACCGCAGGTTGACTCGGGGCCGCGGCACCTAACCCCTTGCGGGCGTCGCCGCGTGGAGCCCGCGTGCCTAGGCCGAATCGCGCACGATGAGACGCGCGCCAATCAGGGGGGCTGCCGCGGGCGCAGCGGTGGGCGGGCTGGGCTCGTGATCCTGATCGTCGCCCTCGGCGCGCTGTGCCATAAGCGCGCGCACCGCGCCGCGACCGAGAGCTTCGCCTGGCAGCTCGACCGTCGTGAGCGCCGGCGAAACGATCGCTGAGGCTGGCAGGTTGTCGAATCCGCTGACCGCGAGGGTGCCTGGCACGCTGATTCCGAGCTCGCGGGCAGCGCCAAGCACGCCATAGGCGTGCGAATCGGTTGCGCACACGAGCGCCGTCACGCCCGCGTCGCGCCACCGCGGCCAGTGCTCCGCGAACACCGTGGCGGCGCCATCAGGATCGATGAGGCTTGCCGCCTCGGGAATCGCGACGTACTCCATACCGTGTTCGGCTGCCCCGCGTTCGACAAGCGAGCGGCGCAGTTCGAAGGTCTCGGTTCGCGTGAGGCTGTCGAGGTAGCCGATGCGGGTGTGTCCGCGGTCGGCGAGGTGCGCGAGCAGTGCGCCGATACCGCCTGTCAGGTCGAAGTTCACGGTCGGCGCCTGCGTCTCGCGGCCCGGCGCATCGAGCAGTACGAGCGGTGCACCGGCAGGCAGGTCGCGAAGAAACTCGTCGTCTGGCGCCTCGACAAGCAAGCCGGCTGGGCGGAGTGCAACGAGCCGGTGCACGTCTGCGGCGCTCGGGTTGCGCCCCTCCCCCGTGACCGAGAGCAGCAGCTGGTACTCATTGCCAAGCTCTGCTTTGATTCCCGAGATGACTCGACCGTAGAACGGGTTCGAGAGGTCGGGGGCGACGAGGATCACGATGTTCGAGGTGCCTTTTGCAAGCGATGAGGCGGTGTGGTCAACAACGTAGCCGAGCTCTCGCACCGCTGAGAGCACCCGTTCGATGTTCGTCTGCGAAACACGACCGGCGGTTTTGCCGTTCACAACGAGCGACACCGTGGCTGTCGACGTACCAGCCAGCTCGGCCACCTCAGCGGCCGTCACTCGTGCCGGCCGTGGCGAGATAGCTTCGGGTCGAGACATCCTTTCATTCTAGCCGCGGGTGGCCGCGCACCGGGTTGCAACGTCAAGCGCTTTGCGTGTTATCGTAAAGCGCTTGACGTACCTAACCCGCCCGCCCGCGCCCGCGCGAGCAACGGCCCCAAGGATGTGGAATTGACTAAGAAGATCATTCTCGACTGTGACCCCGGACACGACGATGCCGTAGCCCTGCTGCTTGCGCACGGCAACCCAGAGATCGAGCTGCTTGCCGTGACAACCGTTGTCGGTAACCAGACACTTCCGAAGGTGACGCGCAATGCGCTCTCAGTCGCCCGCGTCGCAGGCATCACCGGCGTTCCATTCGCAGCAGGAGCCGCGCGTCCGCTCGTGCGAAACATCGAAGTCGCCCCCGACATCCACGGCGAATCGGGCCTCGACGGGCCAGTGCTCCCCGAGCCCGAGATCGAGCTCGACCCACGCCACGCGATCGACCTCATCATCGACACTGTCATGGCCCACGAGCCCGGCACCGTCACCCTCGTACCCACCGGCGGCCTCACAAACATCGCAATGGCGGTGCGCAAGGAGCCCCGTATTGCCGAGCGCGTGAAGGAGGTCGTGCTCATGGGTGGCGGCTACCACGTCGGCAACTGGTCGGCCGTCGCCGAATTCAACATCAAGATTGACCCCGAGGCCGCACACATCGTCTTTAACGAGCAGTGGCCCGTTGTTATGGTCGGCCTCGATCTCACCCACCAGGCGCTCGCGACTGACAAGGTCGCAGCCCAGATCGCGGCCGTCGGCACGAAGCCCGCGAAGTTCGTCGGCGAACTGCTCGACTTCTTCGCGCTCGCGTACAAAGACGCCCAGGGCTTCGACGCTCCCCCAGTACACGACCCCTGCGCGGTCGCCTACGTCATCGACCCGACGATCGTGAAGACCGTGAAGGTGCCAATCGACATCGAGCTCACCGGCACACACACGCTCGGCATGACCGTCGCCGACTTCCGCGCCGAGGCCCCCGAGGACTGCACCACCTGGGCCGCGACCGAGCTCGACGCTCCCCGATTCTGGAACCTCGTCACCGAGGCGCTCGAAAACATTGGCGAGGTCGACTTCTAAATGACAACCATCACTCACAAGCCAGCAGTGCGCGTTGGCTCGCTCATGGTCGCGCTGCTGGCAGCGTGCGTCGCGTTCCAGCTCAACGCCTCCATGCTCAGCCCTGCGCTCGTCACCATGGCGAAAGAGCTGAACACCGACGACGCGACGATCGGCCTGTCTCAGACGATGTTCTTCACCGCAGCGGCGCTCTTCTCGTTGTTCCTCCCCCGTCTGTCGGACATCTTGGGTCGCAAGCGCGTGCTCGTCGGCATGCTCGCGATCATGGCTGTCGGAACCGTCATCGCCGCGCTCGCAGTAAACGTCGAGATGCTCTTCGTCGGCCGCATCATCCAGGGCGTCACCGGCCCCGTGGTTCCGGTAACGCTGCTCATGCTGCGACACGAGATTCAAGATCCGAAGCGCTACGGCACAATGATGGGTGTCATCACCGCTGTCAACGGTGGCATCGCCGGCATCGACGCGCTCGCTGGCGGCTGGCTCGTCGCGAACCACGGCTTCCGATCAGTCTTCTGGACGATGACCGCCGTCGCCGTGATCGCGATCGTCTTCGTGCTCGTGTGGGCCCCCGAAAGCCGCCCCTCGAAGGACACGAAGATGGACTGGCTCGGCGTCGTTCCCCTCGTCGTGTCGATCGGCTCGTTCCTCACCTTCCTGAACTTCCTCGGGGCTGTGAACGACAGCAACTGGTTCATCATCTGGGCGCTGCCTCTCATCGGCCTCGCATCCTTCTGGGCATTCTGGGCGCTCGAGTCAAAGATCGCCGCACCGCTCATCCCGCCGCACTACCTGAAGCAGCGGTCGAGCTGGGCGCTGCTCGTCACAACGCTGCTCACCATGACCGGCGTCTTCGCGGTTGTGAACGGCCTCGTCGCCTCGATCGCGCAGAACTCAGAAGCCGGGTTCGGGCTCGGCGCCGATCTCACATCGCTCTGGTTCCTCATGCCGTACGCTGTCGCGGGCTGGATCGTCGGCCCGTTCGCCGGACGCCTCGCGCCGACGTTCGGATACCTGAACGTCATGCGTGTCGGCATGCTCGGCACCATCGTCGGCACCATCGTGATGGCGTTCGTCGGCGTCCATTCGCTGCCCGTGCTCATCGTCACCACGATCCTGCTCGGCATTACCTACGCAGGCATCGGCAACATCATGCTCAACGGCCTCGGCATCGTGCTGTCACCGAAGGACAACCCCGGCTTCCTCCCCGGCCTGAACGCTGGCGCGTTCAACCTCGGCGCCGGGGTCAGCTTCGCGATCCTGCCCGCCGTGCAGCTACTGTTCACCTCGGCCGACGACCCGACGTCGACAACCGGATACAGCGCCGGCATGCTCGCGGGCGCCGCAATCTCGATCCTCGGCTTCGCGATGAGCTTCCTCATCCCGGCACCGACGGACGCCGAGGTCGCGGCACCAACAGCCGGGAAGTAACACCAACCCACGTATTCTAGGAGCGGGTTCCCGCCGGCCTCGGCCGGTCGGGGACCCGCCCGCTGCATCACCCGCCCGCGCGAGAGCACCCGTGCGGGCCGAGAAAGGACCTCACCATGACCGACGGCCTCATTCTTGTGGTTGGTTCGCTGAACGCAGACCTGGTGGTGCAGACCGCACGCTTCCCGCAACCGGGCGAGACGCTCACTGGCTCCGAGCTACGTGTCATTCCCGGCGGCAAGGGCGCGAACCAGGCCGTCGCGGCCGGCCGCCTCGGGGGCAACGTGGCGATGGTTGGTGCGCTCGGCGCCGACGCGAACGGCACGCTGCTGCGCGAGTCCGTCGAAGCGTCGGGAGTCAATACGTCTCACGTCGCCTCGCTCGACGGCGTCGCCACTGGCACCGCAGTGATCACCGTCGACGGGGCCGGCGAGAACACGATCATTGTCTCGCCGGGAGCAAACGGCAAGCTCGGGATCACCGAACTCGACAATGCGGCCGAACTCTTCGAGCGCGCCGCGATCCTCTGCCTGAGCCTCGAAGTTGGCCTCGACGTCGTGCTCGAGGCTGCCCGCCGCGCCCGCGCTGCCGGCGCCCGCGTGCTCCTGAACCTCTCCCCATACGGCCCCGTACCCGACGAACTGCTCAGCCTCACGAACATCCTGCTCATCAACGAGCACGAGGCCGCCGATCTGCTCGGCCTCACCCCCGAGCAGGTGCTCGCCGAGGGCGGCAAGCACACGCGTGCTGCGCTCACCGAGCGCGGGATCCCGCGCGCCGTCGTGACCGCGGGCGCCGCAGGCAGCATCGTGTTTGATGGCGCGACGCGTGACGGCGCAGACGCGGTTCCGGTCCCATCACCGAAGGTTACCGCCGTCGACACGACGGGCTGCGGTGATGCATTCATGGGTTCGCTCGCGCTCCGCCTCGCGGCCGGCGACCACCTCGCCGTCGCAGCGGGCTACGCGGCGACCGTCGGCAGCTTCGCCGCGACCCGGGCTGGCGCGCAAGCTTCCTACCCGACGCCCGAGGAGCTCGCTGAGTTCTTGGCTGCGCGCGGGTAGTGGCGCTTTAGGTATCTATGTGGTGCCGGTCGACAGCACCCCCACGATAGCTATTGGTTTTTCTTGCGGTCGGCTTCTTCTGCGAGCCTGCGGTGTTCGTCGAATTTCTCGCCGATCTCTGATTCGGGGACCATGACATCGTCGCCGGGGAGCACCTCGCCCCGGTCACGCGCGGCACTATCCTCACGGTTAAACTCCACATACAGCCCTGGCGAGCACGGCGCAATCGCACCGATCCGGTAGGAGCGCTCTACTGCACTCGTGTTAAAGCTCGCACGCAGTACCGGTCCGCCGGAGCCGTATACGACAGGCCAGTCAGTGTCTTCGCCAGTCATGAACACTGTCATCCCGAGAGACTCCCAGTACGCTGCCATCTTTTTCGCGTCGGCGCGATGATCGTCTCCCTCCGGGGCCCAATAAGCGTACTGATACTGGCTCGCGTTGTCGGGATCACCCTCACACGGGGCCGCGTATGCAGTACCGCGTGCCCACCATCCGGTCACGTCGAGCTGTTGTGCTGAGTCTTGCACCAACTGAACGACCTTGTCACGGCCCTCTCGTGCAGTCATTACTGGTTCCTCCTCCTGTGTGCCACATCCAGCCAGCAGGACTGATGCGAGTAGTACCGTCATGATTGCCGCGCCGATACGCGCCCCAGTTCTACCAGCCATGCGTTCCGAGTCCCATCTGTGCTTCCTGCATCTGAGTCGGCCTGGGCGCCACAGGCACCGCCAAGACCGACTCCCCCGACGACAGCTATTCGCTCTTCTTGCGGTCAGCTTCTTCTGCGAGCCTGCGGTGTTCGTCGAACTTCTCGCCGATCTCTGATTCGGGGACCTTCACGTCGTCACCGGGGAGCACCTCGCCCCGGTCACGCACGGCACTATCCTCACGGTTAAACTCCACATACAGCCCTGGCGAGCACGGCGCAATCGCGTCGATATGGTACGAACGATCCGCGCCCAGCGTGTCGAAGCTCGCACGCAGCACCGGCCCCCCTCTGCCGAACACCATCGGAGCGCTGCCGTCTTGCCCAGTGGTGTACACCGTCATCCCCAAGGATTCCCAATACTCAGCCATTCGCTTCGCGTCCGCTTGCGGGTCGTCTCCTTCGGGAGCCCAATAGTGATAGACATACTGGCTTGCGTTGTCAGGGTCGCCTTCGCACGGGATCGCAGACGCGGTTCCGCGTGCCCACCATCCGGTCACGTCGAGCTGTTGTGCTGAGTCTTTCACCAACTGAACGACCTTGTCACGGCCCTCTCGTGCAGTCATTACTGGTTCCTCCTCCTGTGTGCCACATCCAGCCAGCAGGACCGATGCGAGTAGTACCGTGACGATTCCCGCGCCGATACGCGCCCCAGTTCTACCAACCATGCTGTCCGAGTCCCATCTGTGCCTCCTGCATTTGAGTCGGCCCCAACGGCACATAGTCGGTAATATCGTCTGTCTCGCCCTTGATTGCTCGCGCGGTGTTCTTGAGGGATTCGGTGCCGGGGCTGAAGTATCCGCCGCCGCCCTTGATGAGTGGGTCATGGCCGACGACCGGGTCGCCGGCGTCGCCCCCGGTGTCCACACCGAACGCCTGCCCGCCGAACTCTGGTTTCATAGGGTCAACCTTGTGATCGCGGCTGAAGTCGCGCCCGGCCCACGCCCACTCGTCTCCCGTGTCGGGGTCGATCACCATCCTGTCTCTCGCGTTCCCGGAATACACTTTGTCGGCGTTGAGCTGCGACGCGCTCGTGACCGTGTCGGGGAGACCTGCGGAGCCGAGCATGATGAAGTTGTTCACCTTTACGCCCGGCATTGTGAGCGCAACCGCGGCCGTGGTGGTGCCGTACGAGTGCGCGACAATATCCAGTTGCGGCATCGACCCGCCCCGCACCGCCGCCAGCCCCCGAAGCGCGGCCGCGAGACTGTTGCCGCCCGCGACCGCCCGTTTCGAGTCGAGCACCCCAAGATCAGGGTCGTCCCAGCTCGGGCTCGGTGGTGTCTCGTAACCGATCCACGCAACCACAGCGCTCCCCTCAGGGAGTTCCCAGTGGAGGTTTTGGGCCGCGTTTGTCCAACCGGTCATCCTGGTCGTGTCGCTTCCCATGCCCGGGATCGCGTACGCGACACTCGTGGCGGTATCGAGGTTCCCGATCGAAACAGCCGCAAGTGGTGGCTGGTCCTGAGTCAACGCAATCAGGAACCTGGCAGCGCCATCGTCAGCCGGCTCGAGCGCGAGGCTAATGTTCTCAAGGGCCGCGAGCTGCGTTTGAAGCACCGACACATCCACGCCGGCAGCCTGAAGCTTCTCGATCTCCAATTGAACGTCCTCGATCGCTGCAGTCAGCGCGACCTTGTTCGCGTAGTCGCGTGCGCCATACGGGATCCCCTCAAGGTTCCCAAAGAGCACGGCAAACCCGTCAAGCAGCAGCTTCTGCTGCTCTGAGAACGGGTCCTCGGAGCCAGCTGGCGGGTTCATTCCCTGCCACCAGGAATTGATCTCCACCGGGTCCATGAACTCCAAGCGACGCATCAACCCGGGGGAAGCTTGGAAGAGTATCGCAATCTCTTCAGCCGTGAGGGCCGACAGCGCCGCAAGCAGATCGGCGTCACTCATCGGATGCACTGCAGTCACCGAGAGATCAATCACCGCGTTTGAGAGTATCCCGCCACCGGCGGCTTCGAACGCGGCAGCGACACCATCAATCCAGTCAACATCCCGCCGGTTCTCGTTCAGGAACTGTTGGAAGCCTGCCAGAAATGTCGTCGACTCGACCCGCGCCCATGAACACGACGCACCAAACGCGGACCACGCTCGACGCACCAACGACAGTTGGGACTCGAGGTCAATGTTGCTCGTGCCGCTCTGCGACACAAACGTGCGCAACTTCGCCGGGTCCGCAGAAGACTTCCCGGGCCCCGCCCCAGTAGCCCGCCGGGTTCGTTGCTGCGCGGTGAAGGAAGCCGAAATGGTTGGCGGTTGGATCGGGATCTCGGACGGGCGCGGATCGAAGAACGAATCTACGCCGGCGGTGAAGCTGTCGCCGAACGCGTCGGTCTGACGTCGCTGTTCCCGTTCTGCCTCACGCATCCGCCAATCAGCGACCTCCTTGAGCCGCTCGCGTTCTTCGCGCGCCTTTACCACCGTCTGCTTGACGGCCTCGGCAAGCTCATAGAGCACGCGGGCAAGTCTCACGCGGTCACGCTTCTCTGTTGCGACTGCGAGCCGAAACAGCGTTCCGTACGCACCCACGAAGTCCTCCATCGCGCGCTCGGCGGCTCCGTTACGAAAGAGGCTCTGGTCACGTAAGGCATCGTCTGCGGTTTCGAGCGTACGAATCAGCTCGTTGGCAGTAGCGGTGTCGAATTGGATCGACATGGGATCACACCCTTCGGGTCTTCGGCGCACAAGAGGCTGGAGCTTCTTCGCATCAAAAGAAAAGGGAGAAACCATTTCTGGTTCCTCCCCCACGTTTACCTTACGACACGACGACGAATGTGGCGCAATTCTGCACACCTCGGATGCGCAACCCGCCAGCTCAACCGAGAAGCAGGGCTTCCCGGCGAGCCCGCCACCAGCACACGCAGAACAACAAAACCCCCGGCAGAACCGGGGGTTTTACTGTGACTCTCTGTAGCTGAGGCGGGGCTCGATCCCGCGACCTCACGATTATGAGTCGTGCGCTCTAACCAGCTGAGCTACTCAGCCAAACTGGCCCGCACGGATGCGAGCCAGAGAGTCAGAGCCCCGACCGGGACTTGAACCCGGGACCCCTTCCTTACCATGGAAGTGCTCTACCGCTGAGCTATCAGGGCGTAGCCGCGCGAACGCGACAACCGTTAGAGCGTACCACCTCGCGAGGGCGAATGCGAATTCGCGTACCATCGCCCGGGCGTGCCGCACGAGGGCGGCACAGATCGGGGCGATCTCCACGGTTTCGCGACGCCCAGCTTGGTAAAGTTACGGCGAACTGCGGTCGCATTCGCGGGCCCGCACAGAGCGCGTGTTTCGATGGGAGTCAGCGTGAAGAGTGTGTTCGTCGCCGTCATGGGTGTGGTGCTCGCGGCGTGGATGTCTGCAGGCCGCTGGCTGTTCGGAATCGGCGGCAGCCTCACCTGGTGGTACGTGCCGGCGATCGGTCTCACCTATGCGATCCTGCTCATCTGTGTCGGCCACCGCATGGCTGTCACCGAGCGGCGCGGGCGGCGCCTAAGCCGCTCGGTGTGGGTCACACTGATCCTGTCATGGGTCTGCGCGATCGGCTTCGGGTTTACCGTACCCGACAACGTTGGCGGCGAACTCGTCTCCATCATCAGCCACGCTGCCGGTTCGCAGTTCTCGGCGGAGATGTCGATCGCACTGTGCAACCCGCTCGGGATCATCGCATTCGCATTGGCGTTCTTCACGCTGGGCATTGCGATCGCCAACGGCAAGGACCCGCGCCCCGAAGAGGACGAGCTGCTCGACGCGGCATACGGCGAGGACGGCATGGTGCCGCACCCGCTCGCAGAAACCGCGCATGCGGGCGACGAACCGCCCGCACGCGGCTAGTTAGGCTCGCCGCTCTCGCGCCACAGCCCAGGCCGTGAGCGCGACGCCCGCCGCGCCCCACAGCGCGAGCAGCGCCGCCGCTGCCCCGGCCCCGCTCACCCCTGCGGCGAGCGCCTGGAAGCCGGTGAAGGCCGCACCGATCGGGCTCGCGTCGCCGACGGCTGAGAGCAGCCCCGGCACGGTTGAGACGATCCCGACGGTGAATGCGACGACGAGCAGCGCGAACGCGAGGAACCGGCCAAACCCGCCGAACCTGGCGGAGAGGCCCTGCACGATGAGCGCGAACGCGACCCCTGCGAGCACGGCGAGGCCGAAGAAACCAGCGCCCTGCCCAAAGTCGTATCGCAGCGCGAGCGGGAGCACGATGCCGGCGATCGCTCCCTGGGCCGCGCCGAGCAGCACCGCAGGCAGTGCGCTTCGCAGCGTGATCGCGAATACTCCCTTGGCGGCGTCACGGGTGCGCGACCAGAGCGGTGCGAGCACGAGGAACGCCGCGAGCGCGCCAGCCCAGAGGGCGATCCCCGCGAAAAGCGGCACACCCGAGGAGTTGAACAGCTCGTCGCTTCCACCCTCCTGCTTCACCGATTCGACGGCGGTCTCAGCCATCACCTGACGCTCAGCCTCTGTGTAGTTCGGGATCTGGGAGGCCGCCTCCCCGAGGCCCGACGCGAGCGTCTTCGTGCCCTTGGCCGCGGCGTCAGCGCCCTCCGCGAGCTTCCCCGCACCATCGGCGAGTTCGCCGGCGCCCGTCGCGACCTGCGAGACGCCTCCGGCGAGCTGGTTCGCGCCATCCGCCAGCGCTGGCGCCTGGCCCGCGAGCTGCGAGACGCCCCCGGAGAATGCCGACATCCCACCGGCAAACTCGCCGACGCCCGCGGCGAAGTTCTCGGCACCCGTCGCGAGCTCGGCCTGCCCGTTCGCCGAAGCCCGGGCGCCGCTCGCGAGGTCGGCTCCCGCGTTTCGCAGTTGCACGAGCTGTGACTCGGTGCTGCCGCTTGCGGCAGCGGTCACCTCGGCGATTGCCTGGTCGACAGTCGCGAGCAGCGTCGCCTTCGGGTACTCGGGCGGGAACAGCTCGTCGGGGAGTGCTTCGATGCCTGCCCGCAGTTGCTGCAGCGGCTCGAGCGCCTGGCCTGCACCGGCGATGATGGGCTCGAGCACGCTGTTCACAAGCCCCGTGTACTGCTCGACACCCGAGGCCAGCTGGGCGCCGCCGTTCGCAGAGTCGCGCGTGCCCTGGGCCAGTTCGGCGGCCCCGCCTGCGAGCCCGGCTGCGGCCCCTTCGAGCCCGGTCGCGCCGGCGGCGAGTTCCTGGGTGCCTGCTGCGAGCTGCGATGCGCCGCCTGCGAGCTGTTGGGCACCTCCCGAGAGTTCCTGCACGCCTGCGGCGAGGCCGGTGGTGCCCTCCGCGAGATCGCTCGTGCCGTCTGCGAGTTGCGTGCCGCCGTCGGCGAGCTTGGTCGCGCCGTCGGCTGCCTCGCTGACCCCATCGTGGAGGGAGCTCATTCCAACGAACACGTTGCCGACGAACTGCTCGCCGAGCTGCTGGTTGAGCACCCGGGTCGCGGTTTGGGTGACGATGCCTGAGAGCGCTGAGTCGAGGAGTCTGCCCTGCGTACTCTCGGCGATCTCAATCGTCGCTGTCCGCGCTCCGTTAGGGCCGTCTGCGAGCGACGTCGCCGCCGCCGAGAAGTCCTTCGGGATGGTGATGCTCGTCGCGAAACGGCCGTCTTTCAGGCCAGCCGCAGCGTCTTCCGCGTCGGTGAGCACCCAGGTGAAGTTGTGGCGCGATTCCTCCGCGCTTGCAGCGGTGTCGTCGCTATCCGAGCCGCCTGCGATGAGCTCGGCTGCGAGTACGCGGCCGAGTGGCACAAGCTGCCCCTCGACTTCAACGGGCTCGTCGGCGTTCACAACAGCTGCGGTGACTGTCTCGAGGCGTTCACTCGGGTTCCAGAGCCCCCAGACGAACAGACCAGCGACAGTGAGAGGCACCAAGAGCAAACCAAGCAGTGTCGTCCAGCTGATGCGCTTGCCGCGCAGCGGGGTGAGTGCGGGGGTCATCGTGCGCCCTCCATTTCGAGGCGTTCGGCGTGCGGTGAAGTGAGTGAGACAGCGGCGTGACCGTCGGGCAGCAGGCGCTCGGCGAGGGCCTGGCTGCCAAGCACAACGAGGATAGGCGGAGCACTGTCCCTGCCACGGTCGACGTGCCATGCGGCGAGCGCGGAACGCGCGTCGGTGATGGCGGTGGGCGACGGCGGCGCGAGCTCGGCGTCGCGAAGGTCGAGGACCAGTACCGTCGGGGAATCACGGAGCGCCTGTCTGAGCGTGGCGGCGTCTGCCCATGCCGTACGCGCGCGCAGCGAGCTCGCGCGCTCGGGAAGCAACAGACCGTCGACCTTCAGCGTGCCGGCGACGATCCTTCCCCTGCCGCTGAGCGCCTGCGCGAGCGGGAAGCTCGCCGGATCTCTCGGGTCAAGCACGAGCGCTTCTCCGTCGCCTACCCGAAGGTCGCGCGCGGTGACGTTTGCGTCGCGACCACGCAACGTGAGCCGCTCCGACGCGACCCGCGCTGCAGGCATATCGGCTGGCCAGTCTGCGTGCTCGATCTCGCGGGCAAGACCCTCACCCTCGACGTCGAATGACGGGAGCACCTTCGCGAGCCAGCGCGGCATCTTCCAGGCGCGCTCGCCCAGGAGCGCGAGCACGGCTGGTACGAGCGTCATGCGCACAATGAACGCGTCGACGAACACGCCGACTGCGAGGCCGAGCGCGATGACCTTGATGCTCGGGTCACCCGCGGGCACAAAGGCGGCGAACACGGCGATCATGATGAGAGCGGCCGCGGTCACGACCTTCGCGGACCCCACGAACCCGCGGCGGATCGCGCGCTGGGCGTCGCCCCCGTGCACATACTCCTCCCGCATGCGGGCGACGAGGAAGACCTCGTAGTCCATCGCAAGCCCAAAGAGCACCCCCATGAGGATGATCGGCATGAAGCTGAGCACAGGCCCCGTCGAACTGACGTTCAGGATCTCGGAGAGCCAGCCCCACTGGAACACCGCGACGACCGCGCCGAACGCGACGCCGACTGAAAGCAGGTACCCGAGTGTCGCCTTGATTGGCACCCACACCGACCTGAACACCATCGCGAGCAGCACGAGCGAGAGCCCGACGACGAAGATGCCGAATGGTAGGAGCGCTGTCATGAGCTGGGCGGAGACGTCGATGCCGACCGCGGTGAAGCCAGTGACGGCGAGGCTCACGCCGTACTTCTTCTCCCATTCGTCGTGGTGGCTGCGGAGCTCGTTAACGAGTTCGGTTGTGCTCGCGGCGTGCGCCCCCTCTTCTGGGATGACCTGGATGATGCCGGTGTCGGCTCCAGGGTTCGGGGTCGCAAGCGGCACGTCGGCGACGCCTGGCACACGCTCGACCTCCCGCTTCAGGTCATCCATGAGGCCGAGCGGGTCGGTGCTCGAAATGATCGAGCCTGTGAGGAGCAGCGGGGCGTTGAACCCCTCGCCGAAGTGCTCGCCGGTGAGCTCGTGGGTCACACGTGCCGGGTCGTCGGCCTCGAGCGACGTCGCGTCGGGCAGCGCGAGGCGCAGCTGGAGGGCGGGGATCGAGCCGACGCCGAGCGCGATAAGCACTGCGAGAATCGTGACGACAGGACGTTTCGTGGCGCCACGCACCCAGCCAGCGAAGAACCTGTCGGCGCGAGTCTGTTCGGGGACAATCGGCTCGGATCCGGGCCCCTCGGCGCCTTCCCCCGTCACCGTCTTGGGGCGGTGCTTGCGGGGCAGGATCCTGATTCCCGCCATCGACAGCACCGCGGGCGTGAGGGTGATCGCGATGAGCACAGCGACCGCCACCGCAGCCGCGGCCGCGACACCGAGCGCCGTGAGGAACGGGATCCGCGCGACGGCGAGGCCGACGAGCGCGATGATGACAGTGAGACCAGCGAACACGACGGCCGAACCCGACGTGGCCGTCGCCCGCGCGATCGACTCACGAACGCTGAGACCAGCGCGCAACTGCTCCTGGTGCCGGCTCACGATGAAGAGGGTGTAGTCGATGCCGACCGCGAGCCCAAGCATGAGCGCGAGCATCGGCGTCGTCGAAGTGAGATCGACGAACGCAGTCACGAAGAACAGTCCCGCGATTGAGACGCCGACGCCGATCATCGCGATGAGGAGCGGCATCCCTGCCGCGATGAGCGAGCCCAGCGTGAGGATCAGCACGACAAAGGCGACAACCACCCCGATCGCCTCGGTGGGGCTCAAGCCGGGAACCGCGGCCGAGAACATCTCGCCGCCGTACGCAACCTCGGCGTCGGCGGGGAGCCGCTCTCTGAGGTCGTCGGTCACGGCGGCGATCCCGTCGACTGTCGCGTCTGCAACGGCAGTCATCTCGCCCTCGACCTGCACGCGCATGAGAAGCGCGCGGCCGTCTGGAGAGATTTCAGTGTTCGCAGCGGCTGCCTCGCCCGTGCCGAACGGGGTGAGGACACCGGTGACGCCAGGCAGGGGCTCGAGCTCATCGGCCGCGCCAATGACGGCCTCGCGGTACGTGTCAGTCTCGAGGTCCCCGCTTTCGGGGGCGACGACGATGATCGTGGCGCTCGTCCCGCTCACCTCGGGAAATGTGTGCGACAGCGACGTGATCGCGTCTTGCGCCTCGGTGCCGGGGATCGTGATCGGCGCGTCTGCGCCCTTGCCGAGCGTGAGCGCCCCGGTCGCGAGGAGGGCGAGTAGGACGAGCCATATCGTCAGCACGAACCACTTCGCCTGAGCGGCCCAGCGCCCGAGGGCATAGAGTGCGGAAGACATGCGTTCCCCTTGGTCGAGCTTCGGATACAGGAGTGTATCCATTTCGATACAGTACTGTATTCGTTGAGCCTGTCGAAAAACTGTGAGGAGGCAACATGTCTGATCCGCAATCTGCGCCGGACGCCGACCACGTGAGCGCCCGCCGCCGCGAGACCCGCAGCAGACTTCTCGACGCCGCGGCCGAGGTGTTCGCCGAGTTCGGTATCCAGGGAGCCTCAGTCGAACGCATCTGCGCTCGCGCCGACTTCACCCGCGGCGCGTTCTACTCGAACTTCTCGTCCAAGGAAGAACTCTTCCTTGCGCTGCTCGGGCGCGAGTACGAACAGCGCGCCGAGCAGATTCGCATCCGCGCCGCCGAGCTCACCGAGTGCTTGCAGCTAAGCCCCGAGCCGCCCACCAGAGAAGACGCAGCCGGCTACGTGACGACGTTCCTCTCCCCCAGCGGCAACGAGACGAGCTGGTTCACCCTCGAGACAGAGTTTCTGCTGCTCGCCCTGCGCCACCCAGAGGGCGAGGTGCAGCACGTCGACTTCAACCTCCAGTTCCGCTCCGAGCTCAGCAACGTCGTCGAAAGCATCGTGCACGCCGCCGGCCGTCGCTTCATCATCCCCGTCGATCGGGCGCTCACGATCCTCGCCGGCGGCTACGAGCGGGCAGTGCGCGTGAGCGCTCTCAGTGGGTTTGATGCGCCCGAAGGGGTCAACGAACTCGGCGACAGGTTCGCAGAACTGCTCTTCACGATCACCGAGCCGGTCTAGACGCCCCTTGCCGCCAGTGCCCGCGTGACCTCCGGGGCAACTGGTGGGTGCTGCGGGTAAGATGAATCCGTGCTGCTTTCAGACCGCGATATCAATGCCGAGCTCGGCGCAGGCCGCATCAAGCTCTCTCCGAGCGAACCCTCGATGGTCCAGCCGTCGAGCGTCGACGTACGGTTCGACCGCTTCGTGCGCCTCTTCGACAACCACAAGTACGCGCTCATCGACCCCGCAGAAGACCAGCCCGAGCTGACCCGAATGGTCGAGGTGGATCCCGAAGAGGGCTTCATCCTGCACCCCGGAGAGTTCGTGCTCGGTTCGACCTATGAACTCGTCGGCCTCCCTGACGATATCGCAGCACGCCTGGAGGGAAAGAGCTCGCTCGGCCGGCTCGGCCTCCTCACCCACTCGACCGCGGGCTTCATCGACCCCGGGTTCGAGGGGCACATCACGCTTGAGCTCTCGAACGTCTCGACGCTGCCGATTCGCCTCTGGCCCGGCATGAAGATCGGCCAGCTGTGCTTCTTCAGGCTGTCGTCACCCGCAGAGCGCCCATACGGGGCGGGCGCGACCTTCTCACGTTACCTCGGCCAGCGCGGCCCGACAGCTTCACGCTCGCACATGAACTTCCACCGCGCCGACGTGACAGGCACTGACGAGGGCGCCCGGGGGGCATAGTTCCTGCGCGGCCACACCGTACCAATGGGATCGGCCCGGCCGGGCCCACCGTGCCCACCGTACCAATGGGATCGGCGCTAGACATGCCACTCCGCCGAGGCTGGGGCATACGAACTGCAGATCCCATGTCTAAGAGCTGAGTGCTGCCAAGAACCCTGAGCCCCAACAGTCGAACCGGCCCCACCGTACCAATGGGATCGACACTAGACATGCCACTCCGCCGAGGCTGAGGCATACGAACTGCAGATCCCATGCCTAAGAGCTGAGGTCATTAAACGCCAAGGTCCCGAAGTGCCGAGGCATGCCAGGAACCCTGAGCCCGAAACCTCACGGGGCTCAGCATGTAGCGACCAGGCCTACTCGGCCCCGCCGGGTTGCTCGGATTGTTCGCCCTCACCGGCCTGCGCGCCAGTTTCCCCCTCCGCGATTCGCAATACCTCGTCGAGGAAGACCTGCCACCCCTCGAGCGTCGCCGCCTTCTGCTCGTGCGGGAAGTCAGGCGTTTCCTGGGTCATTTGCAGCGCAGCGCCACCGTCGGCCGAGACCACGGTAACGGTAACGAGTACCTCCGGTGCGTCCTCGCCTGGCACGTCGGTGAGTGTGAAGTCAAAGTGCATCGGTGGCTGCACCTTGACGAACCCGCCCTGCCAGTCGATCGTGTTGCCGTCGGGCAGCACCATCGTCGCACGCCACCTGCCACCTTCGACCGCGTTGAATTCGAGCCGGTCCGCAGGCACCTCGACGTCAGTCCCGCCGAACCAGCTCGCGAACGACTCTGCCTCACTCAGCGCGGCAAACACGGCCTCGGGGGAGGCCGAAGTTGCCCGATCGATGACGATGCCAGTCTGTGTAACGCCGGTCATGATGGCCCCTCTCCGAGAAGTCAGGCTTACGCCCCTGGGTTACGACACTACTGCCGCCGCCACTTCCGCGACTACCCCTGAAGCGAAGGTCCTCTCCCTCATTCTGCGGCGCAGGCCTCTAGCGTATGGCCGCGGCCGTAGTATCAGACCGCCGCGATAGCCGTGAGCTCAACGAGCATCCCCGGCCGAGCGAGCGCGGCGATACCAACGGCGCAGCGCACAGGCCGCGGTCCAGAGAAGTGCTTTGCATAGACTTCGTTGAAGCCTGCGCGATCGCGCGCGATGTCAGTGAGGTAGATCGTGAGGTGCAGCACCCGATCGAGCGAGGATCCAGCGTCGCTGAGCACTCTCGCCAGTTCAACGAGCGCGGCCTCGGACTGCTCCTCAATCGCCGTCCCAGCGAGCTCGCCCTCAGCGTTCAGCGGGATCACGGTCGCGAAGGCCTGTCCACCGTGAACTGTCACGTCACTCGAAAGGGCACCGTCGGCTTCGCTTGGGTCTGGCAACCGCACGATGTCGCTCATCGCGCGCCTCCACGCCAGGTGTTGCGACGAATCTCGGGCCCAGCGAGCGCAGGGTCGGCAACACCGCAGAAACCCATTGCCTGCTCAAACTCAGATGTGAGCTGAGCAATCAGTTTCGCGACGGCAGCCTCACCGCCGGCAGCAAGCGCATACGCGACTGAGCGACCCAGGCCAACGGCCGTGGCGCCCGCGCTCATCATCGCGAGCGCGTCGTGGCCCCGCGTCACACCGCCGTCAGCGTAGACTTCGGCGCGCCCATCGACGGCCTCGACAACTTCCTCGATGACGCTCACAGTAGACGGCTGGCGATCGAACTGGCGCCCGCCGTGATTTGAGACGAAGATCGCGTCTACGCCGAGGTCGAGGGCACGTTTTGCGTCTTCGGCGCACATGACACCCTTGAGCACGATCTTGCCCTGCCAGTTCTCACGCGTCTTCGCCAGGTCCCGCCACGAGACCGTGACGTCCTCGTTCTCCGCCATCCACGGCTTCATCTGCGACATCTTGAGCGGTCTACCGTTGATGGTGTAGTTCCCGTAGGTGACCTTGCGCCCGAACAGAATGTTCGCGACCCAAGCGGGACGGAGGGCGCAGGAGATCATGTCTGGGATCGACAGCCGGGGCGGTAGGTTGTTCAACCCGTGGTGCAGGTCGCGCTCACGCTTGTCGCCAAACACGCAGTCGCCGGGAAGCACAAGCACGTCGATGGCGTGCTTCCGCAGGTTCTCGAGGTGGCGCTCGGTGTGCTCGCGGTTCTTCCAGTAGTTCACCTGTCCCCATACCCGCCCGGGCTCTGCCGCAGCGACGACCTCGTCGAGGGTGACTCCGGACCACGCCGAGTGGATAAAGGTTCCCCCAGCCCGAGTAATCGCGCGGGCGACCCCGACATCCGCGTGGGGATGCATCATGCCGAGCATCCCCATCGGTGACACAAAGAACGGAATCTCAGATTGCCGTCCCAGCATGGAAACCGCCGTGTGCGAGCCCTCAAGTTCGGCAAGCGTGCGCTGTTTGAATTCGACGGCGCGAAGGTCGGCCGTGTTTCTTGCGACGGTGATCTCGTCAAGCACACCGCCCTCGAGAAAGTCGAACACCATCTTGGGGAGTCGGCGCTTAGCGGCGCCCTTCATGTCTTCTGCGCTGACAACGCGTGAGGAGGTGGTCATTGAGCTTCTTTCAGTGTGATGGTTGGGAGCGCGGGCGCGCCGAATACACCCCAGGGCCGCGACCCGTGGGGGAAACGAGGAGCTCAGCTACAGGACTTTGCCGAGGAAGGCCTTCGTGCGCGGGTGTTGAGGGTTGCCAAGCACCTCGTGTGGATCGCCCGCTTCGACAACGACGCCACCGTCCATAAAGACGAGCGTGTCGGCGACTTCGCGGGCGAAGCCCATCTCGTGCGTCACTACGACCATGGTCATCCCGCTCGCCGCGAGCTCCTTCATGACCTCAAGCACCTCACCGACTAGCTCGGGATCGAGCGCGCTCGTCGGCTCGTCAAACAGCATGAGCTTTGGCTCCATCGCGAGCGCGCGGGCAATTGCGACACGCTGTTGCTGCCCGCCAGACAGCTGCGACGGGTAAAAGTCGGCCCTGTCGGCAAGGCCGACCCGAGCGAGAAGTTCGTGCGCCCGTGCACGTGCCTGTGCTTTTGAGATCCGGGTAACGAGGACCGGCGCCTCCATGACGTTCTCGAGCGCGGTCATATGCGGAAAAAGATTGAACCTCTGAAACACCATGCCGATGCTCCGTCGTTGCTTCGCCGCTTCCCGCGGGTGCAGCTCGTAGAGCTTGCCGCCATGTTCGCGGTACCCGACCATCTGCCCGTCGACGAGCAGCCTGCCTGCGTTCACTTTCTCGAGGTGGTTAATGCACCGGAGAAAGGTGGACTTGCCCGAGCCGGAGGGGCCAACGAGACAGAGCACCTCGCCTGGCAACACCGTCAGCGAAATATCTTTCAACACTTCGTTCGAGCCGTAGCTCTTCGAGACTCCGTCGGCGACAACCATCGGGATCTGTTCAGTTGCGGTCGCCTGACTCACCGGTCACGCTCCTCTGCACTCATGAGGGTCACTGCCTCTGTGATCGGGCCGGGGTTTGGCGGCAGCCGCTTCGTCCGGCGAGAGTTCGGGGCGCCGTGCACGCCTCGAGCGAAGTGACGCTCGAGGAAGTGCTGGCCAACACTCAGCACCGAGACGACGACAAGGTACCAGAAGCAGGCAACAACGAGCAGCGGGATTTGCTGGAAGTTCTGGGAGTAGATCGCCTGCACCGAAGTGAGTAGCTCGGGGACAGCGATAACTGAGACGAGTGAGGTCGCCTTGAGCATGTTGATCACCTCATTGCCAGTCGGCGGAATAATGACCCGCAGGGCTTGCGGGAGCACGATTCGCCGGAGCGTCTGCTGGTTCGTCAGCCCAAGCGCGTGGGCGGCCTCTGCCTGGCCCCGGTCAACCGAAGACATTCCTGCCCGAACAATCTCAGCCATGTACGCAGCCTCCGACAATCCAAGCGCCAGGAGCGCCGCGGTGGTCTGGGTGATGAGTGCGTTCGTGTCGAACGCGAACAGCTCCGGCCCCCAGGGCACACCGATGATGATCTGCGGCACGATCGCCGCGAGAAAGTACCAGACGAGGATCTGCACAAGCAGCGGGACGCCGCGAAACAGCCAGATGAAGAACCAGCTGATCGTTGCGAGAATTGGGTTGTCGGACTGACGCATGACGGCGATCAGAATTCCGCCAACGATTCCAATTGCCATCGCCACGACGGTGAGCCAGATCGTCGTGAAGAGCCCCTCGAGCACCGTGGGCGCAAAGAGGTACTTTCCGACCGTCGGCCACTGCATCCGCTCGTTCGTGATCCATGCCTGCATGAGGAAGAACACGACAAATGCGAGGATGCCCGCGGTCACCCATCGGCCGGGGCGACGCAGCGGGATCGCCTGGATCGCGCCGCTGCCGCCGCCCACTGCTGAGGAAGAAAGAGTCGTCTGGTGGGACATTACTTGCCGCCGTTGATGGTGGCCTCGGAGATCGAACCGTCCTGGAGGCCGTACTTCGCGAGGATCTCGTCGTATGTGCCGTCGTCCATGAGCTTCTGGAGCGCGCCCTGTACTGCCTCGGCAAGCTTGTCGTCGTCCTTCGGAATGAGGATCCCGTAGGGCTTGAGGTTCATCGGCGTTCCGGTGGCGACCAGGGCTCCGTCAGACTTGTCGGCTTGGAAGGCGATGGTCGGGGTGCCACCAAGGAAGGCCTGCGTTCGGCCCGTAACGACGGACTGCAAGCACGCTACAGTATCGGGGAACTCGAGGACACTGATCGCTGCCTCGCCCGAGTCAACGCATGTCTGCGACTGTTCCGCGGCGATGTCGACCTGACCGGTGCCGGACTCAACCGCGATCGCCTGACCGCAGAGCGCGTCGAGCTCGGTGAACTTCTTCGCGTTCTCCGACTTCACGAGCATGGTTGTGCTCGTGTTGAAGTAGTCGACGAAGGTCACCTGTTCCTGACGCTCAGCGGTATCGAGCATCGCCTGGATCGCGATGTCGAAGCGGTCTGCCTGAATGCCGCTGATGAGGCTGTCAAACGCGACCTTCGTGAGCTCGGCCTTCACTCCGAGCACCTCACCGATGGCGGTGATGAGCTCCGGCTCCGCACCGGTGATCGTCTTGTTATCTTCCGCCAGCATCTCCAGCGGCGGATAGTCGTCGCTCGTCGCAACACGGAGCGTTCCCGCGTCTTGAATGTCCGCGGGAAGAAGCGCGGCAAGCGCATCGTCCCGAACGATGCTCGAGGCATCCTCGGGCTTGGGCTCAGGTGAGTTGCTGCACGCGGCAAGGCCAGCAGCGAGCATCGCAGCTGCTGTAGCCGCCGCTGCGATGCGGCGGAGTGCAAGCTTCGGTGAGTGTGTCGTGAGTGTCATGAAGCTGGATTCCCTTCGTTGGTATTCGCCTCTGCAGATAAGTGTGAGGGAGAGATCGCGAGATTCAAAGTTAGCCAGAATGCGCATTTATGCACACTTGAAACACATTTTCTGATGCTCATCCCAACGCGCCTCTAGACACCAGCTGCTCCTGCCAGGCAAACCTTCCTATACGACTCTCCGGGGGAGTCGGGGCGAGATATTCGCCATTGTGATGCTCTACGTGCGATAGCTAAGCTGAGGCGATGCTCACCCCAACGCAGCTCAAGGCAATTCGAGAAGTCGTGAACACCGGCTCACTGCGGGCCGCCGCGGCTCGGCTCGGCTACAGCCCCTCCGCAGTGTCGCAGCAGATCTCGTCAATCGAACGGCTCTGGGATGTACCCCTCCTTGAACGCACGGCGCGAAGCATCCGACCAACGGCAGCGGGCGCCCAACTCGCGAGGCAGGCGACGCGCATTCTCGCCGACCTCGACGCCGTCGAGGACGAGATGCGCTCATACGCTTCCGCCGATCTCGGGCGCCTGCACGTTGGTAGCTTCTGGTCGGCCGGCTTCCGACTCGTACCAGCCGTGCTGCTTGAGCTCCTGCAGGGCCGACCCGACGTCGACATTAGATACGAAGAGGGTGACTGGCAGACCACACTGCCCGCTGTGGAAGAGGGAGAGTTGGACCTCGCCGTCGTCGCGCAGTACGGCACGGTGCCGCGCACCTACTCGCCAGACCTCTCTGCTGAACTGATCATGGAAGAGCCCCTGTTTGTTCTGCTGCCCGATGGCCACCGGCTCGCCCGCCGAAACGAGATCAGGGTAAGTGACCTCGCCGACGAGCGGTGGATCTGCGCCGGTGAAGACACAGATGCGGCTGGCTCATTGCACCACATCTGCGCCGCCGCGGGTTTCCGCCCCGAGATCATCTTCCGCACCGACGACTACAACCTTCCGATTGAGCTCGTTCGCAATGGCCTCGGAGTAGCCATCGTGCCTCAGCTCGCAACGGTTGATTCAATGCAGGTGCGGCGTATCCAGCTCGCGAATCCCGCGTACGTCCGCAAGGTCTACGCGGTGCACCGCGCGGTCGACAGCAACCCCCTGATCGATTCGGCGGTCACGGCACTTCGACACGCCGCCGCTGACATCGAGCAGCGGCTCGAGACAGAGCCGGTCACTGCGTTCGCAATGTGACCCCCGGCGAACCTGGCTCCAAGACGACTCGCACTGCGTCGACGTTTGAGTCAACCGCGCCCCGCACATACCCGATTGGCGACGCCGCCACGGCCCGCAGAAACTCGAGCGCCTCTCGCGTAATGCGCTCGCCTGGCACAATGTTCGGAACGCCGGGCGGGTACGCAGCGAGCGCGTCCGCGGACACGCGACCAACCGCCGCCGACCAGTCCACGACCTCGGTGCCCGCGAAGTAGGCGGCGCGGGGCGTCATCACCCGCGTGCCCGGGGCTGGGAGCGCGGGCACCGCCGGCGGTACGCCGTCTGGGGTCGCCGCGTCCCGTCCCTCGCCGGCTTCCGCAACCGCACGGTCGAGCACGGCGACCATCGCCCGGAAGAGCCTGTCGACGTCGAGTTCCTTGCCTGGGCCGAAGAATGCGACGACGGCTGCCGATGTCGCGATCTCAAGCAGAATCCCGTGGTCGCGTGCGAGGGCTGCTCGCATCTCGTAGCCCGAGACCCCACTGCGCGACAGCCCAATTGAGACGCGCAGCGGGTCAGCACGCAGCACGCTCGGGTACTCGCCGAACTCGTCGCTCACAAGGGTGAAGCGTTCGTCAGCGCGAAGGAGCGAGCGGAGCCGCTCCGCGAGCGCGACACTCTCGCCGATGCGCCGTGTCTCGCGCACGAGGCTCCGTCTCGCGATGTCGAGGGATCCGAGCAGCAGCGAGCTCGCGCTCGTCGTCTGCGTGAGGGTGAAGGCCCGCTCAAGTGCGGGCTCGAGCGCGTCGGCGAACTGCCCATCTGCGAGCAGTAGCATCGCAGACTGGCCGAGGCTGCCGCCCATTTTGTGGGTGCTCGTCACCGCGATGTCTGCTCCGAGCGTCGTTGGAAAGTCGGGGAGTTCGGGGTGGAAGCCGAAGTGGGCGCCCCATGCTGCGTCGACGATGAGCGGCACCCCGTTGGCGTGCGCGACGGCAGCGAGTCCGGCGATGTCCGAGACCGCGCCAAAATAGCTCGGTGAGATCACGTACGCGGCTTGGGGCCGGTCTCCCCGTTCGGCGGCTCGGCCGAACGCCTCTTCGAGCAGAGCGGGGGTGAGACCGTGGTTGATGCCGTGCGTGGCATCAAACTCTGGAAATACCCATTCGGGCGCGAGGCCGGTGACGACGAGTCCGTCGAGAAAGCTCGAGTGGGCGCTGCGCTGCGCGACGACGACGTCTGGGCCACGCTCTATCGACGGCGCGGGCGCGTCAGCGCTGCCCCCGGCGCCGGCTGCACCGACTCCGATGACAGCCATCCGGTTGCCCTGCGACGACCCGTTGGCGAGAAACCATGCCCGCCGCGCACCCCAGGCGTCGGCCGCGAGGTCGAGCGCTTGAGCGAGCGGACTATTCTCGCCCGAGTCGATGCCGTCGACGAGCTGCGGAATGTCGTGCCGAAGCGCCAACTCACCGGCGAACTCGGCGAGGTCGCCCGACATCCCAGCGGCTGTTGCCGCGTGGCCGGGCACCATGAACATCAGCGGATCCTGATCAGCATGACGCTGCAGCGCCTCCGCGTATGGCGCGCGATCGTGGTCGCGCCGTGGATCCTGCGCCTGCTTCATTGCTTGCCCTACCCCGTTCGGTTATGGTTATCGCCGCGTTTCGCTTCGCGCCTCGCGGGCGGTGTCGCGCGCAGCCTGGGCTGCGAGCATCGCGTTGTACGCCTCAAGTTCAGAGTCACCGGAGCGTTCTTCTGCCCGATCCTTGCGCTTCTGTTCCTTCGTATCGCTGCGAGACCATTGCACGGCGACAACGAGCGCGAGCGCGAGCGTCGGTAGCTCGCCGATGCCCCACGCGATGCCGCCGCCAGTCGCCTGGTCCTCGAGCGGAGTCGCACCCCAGGTGCGGCCCATCGATCCGAACCAGTCGGCAACGAAGAGGGAGTCGCCAGTCATCATCGTGACGCCGAAGAACGCGTGCGACGCCATCGTTGCGAACAGAATCACGAGCCGGATCGGGTACGGTGCACGGTTCGGGATCGGGTCGACACCAATCATCGTCAGGCTGAAAAGGTAGCCGGAGATGAGGAAGTGGATGATCATCCACTGGTGTCCGAGGTGCTCGGCCATCGCCCACCTGAGGATCGGCGAGAAGTAGAACACCCACAGTGACCCGACGAAGATCGCGGCGGCAACAACCGGGTTCGTCACAAACTTTGACCACGGCGTCTGCAGCCCCCACATGATCCATTCGCGGGTGCCCCAGGAGCCGTCGGTGCGCTTGTCGGTCGCGCGCAGCGCGAGCGTCACCGGTGCGCCAAGCACGAGCACGAGCGGGATGAGCATCGTGAACATCATGTGCCCGAGCATGTGCACGCTGAAGAGGTACTGCTCGTATGCGTTGAAGGCGCCGTTTGTCGCGTAGAAGAGGAAGAGCATGCCGCTGACCCAGGCGATGGTGCGGCCGATGGGCCAGCTGTCACCGCGGCGGCGCAGTCGCAGCACACCGGCGATGTAAAACGCGATGCCGAAGAATGCGACGAGCCCCCAAGCGAGGTCGAACTTCCACTCGGTGAGGTAGCTCATCGGAGTGAGCTCGGGGGGCAGCGGGTCGCCGGTCAGGATCTCGGCAGGCGACGCCCCCACAGCCTCGCCGGCGGGTTCGAGCGGCACCGGGGTGGCGGTGCGGCCGAGCGCGCCGGCGATGCCGCTCGCGAGGCCCATGACCGCGAGCTCGGCGACGACGAACCAGGCGAACACCCGCATTCCGCGGTCGCTCTTTTCAATGCGCGGGATGAGGCGCTGGCGGTGCAGCGCACCGAACGCGCCGAGCGCAACGAGCGACACTGTCTTCAGGATGATGAGCTGACCGTACCCCGTGCCGAAGAGGGCATCGAGGTCGCCGATGCGGAGCCAGGCGCTCACCACGCCAGACGCGCTCACCGCGATAAACGCGAGCAGCGCGATCGAGGAGTAGCGGGAGACGAGGATCGCGAGGCGCTCGCGAGTCACTGACTTCGCAACGAAGATGAGCACGAGGAGCCCGCCGAGCCAGACCGCAGCGCCGACGAGGTGGACGAGGAGCGAGTTCACCGCCTGGCTGTGACCAGAAGCTCCCGCAGCGTGACCCTGCTGAGCGAGCGGCAGCGTGGTGAGCAGGCCGAGCACGAGCACGAGCAGGGTCATGCGCCGACCGCGCACAGCGAAGGCAAACACTGTCACGAGCGCCGCGATGAGCAGTTCCCAGAGCCACAGCTGGCCAATCTCAACTTCGGTGACGAACTGCGCGAGGCCCGCGCCGAACGCTGCGGAGCCCGAGAACGGCATCGTCGTGATGTCTGAGTAGGTGAGAATGAGCGTCGCGCCGGAGGCGACGGTAAGCACAGCTGCCGAGCCCGCCGCGACATCCATCGCAATACGGTACTCGGGGCGGTCAACCGCGAATGCCCACACAGCCATCACCAGCGAACCGACGAGGCCGGCGACTGAGACGTTGACGAGGGTACGCAGCAGCGGCACGCCGTAACGCACGAGGGCGCCAGGGTCGGCGAGGTCTCGCTCGTTCGCAGCCCCACCAATCGACAGCCCCCAAAAGAGGGCGGCGAACGTCGCCGCCAGGAGCACGGCAGGGGCAATCACGCGAATCAAACGGGGCACCCCCCTAGCCTACGCGGGCGCGCCTGACTGCCCGCACCTAAGCTGAATGCATGCTGTTCCTTTTCATCGGCGCCGCGATCCTGAACGTCTACGCCGCGACTCTCGTGATCCTGCGCGCCGCCGTCTACCGAACCAGACTGTACCGGCCAATGCTCTGGAACATCATGCTCTCGGTGCTGCCGATCCTGCTCCTCGCCCTCGCGTTTATCGCGCTCGTCGGGCTGTTGCCCGTCAACAGGGTGCTCGCCTTTGCGAGCGTGACCGTGCTCGGCGTGGTGTGGCTGCTCATGCTGCCGAACACGAGCTACCTCATCACCGAATTGAACCAGTCTCATCGCGCCGACGACGACCCGGTTCCGCTGTGGTACGACATCATCCTCGTGATCTCGCTCGCGATGAGTGGGGTGATCAACACGATCGTCAACGTGTTCGTCGCGCAACTGCTGTACTCGGTCGTGATGTTCGACGACCGCGCCGTCTCCTTTTTCAGGCCGCGCGCGATGATCGCGCTCGCTGTCGTGCTGCTGCTCGTCGGCCTCGGCATGTACCTCGGGCGCTATCTGCGTCTGAACAGTTGGGATGTGCGTCACCCGAGCGCGCTTATCGAGAAGGTCGTCGCTCATTTCAAGGTGCGCGGCAACGCGCTCGCCTGCTTCGGGTTCACTCTCACGTACGCACTTTTCATCGGGATTCTCTATCTCACGATTGTGACGCCAATTGTTGTCGGCTTGTACGAGCTCGAGCTCGCCCGCCAATAGATCAGGCGAGCGAGCTCGAGAGGGCGTACACGGGGAAGACTAGCCGCGTGGCGCCTGCACCTCAACGCGGCCTGTGCGCCGACGAATCTCGGCCGCGACCTCTCGCGCGTCACCCTCGGGCGCTGTCGACTGCTTGTCGGGGCGTGCGAGGAACAGATACAGCAGGCCAGAGACGAGCACGACGGCGAGGCCGATGAGCACGACGTAGTTCTGGAAGAACGTGCCGCCCTCGCCAGGCTTCGCGAGCAGGATGATCGCGAACACCCCGTAGGCGAGCGCTGCAATGTTCACGACCATGCCGAGGCGTCCGAGCGTGAACGGCCCCGCAGGCTTCCATCCCTTGAACCGCTGACGCAGCGCGGCGAGCACAACCATCTGGAACGCGACGTAGATGCCGAGGATCGCGAACGAGGTGACAGGCACGAGCAGGCCGTCGTTGAAGTAGATGAGCACGCAGATGAGCGCCGGCACCGTGCACGCGACGATGAGCGCGTTCGTTGGAACCTTGCTGCGCTCAGAGACTTTCGACAGCCAGGTGTGGCCGGGAAGCATGCCGTCGCGGGCGAACGAGTACAGCAGTCGCGAAGCCGCAGCTTGCAGGCTGAGCACGCACGAAACAAACGCGAGCACAGTCACGACGAGGAACACCTTCGCCCCGACGGTGCCGAGCGTCGATTCGAGGATCGCGGGGATCGGGTCGGTGATCTCACCCGAGACGATGCCCTCGAGATCCGGGGCTGCGAGCACGTATCCGGCGAACGAGAAGAGAGCGGAGACCGCGCCGACGAGGATCGTCATCATCATCGCCCGGGGAATACGCCTCGCGGGGTCGGCGACCTCTTCTGCGACGTCACCGCAGGCCTCGAAGCCGTAGAACAGGAAGAGGCCCGCGAGCGCTGAGGCGAGAAAGACTGGCACGTACGAGCCGTCGCCTTCGGTTCCCATCGTGTCGAAGAACACCGAGAACTCGTGCTTGCGCTGGAAGAGCAGCAGGTAGAGACCGAGCCCAATCACGCCGACGAGTTCGGCAGCAAGACCGATTCTGGCGATGCGCGCGAGCCACTTTGTGCCAGAGAAGTTGATCGCGAGCGCGAACAGCAGGAGGCCAAGCCCCGTGAAGAGCGTCGTCTCAGCGTTCAGTTCGATGCCGAACAGGCTCGTGATGAACCCTGCCCCAAACTCGGCGACCGAGGTGATCGTCACGATCATCGCCCAGATGTAGACCCAGGCAGCCATCCACGCGTAGCGCCTCCCCCAGAGGCGGCGCGCCCACGGGTAGACGCCACCGTGAATCGGGTACTGCGAGACGACCTCGCCGAACACAAGCGAGACGAGGAGCTGGCCGCACGCAACGATGACGATCCACCAAATCGAGGGCGGTCCGCCCGTCGAGAGGGCCATCGCGAGCAGCGAGTAGACGCCGACGAGCGGCGAGAGGTACGTGAACCCGAGGGCAAAGTTTGCCCACAGGCTCATGGAGCGGTCGAACTTGCCCTCGTAGCCGAGCACTGAGAGGTGCTCGTCGTCGGCGAGCCGCGCCTCCGGTGGGGTTGCAGACATAACGATGCCTTGCCTTTCTGATCTTCGTTGATCTGGGCTCTCCCGAGCCCTGAGAGCATCGTAGGGCTCAGGCCCCCACGGCGCTTCCGTGACTTCGCCCGGCCAATCGTGCGCAGGGTGTGCAAAGAAGGCGCTGCGGAATTCGGGAAAGTGTGTTTCACCCCCGGAATTGCTACCAGCGGTTGCGCACGTCCTCGGCCCAGCCGGTGATCCCCTCAAAACAGATCTCTTCGCCCGCCGCGGTTCTGAACGTGCCCGCCCACTCGCCAAAGCACTGGTCAGTTCGCCCTGCGAGCACTCCGAAGTTCGTCTGGCTATGTTTCACGTGAAAAGGGGTGAAGACAGCGTTAAACCCGCCGCCGTGCACACGCCAGGGGCGCCGCCAATTGTGCGAGTCGTACTCCCAGACAGTCTCGCCGTGAATCTTGTGCATCACGCCATCGACGAAGAACGCGTTCTCCGAGACGCCGGTTCCCGCTGTCCATCGCGCGCCGACCTGCACGCCGATGACCCTGCCGCACGCCCTGCCAGATCCGGCTCCCCAGTTCCAGGCGATGCTGTACGGCCAGCGGCCACGGCCGTGGTCGAGCACCGCCCAGCTCTCGCCCGTGGGCAGGCGAAACTCGTCAGCGCCGATCCGCAGAGTACCCGTCGCGGGCCTGGCGACGTCCTTCACCGTGTACTGAAAGCGCGTCTCGCTCCAGGGAACGACAAGGGCAAGCCGCTCATGGCCCTCCGGCAGCTCCGCGACGACGTCGAACGAGGCGCCGTCGATCTCGGCACGAATACGCGTGCCGCCAGGCACCTCGTCGATGTCAATCGAGAGACCGTCAGAGCGCATACTCGACGAGCCTTCCTCGAGACTCGCAGCGAGCACAGCACCACGCGGGGGGATCACGGCCCCAGCTTTGCCCCACTCCTTACCGGTCTCACGGTCGAGCACCCACACTTCGGGAACGCAGGCATAGTCGATTGCCGACACTGTCGCCGCGAGAATGTGGGTTGGAGTGACGACGTTCCAGTACTCCCACCGCTTGTTCCTCCCGCGACCAGCACCAAGCCCGCTCGTGTCAATGATCGGCTGTGTCGCCCAGCCGACAGCCTGGCGGTTCAGCTTGCCGTCGGCCGCGACGAGCGCCGTCGGCGCCTGAATCGCGGGCTCAGTGATCGCCCCGTGCTCGTGCATTCAGTGTGTCTCCCGCGCCTCAGACGCCGCTGCCAGCTCGCCCCCGCGAGGCAAGGCTTCGTCGTCGTTCATGGAGCGAGTCTAGTCCTGCATACTCGCGTCGTTGCCCCTGTAATGAGGGAGTCGGGCGCTATTTGTGAACCCCCGCAGCCGGATCCGAAATACTTGACAGCGCGGTCAAGTCACGGGCGGCGAGCGCGAGACGCTCTCGGGGAGGAGCAACATGAGACGCACGAAGGCACACGCGCGGGCAACGGCGCGGGTGAATGCCGCCACTCATGTGCCCCGAATCCCTCCGGCCGCCTTAGCCCCAGGGGCGCGGCTTGTCGCCGTCGGCGCGATTGCGGTGGCGGTAAGCCTCGCGGGCTGCACGGCACCGGGCGAGGATCCGAGGGTGACATCTGGCGACCCCGCTCCGACGCGAAAAGCTGCCATCGCCCTCCCGCCCGAGGGCGCGTCCCCCGACTACCAGCTCGGCGGGGCGTACGACCCTGCGCCCAGTGTCGGGATCGTTGCCCGCGACCGGAGCGCTGAGCCGGTTCCCGGCGTCTACTCCATCTGCTACGTCAACGGGTTCCAGACGCAGCCAGACGAGCTTGCGCTGTGGCCGGCCGACACGCTGTTGCGGGATGCCGGGGGTGAGCTCTTCATCGATCCTGACTGGCCCGATGAGGTGCTGCTCGACACGTCGACAAGCCAGGCGCGCGCTGAGATCCACACGCTCGTGAGCGACTGGATTGCGGGCTGCGCGAGCGCCGGCTACGACGCCGTCGAGTTCGACAACCTCGACACGTATACGCGCTCAGACGGTGCGCTCACGTTCGAGGACAACCTCGCGCTCGCTGCGGCGCTCGTCGAGACCGCCCACGAGCACGGCCTCGCCGCAGGCCAGAAGAACTCACCCGCCGACGCCGCCACGCTGCGGGAACGAGCGGGATTCGATTTCGCCGTCACCGAGGAGTGCAGCTTCTTCGACGAGTGTGGCGCGTACACAAGCGTCTACGGCACGCGGGTCATCGATATCGAGTACACCGACGCGCTGCCACGCCCCTTCAGCGAGATGTGCGCCCACCCCGACGCCCCCGCATCGATGGTGTTGCGCGACAAGCAGCTCAGCACCCCGGGCAGCGCCAGCTATGCATTCGAGCTGTGCCCGCACGGGGCGCCTGCACGCTAGTTCTGGCTCAGAAGATCGTCGGCGCTCGCCCCCGGCAGCGCGAGAGTCACCTGTGTTCCCCACGGGTCGGCGACAACGACTGCCCTGCCGGTGTCCTTGAACGCAAGCCCTCGGCCACGCAAGCGCGCCGCGAGCGCGTCGAGATCCTCCCTGCCAGGCAGCGTAATCGCGACGTCCGCGAGCCCGAGACGCGCAGCGCGAGGCCCCACCCCCTGACTGTTCCAGATATTCATCGCGACGTGATGATGGTACCCGCCCGCAGAGGCGAACAGCGCCGTCGGGATGCCAGTTGCTGTGGCCTCAAAGCCGAGCGCGTCGACGTAGAACTCCCGCGCACGCGCGACATTTCCGACCTGCAGGTGCACGTGACCCACGCTCCCAGCCTGCAGCGCCGCGTCAACGAGCACGCTCTCATCGAGGTGCGCTTGCAGGTACGCATTAGGGTCGAGAAACAGGGTGTCCATGCGTATCTCGTCGCCGTCGTAGCGCCACGTGTCGCGGGGCCTGTCGACGTAGAGCTCGATGCCGTTGCCCTCTGGGTCGGTGAAGTAGAAGGCCTCGCTCACGAGGTGGTCACTTGAACCAGCGAAGCGGCTCCGCGGATCCTGCGCCGCGCGGTAGACGGTCGCGGCGAGACTTGCCGCGTCCGCGAACAGAAAGGCTGTGTGAAAAAGACCAGCGTCGCGCGGGTTGAGCTCTGGCAGATCTGGCGTGTGAACCAGCCGGACGAGCGGGGCGCCGCCACGTCCGAGCACGCGGTGCACATGCCCGCCGAGAACCCGCTCCTCGATCGGTACGAGGGCGAGCGCCTGCTCGTAGTAGTCGCTCATGAGTTCGAGGTTGCCGACGCGAAGCGTCACCGCGTCCATCGCGAGGCCCGCCGAGAGCGTGCGCTCTGGCACCTGGGGTGTCTGCTGCTGTTCCACGATTGCCTTTCATATGGCGGGGCGGCGGCTCTCCCGCCGGCCCGCCCTCGCCCGGGATTGCTCCGGGGTGTCAGTAGTTAGTTATTGACGGCGAAGCCGCCGGCCCACGAGATCTTCTCGGCTGCGGCGAGCGTGAGCTGCAGGAAGCCGATCGCTTCAAGCTCGTGCGCCCGCTGCAGCGAGCCTGCATCGATTGCCGCGAGGCCTCCCGCGGTGACCGCGGCCACGAGCGTGCTCTTTGCCTCGGTGTCGTCGCCCGCAACGAGAACGGTTGTCTGCGTTTCGCCGACCTTGCCCGACGTGAGTGTCGCAGCGAAGTTCGTGTTGAACGCCTTCAGAACCTTGGCAGCGGGAAGCGCGCGCTGCAGTTCAGCAGCGGCCGAGCTGCCGGTTGGCACGACGAGCTCGTCGAAGGTCTCGAAATTCAACGGGTTCGAAATATCGACGACGACCTTGCCGGCGAGCTTGTCACCGTGGCTCGCGACGATGTCGGCAATTGCCGGGTACGGGACGGCGAGGATCACGACGTCGCCCTGCACATCGGCTCCCGTGTCCGCACTTCCGATGTGCGCGACTGTCGCGCCGCCCGCGGTAAGCACGCCCGCGATTGCGGTTGCCATGTTGCCTGTGCCGAAGATTGTGAAGTTGGTCATGTGCATCTCCCTTGTCGTGAGGTGTCTCGTTACGGACGAGGCGGTGACCACACCCCGTTTAGTTGTAGGTACAACCATATGATAAACGTGTTTTACTTGCAAGTGCAACTAAATTGCTAGAATGGGCGCATGAGCCCCTCTCTATCGCACCCAGAACGCGTGGCGATCGCTCGGCTGCACGCGATACTCGAACTGCTGCCAACAGCGCTCGACAAGCGACTGGGCGACGCGGGCGTGACCGCGTTCGAGCACACGCTGCTCAGCGCCCTGGCCGAACACGAGGCGCGGCGCATGCGACTCAGCGAACTGGCCCGCAAGACAAACGCAACACTCCCGCGCATCTCGCGAGTGGCGACGTCGCTCGAGAAGCGGGGCCTCATCGAGCGGACGCCCTGCCCCGAAGACGGCCGCGCAACAAACGCAGTACTCACCGATGCCGGGGCGAACGCGCACGAGCGCTCCCGTGGGCTCTACGACGACGCGGTGCGTGAACTCGTGCTTTCGGGCCTCACTCAGCTCCCGGGCGACGGGGTGACGCAGCTGAGCGACCTGACACTCGCCGTGCTCACAAGCCTTGATCCTGACCACCCGCGCGCCACCGACGCGCCTGGAGAACCGGCATGCGCGGCCGACCCGGCAGACAAGATCGACCAGACCACCTGTGCAGCCGACCCTGCACCAGAAAGCTTAAGCGCATGAACACATCTGACTACCTCGCCGCGAACGAAGCAAATTGGGACAACCGGGCGCCGCTTCACGCCGCTCGAGACGGCTCAGGATACGGCGTCGACACGTACATCGACGACCAGGCCGCCCTCTCTGACGTCGTCACCTTCGATCGCCCGCTGCTTGGCGATATTCGGGGACTCACAGCCGTGCATCTCCAGTGCCACATTGGCACCGACACGATCTCGCTCGCCCGACTCGGCGCCACCGTCACAGGACTCGACTTTTCTGGCGAATCAGTCGCCGAAGCTCGCAAGCTCGCCGCCGAAGCCGGCGACGCGGTTGAGTTCGTACAGTCCGACGTGCACCGCGCCCTCGACGTGCTGCCGGCAGGCGCGTTCGACCTCGTCTACACGGGCGTCGGCGCGCTCTGCTGGCTCCCACGCGTCCAGGACTGGGCCAGGGTCGTCGCCGGGCTTCTCGCCCCGGGGGGAACGCTCCACCTGCGCGAAGCACACCCGACCCTCTGGGCAATGGACGAGTCAGTCACCACCGATCTCACCCTGCGCTACCCGTACTTCGAACACGTCGAGCCCCTCGAATGGGACGACACCGAGACATACGTAGAGACATCCACGGCACTGACCTCGACAAAGACCTACGAGTGGAACCACTCGCTCGGCGAGATCATCACCGCGCTCATCGACAATGGGCTGCGCATCGAAACACTCGTCGAGCACCAGAGCGTCCCCTGGGAAGCGCTACCAGGGCAGATGACCCTCGGCGAGGACGGCGAGTGGCGCCTCACGACCCGCGCTGGCGTCGCACCCCTGAGCTACACGCTGCGCGCGGTAAAACCGGCGTAGGCCGCGTCGTCGCGGTGGGTGCCGCGGTGGGCGTCACGGTGAGGTCGCGATCGACGCCGCGGCCGGCGTCGCTCGGCATCACGGTCGGCGCCGCGAGAGGGCTCGGGCCGGGCGCCGCGGTCGGGTTCCCCGCCCGGCTCGCCATTACTCAGTCCCAGCTCGCGCCCGCCGCAGTGCGCTCGCGCTGGTGGCAGGCGGCACACACCGACTCGTACTCGACAGAGCCGTCGTCGATCGCAACCTGGTCGCCGTCGAACACAGGAGTGCCTGACACCTTGCGCAGGTTCATCGTCGCCTTCGAACCGCACCGGCAGAGGGTACGGATCTCTTCGATCTCGTGCGCCACACTCAGCAGTCGTGCGGCGCCTGGGAAGTTATCGCCGCGAAAGTCTGTGCGCAGACCGTAAGCGATAACGGTGATGCCCACGCGAACGGCGACGTCGAGTAGTTCGTTGACCTGGCGGCTCGACAGGAACTGTGCCTCGTCGACGAGAATCACGTCGTGCCGCGCCTTCACGGCAGGCAGCGACTCCCCGTCGACCCAGAGGAAGTCGACAGCACGCTCGACGCCCAACCGCGAGATGACACGGTCTCCGCCTTTCGAGTCGACAGCTGGCTTCACGATCAGAATCTGCTTTCCAAGCGATTCGTAATTGTGCCCCACCTGCAGGAGGGCGACGCTCTTCCCAGCGTTCATCGCCGCGTAGCGGAAATGCAGTTTTGCCATGCAGCGACTTTACCGCGTCGCCGTGACTCGACGCCGCGCGGTGCTCGTCTGCGGCCCAGTCCGGCTCTCCGCGAACCGGCGGTTTCGGCTACCTATGGGTGAGTAAAGCGAGGCGAACACCTGTTTCGAATTACAAAAATGTAATTTACGAATCCCTGTTCTAACGGTTTTGAAAGATCCTGCTCATCGGCGACTTTTCCACAGGCCCGTGTGGACAAGTTGTGGACATTCCTCGAAATTAAGCTATGAGTTATCCACATTGTTGGGGATAAGTTGTGGAATCTTGGCCTGCGACTGGCCATCGAAGCTCTAGGGGCCTGGGGGTCTGGGGTCTGGGGTCTGGGGTCTGGGGTCTGGGGCCTGGGGGCCTGAGGGCCTGAGGGCCTGAGTCTCTGTGGCTCCGGGGGCCTGAGGGCCTGGGGGCCTGAGTCTCTGTGGCTCCGGGGGCACTGGGGCTCCGGCCCTTCAGGGTTCAGGCACTCCAGCTCTCCGGCCCCGCACCCGCGCGCCCTTTCTGCACCGACGACCCTCGCCACTGCATACGTTTCTTGCAGCGGTACACGTTAATTTGCGTTGGGAAGGTGTGTTCTCGCGGAAAACATATGCATCGGCGCGAAGTGATGGCCGGGTCGGGACCGGAGAGGGTTGAGCAGGAAGAGGCCGGGACCGTGCGGAGCGGGCTGGGATCAGTGCACACCGCGGCGATCGGGGTATGTCGCTCCCCAAATAGCCATCAATCCCAAACGCAAAAAACCCGGCCAGACTTTCGTCTGACCGGGCATTTTCAGGTGGTGGCGGGTGCGTGATTCGAACACGCGAAGCTTACGCGTCTGATTTACAGTCAGATCCCTTTGGCCGCTCGGGCAACCCGCCTTGGTCGCGTTACCACGACCAGGGAATAACATTACCGGCTAGACGGCCCGAACGGAAATCGAAACGTATCCCGGGGCGTGCGAAGATCATTCCATGCCTACTCTTGCCCCCGAGTACACAGTCCATTGGGTCCGCGGTCTCGACGCACTACCGGTTCGCACCTTCCACAACATTGCCAGACTTCGGCAAGAGGTCTTCGTCGTCGAGCAGGACTGCGTCTACCTCGACCTCGATGGCCGCGATATGGAGCCAGCGACCGAGCAGTTCTGGGTGAGCTGGGATGCCACGCTCAGCACGGCGCCGGGTTCAGCGGTCGCCGCGGACAGCAGCGCTCCCGTCGTGGCTGCGACCCTCCGGGTGCTCGACGAAGGCGAGCGCGAGCCTGGGTTGCGAGCGATCGGTCGAGTCGTGACGAGCCCCGACCACCGCGGAAAGGCGCTCGCAGCTGCGCTCATGGAGGCAGTGCTCGCGGCGCACGGCGACGAGCCCCTTGTGCTTGAGGCCCAGTCTCACCTCACCGGATGGTACGGCAAGTTTGGGTTCGAGATCGCGGGCGATGAATACCTCGAGGACGGCATCCCCCATACGCCGATGCGCCGGGCCTAGGGGGCGGAAGCCGCAAGCCAGACGGGCTAGCCCCGCGGTCCTCGCAGGCTGGTGCCACGGGCCTAGCGGGCGGAAGCCGCAGGAGGCACGGGCAGGATCCGCAGACGAGGCAGGCGGGCCCTGCAAGCGAGACGGCCGGACCACGGCACGCAAGCCCTGCGGCCGCGGACACTACCGTTCGAGGCCGTACCCCTCGAGCGCGTCGAGCCAGGCATCCGCTGTCGCATCGTCAAACGGCGCTACCTGCTCCCGCACCCGCATCTCGAGAACGAGCGCGAGCTGCTCGAGCCGATCCATCACGTCGCGCGGGTAGCCATATAGCTTCGAGTGTTCAGCCCACTCGTCGCGGTCGTCGACCCAGGTGCCGCGTTCACCTTCAACCCGCACCACGTCAAGGTCGATGTCGATGCCGGTGACAAGCTCTGGATTGTCGCTCCACCTAACCTCCCAACCGAGGTCAATGTAGATGCGCATGCCTTTGTGATGATTTCGGTTCACGGTCAACGCAAAGTCGGGGTGCGCGATTCCTGCGCCCGCAAAGGCAGAACCAGGGCCGGCCGCCGGCACGAGCGTGACGCAGGCGCCGCCGACAGCGTACGCTCGGCCCGGCCGCTCACTCCACCAGCCCGTCGGCTGCCCGACCCAGTCACCCCACTTGTCTGACCCGAGGTAGACGCAATCATGTCGCCAGTGCGGAGAGCCGTCCCACTTTCGCCACTGGAAGACCATTGGGGTACCTGGTGTTGGTCGCGACGTGTGCACAGGCCGAGTCTAACGAGGGGCGTTGGGTCCGTGCGCGGGCAGGGGCAACGCTAGTCGAGCAGCGCGTCGAGCCCCGGCGCCCGCTCGGCGAGTCCGTGTCGCTCGGCGCGAGCGGAGATTGATTGCTCCCGCAGCAGGGTCAGCAGTTCGACAGGGCCTGCCATGGTCACGGGCTCAGCCCAGAGTGCGGCGCGGTCGAGCCCTCCCATCCACTCTGCGACCCGTACCCGGTCGCCGCCGATGAGTCGCACGCGAGCCGCGTCTGACCCACCTGGGCCGCGCGGCCCCTCCGCGGCGAGTCGCTCAAGCCAGGCCTCGTCGCGTTCGAGTGACACGTCGATGCCCTGCGAGTCGAGGAGGTCGCTGACTGCCTGCGGGAGCACTGCGCCAGTTGAGACGGCGACGGGTGCGCGCACGAGAAGCGCTGCCGCGAGCACTCTGATAAGCCCTGAGAGCGCCCCATCTTCAGCGAGCCTCACCTGCACAACGACGGGCGCTGTTCGCAGGGCATTGCGTTCGATCCCGAGCCCGATCCCGTCGGCGATGGCGCCGAGATCGGTCTGCCACGTCAGCTGGTCAGAGAGCGCGGCCCTGCGGAGCTCGTCGAACTCTTCATATGCGAGAGCCGGCTGCGCGGCCTCGATGAGCAGCGCAACCTCGGGGGCGAGCCCGCGGAGGTGGAGGGTATCGCTTCGCTGGCCAGGGCGCCGCTCCCAGGATCCCTGCGCGACAAGCCAGTGAGGGCCGCCGCCGAGCGCTGGAAGCCCCATGACGGCGTCGTTCCAGCCGCCGAACGGCTGCCGTTCCACACGCGCTGCGCTGCTTGAGCGGTTGATCGACACCGAAGCCGCCTCGATTCCGGCGAGCCAGGAGCGAACCTCTCCGTCGTCCCACGACTGGATCGCGGCGACGGCGCCGCTTCCTGCTGCGTTCTGCTGCGACACGGCCTCACCGAGCAGCTGAGCGCTGCTGATGCCGATGACGGGAAGTCCGCGGGCGTCGTCCCAGAACGGGGATCCAGGCGAGACGCCGATGCGCACACCGGGCCGCCAGAGCAGGCCCTCGTCGTCCAGCTGCTCTGGCTCGACAAGCCACTCCTCGCCCGGGCCGAGCTCGGTCAGCGCAGCGAGGCCGGCTGCACTCGGAACCGTTGGGAGTGGGCCGATGTCGAAGGCGAGCGGATCGTCGCCGAGTGGCCTCGCCGAGTCACCGACACGGAGTCGTCGCACCGCATCAGCGAGCCCGGCCCGGAAGCCGCGCGAGCGGGAGACGCTCGCAAGCAAGACGACCATGTTTGTGCTGCCGAGCGACGTCTGCGTGCCGCGGAAGGCCGAGTCGATAATGTCGGGAATTGCCCGCTCCCGCTCTGCCGAGGGGGTGACGAGCACCGAGCCGCGGGAAGTGAAGTGGCCCTCGACGCGAAGATCTGGCCGGTGCCTGGCGAGTGATCTCCCGAGCTCACGCCCTCCCAGTACGACAGCGCGGTCGACGTGGGGGCTCGCGCCGAGCGCGGCGAACGCCTCCTCGTCGGCGACGCTCACGGTTTCGACAGCGCCGGGGGTGAGACCGCCCACCTCCCACTCCTCAACGCATGAGGTGGCGGCGGCGTGCATGTCTGGTGAGACCGCCCAGAGCGCGCCCGCGCCACTTCCGAGCACGGCGAGCACCGCTGCGGCCTGCGTAGCGAGCGGGGCCGTGACGTCGCCGACAACGAGCACAAGCTTGTCTGGCACGAACGTCGCCCCGCGCACAACGCGGAGCCCGTCGGCGAGCTGCGCCGCGTAGCGGGCTGAGTCGATGATGTGGTTCACGGCGGCGTCGAGCTCGCGCATGGGGGCGCCGGTGCACGCGGCGAGGTCGGTGATGAGGCGGTCACGGGCAGCGGCGGTCGCGAGTGCGACGCGTCGCAGGCGAACCGCGCGGCCTTCATGTCGGAGCTCCGACCACCGCGTCGCTGCCTGCCGCGCGAGCGTCGCGGCGGCATCAGGATCCAGATCTGCCTGCGTCAACGCGACTGTCTCGTCGAGCCGTTCGCCGCGCAGCACGATCTCTCCCGCCTGGCGAAGCAGCCCGCGGGCCCATTCGCGGTTTGCGGCAAGGCTCCCGTCAGTCGGCGGCTCATTTGCGAAACCTGTGCGTGAGACGACGGGGATCGCGTGCTGTGGAGCGACGGCCTCAAGAATCACCTCTCCCGTGGCGTTCCGCGCAAGGCCGAGAACAGCGGCTGTCAGGCCGCCGGTGTCGTGGGTCGCCGGCTCGTCGGGGGCGCGGTAGAAGAGTGCACTGTCGCGCTCCGTCGGGTCCCACTCGCGGGCGCGCTGCTGCGTTCGATGGCTTGCCGCCGGCGGCTCTGCAGCGAGCGCGGCAGCCTTCCGAAAGACCTCGTCCGTCAGGTGAGTTGGGTCAGGATCGGCGGCCTCCGCGAGAAGTCCAACCAAATAGCCGAGCAGTTCGGCATACTCCCCCTTCGGGGTCACGGGAAGGCGCAGCCGCACATCTGGCACGGCGTTCTCGTCGTTCACGAGCGCGGCAGCGAGGCCGGGGGCGAGGCCGCACCGCAATTGAAGCGCGTACAGCTTGTCGGAGCCGAGCCTCGTCGCGGCCGCAATGGTCGCCGCGGCGATGCGCGGATCCTCAGTCGCGACAATGGGCCGCAGCACCGATGCCCGGCTCGGCTGCAGGGCGACCTCGATGAGACGCAACAACTGGGCGGCACGCTCAACCGGCTCCTCGATCACGGCGACAGGCAGACCGCTCTGGATCGATGCGACCCGCTCAGCCGCCGCAACGTCGCCGAGCCCAATCACAACATCGACGGGTGCGCCGCCGTCTGCAACACGTCGGCGCGCGAATCGATGGATCGCTGCGTAGGTCTCCCAGGAGTCTGGTAGCTCAGCGAACAGCCGCACACCAACCTCGAGCCTGTCGAGCTCGGAACAGCCAAACGCTCTGGTGAGGAACTCGGTCAGCCGCTTCGCCCAGACCGTGTCTCGTGGCTCAACGAGGAGACGTACGCCGTGCTCACGCGCCGCCTCAAGCACTGGCCGTACTCGCTCAACTGCAAGCGCGAGGTCTGCCTCTATGCTCCACTCGTCGGCACCAGGCACGAGTCGCGCAGGATCAAACGCGAGCTCCCGAACCGCCGGCTGTGCTGCGAGCGTGAGGAGGCGCTCAACTTCCCGCTTGCCGCCTTCGTCACCGAACACCTCGGCGCCAGTCAGCGACACGAGTACCGAGTGCCCCCGCTCTTTGTGCACCCGAACAGCGTCGGAGAGCGCCGACATGCGACCCGAGAACTTGAGCTGGAGCAGCACGTCTGGAAGCCGGGCGAGCAGGTTCTTGCGCGCGGCCGGACGCACGACCCACGGCAGCCCGAGCGACGCGACACCGCCAGCGCGAAGCAGCAGTCTGTCGCGAGTCGGCATGCTCTCAGGCAGCTCACCTTTCGAGACCCCACGCAGGCCGACTGCCGCGGTAAACGCGTCAGATGTGCCGAAGAGCGAATCAATGAGGCGCCGGGTAAAGTCGAGGCTCTCAGGGCTCGTCGCGAGCTCTCCGAGCAGGCCTGTGCGGGGCGAGTGATGACGCCCGTCGACGTCAGGCAGCGCACTCTCCCAGGCGCTCACGCGCTGGCGTGTGGCCTCCGCGACAGACTCCCACACCGACTCGACGTTCACCTGCTCGTCTCCCATGACCCCACTCTAGGGCTGGCGCCTCGCGAAATACCGTGAACACGCGAATGCCCCCGCGCGCCAAGCGGCGCGCGGGGGCATTCGAAACCGGAAACTCCCGGAGTTACTCGACCTTCTCGGCCTCGGCGAGGATCGCCTCGGGGATGGTTGCGCCCATCCGCTTCGCGGCTGCCTCGTTCACGACGTACGCGAACTCGTTCGAGACCTCGACAGGCATTGTCGCGGGGTCTGCGCCCTCGAGCACCTTCAGTGCCATCTCGCCTGTCTGGTAGCCGAGCTTCGTGTAGTCAATACCGAGGGTGATGACCGCGCCGCCCTCGACGGTGCCTGCCTCGGCACCGATAACTGGGATCTGCTTGTCTTCAGCGACCTGCACGAGCGATGCGATGCCCGCGACAACCATGTTGTCGGTCGGCACATAGATCGCGTCGACGTCACCGAGCGCCTCGGTCGCCGCAGCGATATCGTTCGCGGTGGTGACTGTCTTCGTCACGACCTCAAGGCCGAGCGGGCCAGCGGCCTCGGTGACTGCGTCAACCTGCACCTGCGAGTTGACCTCGCCCGATGCGTAGACAATGCCGACCTTCTTCGCGCCGGGAGCGACCTCCTTGAGCAGCGCAAGCTGCTCATCGAAGGGCGCAAGGTCGCTGGTGCCAGTGACGTTGCCGCCCGGTGCTTCGTTCGACTCGACGAGCTGGCCTTCGACAGCGTCGGTGACAGCGGTGAAGAGGATCGGCTTGTCGGTGATCGCCTGAGCAGCGGTCTGCGCTGCAGGCGTCGCCACGGCGAGCACGAGATCAAGATCTGAGGAAGCGAAGCCCTGCGCGATGGTGACGGCGGTTGCCTGATCACCATTCGCGTTCTGGTCGTCCCACTCGACCTCGACGCCCGCGTCGTCAAACGCCTGCTTGAAGCCGGCGGTCGCCGCGTCAAGCGCGGGGTGCTGCACGAACTGGCTCACACCGATCTTGTACGAGGCCTTCGCCTCGTCACCCGAATCGGTTGCGGCGGGGCTGGAGCAGGCGCTCAGCGTCAGCGCCGCGACGGCGAGGCCGGCGAGCGCGATGCCTGAGCGGCGGAACGAGGTCAGTCGCATAGTAAAACGGTCCTTCGTGAGTATGCCGCTGCAACACCGCAACGGCAGGGGAAAACAACAAGGGCTTTGCTGTTTCCAGCATCGTACCCTGACAGGGGCTCCCCCAAACTCGCGCCGCGGCGCAACAGTTACGCAAACGAGACGGGACGGGGCCGAGCGCGAGCGCTAAGCCAGCAGCGCGCGGTCGTCGAAGCTCGCGCCCTTGATCTTCGCGAACTCGGCAAGCAGCATCGGCACGGTGAGCTTCGACTTCTCCTCGGCGTTCGCCTCGAACACGATGCGTCCCTCGTGCATCATGACAAGCCTGTTGCCAAGCGTGATTGCCTGTTCCATGTTGTGCGTCACCATGAGCGTCGTGAGGTTGCCCTCCGCGACGATGCGCTCGGTGAGGGTCGTCACAAGCGCCGCACGCTGCGGGTCAAGCGCCGCGGTGTGCTCGTCGAGCAGCAGGATCCGCGGCTGCGTGAACCCAGCCATGAGCAGCGACAAGGCTTGACGCTGCCCACCCGAGAGCAGGCCGACCTTCGCCGTGAGACGGTTCTCAAGCCCGAGCTCGAGCGATTCGAGCTCGGTGGCGAACGCCTCGCGGCGGGCCTTTGTGATGCCCCGGTGCAGACCGCGGCGCTTGCCTCGCTGCAGGGCGAGCGCGAGGTTCTGTTCGATGGTGAGGTCGGGGGCTGTGCCCGCCATCGGATCCTGGAAGACGCGACCGACGTATCGGGCCCGCTTGAACTCTTTCAGTTTCGAGACTGAAGCGCCGTCGATCCTGATCTCGCCGGTGTCGATCGGGTAGCGGCCCGAGATCGTGTTCAACAGCGTTGACTTGCCCGCGCCGTTCGAACCGATGACAGTTACGAAATCGCCCTCTGCGAGCTCGAGGTTGAGTTCGACGAGCGCACGGCGCTCGTTCACCGTGCCCGCAAAGAATGTCTTAGAGATGTTCGCGATGCTCAGCATGATTACGCTCCCGTCGTCGCGGCCGCGGCCGGCTGGGTCATGATGTCGGATCGCTTGTTCCCGCGGTTCTTGAACGACGGGATGCGCTTCAAGAACCCCCAACGTGGCAGCAGCAGGGCAGCGATCACGAGGAGCGCAGTCATGAGCTTCATATCGTCTTGGTTGAAGCCGATACGCAACGCGCCGAAGATGATGATGCGGTAGAGCACCGCGCCGACGACGACTGCGAGGGTTGCGAGCCAGATCCAGCGCTGCCCGAGCAGCGCCTGACCGAGAATCACTGAGGCGAGGCCGACGAGGATCACACCGATGCCCATGCTGATATCAGCGACACCGTTGTACTGCGCGATGAGCGCGCCGGCAAGGCCGACGAGGCCGTTCGAAAGCGACAGGGTCAGGATCTTCATGCCGTCGGTGTTCACGCCGAACGAGCGGATCATCTGCTCGTTGTTGCCAGTCGCCTGGATCGCGAGACCAAGATCGGTCGACAGGAACCAATCAACGAGCAGCTTGATCGCAAAGACGACGACGAGGAAGATCAGTACGACATACCAGGTCTTGCCCATCCATCCGGCCTCACGCAGTGGGCTAATGAGCGTCTCCTCGCGGAGAAACGGTAGGTTCGACTTACCCATAATGCGCAGGTTGATCGACCACAGCGCGATCATTGTGAGAATGCCGGCGAGCAGACCGTCGATCTTGCCCTTGGTGTGCAGGATGCCGGTGATCGCGCCCGCGATCATGCCAGTCACGCCACCCGCGAGCGTCGCAAGCAGCGGGCTCTGGCCGGCGTGAATGAGCGCCGCAGCAGTCGCCGCGCCAGTCGTCAGGCTGCCGTCGACAGTGAGATCTGGGAAGTTCAGCACGCGGAACGTGAGATAGACCCCAAGGGCGAAAATGCCGTAGAGAAGTCCGACTTCAATTGCGCCTATCAATTCGCGCCTCCTGCTGTGTAGTGTTCATGCTCGTCTGCTCCGGCGTGAAAGCCGAGAGTAGCCCCTAGAGCAGCGCCGCCGCCGCTGAAGAGACCTCGATCACTGCGTCATTCTCATGACGCGCACCGATGGAGATGCGAATTCCATCACCTGAGAAGCAGCGTACCGAAACTCCGCGTTCCGCGAAGACTTCGCTGACTGCGTCGCTCGCGGCGCCCGCCGGAATCCACACAAAGTTCGCCTGTGAGTCGAGCACAGGCAGGCCCGCCGTACGAAGCGCGGTTGTGACGCGATCGCGCTCGGAGACGAGCACGTCGATGCGTTCCTGCAGCTCATCCTCGGCCGCGAGCGACGCAACCCCGCCGGCCTGGGCGAGAGCGCTGAGCGCAAACGGCACTGCCGCCTTGCGCAGCGCGTCAGCGACCTCGGGCTGCGCAACAGCGTAGCCAAGGCGCAACCCGGCGAGGCCGTACGCCTTCGAGAAGGTGTGCAGCACGGCGACATTCGGGTAGCGTCCGAAGAAATCGAGGCCGACTACCGAATCCTCCTCGACGTTGAAGTGCACGTATGCCTCATCGAGCACGACGAGCACGTTGTCAGGAACCTGCTGCATGAACGCCTCGACAGCCGCCTGAGAGACAGTCGTGCCCGTCGGATTGTTCGGGTTGCAGACAAAGATGAGCTTCGTGCGGTCGGTGATCGCGGCAGCCATGGCGGGCAAGTCGTGAGCGCCATCCGAGGTGAGTGGCACCTGCACCGGGGTCGCGCCAGCAAGCTGGACAAGGATCGGGTAGGCCTCGAACGACCGCCACGCGTACATCACCTCATCGCCAGCACCGGCGAGAGCGTGAATGAGCTGCGCGGCGACCTCGACTGAGCCAGCGCCGAAGGCAATGTTCTCGGGCGCGACATCAAGCCTCGCTGCGAGCGCCGCCGTGAGCTCGGGGGCAGCGATACTCGGGTAACGATTCACCGACGTTGGAAGCGCTGCGGCGAGCGCCTCGAGCACTGAGGGTAGCGGATCGTAGGGGTTCTCGTTCGACGAGAGCTTCGCGCTCAGGCCGTCTGGGCCGAGCTGTGCTGGCTTTCCTGCACGGTAGGAAGGGATGCTCTCGAACCCTGAACGGATCGACACTGACATAGAGGGAACTCGCTTTCAAAGAGGCTGGGTCAATCCTACGCACCCGCGCGAGCGCCGCCCAGCACAAGCGGTACACCCGCCGAAGCCAATGGACTTCACCACCGGTTCGCTCAGCCGCAGAGCAGCAGATCCGCAGATCACATGTCCATCCCCGTCTCACCGGGAATATCTACTGCAGATCACATGGGTATGCGCCTGCAGTCGGGCGGCGGTGCGAGGCGACTTCCGCCCAAAGATCTGTGATCTGCAGTTCGAATGCCCCCCTCCTCGCCGAAGAGGCATATCTGCTGCAGATCACAGATCTAGCGGCCGGAGCCAGGGCAGGCGGACGGCACAGGGCGCAAGGCCAGCACCGAAGTCCCTAAGCTGCGCCGCCGAACTCGCCGGTTGCGACGATGATCGCGCGGGCAAGCACCGCGTCACGCATCATGAAGCCGAGCACTGCTGGAGTCGCCTGCGGATCGATGTCAATGTGGTCGACGTCGAGCGCGTGCACGACGAACCAGTAGTGGTGCACGCCGGTACCCTCGGGTGGCCCCGCTCCAACGAATGCGGGCTCGCGCTGCTCGTTCGGCATCGTGATCGCGCCCTCGGGCAAGAGTGCCCCGCCGAGAGCCCCTGCCCCGGCAGGAAGATCTGTGACTGTCGCCGGAATGTTTGCGACCGCCCAGTGCCAGAAACCAGACCCTGTTGGGGCGTCTGGGTCGAAGCAGGTCACAGCGAAACTCTTTGTCTCGGCTGGGAAACCGGACCAGCTCAGTTGTGGCGAGCGGTTCGATCCACCGGCGCCCTCACCGTAGAGCTCGGCGGGCAACGGCTCGCCGTCTTGAATGTCGGCGCTGACGAGGGTGAACCCTGGCTTCTCCGGCATCCCGGCGTACGGGTTCAACGCGCCGCGACTCGGGTGACTTGTCATGGTCGCTACGCTACCTGGGAACACACGTTCTGGAAAGCCACGAACCGATAGACTGGCCTGAATATCAGCGACGCAGCAGCGATGTGGATTGGAGTGCAGCATGGCGGTCACAACCGGTTCGGAGCGTGCCCGTGGCGCGCTCTCGTACCTTCGCCGCAAGATCTCAACGGGCGAGTGGGCGGTGGGTGAGCGAATCCCCATCGAGCCTGAGCTCGCAGATCAGATGGGCGTGGGCCGTTCAACCGTTCGCGAGGCCGTCCGCTCGCTCGCAAGCATGGGCATGCTCGAGACGGCCCCCGGCCGCGGCACCTTCGTGCGTTCCGCGTCGCCGACCAGCTCGCTGCTCGACGAGTTCCTCGCGGACTTCTCGCTTGAGGAGATCCTGAGCTACCGTCGTGCGCTCGAGATCGAGGCTGCGCAGCAGGCTGCACTGCATCGCTCCGACGAAGACCTGGCCGCGCTCGAACAGGCGACGATTGAAGAGGTCGGCTGCTCACGCTGCCCCGTCCTCAGCCTCACGGACTCGGGGGAGGGCGCGTTTGACAGCCGGTTCCACCGCCTGATCTTTGACGCCGCGAAGAACCGGCTACTCGCCGCGCTCTACGCAGGCATCAACGACCAGCTGCGCACGCCCCAGCACCGCGGCCGCCTCGCAAACGTTGCAACCGGGGCCGAGATGGAGCGAGACCACCAGCGCGTGCTCGAGGCCATCCGCAAGCGTGACTTCATCGACGCGGTGCACGCGATGGTTGATCACGTCGATCACGACGTCGTCATCGTGAACGAGCAGCAGGAGGTCGTCCCGCCGCTCGCCCGCACACCTGAGCAGCAGCAGCGCATCGACGACGTGCGCGACGGCCGCCCGGCGGTCGTCTAGCCGCCGAGAGTTTCCTCCCCCGCGGCGCCGTCGAGATACGCGTGCAGTGCATCGCGAACGAGTGTCGCACCAGCGGCCCCGCCGTAGTTCGCGGCGAAGCGCTCGTCTGCAACGTACATCTCACCGAGGCCCCGCACGTAGTGCTCGAACGCCTCTCCCGTCGGCGCTCCTGGCACCCCACGAAGCCACTTGGCGTGACGCTCAGCGAGCGCCTGCGCACGCTCGGACGTGGGATCCTCACCGTCGTTCATCGCCGTCACCCAGTCGGCGTTCAGCGCCGCGACCTGATCCTGCCACCCCTGCTGCTGCTCGGCGCTCATGCTGCGCCACCAGCTGTCGCTCTTCGCATAGGCGTTCTCACCCCAGCGTTCAATGACTTCTTCCTTGTGCTTCGTATGATCGAAGCCGTCAAACATGTTGGCCTCCATGAGCCCGTTCCCTTCGTGTTGTGTGGTGAGCGCGGCAATTGTGCGCCGAACGGCACCGATCTGGCGGTCGATCCGCGCCCGCTCTTGTTCGAGCAGGCCGAGGTGCGCGTCGAGCACTCGGGCCTCGGCGAACGCGACTGCATCGGCAGTCCCGCCGAGGTCGCTCCCCGCGTCTTGTGCGGCGAGCACCTCTGCGATTCGGTCGAGCCCTAGCCCGAGCTCGCGCAGCAGCAGCACTCGCTGCAGCCGGACGAGCGACCGGTCGTCGTAGTACCGGTAGCCGTTGTGGCCGACACGCGTCGGCCGAACAAGCCCGAGCGCGTCGTAGTGCCGCAGCGTGCGTGACGTTGTGCCCGCCGCGCGGGCGATCTCCTGGATCGAATACTCCACTGCCGTCTCCACTTCGTCGCTCAAGGCGCACACTCCGTGCGCCCGTATCTCACGGTAGAACTTGACGCTACGTCAAGGTCAAGCGATATGCCAGAACTCGTTCTCGCGCGCGGGCAGCGCACCGCCCGACCAGGCGTAGGCTAAAGCAATGGCAACCATCCGATTCGTCGCTATTGGAGACAGCTTTACCGAGGGAGTTGGTGACGAACAGCCCGACGGCAGCGTGCGCGGCTGGGCCGACCTCGTCGCGCAGGGACTCGCCGATGCGACCGGAGAGCCCATCGAGTACGCCAACCTCGCAATCCGCGGCAGGCTACTCGCCCCGATCCTCGCCGAACAGCTCGAACCGGCGATCGAGCTCGGGCCGACGATCCTGAGTTTCAATGGCGGCGGTAACGACATGCTCCGCCCAGGCACCGACATGGCCTCGATCATCGCGGCGACCGAGGGCGCTCTCATCCGCATCCAGCAGGCCGGCATCGAGCCGCTGCTGCTCGCGGGCGCGAACCCGACCGGTGGGCTCCCCTCGGGCGGCAGCGTGAGCAGGAAAGGCAGCGAACTGACCCGTGCGGCCGGTGATGTCGCACGCCGGCTTGGGGTCAAGTTCTCGAACAACTGGGACGATGCCGAACTCGCGGGAAGTCAGTACTGGTCGATCGACCGCCTCCATCTCGCGCCCATCGGCCACCACCGCGTCGCCGCAAACGTTCTCCGAACCCTCGGTCACGAACCCCCCGCCGACTGGGTGACAACCGCCGCCCCGAAGGCGGCCCCGACGGCCCGCGATCAGCTGCGCTACACCCGTGAACACGTGTTGCCGTGGATTGGCCGCCGTCTCACCGGCCGATCCAGCGGCGACGGCCGGACTGCGAAGTACCCGGAGTTTGTGACGATCAATCCTCGGTAAGGGCTGTGCCCCCTGCCCGAGCAACGCGCGATCAGGGGGCACAGTCGAGGGGTGGCGCTACTGTCCGGACGACAGCCAGCGACTGAGGGGCCTGCGTGCAACAATCAGCACCGCCCCAAGCACCAGACCGGTTGCCGACACGATCGAGAAGTAGGCGGGTGATTCGATCGCGGCGAACAGCTGGCCAAGCAGGCCAGAAAGCGACGAGCCAAGCGCAAGGGTGAGGAAGTTCAGGCCAACCATCTGCGACTTGAACGACTTCGGGCCAATCTGCGTCGCGACCGACAGGCCGATCGGGCCAACGAAGACCTCGGACGATCCCGCCATCGCCATGAACAGCAGAATGAGCGCGAGCGGGATGAATGCGTCGCCGGTCGCCTGCGAAATGATGAGCAGGAACAGGTAGGCGCAGCCAATCTGCACGAGACCGATGCCGAACTTGGTGACCGGCGACGGCTGGCGCGACCCCATGCTGTTCCAGAGCTTCGCGATGAGCGGCGTGATGAGCACGGCCGCGAGTGGGCTCACCGTCGTGATCCATGCGACGGGGAACGTCCAGTCACCAATCTGCAGGTTAATCCGCTCGGTGATGAGGATCGAGATCGCAGTGAACTTCTGGAAAAGCAGTCCGAAGTAGATGCCCGAGAAAAGGAACAGCGGAAGGTAGGCGAGCACACGGCTGCGCTCGTCTCGGGTGACGCTGCGTGACGTGCACATGGTGATGAAGTAGGCTGCCGCGGCGAGCAACGCAAGGACCGTCGTCGTGCTCGCGAGGTTCTCGGCTCGCAGCATCCCCGACCAGATCGCGCCGCCGAGCGCCAACAAGCCGAGCACGGCTACGCCGGCGAACACCGGGTACTTGCCTCGCGGCAGGGGGTTGTTCACAGCGGATGCCCGCTCCGGGAGCTTCTTCCACGACACGAGATACTGTACGAGCGCGCCGGCCATGCCGACCGCAGCCAGGCCAAAGCCCCAGTGGAAGCCGTACTCGTTCTGCACCCAGCCGGTCGTGAGCGGTCCGACAACCGCCCCGATGTTGATCGCCATGTAGAAGTACGAGAAGCTGACGTCGCGTTCCTGCTGCGGGCGTCCCTCAACGAGGAAGCCAACGATCGAGGTGATGTTGGTCTTGAGCGCACCGGTGCCAATGACGATGAGCACGAGCCCGATGCCGAGTCCGCCGAGCCCCTGGGCGAATGCGAGCACGATGTGGCCCGCCATGATGACGATGGCGCCGAAGAGCACCATGAGCTTTGGCGCCACGAGGCGGTCGCCGAACCAGGCACCGATCACCTGAGCGAGGTAGACGGCGCCACCGTAAGCCCCGACGATTCCTGCCGCGGCCGCTGGCGCGACCTCAAGGCCGCCATCGGCGAGGGAGTAGAGCAGATAGAAGGAGAGAATCCCCTGGAGCCCGTAGAACGAGTAGCGTTCCCACAGCTCCGTGAAGGCCATGCTCCAGACGCCGCGCGGAAGCTGAGCCTTGCGCGGGGGCGGTACAGTGTCAGCCGTTGGGGTGGTAATCGAGTGGGTCATTCGTGCAGCCCTGCCAATCGTGATCCAAATCGTGCGATGAGTGAGGTGTTTTCGGAGTTCCGTGCTTCTTCCCACGCGTCAGCCACTCCGAACAGGCTGTACATGGCGTGGACGCCGACCCACCGGATCGGCTCGGGCTCCCAGATGCCGGAGTTGTGATCGTTCCAGGGCAGTTGGGTCAGCCCGGTCGTCTTCCCCTCAACTCGATCCAGCAGCGTGCGGGCTGCAAGGTTCGTTGCGGTGACGCCGTGACCCGCGTAGCCACGCGCATTTCCGATACCCGTCGCGGGGTCGAAGTAGATGCCCGCACACCAGTCGCGGGTGACGCCGATCGCTCCGCGCCACGCGTGATCGATCTCAATGTTGGCGCTGGGGAAGAAGAAGTCGAGGCGATCCTTCAGCGTCTTGATGGTTCTCGCGTCGACGACGCCCTCGCCTGGGAGGCCTGAGGCGTAGGCGTACGGCGTCCCGCGCCCACCAATGGCAATCCGATTGTCTGCGGTGCGCTGGGCGTACACGAAGGTGTGCGCGCCGTCGTTCAGGCACTCGCGACCGTCCCAGCCGATGCGTGACCAGTCTGCGTCGCTGAGGGGCTTGGTGACGATCATGGAGGAGTTCACGGGAATGACCTCGCGGCGGCCGAAACCTGGGCCCTCGCTCTCGACCGTTCCGGTGAACGCCTCAAGGCAGCTCAGAATGACCCGCCCGCGCACAATTCCGCGCGTCGTTGTCGCCGCGTGAGGGTCGATGCGCTCGACCTCAGCGTGTTCGCGAATGGTGACTCCCTTCGCCTCAACCACGTCGGCGAGGCCACGTGTGAGCTTTGCCGGGTCCACACGCGCAGTGTCGCGGTAGTACATTCCGCCCAGCGCCGGAACGATGCCGATGCGTTCCTTGAGCGCGGCGGCGTCGAGTAGCTCGATCGACTCTGGCTCGTAACCGTTTTCAAGGTTCGCGCGGTATGTCGCCTGCAGCCGCTTCAATGCCGCAGGTGTTGTCGCTGCCTGCAGTTGGCCGCCGCGGTGCTGATCCGCGCCGATGCCTTCGACGTCGAGCACGCGCAGGGTCTCTGTGATCGCCGCGCTCATCTCGTGCTGAAATGCGCGAACGGCGCTCTTCCCGTCGAGGCCGCGCTTGTTCATCGCTTTGGCGTACACGGCACGGTTACCGGGGATGAGCGTCGACACCCATCCTCCGTTGCGGCCCGAGCCCCCGTACCCGACCTCGTGAGAGTCAAGCACCGTGATACGCCACTCCGGGTGCGCGGTCGCCGCGTAGTAGGCAGTCCATAGCCCAGTCATTCCGCCGCCGACGATGACAAGATCCTGTTCTTCGCTAGGAAGTGCACTGCGCCGGGACGGCGCGGAGGCACGGGCAGGGATGGCTGATTCGGGATTGCGCATCCAATGCGAGATCTCGCCGTTCGTGTAGTGAGTCACCTTCGTGGTGTCCTTCCCAGTAGTTGTGTCGGTGCAAAATGTGCACGGCAAAGCAGCGCCGTGGCGCGTCGAACAGCGCCGACCTCTGTCAGCGGTTCATTCAGTTATTGAAAGCGGGGTATCAGTAAGTCGGGGGCGCCATTGTCCAGAGCACACGAGCTTGCGCGGTGCCGCTTGCTTCGACCACTCGGTGCGGCTCGCTGCTGTTGTAATGCAGGGAATCGAGTTCGCCGAGTTCGTAGGTGTCGTCCCCGACCGTGACGGTGACCCGCCCCGAGAGCACGACGAGCACTTCCTCTGACGCGCCGTGCGTGTACTGCCCTTCACCCGTCGATCCGCCGGGTTCGAAGAGCCCGATCAGCACCTCCAGGTGGTCGAAGTGCGATGGGGTGAGCTTCAGTTTTGTCGCTCCGTTGCCGAACGCAAACCCCTGTGCGTCGCGGAACCGCTGCACTCGGCTGCTCGCTTCGGCCTCCGGCGCATCGAACAGGTCGCCGACGCCGAGCTTCAGTACGGCGCAAATGCTCTGCAGTGCGCGCACGCTCCCGTTGGAGTAGCCTCGCTCGATCTGCGAGATGAACCCCTGCGTGAGGCCGCTGCCCTCGGCCACGTCTTTGAGGGTGAGGCCGAGCGCGCGCCGACGCCGCTTGAGGCGTGCTCCGACGGTGGAGCCGCCGTGGGCCTCGTTGCGTGGCTCGTCGGCGAGTTCCACAGGGTCATTCATTGACATGCTGCGAATCTAACACAGCTTTGATATTTGTACAAAAAACTTTACTGGCGCTCCGGCCAGTCGGTCACCGCTCGAGCGCGGAGCACTCAGGGCACAGCCCGAACAGGTCGACGACGTGGCCGATCTCGGTGAATCCGTGCTCTGCGCCGACACGGCCAGCCCAGTCTTCGACGACTGTCGCAGCGAGCTCGCGAGTCTCTCCACAGCGGCGGCACACGAGGTGATGATGATGCGCCGATGTCTCGCACGACCGAAACAGCGTCTCGCCCCCTGGCGACTGCAACGAGTCGGCGTCTCCGACCTCCGCGAGGTGCGCGAGTGCGCGGTAGACCGTCGCGAGGCCGACCGTCGAGCCGCCATCCTTCAGCCGCCTGTGGAGTTCTTGGGCGCTCACGAACCCGGGCGCATCGACGAGTTCGACGCGCACCGCTTCGCGCTGCCAGGTGTTTCGCTTCGGCTGCATCACTCACCTCCCGTGATCACTGCAGCTGGAGTCTTCCCCTCTAAGCTACCGGAGAGCGGGTTCGAACGCCGCCTGAGCAGCATCGACGCGCCGAGCGCGAGCACGTACACCGCAGTAGCGGCGAGGCCGATCGCGCCGCCTGCGGCAATATTCCACTCGCGCGACGCCCACAGTCCGAGCAGTCCGCTCACGACTCCGAGCACGGCAGCGATAGGGGGCACCCAGGCGATTGTCGGCGCGAGCAACCGCGCTGCGGCCGCTGGGGCAATCAGGATCGCGACACCCAGGATCGCCCCCACCGCTGGCATCGACACCACAACCGATGCGGCGATGATGCCGACGACGACGAACTCCACCGGGCCAGAGCGGAAACCCGCTGCCGTGAACCCCGCTGGGTCGAACGTGTGGAAGAGAATCCGCCTGCCGAACACTGCAAGCGCGACGAGCGAGACAACCAGCACTGCCGCTGTCGCCGAAATGTCGACGAAGGTCACGCTGAGTGGCGATCCAACGAGCAGCGCGTCGACAGGAACGCCGAGGCCGGGGTTCGCGCTCGACAGCAACGCGCCGAGCGCGAAACCGAGCGCGAGCACGATCCCGCTCGAGACCTGCCCGCCCTGTCGCGGCACGCGAGACAGCACTCCCATGAGCAGCACGAGCAACGCAGCGAAGAGCGCCTGCCCGATCAGCAAGTTCCACCCCGCGAGCGCGAAGATCACGCCCCCCGGGAACGTCGCGTGACTCAACGCAATCGCAAAGAAGGAACGACCACGAAACACGATCAGGGTGCCGGCGACACCGGCGAGCAACCCGAGAAGTGCCAGTTCCAGTGCAGCCATAGCAAAGTAGCTCACGGGCACACCCCCACGTTGGCGTTCGACACGGTGGACTCGGTGGCGGCTACCCGCCGTGCGCGCGCTCGCTTTGCGCTGTGCACCGCCTGGGAGGCCACCACTGCGACGCCGTAAAGGGCAACGAGGGCGAGCACGATGAGGGCGCCGGGTGACGCCGAGACCGACCCGCGAAGCGACCATTCGAAGGAACCCCAGAGCCCAGCAACCCCCGAGGCGAACGTCACGACCGCCGCAGCGGGCGCGAGCAGCGCAAGGCGGCGGGTGAGGAGCCGCGCAACGGCAACAGGGACGACGAGGATCGCGACAACCATGAGCACCCCGAGCGCCTGCACGCCGGCGACGACGAGCAGCGCGACGGCAACGTTCAACGCAAGGTCTGTACGAAACGCGCTAAAGCCCGCGGCGTCGAACCCTGCGCGGTCGAACGCCCGATACAGCTGCGCGCGGCGAGTCAGCGCGATGATCACGATCGCGACGACACCGACGACAGCGATCTGGATAAGCTGCGCCGCGGTCACTGTCAGGATCCGCCCGAACAGCAACTCCTGCAGCTGTGAGACGTAGCTGTCGCCCCGCGAAACAAGCACAATGCCGAGACTGAACAGCCCCGTGAGCACGACTGCGATCCCTGCGTCACGGGCCGCAACGCTGCCTGACCCTCGTGCGGTTTCGCGCCCCAGGAGGGTAAACAGTAGCGCCGCGACGAGCGCGGCTCCGAGCGCGCCGGGCAACAGCCCTGCGGTGCCTCCGACGAGCGAACCAATCACGAGCCCCGGAAAGACTGCGTGCACGAGCCCGTCGCTCACGAATTCGAGCTCACGGAAGTTGATGAATACCCCGACGATCGCCGCCGCCACCGCGAGCACCGCGATCGCGATGATCGCGCGCTGCATGAACGGCAGCGCAAAGATGGTCGCGAGCCCCGGCGCCGCCTGAGCGAGCCAGCCGGTCACGGCGCATCAACCTCTCGGGTTGTCGTGACTGTGTGTGCATCGAGCTCGACAGTGGAGTCGTGGAACGCGTGTTGCACTGCATCAAGCGTGAGGGCGTCTTCAAGTGTGCCGAACGCCGCCGGGTGACCGGGCTCTCCGGGCTCGTGTCCACTCGCGAGCAACAGCACGTGAGTGCAGGCTGCCTTCGCGATCTCAAGGTCGTGCGTTGACACGATGACCGTTCGCCCCTCGTCGCGCTGCCGCGCAACGAGGGCGAGCAGCATTTCGCGATTCTCTCGGTCGAGACCGTTGAACGGCTCGTCGAGCAGCAGGAGGCGCGGGTTTGAGACGAGCGCGCGAGCCAAGATCGCCCGCTGCTGTTGGCCGCCCGAGAGCTCGCCAAAGATGCGGCCAGCGAAGGCTTCCAGTCCCACGAGGCGAATCGCGTTCGCGATTGCTTCCCGCCCGGCTTTGCCGATCCGACCGAACGCGCCGACCTCCCGGTACAGCCCCATGCTCACCACGGTGCGCACGGTGACGGGAAGGCTCGTGTCGCGCGCGTCGGATTGCGGGAGTGTACCGACGCTGCGGCGAGCAGCTGTCGGTGACTCACCGAGCACGCGCACCGTCCCACCGGTGAGGTCCGCGAGCCCGAGAATGCCGCGCAACAGCGTGGACTTCCCCGAACCGTTGGGCCCAATGAGCGCGACTGCAGCGCCTGACGGCACGTCGAGCGTCAGGCTCTGCACCCGAGTCTCGCCGCCGTAGCCGAAGGACGCCCCGGCAAGCGCAAGGGCTACTTCAGCGTTGTCTGTCATGAATGCTCCCCCAGGCCCTTCGGAACGGGGCCAGGCGTCACACCCCAGGCTTCGAGGATAACGCGGGTGTTGTGCACAGTGGCGTCGACATACGTTTCTGCCCCGCTCCCTGCGGCGCCAAGCGAGTCAGCATACAGCGCATCGCTGTCAACGACGGTGATGCCGGTTTCGCGCGCGATCGTCTGCGCGAGTTTCGGGCTCATCGACGACTCAACAAAAATCGCCCGCACCCCGCGCTCTCGGATCTTCGCGCTGAGAGCATCAAGCTCAGCGGCGCTCGGCTCGGCGTTGTCTTCAAAGCTCGGCATGATCGCGCCGGCGTAGGCAATGTCGTAGTCGTGGAGGAAGTAGCGGAGCGAGTCGTGACCGCTGACGAGCACACGATCCGCTGCCGGCACGCCCGCAAACTGCTCGCTGACCCACTCATCGAGCGTGGTGAGCTGCTCCTCGAGCTCCGCAGCGCGTTGTGTGTAATCGGCCGCGTGGGCAGGATCCGCGTGGGCGAGCCCACGCGCGACCTCGGCTGCCATGCCGCTCGCGTACCGCGGAGATGTCCAGAGGTGCGGGTTCACGTCGCCGTGATCGTGCCCGTCATGCCCAGCTTCTTCATCGCCGTGGTCGTGCCCCTCGTGGCCTGCCTCCTCGTCGGCGTGGTCATGGTCGGCTTCGCCTACAGCCCCATCTGCGGCTTCGTGATCGGCGTGGTCGTGGTCGTGATCGTGCTCAGGCGTCTCGCCGGTCTCCGCCTCGCGCTCGCCCTCGGCGGTGATCGCTTTCGCTTCAGCGAGGTCGATGCCGTCGGAGGCAGTGACAAGCTCACCGCTAAAGCCCGACGCTTCGATTGCCGAATCGATGAAGCCTTCAAGTTCTGCACCGTTCACAATCAGCACGTCTGCCTGGCTCATGGCAACGAGCTCCTTGGGAGACGGGTCGAAGTGGTGAGCTGACGCACCCGGCTGGAGCAGGCTCGTCAGCGAGATGTCGTCGCCGCCGATCTGGCTGGCGAAGTCAGCAAGCTGTGTCGTGGTTGCGACGACGGCCAGGGTGTCGCTGTTCGCCCCCTCAGCCGCGGGAGTGCATGCGCTGAGCGCGAGGACTGCGGCGAGCGCCGGGACAACGATTACTCCGCGACGGGAGTGTGAGAGCTTGGACATACAACACCTTCTAAATGAGAACGAGTCTCATTCTATGTGCGAATGAGAACGGTTCGCAACAAGGTGGCGTGCCGGGGCGCCGGCTCGGTCGCCCAGCTCGGGGTTGTCGGCAAGCATGCAGTCGACTTTTGCGCGCTTGTCGGGCTTCGCTTACTCGGTCACGGGCGGATACTTCTCAAGCGCATCCCACGCAGGGAACGGACGATACACCCCGGGCAGCAGATGCACGAACTTGTCCTCAGCCGCATCAAACGTGTCACCATGCGCACGCGCCGCATCCTCAGCATCCAAGCGTTCATGGATCGCATCATTTGTCTTCCGGAGCGCCCCCCAGTACACAGGTGAAAGTACTGAGAGATAGAGTTCCCCGTCGTTGTAGTCACGGATCTCATACCAGTATCCATCAGGGTCAGTGACAGTCAAGCGCGTGTTCTCGGAAGACATGGGCTCTTGCGCGACATCCCAACCACGCTGGGCCCACATCTGCCTGATTTCCTCGAGCGTCACATGCGTCACATCGTCATACGAGTATCGCCGAAAGATGCTGTAGTAATAGCTGTTATCCCGCGTATCGCCCACCAATTCACCCCCCAGGGCAAACCCCGACCCCGGGATCACCCCAGAATCGACACTGCTCGCCCGCCACTCTCCGGCATAGATGTCCTGCTGCATCGCAGTCACCCGCTCATACAGCGCAACGTAGCGTTCGCCAGCAAGCGCATACTGAACCTCAAGCGACCTCCCAAGGGATTCCTCTTCAGTCATCCCAGCGCCATCTCGCGCACCCTCACCTGCACCACACCCTGCCAAGACCACCGCGGCAAGAAACGCCAGGGCAAGGCTGAGCCCAGCACGCCTCACTACAGACACGACCTCGCCTACTCGGTCACGGGCGGATACTTCTCAAGCGCATCCCACGCCGGGAACGGGCGATACGTGCCAGGCAGCAGCCGGGCAAAACCATCGACACGCGCGTACTTACTCCCATGAACACCAGCGGCAGACTCCGCCTCCCCGCGCTCAATAACCGCCGCAGCGAGAGCATCAGGGTCGCCCCAATAGGCCGGGGAACTCGCAATAAGTGTCAACATACCGTCGTCTTCTTGGGCTGTTAGCGAGAACCCCCCAGGAGTAACGGTCGCCACCCGACTGTAGCCAGCAAAGGGACCGGAGACTTTGGTTTCCCATCCGCGCTCACGCCAATCATCCGCAACACGTTGAATCAGTGCTTCAAGGCTGCCCTCGACGGCATGGTAGCGATGCAACCTGAACACGTAACTATTGTCATTGCTTGCGCCCGACATAAATGGGGCGAATCCCTCTCCTCCCATAGGCACAAAGTCTGCCCCAACACCACTGTCTTCCCACTCATCAACGAAATAGCCATTCTGCACTTCGGCCAGAAGCTCGCTAACCTCGGAATATCGCCGCGCAGCCGCCGCATACTGCTCCTCAAGTGATCGCGCAAAGGCAGCTTCCATCGCCACTCCCCCTCCATCAAGTACAGGTTCTGGTGGCGCCCCACAACCTGACGTCCCCATCGCGATTGTGAGCACCAACGCGATCAAGATTGGTCTTCGTATCACTGTTGGATATCGCCTTTCATCACCCTTTTGAGCTGGAAAATGGTACTTGAGTCTGGATGAAAGTAGCCGACGTTCGGGGCCAAGGGGTCGAGAGCTTCGCCCTCTGCAAATGTGCCGATGTTGTGCTTTGTGACCGCCAAACCACCGCCGTTGCCACCTGACGGAAACTCGACCGCGCCGTCGAGGTCCAATGGGTCTACGCGTCCTGTGAACCTGATCCCTCCAAGCTCATCCGCCGGAGTAAAGACCCGAGCTCCCGTAGCTTGCCCGATTCCTGCCACAGGGTCCCGCTCGGAGACAGTCGCGTATATCTCACTGACGCCGAGGTCTCTTGCCGAGGTCCCCGGTTTCAACCCCGCTGAACCGACAGCAACGTAGGCGTGCACATCTGCTTTCGTGGTCTTGAGCGCCTCCGCAGCAACGTTAGTGCCGTAAGAATGCCCAATGACCACAAGCCGATCAATCGGGTTGTTCGCGCGCTGAGCGGCAATCCCGTCCAAGAAACTCGAGAGGTACGCCCCACCTTTGTCTGCACGTCGTTGGAGCCACTCAGTAGGCAAACCGGGGGATTGATATCCCATCCAGGTCACCATCGCATAGCCCGGCTCGCGACTCAGTATCTCGTTGAAGCCGCGAAGCGGGTCGCTGATTCCCTGCACCTCGGAATCCATGCCAGAAGCAAGCACACCGACGTTAGTGGCCGTGTCGAGGTTTCCCATCGATATGCCCGCGGAGACGCCGCCGTCATGCCTGCCAAACGCCACCAACTGCACGATGGCCCCTGCGGTGCCGCCGCCGAGAAGCCCTTCAGCGCGTGAGAGCCCGGTCTGTATCGCAAGGAGGTCCTTCTCAAACTCCGCAAGAGAACGCTCCCCCGGTTCGAACCCCATCCGCGCGTACGCCGCGGCGGGGTTTTCAGGGTGTTCCTCGTCGAGCGCCCACTCCAGCGCATGCCGCCCAGCCTTGTCCATCACCCAAAACGGGATCCCATCCAGACACGCAAGCTCAAACGAGTACCGCTCAATGAGACGCTCAAGGTTGAACCCCTTCGAAGCAGCAAGAAGCGCCCATATCTGCGCGACCTCGGCGGGCGACAGCTTTGGATCAAACAGCGCATCAGTGAACACGCCAGGGTTGTCAGCGCCAAGCGCGAGCATGATGTCGAAGTCGCCAAGTGTCCCGCTCCCCGCGCTCTCGAACGCCGCCGCAATCGACGAGATCCACCGCTCATCCGACACGTTCTCATCAACGAAGCGAGAGAACCCTGTCAATAGGGTCGCGACCGAAGCCGGCGCCCACGAACACGAGTTCGCATAGGCTGCCACGGCCATCTGCAGCGCAGAAAGCCCGTCGCGCATATTCCGGGTGACCAACTGCGACCGCGCGGCAAACCCGCGAAGCGCTACCGGATCAGCAGACGTCGTCCCGCCCGATCCTGCCCCGCCAGCGTACCGACCACGCGATCTCGGGCCGAACACGGCAGTGATCGGCGGCGGGCTGACAGGCATCGTGTCGGGTTCAAGCCCCACGAATGTATCAAACGTCGTCACGCCGAGCGCACCAAGCGCGTCTTGGCTCCGAACAAGTTCCGCGGCCTCCACTTTGGCCCGCCACTCCTCGTGCGCGGCAATCCGCTCCCGCTCCTTCACTGCGGCAGCAATCGCCCTATCGGTCGCTTCGGCGAGATCCTCGAGCTTCCCCGACAGGCTTCCTCGATCCGCCGACTCAATGCCGCACGCGTCAGTAAACCGCTTCGCATAACCGCCTTTGAACTCCATGCACGCGTCATTAATGGCGAGTGATCTTTCCCACCCTGCACGATGCAGCATCGTCGACACGTCACGAAACGTACGCGCGAGTCGGTTGGCGGTCGATTCGTCGAACTGAATATCAGCCATTGCCGCCCTCCGTCACCGCTCATTCGGAGTCGCCAGAGACGACCACCTACGCAAAAGGGGGAAAGCCGTGACCGGCTTTCCCCCAACGATCGCAACTATACGCCCACGCAGACAAATGTTGTCAACTTTCGTCAGGTCATGTTCGCTAATTGCACGCGCCGAGACAACCCACGACCGCCTGCCACGCAAGAGCTCCTACAGTTGACGTGCGTCCAAGCAGGTTTCTCGGCATCCACAAGTTCCGCCACGCAATTCGCGCGCCACTCTACTCGAACCTCATACCTTCTTGACTCCCCCGTCACCCCCGGGGCTAGCATGGCCGTACCCACCATCGTGTAGAGGAGCGGACGTGTCACTACCCCAAAGTTCACGGCGCCGGATCGGGCCGGCGGTCGCCATGACTCTCGCCATCCTCGGTTCGCTCGCGCTCCTCGCTGGTTTCGTGTTCCAGGTTGCCACCGCGAGCCCCGGTGTCAGCTCAAAGCCGTCAGAGCGGGTGGTCGAGTTCATCAATGAATCGCTGTCGGGTGCCACAATTCAGGCCGAGGCCGGCGAGTTGCGCCCAGAGACCCTCACCGTGCTTGAGCAGACAGATGAGGGCGTCGTTGCAGTCGCCTTCCTCACCACGAAAGATGCTCTCGGCATCGGCGTGTACCCGGCGAAGGGAGGCGCCTCAAGCGTCAGCCCTGCAGGGCTCAGGCAAAACAGCCTGCAGGCAATGATCCCTGGCGACGAGTCGACCAGAAACTACGAACTCTCGGTCCGCCGGGTGGGCACCGGCGACGAGTTCGAGCACACCTTTACCGCGAAGTGACGGGACAACACCGATGGCAACGACGCGCAGACGCCTCGCCCCAGCGGCGGCAATGACCGCTGCAGTGCTCGGGTCACTCCTGCTCGGCGGCGGCGCAATAGTTCAGCTGCGCGCTCAGGCCCAAGCGCACGCCGTCGATGTCGCGCACGCTACCGCAATCGAGAACATTCGCGAGCGCCTGCTCGCGCCCTCCGGCCTCCTCGTCGGTGTGCTTGCCAACGACACTCCACGCATGGATACCCTCGAGGTTCTGGAGGTCACGCCGGACGGTGTCACTGCCTATGCGCTGATAACTGGCGACGATGTGCTCGTCATTGGGCTCCTGTCGCCAGCCGACGCGGTTGCAATGTCCTCGAGCCCAGGCATCCAACGGGAGGGGGTCTCGGCAACGCTCGACATCGGCGACGGCCGCCACACCTACGACCTCGATGTCTGGCGCGAGGGCACCGGTTTCGGGCACGAACTCATCGTGCAGTAATTCCCCGCGCCGCGTACGATCGGAGCATGGAACCCCTCGCGCCGTCGCCTGGACCCTTCGAATCCGCCGTCGCGCTCCGCGACGCGCTCCGTCGAGGTGAGGTCATCGCGGTCGAGGCCGCCGAGTACTACCTTGGACGGATCAGTGAGCGCGCAGACCTGGGGGCGTTCATCGCGGTGACGGCCGACGAGGCGCTCCTCGAAGCTCGTGCGGCCGATGTCAGCCTGCACGCTAAGCGGACGGCCGGCGCCGACGAGGGCGCGGCGGGAAGTACGCGGCAGCCGCTGCTCGGGGTGCCGATCGCACACAAGGACATCGTTGACGTCGCCGGCGCGAAGACATCGTTCGGCACCGCCATCAGGCCGCCCCAGCTCGCAGCTGCCGATCATCCAGTCGTAGCTGGGCTTCGCGCCGCGGGCACGATCTCACTCGGCAAGACCCAGGTGCCTGAGTTCGGCCTCAACTGCTACTCCGAGAACCTCATCGCACCTCCAGCTCGCAATCCGCATGACCTCGAGCGCACCCCCGGCGGGTCGAGCGGCGGCAGTGCTGCGGCAGTTGCCGCTGGTGTGCTGCCCGTCGCGCCTGGAACCGACGGCGGCGGGTCGATCCGGATCCCAGCGCTCGCGTGCGGTCTCATCGGCCTGAAGCCAGGGCTCGGGGCGGTGCCCGGAGACGTCACGAACGGCTACGAAGATGTCTTTGGCGCCCCCATTCTCACAGTCTCGGGCCCGCTCGCGCGCACCCCGCTTGATGCGGCGATTCTCATGGACGCAATGGTCGCCGAAGCTGCCAGGGGGAGCTACGAGCTAGCAGTGCTGCGCTCAGACGACGTCAGGGGGCTCACCGTGGCCGCGAGCACATCATCCCCGTTTGCGCCAGCGCTCGACATCACAGTCTCGGCCGACGCCCTTCGCGCGTTCGAGGAGGCAGCTGCCCGGCTTCAGGCGCTCGGGCACGGTGTCGACCAGGCCGACTTCGTCTACGACCCGGAGTACTTCGACTTCTTTTCGGAGGGTTGGATCGCGAGTCTCTCGCTCATCGACCTGACGCCCGACCAGGTTGAACTGCTCGCTCCGATCACGCGCGAAATGCGTGAGCGCGCGCTGTCGCGCTCACTGCCGCAGCACAAGGAGAGCGCTGCGCGACTTCGCGGCTTCGGTCGCGAGGCTCGCGAGCTCTGGGGTCGGACCGACATTGTCTTGACTCCCGGGCTTGCGATGGCGCCGCCCCGCATCGGCGAGTTCTCCTCGCTCCCGGGCTCCGAAGACTATAAGCGACAGTGCCAGCTGACGCCGTTCACCTCAATGGTCAACGTAGCGGGCTTGCCAGCCATCGCGGTTCCCATCACCGTCGACAGTACCGGCCTCCCGGTCGGGGTGCAGCTCATCGGTCGGCAGGGCAGCGAGGCGCAGCTCCTCGCTCTCGCGGAGCAGCTCACCGCGTTCTAGGCGCGCTCGGCGCCTGAGTTAGGCGGCCGCGTCACCGAGCGTCGCCCGCAGCATGTCGGTGACCTCGTGAATGTGGGCGCCCATCGTCTCGCCAGCAGCCTGCGCATCTCCCGCGCGGATCGCCTCAAACACCGCCCGGTGTTGCGCAATGAGCGCGTCGTTCCCCTGCGCGCGCTCGACGACGCGGACAACCCAGACCGCGAGCAGCGACTTGATGTTCAGGAGGATCGCTGAGAGAGCGGAGTTCGCAGCCGCCCTCGCAATGGCGAGGTGGAACGCGTTGTCGGCACTCGCGAATGCTTCAGGGTTCTCCGCGCTCTCCATCCTGACGAGCAGTCCTTCAAGTTCCGTGAGGTCCGCGTCGCTCCGGCGCTCAGCCGCGAGACCGGCAAGCGCAACCTCGGTGTAGTACCGCGCTTCGATGAGTTCGTCTGCCTCGCGGGTGCCGAGCAGCACGCCCCACGACACCACCTGCGGCAGGATACTGCTCGGGGCGGTCGAGAGATAGGTGCCGTCGCCGGGGCGGATGTCGATGAAGCCGATGATGTCGAGGCACTTGAGCGCCTCGCGTAGCGGCGACCGGCCAACGCCAAGGAGCTCAACGAGTCTGCGCTCAGGGGGCAGCTTGTCGCCGGGCTTCATGCCCAGGCTCACGGTGCTCTGCACGACGTGCTGAACGATGTCGGCGACCGAGGTACGGCGAGCATCACCTACCGCGGGAAAGACAGGATCAGACAGAGCAATCACCCTTCCTCATGCGTGACGCCCCGCGCCGAGCCGCCACTTCGTTCTTGGAGCGATGATACAGGCCGCACCCAAGCGGGGGTGCGGCCTGTATCTATCCTGACACCGGAGATCACTCCCGGGTGCGCGAAAGGGGCGGCTAGAACCAGCGGTGCCCGACGGTGTCCTTGCCGAGCTCGCCGGCCATCTGCTTGATCTGGCGGATCATGAGGCCGATGTCTGAGCCGAGCGAGACCATGCCGAATCCCTGGTCTCGGCGCTGGATTGCCTCGTCTGTGTGACGGGCCACGATGCCTGAGCCAATCCCCCTTTCCTTCGCTCGGCGCAGGATGTCGAGGTTGATTTCGGTGACGCCAGGGCCTTCCCACTCTCCGACCGCACCGCGGCTCGCCGACATGTCGCCGGGACCGAGGAAGATCGCCTCGATGCCGTCGACGCCGAGAATCTCGTCAAGGTTGTCGTACGATTTCTGCGTCTCGATCATCGGAATGAAGAGCAGCTCGTCGTTCGCTGTCTTCACGTAGTTCTCGAGATCCAGACCCCATTTCACCGACCGCTCACCACCGATGCCGCGGCGCCCGATGGGCGGGTAGTAGAAGTGGTCGTATGCGGCCTTCACCTCGTCTGCGCTGTCGACGAGGGGCAGCACGATGCCGTGCGCGCCGACGTCGAGCGCCCGCTTGATCGGCTCGAGATCTTGCGATGGCGGGCGAACAAGCACGGTCATGTCTGTGCCGCGCGCGGCCTGCAGGTGGCCCTGAATGTCTTTGAAGTTCAGGTAGCCGTGCTCCATGTCGATGCAGATCCAGTCGATCCCGAGCATCCCAGCAACCTCGGTCACCGCGGACGCCTCGGAGGTCACCCAGAGACCAAATGCGGTCTCCCCTGCTGCGAGCTTATGGCGGAGCTTCTCGTTCAACTCATTACCTTTCGTTCGTCGGCCGCGGCGTTCGCGCCCGATGTGTGGGTGTCTTCCGTGTGCCTTCGGAAGTTCCATTCGTCCTCGGCCTGCGGCGACGTGCCGCGCTTCAGCTGCCACTTGGAGACCCAAGCAACAAGGAAGGGGACGAGGATCGCGGTGGTGATGACGGCGGCGGCGATCTGCGATGTCGCGATCGCCTGGATCGACTCGTAGCTCGGGTCGACGAGCGCAACTGCCGCCGGTGTCGCGATCGCATTGCCAGCGGTCGTTGACTCGGCCGCACCGGCGATGACGTTGCGGGCGCGCTTCGGGCGGCCACGCAGCACATGCACGAGGTACAGCAGCCCCATGCTCGCGGCGGCGACAATTGTGAGCGAGAAGAGGCCAAGGAGCACGCCCTGCAGGCCCGACTGCGGCAGCGCCGCGAAGTCGATACCGCGGCCGACGATGAAACCGAGGAACGGGATGAGGAGCAGCTCGCCTGGCTTCAGGAAGTTGCGGGCGGTGGGGCTCACGTTGCCGACGATGAATCCGATGACGAGCGGGAGCAGGATCCCGACGAGCATCTCGGCAGGGAACGACGCGAGGCCAGCAGCTCCAAGCGCGATGAGCGTGATGAACGGGCCGTCGTTGATCGACAGCACCGACACTGCGCCGCGGTCGCTAAGGTTGCCGAACTGCTTCGTGAGCGCGACGTACAGGGTCGAGTTCGAGTTCGTGATCGCCGCAATGAGCGCGAGCGGAGTGAGCCCCCAGAGCACGCCGCCGGGGACAAGGAACGCCACGCCGAGGCCGATCGCGATGCCGACGCCGACCTTTGCGGTGAGCACGACGACGCCCTTCTCGAGCGTCACGGCTCCCTGCCGAAAGTCGAGCTGCGCGCCCATACAGAAGAAGAACAGCCCAAGGAGGGCGCCGACGCCGTCGCGGAAGAGCGCCGTCGTGAAGCTGCCGATGTCGAGTAGTTCGGGGAAGAAGGTGTTAATAATGGCGCCGAGAAACAGCGGGTAGATCATGAGCGCGCCAGGCACGCTTCCGACGAGCTTCCCGAGTCGCTTGAGCGGCCCAGTGGTAGTGGTTTCGGTCAAGACTCACTCCTTCGTGAGATGTGGCTGACGGCCTAGGCGGCCGCGGTGGATCGGGCCTCGCGTGCCCTGGCTTCGAGTTCGCGGCGCACCTCGACCGCGATCGTGTCGGCGGGGAGTTCGACGTCGTCCCAGCTGACTGGCTGGCCCTTCGCGACCGCGCGAACGACCTTCGCTCCATGCGCGAGCCCCATCGGCAGGCAGCGCCCGTCGAGGGATCGCTCGGCGCTCGTGAGCGCACCGCGCACCGTGTAGCCGCCCTCGCCGTCGAGCACGTCTCCAGGGGCGAGGTCGCGCTTGGCCACGCTGATGACGTCGCCGATGAACGCCTTCGGAGCGCCAGTCGCCTCTCCGCGCAGCACGGCGGAGGCGATGCTCACCCCGAGTTCCATGCCGATCATGTGGTACGGCCGATACAGGGATGCGAACTCACCACTCGGGTCGGTGATCACGCCGTACTCGGTGAAGCACGCTGCCGCATATTCGGTCCGCGCCTTGAACGTGACGTATACGCCCCAGCGCAGGTCGCGCGCAATCTCGCTGCCATCACGCTCGAGGCTCGAGACGACCTCAACAGTTCCGCTCTGCCGCAGCACTCCACCGCGATCGGCGGGGATGAGTTCACTCGAGAGGTCGTCGACGCTCACTGGCGGGAACCGCAGCCCGTCGGCATCGGGGACGAGTCCGGTGGCGTTTGCGACGGCCGCCATCTCGATGGCTGACTTCGTGCCGTCGATGAACGAGTTGAACATCTGTGGGTTCATCCCGCCGGCCTGCGCCTGCTCCTCGGTGAGGCCGTAGTAGCCCCATACGGTCTCGGGCGTCGACTCCTCATACTCGGGAAGGTACTTGGTGCCCTTGCCCGCGGCGACAACCTCGTAGCCGACGGTGCGGCACCAGTCGACCATCTCGGAAATAAGCGCGGGCTGGTCGCCATAGGCCATTGAGTAGACGACGCCAGCGGCGTCTGCCTTCTCCTTGAGGATCGGGCCGACCATGCAATCCGCTTCGACATTCACCATGATGATGTGCTTGCCGTGCTCGATTGCGGCGAGGGCGTGCTTCGTGCCGACGAGCGGATTTCCAGTCACTTCGAGGATGACCTCGACGTGCTCGCTCGACACGAGCTCCATCGAGTCGGTGACGACCGCAGTGCGGCCGCTCTCGCGAGCCTCATCAAGGGTAATTCGGCCGTAGCGCTCGGCGTCCCAGCCGGTGCGCGCGAGGGAGGCCTCCGCCCGGGCCGGGTCGAGCTCGGCGACACCGATAACGTGGAACTCGGGTTGCCCGGCGGCCTGGGTAAGAAACATCGAGGCGAACTTCCCTGCGCCGATGACACCGACCCGGATCGGGCCCGCCGCCTGTGCTCGCTGCTGCATCAGGTCGTAGAGGTTCATGCGAGTTCTCCTGCCTGGCCGGCGAGGCCAAAATTGAAGGCGGTCAGCTCGTCAGCCGGGGCGACCGGCAGCTCACGGATGGGCGAGAACGATGTCGGCGTCATGATTGTGTTGTCCCAGCGGACGATCATCGGTCGAACGACGTCGATGCACGCCTGCCACTCTGGGTCTGCGGCGAGCGCCGCCCGCCGCGCTGCACGGTCATTCAGGTCGGTGAACGCCCAGAGGTGGCGCACCTGATTCTGCGTGCCGAACTCGGTCGTGAAATAGCCGAGGAAACCCTCGAGAATACGCTTCTGCGCTGGTAAACCGAGGCGCTCGTAGTTCGCAAGGAACTCCGCCATCGGTATGCCCGGGTTGATGTCGTAGGTGCGCATTTCGACGATCACGCACGCCTCCTTTTCGCTTCGTTGCGGGTTCATGTCCGTTGATATTCCGCGGGAGTTGCCTCCACCAGAGCGAAACATCAACCGGTCGATGTTTAGCATAGAGGTCCAGACTGACTCCGTCAACATCGGCCCACAATCGGGTCGGAGCACGACACACGACAGTCGGTAGAGTGTCGGCATGACCCCGTCGCAGTTCGAGCTCGCCCCCCAGGCGTGGGGCCTGCTGCTCGTCGCAGCGGTGCTCGTTGGCGTCTCGAAGACAGCGCTGCCAGGGATCAATACGATCTCCATCGCGATCTTTGCTGCCGTGCTGCCAGCGAAGGCCTCGACGGGGGCGCTGCTCCTGCTCCTCATCGTCGGCGACGTATTCGCGCTCGTGAGCTACCGGAGGGAGGCCGACTGGCGGGCCCTTCTGCGCCTCATCCCATTCGCCGCGCTCGGACTCGGCCTTGGGGCGCTGTTCCTTGCACTCACGAACGACGGGTCGGTGCGTCGGGTCATCGGTGCGATCCTGCTCGTACTCATTGGCGTGACGCTGTGGCAGCGATGGCACCCGCGCGCCGCCGAACCACATCCCGCCGAGCCCTCTCACGCCGCCGCGCGCGCCGGGTTCGGAACGCTCGGCGGGTTCACGACGATGGTCGCGAACGCCGGCGGCCCGGTCATGTCGCTCTACTTCCTGTCCGCACGGCTTCCAGTGGCGACCTTCCTCGGCACCGCCGCCTGGTTCTTCGCCGCAATCAACCTCACCAAGCTCCCGATTTCAATCAGCCTCGGCCTCATTACCCCCGCGACGCTCGAGCTCGACCTATTACTCGTTCCCGGCGTGGTCGCCGGCGCCTTCCTCGGGCGCCTGATCGCCGCGCGCATTCGCCAGCGCACCTTCGAGTGGGCAGTGATCGCTGGTACCTCCCTCGGCGCGCTCTACCTGCTGCTGAGCTAGGACGCATCACGGCCCACATTGCCGAAGTACCCCCTCGGGGTATAGCGTGAGTGACATGCACACGATCGATTTCTCTGTCACCGGAATGACCTGCGGAAACTGCGAAAACCACGTACGCGAGGAGGTCGGCGAGGTGCCCGGCGCCCGGGTCCTCGAGGTGAACGCGACGTCGGGCCTGCTGCGCGTCGAGTCCGAGACCCCCCTCGACGTCGCGGCCGTGATCGCGGCGGTCGACGAGGCTGGCTACGAGGCAACGGTCGTCTAGCCGGGCGTGGATACGACCCGCGACACGATGAGGGAAGCCAGGTAACATGCGAAGCATGGATGAGCCGAATTGCGACCCCGAGTTTAGCCCCGGCCATCCGTCGGCCCCCGCTGGCGGCGGAGAGAGCCACGCCGGCCATTCGCACGGGCTCGAGGGCGCAGCGACGGCGACGGGCAAGCACCGCACACGCCTGATCCTGGTACTTGCGATCACACTCAGCGTGTTTCTGGTGCAGCTTGTTGGCGCCTTCATCTCGAAGTCGCTCTCGCTCCTTGCCGACTCCGGCCACATGCTGACCGACGCCACCGGCGTCGCGATCGCCCTGCTCGCGAGCATCATTGCGACGCTGCCGGCCAACTCGAAACGGACCTACGGCTATCTCCGGGTGGAGGTGCTCGCCGCGCTCGCAAACGGCATCGTGCTCGGCGTCATCGCCGTCGTCATCTTCGTGCAGGCGATCTCGCGCTTCGGTTCCGAGGTCGAAGTGCAGTCGACACCAATGCTCATCGCGGCGGTGATCGGCGCGGCAGCGAACCTCGTGTCCCTGCTTATTTTGCGCTCGGGCCAGAAGGAGAGCCTCAACGTTCGCGGAGCCTATCTCGAGGTACTCGGCGACCTCCTCGGCTCGCTTGCAGTCATCGTCGCTGGCATCATCATTGCCGTCACGGGCTGGATGATGGTCGACCAGATTGCGTCGATCGCGATTGCGCTGCTCATCGCACCGCGCGCCTACAGTCTCCTTCGCGACGTTGTTTCCGTACTCCTCGAGGCGACGCCAAAGGACTTCGATGTCAACGCAGCGCGCGATCATATGCTCGCGGTGCCTGGCGTCGTCGAGGTGCACGACGTGCACGCGTGGACGATCACCTCGGGCGTCCCGGCGTTTTCGGCCCACGTCACCATTACTGATGACTCGTGGAGCGAACGCGGGTATCACGCGGTACTCGACGAGCTCAAGGCCTGCCTCGTCGAGCACTTCAACCTTGAACACTCCACGCTGCAGCTCGAACCAGAAAGCCACGACATACCGAGCCTACGGCTGCACACCCACGACTAGCGCGCGATGGGGCTTACTGGCGCGCGGCTGCTGTGCGAACGACGCGCGCGTAGTGCATGTCGGTCTGGGCGAGCGCTGAGACGCGAGAGACGATCGGCAGATTCTCCCACCCGCCCGTCCACGAGAGCTTACCGGCGAGCTGCCAAACGGTCAGACCCGGCTCGGCAGACAGACACTCGGCTGCCTGCCGCGTGCGGGCCTCGTGATGCTCGCGAATCTCGGCACAGCGCGATCCGAGTGGCGCGAACCGGAAGCCGTGCCCGGGCAACGCCTCTGCTCCGGCGTACGGCGCGAGCTTCTCAAGCGACTCGTAATACTCACCCAGCGGATCCGCGGTGCGTTTCCCACCAAGCGCGACTCCGGGATTGATCAGCGGTAGCACGTGGTCTCCCGTGAACACCGCATCGGCGTCTTCGAGCGCGAGGCAGATGTGGCCAGTAGTGTGGCCGGGCGTGTGAATCACGAAGGCGCGGTAACGTCCGAGGTCAAGCGTGTCTCCGTCGGCGAGCTCGTCGTCAACGACCACCGTCGCACCGAAATCAGCTCGCGAGTTCGCGATGGCGAGGAGCTGCTCCCGCCATTCCTCGGGCACTCCCCACTCCCCAAGCATGTCGCCAACATCGTGCCCTGCCGAGAACTGGAGCCCCTCTCGGATCGCCGCTGCTTCGTCAGCGTGCATGCGCACCCGGGCGCCCGATGCCTCACGAATCCGGTTCGCAAGGCCGGTGTGGTCAAAGTGCAGGTGGGTGAGGGTCACCGTCTCGATATCGGCGAGCTCGCGGTCCAGCGACGCGATCGCCTCGCCAAACGCCGCCCAGTTCGCGTCGGTGTCGAGCCCTGCGTCGACAACGTGCACCGCACGCGAACCATCGCCAGCGAGGATCGCATAGCTGAACGCGTAAGGGGGCTGCATGCCAGGCATATCCAGGGCGATGGCGTGGATCCCTGGACGGACCTCCTCGATCGGCGGAATCGTTCCGGCGCGAAGCGCGTTCCGCTGGTTATCGCTTGTCGTGCGAACGGGATCCACTGCCATACCTCCTGATACGGTGCTGCGTTGTGCGCGAGCGCTGCTCGGCAAGGTTAGCGGTTGCTGACCTTGCCGAACAGGTTCGCGATTGGCGCGACGAGCAGCGGTCGCGTGAGGAACCAGGCGATCGCGATGAGCGCGAGACCTGCCGTGAACATCCAGAACCCGAACCAGCCAGCCCCGTCATTGCCTGCGTACATATGGTTGAGATTCCGCAGCGCACCCGTCGTGAGTACCAGGAACACGTGGACGATCACGAAGAACACAAAGAACAGCATCGTCGGGTAGTGCAGCGCCCGCGCAAGCGGAGCCGGGAAGACCTTGTCGAGCTTCTCGTTGTTCTTTGGCCACCACTCGCTCATCCGAAGCCCGGTGAGCGCAGCAACCGGTGCCGCGATGAACACGATGACGAAGTACATGATCTGCTGTAGCGCGTTGTAGTTCACCCAACCGTTCTCGACAGGCCAATCGAGCGTGAGGTACTGCAACATCGCCGATGCCGCGTTCGGGAAGACTTCCCAACTCGTCGGCACAATGCGCGCCCAGTGCCCGGTGACGAACAACAGCACAACAAAGATGATGCCGTTTGCGAGCCAGAGCAGATCGATGCTCGTGTGCAGCCACAGATGGATCGAGATCTTCTTGCCGCCCTTCTTCGGCGTGAAGAAGGCGTCAGGCTTCTGCTGATGGCGCACCGTGAGGCCCGTGCGGACAATCAGCACCATGAAGAACAGGTTCAGGTAGTGCGTCCAGCGCGCCCATGCGGGGAAACCCTCGTCGGGTTCGTACGCCGGATGGTACTCGCCCGGGTACCGCTCAAGGAACTCTGGAACTCCGGGAAGCGTGGTCACGCCGCGTGCTGCAAGCACTATGAGGCCAGCGAACGCGACAAGCCCGACAAGGCCCAGCGACCCGAGTTTCACCCACTGCGAGAGCGACCGCGACCCGATCATCTTCGGCTCTCGCACCGGCTTGTCTGGCTTCGCTGCGGGTGCCGGCGCGGCCTGCTGAGCCGCCGGAGCGGGCGCCGGAGCTGCAGCGGCCGGAGCCTGAGTTGCAGGGGCGGGAGCCTGAGTTGCGGGGGCGGGAACCGGGGCAGCCGTCGCGGGTGTACCGCTCGCTGCGGCAGGCGCCGGAATAGCTGCGGGCTGAGTGGGGACAGGCGTCTCAGCATGTGGCGGGGTGGCCGCAGGCGCTGCGGTGGGCACCGGCGCCGCCTGCGCGGCGGCAGACTGGGCGGCTGCGCGCTCGGGCGCGAGGCCCTCTGGCGGCCAAGGGTCGCCGCCGGCGACGCGAGGCAGCCCGCGGCGAAGCGGGGTGGTACCGAACACGACAGGGGCGGCAGGAGCACCGGCGGCAACCGAAGAGCCTGGAGCCTCGGGTGGCGCGGCGCTCAGCGCACTCGCGGGCACAGCCGCAACAGCCTCAGCGACTGGCGCTGTTGCTGGTGCGGCAGCCGCTGCAGCGGGCACAGCGCCCGCAGCAGGACCCGCGGAGGCCGGCACCGCCGTGCCAGCTGGCGCGAGCCCCTCGGGCGGCCACGGTTCTCCCCCGGCGACGCGGGGAAGTCCGCGGCGGAGCGGTACGGAGCTCAGCGCCGTTGCCGTTCCCGTAGCCGCGGAAGCCGCAGCGGGCGCGGGGGTCGCGAGGTCGGCCGGAGCGTCAGCAACTACAGGAGCCACCGCCTCGGCGGCCTCGACTGGGGTCGAGGCGTCGCCGGGAGTTTGCGTAGGAGCGGGCTGGGTCGGTGCTGGCTGCGCACCAACTGGCTCGTGCGCGAGCGCGACGGCTGGCGCACCTGCCAGCGCCCCGGTGGGCGGCCAGGGCTCGCCCCCTGGGACGCGGGGCAACCCGCTCCGTATCGTCTGGGAGTAGCTCGCCATCGCTGCTACTGCCTAGCTTCGAGGGCTGCGAGGAGCTGTGGCACGACAGTGAACACGTCGCCGACAACGCCGAAGTCGGCGACGTCGAAGATCGGCGCATCGCCGTCTTTGTTGATCGCGACGATGTTTTTTGCTGTCTGCATTCCCGCGCGGTGCTGGATCGCGCCCGAGATGCCGAGGGCGATGTACAACTGAGGGGAGACCGAGACGCCTGTCTGTCCGACCTGGTACGAGCTGGGAACGAAGCCCGCGTCGACTGCAGCGCGGGAAGCGCCGACAGCTGCGCCGAGGGCGTCAGCGAGCTGCGCGACGAGCTCGAACTGCTCTTTCGAGCCGAGTCCGCGGCCACCGGAGACCACCCGAGCCGCTCCGCGGAGTTCGGGACGCGAAGAAACCTCGGTCACGGCTTCGAACGAGTCAATGCGCGCAGCGGGTGCGCCCGAGTCGGTCACTGTGAGTGGCTCGGCTGATGCTGTCTGAGCCTCGGCGCGCGCGTCGACGGCGCCCTGCCGGATTGTGACAACGGGTGCGCCGAACGTCGGCGCCGACGTGACGTTGTACGCGCCGCCGTAGACCGAGTGCTGTGCGACGACTCCGAGATCGTCTCGCGCGACACCGACAGCGTCGACCGCAAGAGCAGACTTGCTTCGCACAGCGAACCGGGCCGCGGTGTCGCGACCGTTCACGGAGTTCGAGACCAGCACGGCGTCTGGTTCAACGAGGGCAGCGGCGGCCTGGAGCGCGTCGACGGCAAACGTGCCGAGCGTCGCGGTATCAGTCGGTGTCGCGACGAGCACCCGCGTTGCACCGAGTGCAGCCGCATCGGCGGCGAGCGCCTCGGGGCCAACCACGAGCGCGACGGGTGTACCCGCCTGCGAAGCAGCACCGAGCAGGCCTGCGGCGGCGTCCTCAAGGCCGCCAGATGCTTGCGGTTCGAGGACGACAAGGATCGAGTCCTGTGCAAATTCAGCCATGATCTGTTTCCCTTCGTCCCTATACCAGTCGGTTCTCGATGAGATAGTTGGCGAGCTGTGTGCCTGCATCGCCCTCATCAACGATCTTCACGCCCGCGGCTCGGGCAGGCTTCTCGGCTACGGCGGTCATGATCGAGCGTGCCGCAGCCGGATCTTCGGCGTCGACGCCAAGATCCGCGAGCGAGACAACCTCGAGCGGCTTCTTCTTCGCGGCCATGATGCCCTTGAAGTTTGCGAAGCGCGCCTCTGGCAGCGCCTCGGTGATCGAGATCACGGCCGGCAAATCGGCGGAAACTTTCTGCAGCCCGCCATCAACAGGGCGTACGCCCGAAACTGCGGAGGCTGAGATCGCCACCTCGCTCAGGCCAGTGAGGCCCGGCACGCGCAGGTGTTCAGCGAGCATCGCGGGGATAGCGCCGCCCGAGCCGTCAGTTGAAGCGTTGCCAGCGATGACGAGGTCGAAACCCGCACGAGTGATCGCTTTCGCGAGCACCTCTGCGGTCAAGCCGAGGTCAGCCCCGAGCAACGCTTCGTCGACGACGTGCACCGCCGAGTGCGCGCCCATGCCGAGCGCTTTGCGGATCGAGCCGCTCGCCCCTTCGGGTGCGAGCGTCAGCACGACGACCTCGGTACCTTCGTTCGCGTCGGCGAAAGAGAGTGCCGCCTCAAGCGCGCGCTCGCCGATCTCGTCAAGAACGGTGTCGGAGGCTGCACGGTCTGCGATTCCGGTTTCAAGGTTCAGTTTGCGATCCCCGTATGTATCGGGAACCTCCTTGACCAGCACGACAATCTTCATCGATTCTCCTTAACTCGGCCTCGCGGCCTGAGATCTCGTTCGGGCCGCTGCGCCGCCCAGCGCCCGGGTAGAGCGCGTGATTTCCTCGTAAACGCATCATACGTGAGGGAATGCCTCAAAGTGGAAATTGTTGCGCGACCCACCTGATTCGCCCCTCGCACAGCCGGTTGGGCTGTGGTGTTCTGCTAGCCCCGCTCCTCCGGGCGCTCCGCCGCGGCGAGGGCCTCAGCGTCGGCGACGTATCCGTCTATGTGGCGCTCGTCGACACCGTTGTAGGCCGACAGTGGGCGGATGAGCGCGTTCGACGCCGTCTGCTCCATGATGTGCGCGGTCCAGCCAGTCACGCGCGAGGCGATGAACAGCGGCGTGAACGTGAGGGTGTCGAATCCGATGAGGTTGTACGCGGGGCCCGACGGGTAGTCGAGGTTCGGGTAGATGCCTTTTCGCGACACGAACTCCCCCTCGAGCGCGTCGTAGAGTGCAGCAACGTCAGGCCGGTCGTAGTGCTCAACGAGCGTGTCGAGCGCGGCCTTCATCGTCGGCACACGCGAGTCGCCACGCTTGTAGACCCTGTGCCCAAAGCCCATGATCTTTCGCTTTTCGGCGAGCGCCTCGTCGAGCCAAGCGGTGACCTTCTCGGCCTCGCCGATCTCGTCGAAGATATGCATCACTGCCTCGTTTGCGCCGCCGTGGAGCGGCCCCTTCAACGCTCCGATCGCGCCGACGACCGCCGAGTAGAGGTCAGACAGCGTCGAGGTAATGACGCGCGCAGTGAAGGTTGAGGCGTTGAACGAGTGCTCGGCGTACAGGGTCATCGAGCGGTTGAACGCATCGACGACGACCTCGTCAGCTTCCTCTCCGAAGGTCATCCATAGGAAGTTCGCCGCGTAGTCGAGGTCGTCGCGTGGCTCCACGAGTTCCTCACCCCGTCGGCGCCGCTGGCCGTAGGCGACGATCGCGGGCAGCGCAGCGTAGAGCCTCACGCTCCTGGCCAGGTTCTCTTCGGGGCTGCCTGCAGCGTCAAGCACAGATCCTGACCCCGACACGTCGGATGCGCCGATGACGCTGACCGCCGTACGCACCTCGTCCATCGGGTGCGCCGCAAGCGGCAGCAGATCGATCGCTGCCTTGACGTTGGCGGCGAGCGCTCGGTGCTTGCGCTCCTCCGCCCGCAACTCGGCAAGCTGAGCATCGCTCGGCAGCTCGCCGTTCCAGAGCAGGTACGCGACGGCCTCAAATGGCTGCGTAGCCGCGAGCTCCTGCACGGGATAGCCCCGATACAGCAGGCTATTGCTCTCTGGGTTGACCTTCGAAATCGCCGTGAAATCGGCGACGACCCCGGCGAGGCCCTTCTGAATCTGTGCTGCCTGGTTCTCAGTCACGGTAAGCTCCTTCGCTTGTGCTGCTGCGGGCGGTGAGAGCGCGGCTAGCGCTCCACCTCGAAATTGAACACGCTGGTGTCGAAGTGGTTGTACCCCTCGTAGTCAACCAGGTCGTAGAGGTCAGCGCGATGCTGCATCTCATCGAGCTTGGACTTCAGCGAGCCCTCCTCGATGATCGTGTCGAGCGCGCGGCCCGTCGCCCCCATCGAGATGCGGAGCATCGACACTGGCCAAATCACGATGTTCATGCCGACGTCGGCGAGCTGCTGCGTTGTGAATAGCTCGCTCTTGCCGAACTCAGTCATGTTCGCGAGCAGCGGCACGTCGACCGCGCCGCGGATCGCTTCGAACTCCTCGAGCGTGCGCATCGCCTCGGGGAAGATCGCGTCGGCGCCGGCGTCAACGAGCGCCTTCGCGCGATCCTTCGCGAGCTCGAGGCCGTGCGGGCCGTCGGCGGTCGCGCGAATGTCGGTGCGCGCCATGATGAGGAAGTTCTCGTCGCGCCTCGCGTCGCGCGCCGCGCGGATGCGCTTGGTCGCGGTGCCCTCGTCAACGACTGCCTTGCCATCGAGATGGCCGCAGCGCTTCGGGTTGATCTGATCCTCGATGTGCGCGCCTGCGAGGCCCGCGTTCTCGAGCTCCTGGATCGTGCGGGCGACGTTCATCGGCTCGCCGAAGCCGGTGTCTGCGTCGATGATCGCCGGCAGATCCGTCATCCGCGCGATCTGCTCGCCGCGGCCGGCGACCTCGGTGAGCGTCGTGAGGCCAATGTCGGGCAGGCCAAGATCAGCGGCGAGCACTGCGCCCGAGATGTAGACTCCCTCGAACCCCTTCTGCTCGATCATGCGGGCTGACAGCGGGTTGAACGCGCCTGGAAAGCGCAGCAGCTCCCCCGTAGCGAGCCGCTCGCGGAACAACCGGCGCTTCTCGGCCGGCGGTGTCTTGGAGTACAGCATTAGAAGAGTCCCTTCGGGGCGGAGGCGAGGTCGATGACGCCTGCCTTCGCAACGATGTTCAGCTCGCGCACCTCGTCGGCCGAGAGCTCGGGCAGGCGCTGCACGAGATCGAGGAATCGCTCGATCTCGGCGGGCTCGAGCACGGGCTCGGCCAGCAGACGGAACTTCGCGATGTAGTTGTCGCGGGCGAACGGTCGCGCGCCGAGCGGGTGCGCGTCTGCGACAGCGATCTCGTCGACAATCTTTGTGCCGTCGGCGAGCTCGATCTCGACGCGGCCGCCGAACGCCTTCTCGTCGGGATCCTCGGAGTGGTAGCGGCGCGTCCACTCGGCGTCCTCGGCCGTAGTGATCTTGTTCCACAGCTCGACGGTGTCGGCGCGGTGTGCGCGCTCCGGGGTGTACGAGTCGACGTGGTGCCAGCCGCCATCCTGCAGCGCGACCGCGAAGATGTACGGGATCGAGTGGTCGAGTGTTTCACGTGAAGCATTCGGGTCGTACTTCTGCGGGTCGTTCGCGCCCGAGCCGATGACGTAGTGCGTGTGGTGGCTCGTGTGCAGCACGACGCTCTTCACGTTCGCGACGTCGAGCAGCTCCGGGTGCTCGCCGTGCAGCTTGCGGGCGAGGTCGATCCAGGCCTGCGCCTGGTACTCGGCCGAGTGCTCCTTTGTATAGCTGTCGAGGATCGCCCGCTTCGGCTCACCCTTCGCAGGCAGCGGCACGGCGTACTTCGCGTCGGGGCCGTCAAGCATCCAGGCGATAACACCGTCCTCGCCTTCGTAGATCGGGCTCGGCGAGGTCTGACCGCGCATCGCGCGATCCACCGCCTCAACCGCCATCTTGCCGGCGAACGCGGGAGCGTGCGCCTTCCAGGTCGAAATCTCGCCCTTGCGCGACTGACGCGTCGCGGTGGTCGTGTGCAGGCCCTGGGCTACAGCCTGGTAAATCGTCTCGGTGTCGAGGCCGAGCAGCGTGCCGATGCCGGCGGCGGCCGACGGGCCGATGTGCGCGACGTGGTCGATCTTATGCTTGTGCAGGCAGATCGCGCGCACGAGGTCCATCTGGATCTCGTAGCCGGTTGCGATCGCACGAACGAGCGCTCGGCCGTCCTTGCCAACGTGCTGCGCGACAGCGAGGATCGGCGGGATATTGTCGCCTGGGTGCGAGTACTCGGCCGCGAGGAACGTGTCGTGGTAGTCGAGCTCGCGCACTGCAACGCCATTCGCCCAGGCCGCCCACTCGGGGCTCGTGCGCTCGGCGTCAAGGCCGAACACCGAGGCCCCCTTGCCGCCTGTGGAGACAGGGTGGCTGAGCGCCTGCGCACGGGAGGCGACGATGGGGCCGCGCGTGAGCGAAGCTGCGGCGACCGAGGCGTTGTCGATGATGCGGTTGATGATCATGTCGAGCACGTCGGCGTCGACCTCGACGGGGTCGACGGCGACCTCGGCGATCTTCCAAGCGAGCTGGTCTTCACGCTCAAGCGTCTCTTCGCTCTTGTATACGCGAACGTTGTGAATGACAGTCATAGTGTTGTCCCTTCAGACGGTGATGCTGTGCTGTGGATGTCGCCACTCACACCGGAGGTACCGAGCGACGCAAGAATCGCGGCGAGCGCGTTATGCAGGTGAACGTGTGTGGCGTGGGCCGCGAGCTCGCCGTCGCCGGCTGCGATTGCCCGGGCGATAAGCGTGTGCTCGGCGACCGAGGCTTGAAGTCTCGCGCGGTTGTCGCGTGCGAGCCGTCGGGCGCGGGCGAGGTGCGTGCGGATCGTGCGGAGCGCACTCGTGAAGTACTGGTTGTCGACGGCCTCGTCGAGCGCGGCATCGAAGCGGGCGATGAGCTCATAATAGGAATCAGCCGCCACTTCCCCGCTCTCGGGGTGGGCCGCCGCAAACGCATCGGCGAGCTCGCCAAACACAGCAGGATCACCCTTCGCGGCCGCAATCCTCGCGGTGTTCTCCTCAAGCGCGCGCCTGACCTCGAACAGTGCCCGGATGTCATCGGCTTCAAAGTCGGAGACGACAGTAACGCGCGGCGAGAGCTGGGCGGCGAGCCCATTCGAGATGAGCCTACCAATAGCCTCGCGGGCCGGCGTACGGCTCACGCCGAGGCGGGCCGCCTGCTCAACCTCACCGAGAACGGTCCCGGGCGCGAGCGCACCGCGCTGGATCTCCTCAAGGAGGGTCGCATACGCCCGATCGCTAGCTCGCACGACTCACCTCCGGTCACGACGCTTCAGTGCCGCCATCAGCTAGCGTATACACTCACGGGAGAAAAAGCGACCCCTGGTTCTCTTTAGTTCCAAGAATGCATACATTCTTGGCGCGTTGGTTATTGATTGGCAACGGCCCAGCAGCAGCTATCGCTACGGATTGACGTAGTTCAGGCGCCCAAACTGCGCCAATCCACAGAGAGCGCGGCGGGGAATGAAGTGTTCGGCCGGGTCAGCCGACGAGGCCATTGTCCTTGAGCCAGCCGGCGGCAATCTTCGCGGCCGGCGCCTGGTCCTGTGCGGACTTCGCTCCGAGCTGCTGCAGGTCCTCTGCGGTCAGCGCCGCGGAGACCTTATCAATGATGGCCGCAGCGTCTGCGTCCACCTTGTCGGAGACCACGGGCACCACGTGCGACGCGAGGAACAGCCCCTCCGGATCGGCGAGCACCACGAGGTCGCCGTCCGCGAAAACAGGGTCGGCCGAGTAGAGATCAACAATCTGCACCTGGCCGTCGCGCAGCGCCTTCACCGTGAGAGGCCCGCCCGAATCTTCAATGGGGGTGAAGGACACATCGACACCGTAGACGTCCTTGAGTCCTGTCGGACCGTAGGGGCGCTTCTCGAGTTCGGAGTTTCCGCCAAGGGTGAGATTCTCAACGCCAGCGAGGTCACCGATCTCGGTGAGATCGTGCTGCTTCGCAAACTCACTCGTCACGACATACGAATCCTGGTCGGAGGCCTCGGACTGTGCGAGCAGCCGCAGCCCGTCCGGCAGCGCAGTCTCGAGGGCGCTGTATACCTCGTCGGCCGAAGTCGCCGTCGCGTCGGCGTCGAGATACTGCAAGAGGTTGCCCGTGTACTCGGGGAACACGTCGATGGACCCGGCCTCGATCTCGGGCATGTAGACCTCGCGCTGACCGATGCGCAGCTGGCGGTCAACCGTGAACCCGCCGTCTTCGAGTGCTTGCGCGTAGAGTTCGGCGACGATCTCGTTGGAGTAGTAGTCCTGCGAGCCGACGACGAGCGTCTGGTTTGCGCCACCGTCGCTCCCGGAGCCCCCGGCCCCCTCCCCCTCGTCGAGCGGGTCGGCTGCCGCGCACGCGGAAAGCAGTGTCACCCCCGCGAGTGCGAGCGCGGCGAGCGCTCCGATCCGTCGTGGTGTGCGTGATGGTGTGTGCATCTTCGTCTCCCAATCAGGTTGTTGCAGTTGCGGTGGTGAACTTCGTGGCGGGTCAGTCTGTCAGGTGTTGCGCGAGTCGGTCGGCCGTTTCAGGGCCAGTGGGCGAGCTCCCAGCTGCGCTTTCCATGGCGGTGCCTCGCGCTGTCAGACGTGCGGCTGCGGCGCGCTGCAACGTGGCGAGCAGGATCTCGAGGATGAGCGCGAGCGCGATGACGAGGAGCGCGGCGCCGAGCATCTGCCCGTAGTCGCGGGTCTTCAGGCCGGTGAAGAGGTACCTGCCAAGACCGACGTCAGCCGTGTACGCGGCGAGCGTCGCCGTCGCGACGACCTGTAGCACCGCCGCACGTACTCCGCCAATAATGACAGGCAGTGCCAGCGGCACCTCGACCTGCCAAATCACCTGCGCGGGCCGCATCCCGATTGCACGTGCGGCTTGGGATGTCTCACTTGGAACCGCCTGCACGCCAGAGTAGGCTCCCGCAAGCAGCGATGGGATCGCGAGTACAACGAGCGCAATGAGCGGCGCCGAGAGTCCGATCCCAAACCACAGCGCGCACACCGTGAGCACGCCGAGCGTCGGCAGCGCCCTGGCGGCCCCCGTGACCGCGCCGATCGCGCCGACGCCGCGTCGAGTATGGCCGATGAGCACCCCAGTTGGAAGCGCGATGAGTGCCGCGATCCCGACGGCGAATACGGACACCCAGAGGTGTTCGCCGATGCGGGCCGGGATGCCGCTGGCGCCCACCCAGTTCGCACCGTCGGCGAGCCAGGCGAACGCGTCCGCGAAGAGCTTCATGCCGCCACCTTCCGCCAAGGCGTGAGCACGCGGCCGAGCAGCAGCAGCAGCCCGTCAAGGACGAGCGCGAGCACGATCGTCGCGACAATGCCCGTCAGCACCTCGCCGAATATCCCGCGCTGGAACCCGTCGGTGAGGAGCGTCCCCAGGCTCGAGACGCCGATCAACGCCCCAACAGTGACGAGGCTGATCGTCGACACCGCGACAACCCGCACCCCTGCGAGGATGACCGGAAGCGCGAGCGGCAGGTCGACACGCCAGAAAACCGAGATGCGCGAGAACCCGATCGCGAGCGAGGCGTCACGCACTGTCGTGTCGACCGATGCAAAGCCGTCAGCTGCGCTCCGGACAAGCAGTGCGACGCCATAGAGGGTGAGGGCGATGATCATGTTCGCGTCAGATCGCAGGGGAACCCCGACAAGCGCTGGGATGATGATCAGCAGTGGCAAGGCCGGAATCGCGTACAGCAGCGTCGCGACGCTCGAGAGCGCCCCACCGAACTTGCCGTACCTAAACGCGAGCCGCCCGATCGGGATCGCGATGAGGGTCGCGAGCAGGATCGCTGGGAGGCTCAGCTGCAGGTGGGCCCAGGCGAGGTCAATCACCTGCGGCCAGTTCTGCATGAGCCACTTCACTGCTCGATCACTCCGAGTGGTCTCCCGGCCGTGTCAAACACGATCCGTTTGCCATCGATCTCTCTCGTGGTGAGTTTGCGTGCCTCGGGTTGCCCGTCTGGGGTCTCCGTTCCGATGAAGTTGCGTACGAAATCGTCCGCGGGGCTCGCGAGAATATCTGCCGGTGTACCGCACTGGGCGACCTCGCCACCAGCGCGCAGCACAACGACCTCATCTCCGAGCCTGAAGGCTTCATCGATGTCGTGGGTCACGAACAGAATCGTTTTGCCGAGCTCGCGCTGCAGTCTGCCGAGCTCAGCCTGTAGCTCGCGCCGCACGATCGGGTCGACCGCCCCAAACGGCTCGTCCATCAGCAAGATGTTTGGATCAGGCACGAGGGCGCGAGCGACTCCGACGCGTTGCTGCTGCCCGCCCGAGAGCTGCGCCGGAAAACGTCGCCCGAGGTCGGCGCTCAAGCCCACACGTTCGAGCATCTCGTTCGCGAGAGCGCGTGCTTTTGCCTTCGGGGTGCCGTTCAAGACAGCGACTGTCGCCACATTGTCGAGCACCGAGCGGTGCGGAAGCAGCCCGCCCTGCTGCAACACGTAGCCGATCGAGCGCCGCAGTCTGACAGGGTCTGTCGCCGAGACGTCTTGGTCATCGATCCACACAGTTCCGCTCGTCGGGTCGACCATGCGGTTCACCATGCGCAGCAGCGTGGTTTTGCCGCTTCCTGAGGAGCCGACAAACACCGTCGTCTGGTGCGACGGAATTGTCAGCGAGAACTCCCCGACCGCCCGCGTGCCGTCGGGATACGTCTTGGTGACAGCATCGAATCGAATCATCCGCTACCACCCCCCAAGGTTCGTCGGGTGCTGATGCACCCCGGTTGGAACTGTGCCCAAACCTAGCACCCGCCCCCGACAAACCGAGCTGAAAATCAGGTAAAAGCTACTTCGGTCCCATGCGAAGGGCGCCGTCCATGCGGATGGTCTCGCCGTTCAGGTAGTCGTGTTCGGCAATCATCACGACAAGCTGCGCGAACTCGTCAGGCCGGGCGAGCCGCGCCGGGAACGGGACCGAAGCCGACAGTGAGGCGTTGACTTCCGGGCCAAGCGCTTCGAGCAGAGGCGTCGCCACGATGCCCGGAGCGATCGTGTTCACGCGAATGCCGTTGCGGGCAAGGTCGCGCGCGGCAGTGATGCCCATGCCGACAACTGCGCCCTTCGAAGCGGCGTACGCAATCTGCCCGATCTGTCCCTCGTACGCCGCGACCGATGCCGTGTTCACGATGAGGCCACGCTGGCCCGACTCGTCAACCGCGTCCTGCTCAGCCATGATCTCGGCCGCGAGGCGCAGCACGTTGAAGGTGCCAGTGACATTGATATCAAGCGTGCGCTTGAACGTCTCGAGATCGTGCACACCCTTCGACGAAAGGATACGCTTCGCCGGCGCAATGCCCGCGCAGTTCACGACGAGGCGGATCGGAGGCTCGCCAGCGTGCAGCTTCAGCGCTGCAGCGACATCCTCCTCGCTCGTCACGTCGGCAGCGACGTAGCGAACTCCAGGCGCGGGCTCCCCCGCCTTTTCAATCGAAGCCGCGAGATCGAGGCCGACGACGGTTGCTCCTCGACTTGCGAGGAGCGCGGCAGTCGCCGCCCCCAACCCCGATGCCGCACCGGTAATGACTGCGGTAGTTTCTTCAAGCTGCATAGTGCTTCCTCGTCTCTCGGCCGCCATGGCCGTCACGATCGGCGCGCTCCACAATTCACTTCGGAGCGGCACAGGTGTTCACGCTGTACAGCCGATCCTAGGCGCATCGGGTGCGCCACCGTGCACAGTCTCGCGGCTGAGCACTAGTCAAGCAGCAGCGCAGGCTCCTCGAGCACCGAGGCGACGTCGGCGACAAAACGAGAAATCACGTCGCCGTCAACAACGCGGTGGTCGAACGATCCACCGACTGTCGTCACCATCCGTGGCCGCACCTGGCCGTCGACAACCCAAGGCTTTTCCTTGATGGTGCCCATCGCCATGATTGCGACCTCGCCAGGGTTCAAGATTGGCGTGCCGAAATCCATCCCAAATACGCCGATGTTCGTCAGGGTGATAGTGCCCTGTTGCATCTCCTCGGGCTTCGTGCGGCCCTCGCGCGCAGTGATTGTGAGCTGCTCGATGGCCTGGGCGAGCTCCCGCAAGCTGAGCTCCTGGGCCTCCTTGATGTTCGGCACGATGAGCCCGCGCGGGGTCGCAGCGGCGATACCGAGGTTCACGAAGTGGTGGCGGATGATTTCGGTCTCGGTGAAAGTCGAGTTGATTTCGGGGTTTCGGCGAATCGCCCACAGCATCGCCTTCGCGAAGATGAGAAGCGGCGACACCTTAATTCCGGCGAAGTCTGTCGAGGTCTTCAGACGCCGCACAAACTCCATCGTGCGCGTCGCGTCGACGTCGGTGAAGACGCCAACGTGGGGCGCCTCGAACGCGCTCGTCACCATTGCCTTCGCGATCTGCTTGCGCATGCCCTTGAGCGGGATCCGCTCCTCGCGAACTGCAGGCACCTCAGGCGTTGAAAGGTTGCGGAACAGGCTCGCCTGCGACCCATGGCGCACCACGTCGTCGCGGAGGATCTCGCCACCAATTCCCGTGCCTGAGACCTCAGTGAGGTCGACGCCGAGATCCTTCGCGAGCTTCCGGATCGGGGGCTTCGCGATCACCGGCGACGCAGCGGCGACTGGAATCGGAGGCGTCGACAGCAGCGGCTCGCCCCCACTCCGGCGTCGCGAACGGACCTTGCCGGCGGTGCCATACCCCACCAGCACCGCACCGCCCTCATCGTCGGCGGCTGCGCCAGGTTCGGCGGGCTTCGCCGACGCGCCTGACGGGGCCGGAGCAGCCGGCGTCGCGGGAGCAGCCTCGGCGGGCTTCGCCGGCGCGTCCGCACCGGGATCCTGATCCGCTGCGCCCTCGGCCCGCACGCGCATGATCGGCTGACCGACCGGGACAGTCTCCCCCACCTCGGCGAGGAGCTCCGTGACGACGCCCGTGAACGGCGACGGCAACTCGACGAGCGACTTGGCGGTCTCGATCTCACAGATCACCTGATTGAGCACGACCGTGTCGCCAGGCGCGACCTGCCAGATGACAATCTCTGCCTCGGTGAGGCCTTCACCGACATCGGGAAGGGGGAACGTCATGTCGCTCATCGAAGGCTCCTTTGGGTTGCTTCGTGGTCAGTAATTGTGTTCGTCCCGACGTGCGGGCAGGGGTGCGGCCGCGGCGGACCGTCAGTAGTGCATCGTGCGGTCGACTGCTTCGAGGATACGGTCTGCGTCGGGCAGGAACATTCCCTCGAGCCTGGCAGGCGGGAACGGCACGTCGTAGCCCGAGACGCGTAGCACGGGCGCCTGGAGCGAGTAGAACGCGTGCTCGGCCACGTGCGCGGCGAGTTCGCTGCCCAAGCTGACGTTGCCCGAAGCCTCCTGCGCAACGACGAGGCGCCCCGTCTTCCGCACTGACTCGAGTAGCGGCGCGTAGTCGACTGGCGAGATGCTGCGGAGGTCGACGACCTCGATGCTCGTGCCCTCGGCACGCGCGACCTCGGCGGCCTCAAGCGCGGCGGTGACCATTGCGCCGAACGCGACGATCGTGCAGTCGGTTCCCTCACGGGCGACCCGGCTGTCGTGCAACTGCGCGGTCGGAGCGGTCGGATCGACCTCACCCTTCATCCAGTACTTTGCCTTCGGCTCGAAGAACAGCACTGGATCCTGCGACTGGATCGCCTGCTGGATCATCCAGTAGGCGTCGTTTGGCGTTGAGGGAGCGACGACTCGCAGGCCCGGGGTGTGCGCGAAGTACGCTTCGGGGCTCTCCTGGTGGTGCTCGACGGCGCCGATGTGCCCGCCGTACGGGACGCGAATGACGATCGGCATCGGCACCTTGCCGTCGTGCCGGTTCGTGATCTTCGCGAGCTGCGTCACGATCTGATTGAACGCGGGGAAGATGAAGCCTTCGAACTGGATCTCGATGACCGGACGGTAGCCGCGCATCGCAAGCCCGATGGCGTTGCCGACGATGCCTGCCTCCGCGAGCGGGGTGTCGAGCACGCGCGCCGATCCAAAATCGGCCTGAAGCTTGTCGGTGACACGGAAGACGCCGCCCAGGGGGCCGATGTCCTCGCCCATGAGCAAGACCTTCTCGTCGGCGGCCATCGCGGCCCGCAAGCCCTCGTTGATGGCTCGCGCGATCGGCAGCTCCGTGCGCTCGGTGAGCGTCTGGACGCTGGGCGCCGTGGATGTTGCTACTGCACCGGTCATGCTGAAATCTCCTCGCCGGCCTCGAATGAAGATTCGTAGCGTTCGAGCCAGGCACGCTGCTCTTCGATGCGCGGGTGCGCCTCGGTGTACACGTTCGCGAACATCGAGTCGGCGTCAGGCGGCGGCAACTGCAGGATCGCGTCGCGCACGCGCTTCGCCTCTCGATCGGCGACCTCGGCCACCTCGGCAAAGAATGCGTCGTCGACTCCCTGCTCACGCAGGTAAGCCTCCATGCGCGCGACCGGGTCGCGATCTCGCCACTCCTCGAGTTCCGACTTCTCACGGTAGCGCGTCGGGTCGTCACTCGTCGTGTGTGCCCCGATCCGGTAGGTCAGTGCCTCGATGTAGCCCGGGCCTGCCCCCTCGCGCGCGAGGCGCATGAACCTGCGGCCGACGGCGTACGCGGCGAGCGGGTCGTTGCCGTCGATCTGCACAGCGCGGATGCCGAAACCGAGTGCGCGGCGGTACAGCGGGGTACGGCTCTGCCGCTCGAACGGCACCGAGATCGCCCAGCCGTTGTTTTGGACAACGAAGACCGCCGGGGTCTGGTAGCTCGCCGCGAAGATCATAGCTTCGTTCGCGTCGCCCTGGCTCGATGTGCCATCGCCGTAGAACGCCATTGTCGCTTCGCCTGTCGCGATGCCCCGCTCGCCAGCGTCCATCGCCGCAGTGCCGACCCGGAGCTTCGCGTCGAGCAGCTGCCCAAGTGCGTATCCGCTCGCGTGCTGCGCCTGCGCGGCAAGCACGAGAGTGTACAGGTGGAAGTTGCCGTTCGCGGGATCCGTGACATCCCACCCGCCGTGCGTGAAGCCACGGAACAGTTTCAGCAGTTCAACAAAGCTCACGCCGCGCACCTTCGCGACGGTGTGCTCGCGGTATGCGGGGAAGATGTGATCCTGCGGCTCGGTGGCGTGCGCGAGGCCGACCTGGCAGCCCTCTTGCCCGATGCTTGGAACCCACAGGGCGAGCTGCCCTTGGCGCTGCAGGTGGGTCGCCTCCGTGTCGAACGCACGGGTTTCGACCATGTCGCGGTACCACTGCTTGAAATCTTCGATACCAACGCCGTCAAGCTCCGCTGCGTAGTCTGCTGCGGAGCTTGACGGGGAGTACCGACCTTCGGCGTCTAGGAAGCGAATCGGCTCTGGATCCACCATGTTAACGGCGAGCTTTGGGGTCTGGCTCATAGTGCTCAAGTGTAGTGAGAGGGGTCATTCCGACTGGGATATATCAACGTCGGCGCTAGTGGCCGACGCACAGCGATTGCTGCAAGAATTGGTGCATGCGGTCAATCATGCGAGTACTTGTCAGCACGTTCGCGCTGTGGCTCACGACGCTCATCGTCGGCGGGTCGGGCCCGCGCGGGTTCTGGATCGAGCCGATCAATGACGACCCGTACTCCCCCATCATCACGATGCTCCTCGTCGCGCTCGTGTTCGGCCTCGTGAACGGCACGCTCGGCAAGGTCGTGCGCATCGTGTCGATTCCGCTCTACATCATCACGCTCGGCCTGTTCGGCCTCATCGTGAACGGAATTCTCATCTCGGTCATCGCATGGCTCTCCGGTCTCGCCGGTTTCGGGCTGCACGTCGATGGCTTCTGGTGGGGTGTACTCGGCGCGATCGTGATGTCGGTGCTCGCGAGCATCATGAACGGTCTGCTCGGCACGAATCGCAAGCGCAAGCGCTAACGACCGCCCCGCTGATGACACGGGGTCATCGGCGACACCTCGAGGCCCGCGATTGAACGTCGCGCGGCGCTGTTCGGCGCGCCCTCCGACACGGAGTCACACGAAACCGCGCGAAGTTTTCCACACCGTATCCACAACCACTCCACAACCTATCCACCGACTTATCAACAGGGTGTTGAACAGCTCGAACCCTTATTACACAACGATAATTACACCGTTGTCATTCGATCTGTGCATAGTTATCCACATTCGCGATCCCGTGAAATGTGCACAGTTGCCCTCATGGGAGAATGGTCGGGTACGTTCACCCGCAACTCACACAACGGAGAACCCATGACCAGCCTGCCCCCGCAGCCCATCAGCCCCCTCGACGGACGCTATCGGAAGGCGGTCGAAGGGCTTGGCGACACCCTCTCCGAGGCCGGGCTGAACAAGGCTCGCGTACACGTCGAGGTCGAATGGCTCGCCTACCTGACCACGCACTCGCTACTCGGTGGGACACCGATGGGCGACGCGCAGCTCGCAGCATTGCGCGAGTGGGCGCAGAACTTCGGCCAGGCCGAGATCGACGAGCTAGCCGAGACCGAGAAGACCACCCAGCACGACGTGAAGGCCGTGGAGTATCTCGTCCGAGCACGTCTCGAGGCGCAGGGACTCGGTCACCTCGCAGAGCTCACCCACGTGTGCTGCACGAGTGAAGACATCAACAACCTCTCGTACGCGCTTACCGTCAAGCAGGCTGTCGCAGACGTGTGGCGCCCGAAGTTCGTCGCAGTCATCGACGAACTCGAGCGCCAGGCTCAGAACTACAAAGACCTCGCGATGATGAGCCGCACGCATGGCCAGCCTGCGACCCCCACCACGCTTGGCAAGGAGCTTGCGGTCTTCGTACACAGGCTCCGCCGCCAGCTGCGCCAGATCGATCAGATCGAGTACCTCGGGAAATTCTCGGGCGCGACGGGCACGTTCGCAGCGCACCTCGCTGCAGACCCGAGTGCTGACTGGGAAACGATCTCCCGCGAGTTCGTCGAGGGGCTTGGCCTGACCTGGAACCCACTCACGACCCAGATCGAGTCACACGACTGGCAGGCCGAGCTCTACTCGCGCATGGCGCACGCCAACCGCATCCTGCACAACCTTGCGACAGACGTGTGGAGCTACATCTCGATCGGCTACTTCCGCCAGACCCCCGTCGCGGGCGCGACGGGCTCCTCGACGATGCCGCACAAGGTCAATCCGATCCGGTTCGAGAACGCCGAGGCCAACCTGGAGCTCTCCAACGCGCTGCTCGACTCGCTCGCAGAGACGCTCGTCACGAGCCGCTGGCAGCGCGACCTCACCGATTCGTCGGCGCAGCGCAACATTGGCGTCGCGTTCGGGCATTCGGTGCTCGCACTCGACAACATCCTCAAGGGGCTCGGACAGATCGACGCGGCCCCCGAGGTACTTGCGGCGGATCTCGACGCGAACTGGGAGGTACTCGGCGAGGCGATTCAGACAGTGATCCGCGCGGAGGTGACCGCAGGCCGCTCCACGATCAGCGACCCGTACGCCGCGCTCAAGGATCTCACACGGGGCCGCCGCATCGGCCAGGCCGAGCTCGTCGTGTTCGTTCAGGGCCTCGAAATCGGAGACGAGGCGAAGCAGCGCCTGCTCGCGCTCACGCCCGCAGGCTACGTCGGCAGCGCGGCACAACTTCTCAGCTACCTCTGACGCGGTGAGGCTTGCCGGTGTCCCGGCTCTGCGCCAGGGTTGAAGTATGAGTCAGCAGGCACGCTTTGAACGCGAACGCACGATGTACCGGTTTACCGCACGCGAAGTTACGGTGCAGGCCATCTCGCGGCCAGTACCGGCGATCGCTCGCGTGACGCTCGCCGGGCCCGACCTGTATGACTTCGAGTCGACGGGGCCCGGCGACCACGCGAAGATCTTCTTCCCGCACCCCTTCACGGGAGAACTCGTCGCACCCGTCGCGGCTGGCCCCGGCGAGGACGGTATCGTCCGGCCCGACGGCCAGACGTTCGGCCGCGACTTCACGCCGCTCAACGTTCGGGATGAAGCCGGAGGGCGCGTCTTCGACCTTGACTTCTTCCTGCACGACGACCCCGGACCGGCATCCGCGTGGGCGGAGCGCGCAGCGGTCGGAGACCGCATCGTCGTCGTCGGGCCACGCGGCACCCAGAGCGTTCCGACGGGCATCGCGTCACTGCTCTGCCTCGTTGATCCGACTGCGCTGCCCGCAACCGTACGCTGGATCAACGCGCTGCCCGAGGACACTGAGGTCGAGGTGATCGCCGACGTCGACTACGACGCCCTCGACTGGGTAGAAGAGTACCTCCGCGAGGGAACCGGACGCGAAATCCTCGTGCGCGAGCCGCTCGGTGGCCTCGATCAGGCCCTGCTCGACAGCGAGATCACGGACGAGACCTTCGTGTTCGCCGCCGGTGATGCGAACCGCCTCATCCCGCTCCGGCGCGTGATCCGCGACGAGCTCGGGCTCCCCCGCGCGCAGTACCAGATCAGCGGCTATTGGCGGCGTGGTGAGGCGAACTTCGACCATCACGGGCCGATCGACCCGAGCGATCCGGAGTCGATCGAGGACTAGCCGCTCCCGCGCAGACAGAGGCCCGGGGTGTCCGCAGACGCAGACGCCCCGGGCCAATTTCTGCTCAGCGTGTGGCCTAGTGCCAGTCGCCCTCGGGCTTCTTCAGGTCCTTGCGAGCCTCGAGGTCTTCGTCGCTGGGCTTGCCGCCGAGGCCGAGCAGGGCCACGAACAGCAGCGACACGATGAACGCGATGGCTGTAAAGATGAGGGCGAGCACGATGGAGCGCGACGCCATGAGGACGATGAGACCCGCGAACACCGCGAGCACTCCCGAGAAGCCCAGTAGTTCGAGGGGCTTGAGGCGATCACGACGCGACGGGTTCATCGGTTCCTGGGGCGTGTGGTCTGAGGGGTTAGTCATCGGTCGCTTTCTACGATTCGGCTAGGACATTGGCGGCGTGCAGATCCGCCTAGGCATTGACAGTCGACCCCTGGTTCAGCGGGTCGGCGTCGGCTGCGGTTCGCGTGTCGAACGACGCGATCCCGAGGAAGACTCCGGCAATGATTGCGTACGCGCCGAAGAACCCAATCACGGCGACGAGGTCTCCCCGCGCAAGCAGCACGGTCACGGCGAGCAGAATGCCTGCCGCCCCAATGAGCGCAGCATCCTGCCGCGTTCCCGGCTGCACGACCATGGCGACAAACTCGAGCAGGGCAGTCACCAGTGCCCAGGCCGCAATCACGACAGCGAACGCGAGCTCGGTGCTGAGCACTGTGAGAAAGACCGCCGCGGCAACCGAGATAGTCCCAAGCGCGACCGCGATGGCGCCGCCGCCGCGCGCGCGACGCTGAAGCGCCTCGACAATGTGCACGATCCCGATCGCGACAAGGGCCGCGACAACGACCGCGAGGTCAAAGGCGAATCGTTCGTGGAAAGTCGCGCTGAAAGTAACGACGAGACCAACGGTGAGCAAGAGCACAGCTCGAAGGACGCGTACCCATTTCGGTGGGAGGAGTGCCGTGCCTGACGGTCGCGATACGGTGCCTTCGGCGATTGACATTGTGCTCCCTCCCTGCCTCGTGGATTGTATCTTGTCTCGCTGCGAAAGATCGTGGGAGCGAGCTCGCTACATTCCCTGGGGCATGTCCTGGAAGCGCGAGTAGTGGCCCTGGAAGGCAACGGTGACAGTGCCGGTGGGCCCGTTACGCTGCTTCGCCAGAATGAAGTCAGCCTCGCCAGCGCGCGGATGGTCGCGGTCGCTTGCAGCCTCACGGTGAAGCAGGATCACCATGTCGGCGTCTTGCTCGAGCGAGCCCGACTCGCGAAGGTCGCTGATCGCGGGCATCTTGTCGGCACGCTGCTCAGACGCACGGTTGAGCTGGGACAGCGCGATGACCGGGACGTCAAGCTCTTTCGAGAGCAGCTTCAGCGCACGCGAGAACTCGCTGACCTCCTGCTGTCGGCTCTCAACTTTCTTACCGCTTGACAGCAGCTGCAGGTAGTCAATGACGACCATCTTGAGGCCGTGCTGCTGCTTCAGCCGTCGGCACTTCGCACGGATCTCAACGAGCGTGAGGTTCGGGCTGTCGTCAATGTACAGCGGCGACTCTGAGATGCGCGCCTGCGTGGCCGCGAGCTTTTGGAAGTCGCGGCTGTCGAGGGCGCCCTTACGCAGGGTCTGCATCGGGATGGAAGCTTCGGCCGCGAGCAAACGCATCGCGATCTCGGCGCGACCCATCTCGAGCGAGAAGAAGACCGTCGGAGCCAGGGCGTGCACGGAGGCGTGGCGGGCCACGTCGAGCGCAAGCGTTGACTTACCCATCGCGGGTCGCGCGGCGATGATGATCATCTGGCCGCCGGCAAAACCATTCGTCATCGCATCGAGCTCGCTGAAGCCGGTTGGCACTCCGAGCATGCCGTCTGGCTGCGAGGTCGCCTTGTGGATCTCCTCCATCGCGGCATCCACTGCGAGCGAGAGCGGCACGTAGTCTTCGCTCTGCGACTCACCCGTGACGCCATAAATCTCTGACTGGGCGACATTCACAAGGTCGAGAGCTTCACCCTCGCCCGCGTATCCCATCTGCACGATGCGGGTACCGGCCTCGACGAGGCGGCGAAGGAGCGCCTTCTCGCCCACGATGTCCGCATAGAAACCCGCGTTGGCGGCGGTCGGAACGATGCTCGTCAGTGTGTGGAGGTACTCGGCGCCACCCGCCCGCTGCAGATCGCCAGACTTTGAAAGCGCGTCGGTGACGGTGATAACGTCGGTCGGCTCGCCCTGGGAGTAAAGCGACAGCACCGACTCGTAGATAACTTCGTGCTTTGGCACGTAGAAGTCTGAGCCGCGCAGCACACCAGTGACGTCAGCCACAGCGTCCTTGGACAGCAGCATGCCACCGATCGCGCTCTGCTCCGCGAGCAGGTCGTATGGCGGGGTGCGCTCGTAATCGCCGCCGCGCTGTTCTTCGTCAGGCGACGCGATACCCAGGTGTGCGATGGACAAGCTGTATTGCTCCTTCGGTGAGGCCTAACCTCGTTACCTTCTGATGACATACCAGACCTCAGACATTCACCGTAGGTGCAGTGTCCGTATGGCTCAAATGCGCGGGTTGTCCACCTGTGGATAACCATGTGGAGAAGCGACGAAGAATCGCCAGAACTTGTCCACACGAGTGGGGATAACTTGTGGACAGATTCTCGACTTTTCCCGAAACCCGCCGTCTGATCTGGGGTTTATTGTTTCCACACAATCAAAGTTATTCAACCTTAAAGTACAACTTGAATGTTGCCGGAACTCCGGGCGTGTGGACAACTCTGTCCGCCAATTGGGAAGGTGCAGCGTGCTGCAGCTGTGGACCGCAACGCGCGCTGTTCACGAAGCGTTCATCGGCGCCAACGCGCGCCACAAGGCCCGTTCAGCGGCCCAGAAGAGGCCCGCTAGGGCTGACCACCAGAAACGCCGCCAGAAGGCGTACAGGGCGCCGTGTACGGACCTCGGCATCTGGGGAACTCACCTCACACAACAAAGCGGGGCCGGTTCCAAAATGGAACCGGCCCCGCTTGTGAGCGTGAAAACGCTTAGCGCTGCGTGATGACCTGGAGGGTCACCTCTGCGTCGACACCCTCGTGAAGGTGGATCGTCGCCTTGTACTCGCCGGTCGACTTGATCGACGGAAGCGAGATCTTGCGCTTGTCGACCTCGCCAATGCCAGCCTCTGACACGGCAGCTGCAACTGCAGCCGGCTTGATTGCGCCGAAGAGTCGCCCGCCAACCCCAGCCTTGGAGTGGAGACGGATCTTGCCAGCCTCGAGCGACGCCTTGAGTGCCTGCGCGTCCTCAACCGAAGCGAGAGCGCGTGCCTCGCGAGCAGCCTGCAGCTGTGCAACCTGAGCCGCGCCACCGCGGGTCCAGTGCACTGCGTAGCCCTGCGGTACGAGGTAGTTGCGAGCGTAGCCAGTCTTGACGTCTACGACGTCACCGGCAGAACCGAGGCCACGGACCTCGTGCGTGAGAATTACTTTCGCCATGATGCTCTCTCCTTAGCGGCCGGAACCGGCGTAGGGGAGGAGAGCCATCTCGCGGGCATTCTTCACTGCCTTCGCGATCAAACGCTGCTCCTGAACGGATACGCCGGTGATGCGGCGGGCGCGGATCTTTCCACGCTCTGAAATGAACTTGCGAAGCGTCTGGACGTCCTTGTAATCAATGACGCCAACGGTCTGCTTCTTTGCGGGTGCTGCCGCCTTCGCGTTCTTGCCGCGAGCCGGCTTGCGGCTTGCACCGCTTGACTTGCCTGCCATGTTGGTCTCTTTTCGTAATGCGTCCCGGTACGCGCCCGGAACAAAATTGCTGTCTTAGAAGGGCTGCTCGTCGTCGAACCCGCCACCGAAATCGGAGGAGTTGTTCGACGCGGATCCGCCCTGGCCCGAATTGGTCCAGGGGTTATCCTGCTGCTGCTGGGGCTGTGCCCAGCCCGACTGACCCTGGGGCTGACCGCCACCAGCGCCACCGAAGCCGCCAACCTGCCCACGCGCAGCGCCTCGCGTCACCTGTGCGGTGGCGAAGCGGAGCGACGGCCCAACCTCTTCGACCTCAAGGTCGAGTGAGGTGCGCTGCTGGCCCTGGTTGTCGGTGTAGCTGCGCTGGGTCAGGCGACCCTGCACAATGACTCGCATGCCCTTCGTGAGCGAAGCCGCAATATTGTCGGCGTACTCACCGTAAGCGCGGCAGCCAAGCCACAGCGCTTCGCCGTCCGACCAGTCGCCGGACTGGCGATCGCGCACGCGCGGGGTCGAGGCGATACGGAAGGTCACCCACGACTTGCCGGCCTGACTCACGCGAGGCTCGGGATCGGCAACAAGGTTGCCGACGACAGTGATCAGCGGCTCTCCGGCCATGAGTTATGCACTCGCCTTCGCAGCAGCGCGAGCTGCCTTAGCCTGGTCACGCTTCGACTGAGCTGCACGCTGAGCGATGAGCTCGTCTGCGCGGAGCACCTTCGTGCGGAGAACAGCCTCAGAGATACCGAGCTGACGATCGAGCTCAGCGGTAGCCTCGGGGGTCGCGGTGAAGTTCACCACAACGTAGATGCCCTCGGCCTGCTTGTTGATCTCGTATGCCAGGCGACGCTTGCCCCAGATGTCGACGTTCTCGATCTCGCCATTCGCGTTCGTAATGACGGAGAGGAACTTCTCCATGCTAGGAGCCACGGTGCGCTCGTCGATACCGGGATCGAGGATCACCATGAGTTCGTAAGGATGCATTACTGACCCACCTCCTTCGGACTTCACGGCCACAGGATTTCTGTGACAGGAGGGTGTTTTTGCATCGTGCCTGAGCCCCAAACCGAATGTTCGGCGCACAGACAACCTAAGAAGCCTACCATCTTCAGCCCTAAAGTGGAGCCATGCGGATCGCTCTCATCTCGATGCACACGTCTCCATCGGAAATTCCCGGCTCTGGTGACGCTGGTGGGATGAACGTTGTCGTCGCAGAAGCCGCCCGTGCCCTCGGGGCGCGGGGGCACGAGGTCGTCGTCGCGACCCGAGCGACGGAGGCGCTTGCTGCCGGGGAGTATCAGCTCTTGAGCGATGACTCTCACGGCGCACCTGTGACGCTCGTCGCCCTCACAGCGGGCCCGCCACAGCTGTCGAAGGCCGAGATGCCGGGCGTGACATCTGAGTTCGCGGTCGAGCTCCGCCGCCTGGGCAGCTTCGATGCCGTGCATGCGCACTACTGGCTCAGCGGTATCGCCGCGCGTGAAGCCTGGGCGGCGGGCGGAACAGGAATTGCCGTGACGTTCCACACGATTGCCGCGCAAAAGAACGCCAACCTAGCCGCCGGCGATTCACCGGAGCCGGAAGCGCGCCTCGCGGGGGAGCGGCTACTCGCGGAAACGAGCTTCGTCATCGCCGGTAGCCAAAGCGAGCTCAGTGGGGTGATCGACTGGTACGGGGCGCCACGCGCCGGCGGTTCGGTCGTGCACCCCGGCGTCGATACTCGGCTCTTCAGCCCGCGAGCGCAGGGCGCAGTGGGTCGGGCAAGCGCGGGGTTCGAACCGCTCCGAGGAGATCGCACGCTGGGCGTTGAGCCGCACCGCATCACAGTGCTTGGCAGAATCCAGCCGCTCAAAGGCCAAGATCTCGCTGTTCGGGCTGCGGGGGAGCTGGCGAGGCGCGATCCTGAACTCTTCGCCCATACCGAGTGGGTGATTGCGGGCGAGCCCACACCGGGCGCAGAAGGCTACGCGGCGGATCTGCGCGTGCTCGCCGATCGAGAAGGAGTTCTGGATCGCTTCAGGTTTCTCCCCGCCCAGTCTCGGGCAGACGCCGCGGGATTGCTTGCCTCAAGCACACTCGTTCTCGTGCCCTCCCACTCGGAAACATTCGGGCTCACCGCGCTTGAGGCCGGCGCCTGCGGTGTACCGGTCGTCGCCGCCGGGCACACTGGCCTGGTTGAGGCAGTACCCCACGATGTTGCCGGGATCCATCTTGGCGACCGCGATCCAGCTACCTGGGCCGCTGCGATTGCCACTCTGCTACACGACGACGCGCGCCGGGCCCGGCTCGGCGCAAGCGCGCGGGCTCACGCAGTCAGTCACGACTGGCGAGCGCACGCCGCGGCGCTTGAGCGCTGCTACTCGCAGCTCGCGCGCTGACCCTCGCCCAACGCTCCCAAAGCTCCCAAAGCTCCCAAAGCTCCCAACGAGTGTTGGCAGTTGTGGTCGCTTGGCGCAAGCTCAAGCGACCACAACTGCCAACTCTGGAAGCTCGGCCGGACAGGCCGGAAGGCGGGGCGGCCGGGTATGCCGGGTAAGCGGGCGAGCCGGCGTACGCGCCGAGCCTGCCAATACTGCCTAGGCGCCGGCGATAAATGCCTCGAGCTCGGCTCGGGCCTCCTCGTCAGGCTTCTGCACCGGCGGGGACTTCATAAAGTACGCCGACGCGGCCTCGACCGGTCCGCCGTGCCCGCGGTCGAGTGCGACCTTCGCGGTGCGGATCGCGTCGATCATCGTGCCTGCCGAGTTGGGGGAGTCCCACACCTCAAGCTTGTATTCGAGCATCATCGGCACATCGCCGAACCCGCGGCCTTCGAGACGTACGAAAGCGAACTTGCGATCCTCAAGCCACGGCACATGGTCGCTCGGCCCGACGTGGACGTCCTCTGCCGGAAGATCTGCCGAGATGTTCGAGGTAACTGCCTGCGTCTTCGAGATCTTCTTCGAGTGCAGGCGGCTGCGCTCAAGCATGTTCTTGAAGTCCATGTTGCCGCCGACATTCAGCTGATAGGTGTGGTCAAGCGCGATGCCACGGCTTTCGAGCAGACGGGCGAGCACACGGTGGGTGATCGTCGCCCCAACCTGGCTCTTAATATCGTCTCCAACGATTGGCAGCCCTGCCTCGGTGAACTTTGCCGCCCACTCGGGGTCGCTTGCGACGAACACAGGAATGGCGTTGACGAACGCAACACCAGCTTCAAGTGCTGCCTGCGCGTAAAACTTCACTGCTTCCTCGCTGCCGACTGGCAGATAGCATGCGAGCACCTCAGCGCCAGAGTCGCGCAGTGCCTGCGCGACATCGACGGGTGTTGCGGTCGACTCGACAACCTCGTCGCGGTAGTACATGCCAAGGCCGTCGTACGTCGGAGCGCGGAGCACCTCGAGGCCAATGTGGGGCACATCCGAGAACTTGATCGTGTTGTTGCGCCCGGCCCAAATAGCCTCAGAGAGGTCTTTTCCGACCTTCTCTGCGTCGACGTCGAATGCCGCAACGAACTCAAGATCAGACACGTGGTACCCGCCGAGGCGAACGTGCATGAGCCCGGGAACCTCGGCGTCATCTGCGGCGTCGCGGTAGTACTCGACACCCTGCACGAGCGAACTCACGCAGTTTCCAATTCCCGCGAGGGCAACCTTCACACTCATCGAAACCCCATATTTCTCTCTCCGGCGGCCAATAGGCCCAACCGTCTAGTGTAATCGCCCAGGCTGGGCGTTCATCCTGCGCCGCGAACGGCGAACATGGCTACCCGGGATGTCGGAGCCGGAATGCTTCAACAGGCGAGATCGCCTGGCGCTGCCCGCCAACATGGACGATCTCGTCGCCTTCGACCGTCAGCTGAGTCGCGTACGCCCGCAGCGCGACGACTTTTCTCCCAAGCCACGGCGCCACGTCGTGTGCCTCGGTTGTTCCTCCGTCGGTCCCAGTATCGGGCTCGTCGACCGTGTCAATGTCAGTCACGATCTCCCAGAACGGAAGATCAAGCGCGATCGCGACGGCGCGCGCGATCCGGTGCGCATGGACGTGGTCCGGATGACCGTAGCCACCCCCGTCGTCGTAGCTCACAATCGCCCCTGCACCGGCCTCGTTCGCCGCGGCGAAGAGGTCGTTCAAAGACTCGACCGCAGGCACAACCGTGAGCGCGTCAACGGTTGCGTCGGCGCTGGGCCCGGCTTGCCCGGAGGCAAGCCACTCCATCCCTGAATCCTCGTAGATCGTCGGCTGGAGCCCCTCGGCCCGCGCCGGCGCAACTCCAAGAAACGCATGACGTTCGACCCCGAGCATCGCGAGCGCGGCAGAAAGCTCGGCTTGCCTGTGCGGGGCGAGGCCGTCTGTCCCTGCCAGGTGGGCGAGTGGGCCGTCAACAACTTCGCCGCGCTCGCCCCTGGTGAGCGTGACAACGAGTGGCTCGCGCCCGGCTTCAGACAGCGCGGCGAGCGTGCCGCCAGTCGTAATCGTCTCGTCGTCGGGATGAGCGTGCACGAACATCACGCGTGTCGCGCCCGAAAACCACTGTGCAGGATCTGTAGTCACGCTAGCCCTAACTCTCTGCGCCCTCGGTCTGTTCCCGATACCAAGACAGAAGTCTCTCTGCCGCAGCTTCCTCCCCGATGACCCCCTCGTCGAGGCGGAGTTCAAGGAGGAAAGAGTACGCGCGGCCCACGAGGGGGCCAGGCGGAATCTCGAGCAGTCGCATGATCGCGGCGCCATCAAGCTCCGGGCGCACGGCGGCGAGCTGCTCCTCTTCGGCAAGCGCCGCGATACGACGTTCAATGTCGTCGTACGCATGTTCAAGACGCTCGGCCTTGCGCCGGTTACGCGTCGTCACATCCGCGCGGGTGAGGATGTGCAGCTGTTCGAGTTCTCCGCCCGCGTCCCTGACGTAGCGGCGCACCGCCGAGTCGGTCCACTGCTGATCGCTGTAGCCGAAGAATCGAAGGTGAAGTTCCACGAGCCGCGCCACCCGCTTGATCGTCGTGTTATCGAAACGCAGCTCACGCAGGCGTTTGCGTGTCAGCTTCGCGCCGACAATGTCGTGGTGGTGAAAAGTGACACCGCCGTGCTCAAATCGCCTCGTCGCTGGCTTGCCGATGTCGTGCAACAGCGCTGCGAGACGCACAACGAGGTCAGGCACAAACGGTTGACCTGAGTCACCCGCGTGCCGAGAGTGCTCGAGCTCAATGGCCTGAGTCAGCACCGTCAAGCTGTGCTCATACACGTCTTTGTGCCTGCCATGGTCGTCCTGCGTCGTGACGAGAGCGACAAGCTCGGGCAGGAACCGCTCGGCGAGCCCCGTGTCAACAAGGAGCCGGATGCCAGGAACCGGATCGGTGGTGAGCAGGAGCTTCGTGAATTCATCGCGCACCCGCTCCGCGGAGATGATGTCGAGCCTGTCAGCAAACCGCACCATCGCGGCTTCGGTCTCTTCGGCAACCTCGAACCCAAGCTGCGAGGCAAACCTCGCCGCACGCAGCATTCGGAGCGGATCGTCGGTGAACGATGCTTCCGCCGAGGCAGGGGTGACGATGCGTCCGGCCACGAGGTCCTCGACACCGCCCGACACATCGACAAGCCGAAGCTCAGGAAGCATGAGGGCAAGCGCGTTGATTGTAAAGTCGCGTCGAACAAGGTCGCCATCAATGGAGTCGCCGAAGCTCACCTCGGGCTTGCGCGAGTCGTCGCGGTAGGTCTCGGCACGATAGGTGGTGATCTCCACCTGTTCGCCGAAGATCTGCGCAGCAATCGTGCCAAAGTCTCGGCCGATGTCCCAGATGTTGTTGGTAAGCGTCTCCAAGATCGCACGCGTCTGCTCCGGTCGCGCCGAAGTCGTGAAGTCGAGGTCTGTAACGCGGCGACCTAACATCGCGTCGCGCACTGGACCGCCAACCAGCGCGAATTCAAACCCGGCCTCCGCGAACGCCGTCGCAAGGGTGGCAACGGGCCGCGACTCGGCGATTCGGCGAAGTTCGATCATTGATTCGGCAAGAGAAAGCACCCACTCAGGGTACCGGTGCCCAGACATCTCTACACTTACACTCATGCGACTTCTCCGGCGACCGAGGGCAGTAGCGGCTGCGTTGATCGTTGCCGCACTGCTCGCTGGCGGCACTCCCGCCGCCCTTGCCGCGGTCGTTGAACGCGCGGCAGAAACCCCGCCCGGGGGCGGGGCTGTCGACAGTGATGAGGTCGAGCAACCAGAGCTGCGGCTCATCGTCGCACCAGAAACACCGATCGTTGAGAGCACCGCGACCGAGGTCAAGTTCACCGTGCTGCTGCAAAACTCGGGCGAGCTGAGCGTCCCTGAGGGGTCAGTGGAGTTAGCCATCGGTGACCGCCTGACCGGGAGCTCGGCGATCCCTCGCCCTGAGGAGCTCGCTGCGACTGCGGATGCGCCGCCGCTCGACTCGGAGGCGAGCGCGGTAGACGGGGCCGGCGACGCAAAGGGGCAAGGCCCCGACGCCGACGCCGAACGCGCAGCCCCGCAGCGCACGGTGCTCGCGACCGCCGCGATCGACGCGATCGCCGGCGGAAAGGAGCAGACCGCGACGGTCACAGTTTCGCTCACAGATATTCCCTCATTCACTTCAACGGGGCATGGCGTCTATCCCGTCTACGCGACATACCGCGCGAGCGATTCGGGGTCGGCTGCGAGCCTGTCTGCATTTTCCCCGATTGTGTGGAGCGGCCCGCACCAGGCAGACGCCGCGGTCGACCTGACGTCGGTTGTTCCACTCACTCTGTCCACGAAAGTGCAGTCACTGCCGACGCGGGCCCAGCTCGCCAGCGAAACGCCTCGCCTCGATGCGCTCGTCGATTTCGCGACGCGCACGCAGGCCGTGCTCGCGATCGACCCGCGGTACGTCGCCGCAGTCCGCGCTTACGGAACTGAGGCACCGCAGCCTGCTCGAGATCTTGTCGCGCGGCTCGAGTCGACCTCGCTGTCGACATTCATGCTGCAATTCGGCGATGCGGATCCTGCTGCGCAGTCGGCCCTTGGTGCCACTGAGCTGCTCCAGCCCGAAGGCTTCGAGTTCGTCACGCGCTTCGGCGCGTGGGAGCCCACTGTCGATGCAGCGAACCCTGATGGCGCGCCCGATGTAACGAACAGCGACGCAGCTGCGAATCCTGCGGCGACACCGAGCGTAGAGGACGCGGAGGGCGAGGGAGAGCCAGACAGCCCCGACGAGAGCGCCGAGGCTCCGTCTGACGAGGCGCTTGCCGAATGGTCGACTGGTCTCGCAGGTGCTTGGCCAGGCCCGGGCCAGGTCGGCTCCGGCACCTTGAATCTGCTGCGCAGCTCAGGGATCGATTTCACAGTTCTGCGCTCAGATAACGTCGCTCTGACTGGCGGACCACGGGCTGGCCTCGGGGAAGGTGGGAGTGCGCTCGTCACCGACGCCGAGCTTGACGCCGGTGTTCAGCTCGCGCTTGCGGGTGCGACCGATGCCGAGCGGGCGCTTGGCGCGGCCCAGGCAGCTGCGCGCCTGACGCTCGCAGCTGATTCAGAGGTGAAGGGGATTGTCCTCGGTGTCGACCGGGGCGGCTCTGCGGCACACGAACACCCCGAACGTGTGCTCGCAGACCTCACGACCCAGCGGTGGGTCAAGTCAATCGCGCACACCGCTCAGAGCGAGGGCACCGCAACGCTGAGGGCTCAGGCTCCAACCGAAGAGAGGGTGGAGCTGCTTGCCGAGGCTGTCGACAACGAGGCCAGCGTGCTCGAAGCGCGCGCCACTCTCGTGAATCCCGAGTATCTCGACAGTTACCAGAGAATGCGTCTCCTCACGTTGTTCTCAACAGGCTATTCGGCCCCTGAAGCTGACTTCCCGGAGGTCGCCAGGCAGTTCGCGAAGCGCGACGCAGAACTCCACGATGGTGTCAGGCTCGTCGGGACGAAGCGGGCGCAGCTCGTCGGCGGGTCAACCAAGATCCCGATCCAGCTTCGCAACTCCCTCCCGTTCGACGCCGTTGTCACTCTCGAGGTCTCACCCACTTCCGCTGCGCTCAGCCTTCCCGAACGCACCTTTCGCGACATTCAGCTGCCCGAGGACTCGAGCGAACGGGTGCTCGTTCCGGCAACAAGTCGGGTCTCATCCGGCGACTCCGCGCTGCTGCTCTCGGTAACGAGCACCGATGGCGAATACACCGCGTCAACCGGGCGGCTCGAGGTGACAATCAGCAGTGCCGTTGAGACTGTCGCGATCGCGCTACTCGGCTCCGCGGCTGCACTGCTGTTCGGGTTCGGGATCTGGCGAAGCATCCGCAGACGACGCACACTCAGCGCGGGGGAATAGTGCGCCTTTAGGATGGGTTGTACCGCCTATCAGCCACACGGCACAGCATAAGGAGAATCATGCGCGAGGTCATCATTATCGGCTCGGGCCCTGCCGGGTTTACTGCAGCAATCTACGCTGCGCGAGCTGAACTCTCGCCGCAGCTTTTCGCGAGCCAGGTGAGCATGGGCGGCGAGCTCATGAACACGACTGAGGTCGAGAACTTCCCCGGCTTCCCGGAGGGGATCCAGGGCCCCGATCTCATGCAGAAGATGCAGGAGCAGGCCGAGCGTTTTGGCACGGAGGTCGTCTACGACGATATTGCGGAGGTCGACTTCTCCGGCGAGATCAAGCGCGTGACCGATACAACCGGTACCGTGCATGAAGCCCGCTCCATCATCTTCGCGACGGGTTCTGCCTACCGCAAGCTTGGCGTTGAGGGCGAGGAGCGTCTCTCCGGTCACGGGGTCTCCTGGTGCGCAACCTGCGACGGATTCTTCTTCCGCGACAAGACAATCGCGGTTGTCGGCGGCGGCGACTCAGCGATGGAGGAGGCAACCTTCCTCACTCGATTCGCGAAGAAGGTCTACGTCATTCACCGCCGCGATTCGCTCAAGGCGTCGAAGATCATGCAGCAGCGCGCATTCGACAACGAGAAGATCGAGTTCATCTGGAACTCCGAGGTCACCGAAATCCACGGCGAGGGTTCGGCAGACCGACTCAGCCTGCGCAACACAGTAGACGGCTCAGTCAGCGAGCTTCCCATCGAGGGACTGTTCATCGCGGTCGGAAACGATCCACGTACACACCTTGTGCACGGCAAGCTCGACCTCACCGACGAAGGCACCATTGCCGTCGAGGGGCGGACATCGCTCACTTCGGTCCCTGGCGTTTTCGCTGCGGGTGACGTCATCGATCCGAGCTACCGCCAGGCAATCACGGCTGCAGCATCTGGCACCGTCGCGGCGCTTGACGCCGAGCGGTACCTCGCTGCAGTCGAAGACGCCAGCGTCGCCGTACCAGTCGCAGGCTAACCAGCAGTCAGAGCAGAAGGAGTTTCACTATGAACGAGCCAATCAACGTTGACGAGCAGACCTTCGAGAAGGTCGTGCTGCAGAGCGAGATCCCAGTTCTCGTCGATTTCTGGGCCGCGTGGTGCGGGCCCTGCCGGGCTGTGGCACCCGTACTCGCTGAGATCGCTCAGGAGCAGGAGGGCAAGATCCTCATCGCCAAGCTCAATGTCGACGAGAACCCAGCACTCGCCGCGCAGTACCGCATCACCTCCATCCCCGCGATGAAGGTCTTCAAAGGCGGCAGCGAGGTCCACGAGATCATCGGCGCAATGCCCAAGCAGATGATCGAGAACGAGCTCACCGGCATCATCTGAGCACGGTGACAACGGGGGAGGCCCCGGACAGCTTAACGGCTGTCCGGGGCCTCCTTTGTTGTTGCCTGCGGGAGTAGTTTCGACCTAGTCGTGGGCAGCTGCCGTGTCCTCGGCGAGTTCAGCGAGTCTGTCGATCGAAGCACGAAGCGTCTCCGGCGTGTTCGCGCGCGCTCGTTCGAATCTGGCCGGATCAGTGAGCTCTGACCAGTCGTAACTGTGGCGCACCAGGGTTCCACCAGTTGTCGGCTCGAGTTCCCACCGCCAGAGATGTCCTGGCGCCGATTCACCGACGGGGGAGGGCCGCCACGCGATGAGTCGTCCCTCGGTGAATTCTACGACGTGGTTTTCTCGCACGCGATCACCGATATTCGTCATCACAAACACGTCGCCGACCGCACGGACACGTTGGCCGGGGGCAGCGCTCGAGAGGTTGTTGTTCCCGTCCCATCTGGGCTGCGCTGCGGGGTCGGCGATGAGCTCAAAGAGCGCCTCGGGCGACGCAGCAATGAACCGTGTCGCTGAAATCTGTCGTTCTGAGTCTTCCATCGCCCCAGTCAAACACCTTCACCTGCGTGAGTTTTCAGGAGAACCCTCGCCGGCGAAACCTGTTAGTTAAAGCCCGGATCTCCGAGTTCGTCAAGAATGCGCTTGAGGTCAGCGATCGTCGCGAATTCGATCGCGATCTGCCCCTTCTTGGCGCCAAGTTTGACTGACACTCTTGTGTCAAACCGATCGCCAAGCCTGTCGGCGATCTCGCTCAACTGCGCCTGCACGGCGCCTGGACGCGCCTTCGGCGTCTTTTGCTTGGGCGTCTCGCTTGCGATGGCTTCGGCTGCGCGCACCGAGAGCCCCTCATTCACGATGCGATCCGACAGCGACTGCATCGCGTGAACGTTTCCGTCGAGGGCGAGGATCGCGCGGGCGTGCCCGGCAGTCAACACGCCAGCAGCGACTCGGGTCTGCACGGGTTCTGGCAGCTTCAAGAGTCGGATCGTATTTGAGATCTGGGGGCGGGACCGGCCGATACGCTCGGCAAGCTGCTCTTGGGTGATGCCAAAGTCGGCCAACAGTTGCTGGTACGCAGAGGCTTCCTCAAGTGGGTTCAGTTGAGCGCGGTGCAGGTTCTCAAGGAGCGCGTCCCGCAGCATGTGTTCGTCAGCTGTCGACCGAACGATTGCGGGAATAGTGTCGCGGCCGGCACGCTTTGACGCGCGAAGACGGCGCTCGCCCATGATGAGCTCATACTTCGCGCCCGAGCGCGGCTTCGGCGAAATCTCGCGGACAACGATGGGCTGGAACACGCCGAATTCACGCACAGAGTGAGTGAGTTCCTCGAGTGCCTCTTCGTCGAACTCGGTGCGCGGCTGAAGCTTGTTCGGAACGATATCTGTGACGCTCAGCGAACGCAGCTCCGCTCCGGGAACTTCGAGGAGCTCCGCCTCCTGCTCAGCTGCCTCAGCGTTTGCCGCGGCCGCCGCCGCTGCACCGGCGGCTGGGAAGAACACGTCGACCGGACGCTCGCCCTCGCTGGGGGACTGCGGAATCAGAGCGCCAATGCCGCGGCCAAGACCACTCCGCTTCTTCGCTGTCATCCCTGGTCTCCCTTGTCAGTATTCGTCGTGGGCGCGCCGCGTTCGGCGACCTCGGCAGCTGCTTCGAGATACGCGAGGGCTCCGATGGAGCCGCTGTCGTACTCGTGGACAGTCTGGCCGTAGCTTGGTGCCTCCGAGATCCGCACTGATCTGGGAATTACTGCATCGAGCACTTCCTCGGGGAAGTGCTGACGTACCTCGTTCGCCACTTCCTGAGCAAGATTCGTGCGGGCGTCGTACATCGTGAGCAGGATCGTGGAGACCCGAAGTTCAGGGTTCAGGTGTTTCTGGATCAGCTGAATGTTTCCGAGGAGCTGGCTGAGGCCCTCAAGTGCGTAGTATTCGCACTGGATCGGGATCAACACTTCTCCACCTGCGACGAAGGCGTTCACTGTCAAGAGCCCCAGCGAGGGAGGGCAGTCAATGAAGACATAGTGGTACTCGCGTGTTGAGCCCTTCAAAAAAGCGTCGAGTGCCGTGCGCAGGCGCTGCTCCCGAGCGACAAGGGAGACGAGCTCGATCTCAGCCCCGGCAAGATTGATTGTCGATGGGACACACATCAGGTTGTCGTGATCGCTCGAGACTTGAATTGCCTCTTCAATCGACGCTTCGCCGAGAAGAACCTCATACACGCTCGTAATCTCGGGGCGGTGAGGGACGCCGAGGGCCGTCGACGCGTTTCCTTGCGGGTCAAGATCAATGACGAGCACGTTCGCGCCGCGCCGCGCGAGGGCAGAGGCGAGATTCACGGTTGTTGTCGTCTTGCCGACGCCACCCTTTTGGTTTGAGACCGTAATGATTCGAGTCTCAGAGGGCAGGGGAGACGGCGTGCTCGCAAGTCGCTTGCGGCGCTTGATCTTGTCTTCCAGATGGTCGGCGACGAGTGGTTTCTCAGCCATGAGTACCTACTTTAGCGCGGAAGACCCGGGTGCTCTCAGCGAGTTGCTCTGCGCCAAGTTCGAGCACCTCAATATCGCGTACCTTGTGCCGCCGCAACACCTTTTGGGCTGCTTCAATCTCGTCATGGATCGCAGCACCCTTGAGGAATAGCAGTTCTCCCCCTTCCCGGAGGAGTGGGACTGTCAGTGGCACGAGCTTCTTGAGCGCCGTCACTGCCCGTGCTGTGATCTGGTCGGCTTCAAACGCGCCGTGGAACTCTTCTGCCCGTCCGCGCTTCACATGGGTGTTCGCAAGCTCGAGGCGCTCGATCTGTTCATTCAGCCACACACACACCTACGTTCCATCGGTTCAACAAGAAACACTTCGACGTCCGGCCGAATGATGCCAAGGACAAGGCCAGGCATGCCGCCGCCCGTTCCGATGTCGGCGACGCGACCGCCCTCGCGCAGGAGGGGTGCGAGAACCGCACTGTTGAGAATGTGGCGCGTCCACAATCGGGGCAGCTCGAGTGGACCGATGAGTCCAAGCTCCTCGCCTCGAGCGGCGAGATCGGTAGCGAATGCGCGCAGCGTTTCGATCTGCTTGCCAGCCATTTCAGCGGCGGCTGCAGGCTCGGTCTCAAGCAGAGCGCTCTGGCCCCCGTCGTCCTGTTTCACGTGAAACCTATCTAGGCTGCGCGGATAACGAGACGCCGGCCTTTGCCTTCGCCCTGCGACTCTGAGTGGTATCCGCGCTCAGCGACCTGGTCGTGCACGAGCTTACGCTCGTAGGAGGACATCGGTTCAAGACGCACCTCATCGCGGCCAGCCGCAATCTGCGCAATCGCCGCGTCGACCATGCCCGTCAGCTGCTCTTCGCGAGCAACCCGCGATCCGGCCACGTCGATGATGAGGCGTGAGAATCGACCTGTCTTCGCCTGAACCGCGAGTCGGGTCAGGTCTTGCAGGGCCTGAACGGTGTCAGGCGCGGCAATGCGATCGATGCTCACACCACCGCCAGTGACCGAAACGTAGGCGCGGCCGTTCTCCACGGTGATGTCGAGATCTCCGTCAAGGTCTGCGATATCAAGCAGACCTTCGAGGTAGTCGGCGGCGAGATCGCCGTCGGCCTCGAGGGTTTCGAGGCTCAGCTCCTCGGTCTCCACGACTTCGCGCTCTTCAGTCACGGCCGTCCTCACTTCTTCTTCTTGGCGCGCTTTGCGCTGATGGGCTGCTGACGCTGGCCTTGTTGCTGCGGCGATGCCTCATTGCTTGCCTCAGGTGCGTCCTCAGTCAGCTTACCCTTTGCCTTGAGTCGAGCCTGGCGTGCACGCCACGCCTCGGAGCCGGGGTTCGGCATGGTGTTGATAACGATGCCCTGCTGTGCCATCGTCCAGATGTTCGAGGTCATCCAGTAGATGTTGAGTGCGAGCGGGAATGTGACGCCCGAGAACAGGAACGCGAACGGGATGATGTAGAGCAGGATCTTCTGCTGGCGGTACATCGGCGAGTTCTTGGTCTCATCAGAGACGTTCTTCGACATGATCTGCAGTTGTGTGAAGAACTGCGACGCGATCATAAGGACGACGATGGAGCCAAGCAGGCCAACGACAACCCAGTTTTGAGATTCCCAGCCCTGGGTAAAGTTCATCTTCAGGGGAGCGCCGAAGATCGAAGCCTGGTTAAAGCTGTCAGTGAGCTCGCGGTCCATCAGGCCGATGCCGACAGTGTTTTCTGATGCCTTACGGAGCACGTAGAAGAGCGAGAAGAAGACTGGCATCTGGATCAGGATCGGGAGGCACGACGAGAACGGATTGGTGCCGTGCTTCTTGTAGAGCGCCATGGTCTCGCGACTCATCGCCTCGCGCGAGAACTGGTCGTTCTTGCCCTTGTACTTTGCCTGGATCTTCTTCATCTCAGGCTGGATGTCCATCATCCTGCGCTGCGACTTGATCTGGCGCACGGTAACTGGGATGAGCGCAGAGCGGACGACGACCACGAGGCCGATGATCGAAAGCACCCACGTCAGGCCGCTCTCGGCACTCATGCCAAGAGTGGTGAAGAGTTGATGCCAGAGTACGAGGACGACCTCAACAAGCCACCTCAGTGGCCAGAGAATTGTCTCAAAGAAGTTCACTGGATCAGGCCTTTCGGATGCGGGGGCGGACGAATCCGCTTGAATTTATGTCAAAGTACATGGCCCTGCGCTGAGGTACATCATCGATACCACCAGCGCTGAACGGGTTGCAGCGGAGTAACCGCCAGATCGTCAACGCGAGTCCGGTGAGGAATCCGCGCTGCTGATACGCCTCCATAGAGTACCGGGAACACGATGGATAATACCTGCAGACTTCACCATAGAGTGGCGAAATCACGCGTCGGTACAGCTTCATGATGGCTATCGCGCCATTCCGAGGCAGTAGCCAGAGTTCGAGCAAGAGACGCTTCATCACTCGGACTGGATCCTGCGGACCGATCGTCGCATCTCGTGTCTCAGCTCATCAAACGAGGCTGAAGCAGATTTCGGCAGTGCTCTGAAGACGATGTCGACACCGCTAACCCCGTCACGGATGAACTCTTCTGTGACTGACTTCATCCTTCGCCGAAGGAGGTTGCGCGTCACAGCGTTTCCCACTGCTTTCGAGATGATGAAGCCGAATCTAGCGGAGGTATCCGTTGGATTGTCGCCGATAGAACGAGGAACCGCGTAGGTAATGCACAATGCACCACCTACGCGGTTCCCTGTTCTGACAATTCGGCGATAGTCCTCGCCACGAGTCACTCGATTATGCCTAGCAGGCATGATGACTCAGCGGCCAGAAACTACGCGGAAAGCTTCGCGCGGCCCTTGCCACGGCGCGCAGTGATGATCGCACGGCCTGCACGGGTGCGCATGCGTGCACGGAAACCGTGGACCTTTGCGCGACGGCGGTTGTTGGGCTGGAAGGTACGCTTGCTCATAGTTCAGGACTCCGTGACTTTATGGTATGAATCCCCAGGGTTACGACCCAGGGAAAGTCGGTTTTGGGCAAGCGAGAAACGAGCTGCTGCCCATACAAGGTACTTACCTTACGCCCATATTCGTGACTCGTCAAAGTCTGGCATCTCGGAAGTTACTTACAGGCCAATCCTTGCCTGTGGATAATGTGCGGTTGAGCGCGTAGATTTCGCGCCAATGGGTACACTTAGCTGTGGATAACCTCACCCCTGCCGTACCCGTGAATCACCAAGAAGAAGTAG